>NZ_JARESN010000018.1:0-138766 GCF_046054045.1 Paraburkholderia sp. RL17-368-BIF-A
CGGCGTCGGCTTCGGCGTCGGCGTCGGCTTCGGCGTCGGCTTCGGCGTCGGCGTTGGCGTCGGCTTCGCCCGCCTCGTCTTCTTCAGGCGGCAACTCCTGTGCGATTGCGAGCGCGTCCGCATCGAGCGACCCAGCCTCGTTGCCCGCGCTCTCTTCAACTGACGACCCCGCATCCAACGCAACCTCAGTAAGCGCGCCCTCATCTCCTGCGTCTTCCAGCCCGCCCTCGTCCGCGGTCAACGCACTTTCGACGTGCGCAGGGAAATACGCCTTGTCGCCGAGATGCCGGCCGCCGCGCACCATCGCGAGATTCACGCAGACGCGCCCGCCCAGCGCGACCACGGCGAGAATATCGACGTCGCTGTCGCTGCCGACCTCGATCGCCTGCTGATGCAGCACCGTCGACAGCGAACTCATCTGGTTGCGCACCGCCGCGGCCTGCTCGAACTTCAGCTCGCTCGCGAACGCATGCATCTTCTGCTCAAGCTCCTTCATCACCTCGCCCTGGCGGCCGAGCAGAAAGCGCGACGCGTTGGCGACGTCGCGTGCATAGTCTTCTTCGTTGATGTTGCCGACGCACGGCGCCGTGCAGCGGCCGATCTGATGCAGCAGACACGGCCGCGTGCGGTTGTTGAAGACGGAGTCCTCGCAGGTACGCAACTGGAACACGCGCTGCAGGATCTGGATGCTCTCGCGCACGGCCCACGCGCTCGGAAACGGCCCGAAGTACTGGTTCTTGCGATCCACCGAGCCGCGGTAATACGCCATGCGCGGAAACTTGTGACCGGTCAGCTTCAGATACGGATACGACTTGTCGTCGCGAAACAGAATGTTGTAGCGCGGCGCGAGCGCCTTGATCAGATTGTTTTCGAGCAGCAGCGCCTCGGCCTCGGAGCGCGTCACGGTCGTCTCAATGCGCGCGATGCGCGTCACCATCATCGCGATGCGCGGCGACAGTTGCGTCTTCGTGAAATAGCTCGACACGCGCTTTTTCAGGTCGCGCGCCTTGCCGACGTACAGCACGGCGCCGTGCGTATCGTAATAGCGATAGACGCCTGGCAGATGCGGCAACTGGGCGAGCACTTTCTTGGGCTCGAATTCGATGCTTGCTTCGGGTTCGGTCATGCAGGATCGGCTGGTGGAACTGTCTTGCGAAGCGGCGCGCCGTGGGCCGCGCGCCGCATGAGCGCCGGCGCAAGAAAATCCGACGGGTGCTTCTTCGTGCGAGTGCTTTAGAATCGCCAGTTTAGAACATTCCGCGTCCGCCGGAGCCCTGCGATGTCCTCCACTGCGCCGCTTGCCGGCCCGTCTGCCGGCTCGTCTATCGAATCGCCCGCAGCGACGCCCGTAGCGATCGCCTGCGATATTTTCTGCGCGGTGATCGACAATTTCGGCGACATCGGCGTGTGCTGGCGCCTCGCGCGGCAACTCGCGAGCGAACACGGCTGGCAGGTGCGCGTCTTCGTCGACGATCTGCATGCGTTCCAGAGACTGTGCCCGTCGCTCGCGCTGGATCGCGCGCGGCAGGCGGTGGACGGGATCGTCGTGGAGCATTGGCACACGCCGGCGCACGCGGGCGACACGCTCGAAATCGCAGACGTCGTCATCGAAGCATTTGCCTGCGAGCTGCCGCCCGTCTACGTGGCGGCGATGGCGCAGCGCGAGCGCGCGCCCGTGTGGATCAACCTCGAATATCTGAGCGCCGAAGACTGGGTCGCGGATTTTCATCTGCGGCCGTCGCCGCATCCTCGCTATCCGCTCGTCAAGACGTTCTTCTTTCCGGGACTCGGCCCGGGCACCGGCGGCGTGCTGAAGGAGAACGATCTGGATGCAGCGCGCGCCGCGTTCGAAGCGTCGCCCGCTGCGCGCGACGCGTGGTGGCGGAAAACCGTGGGCCGCGCGCCGCCGGTCGGCGCCACGGTCGTCTCGCTGTTCGCCTACGAAAATCCCGCCGTCGACAGTCTGCTCGAACAATGGCGCGACGGCGACGAGCCGATCGTGCTACTCGCGCCGGAGGGCCGCATTTCCGGCGCGCTGGCGCGCTTTTTCGGGCTGGCTTCGTTCGGCGCGGGCGCGCACGCAGAACGCGGCGCGCTGAACGCGCACGGCCTCGCATTCACCGAACAATCCGGATACGACGCGCTGCTGTGGGCAAGCGACGTCAACTTCGTGCGTGGCGAAGATTCGTTCGTGCGCGCGCAATGGGCCGCGAAGCCCTTTGTCTGGCACATCTACCCGCAAGCCGACGACGCCCATCTGCCGAAACTCGACGCCGCGCTCGCGCACTACGCCCGCACGCTTCCCGCCGATGCCGCCGCTGCGCTCGCCGGCTTCTGGCATGCATGGAACGGCGCCGGCGCGCCCGACTGGGCAGCGCTGCGCCGCCACTACCCGGCGCTGCGGCGGCGCGCGCTCGAATGGGCCGGCGAGCTGGCGCAAGTCGGCGACCTCGCCGGAAATCTCGCCTTGTTCACAAAAACTCAGTTAAAATAAGCGGTTATCCAACGGCCGACGACGCAAGCGCGGTCCGATCGCAGCAAAAAATCCTGGTGTTTCCGGTTTCGTCCGAGCTCTTTTCCGACCTAAAACGGTCGCAAAGGCGAGGCAGAGTCGGAATAACCCGCGTCAGGACCATGCTGCCGAGCGGCGCCACTCGTGAATCCCGCGGCAAGCCAACCACGCTTCGTGCATCGCCTCCCGTCATGCCGCCTCGTCGCGGCGCGGCGCAACGCGCAGGAAACGTCGAAGCCGCTTGCGCCGTATGCCGTTGAGCACAAGTTGAAGCTATTAATTTCGTACAGGACAGTTTTATGAAGACCGCACAGGAACTCCGCACCGGCAACGTCGTGATGATCGGCACAGACGCAATGGTCGTGCAAAAGGCCGAGTACAACAAATCGGGCCGCAACTCCGCCGTCGTCAAGATGAAGTTCAAGAATCTGCTGACCGGCGCAGGCATGGAAAGCGTCTACAAGGCAGACGACAAGTTCGACGTCGTCGTGCTGGAGCGCAAGGAAGTGACGTACTCGTACTTCGCCGACCCGATGTACGTGTTCATGGACGCCGACTACAACCAGTATGAAGTCGAAGCCGAAATGATGGGCGACGCGATGAACTACCTCGAAGACGGCATGGCTTGCGAAGTCGTGTTCTACAACGAGAAGGCCATCTCGGTCGAACTGCCGACCACGCTGGTTCGCGAAATCATCTACACGGAACCGGCTGTCAAGGGCGACACGTCGTCGGGCAAGGTGCTCAAGAACGCTAAGCTGAACACCGGTTTCGAACTGCAAGTGCCGCTTTTCTGCAACATCGGCGACAAGATCGAAATCGACACGCGCACGCACGAGTACCGCAGCCGCGCCTAAACGCCGGCAACCTGATCTCAGCGCAATGCATCGCGCGCTGAGAAAAAATACGAAAGCGCCCAAATGGGCGCTTTTTCTTTTTTGTGCCGCCGAGTATCGTTGAGGAAAACTTTACCGGCAATTTTGTCCAAATTGCCGGTCGCGTTGCCCGATCTTGCCGCCCGCGCCGATGTAAGCCCTTGATCTAGCAAATCAAAGCGCATTGGCACAAGTCATGCTAGTCAGCACTTACCTTATGTTTGTCGACCGGAGATGCGAGATGAACAACGACATCGCTGAAGGCAAGTGGAAGCAGCTCGTTGGCAAAGCCAAGGCGGCGTGGGGCGAGCTCACCGACGACGAATTGACGCAGGCCGAAGGCCGCGCCGACCGTCTCGCCGGGCTGATCCAGGAACGCTACGGCAAAAGCCGCGAAGACGCCGAGCGCGAAGTGCGCCGCTTTTTCGACAGCAACCGCGATTTTTGACAGCAGAACCGACGTAAATACCGGCGCCCTTGCCGGCCACGCCGTGGCCGCAAGGATGCCGGCGGATTTGGACCGGGGGCAGCGCGACGTGCATCGGTGCTTCGCGAACCGCCCTTTTGCTACAGCAAAGGACCCGAACTACGTGAGTCGACTCGCCGTCCGCTTCGCCCGGCGCCCTGCGCGCCGGATACCGCGCTCATGCCGACTGGAAGGCCGCTGCTACGCCGCCTCGGCTGAGGCTGCGCGCGTGGCGACGCATCCGACCGACAGTACCGGCCAGCCATCGTGCCCCCGCCACGCGCAGCAATTGCAGCGCGGCAACGGATATTCCATTCATTTAAAAAGTTGCGCTCGCCATGCCACACGCCCTGATTGTTGAAGACGATCCCAATAGCCTGTCTGGTCTGTCCGCCATTCTTGCTGCCGACGGCTTTTCCGTCGACACGGCGACGACCATCGCCGAGGCACGGGCCGCGCTCACACGCTTCATCCCCGATGTCGTGCTGGTCGACCTGAATCTCCCGGACGGCAGCGGGCTCGACCTGTTGCAGCATCTGCCCGCGCATCCGCCAGGCGGCGCGTTGCCGGTCATCGTCATGACGGGCAACGCGACCGTCGAAAGCGCGATCGAGGGCTTGCGGCACGGCATCTGGGACTATCTGCTGAAGCCCGTCAACATTCCGCGGCTGCGCAGTCTGCTCGCGCGCATTCCGCGGCCGTACGAGCTGACCGAGGAAGTTCAGACGCTGCGTACGTCGCTGCGCCAACTGGGTCGCTTCGGCTCGATGCTCGGGCGCAGCGGCGCGATGCAGCACGTCTACGACACCATCGAACATATCGCGCCGACTGAAGCGGCCGTGTTGATTTCAGGCGAAGCCGGCACCGGCAAGCAGGTCGCCGCGCGCACGATGCACGACATGAGCCGGCGCCGCAAAGGTCCTTTCGTGACGCTCGACTGCCGCAGCGCGGGCGGCACGGCGGCGCTGCGTTCGCTGGACAGCATTCTGTTCGGCCACGAACGCGGCGCGTTCAGCGGCGCGGAGCAGCGCGAGCCTGGTCTCTTCGAGCAGGCGAGCGGCGGGACGCTTTTCATCGACGAAATCGCGGAGTTGCCGCGCGCCCAGCAGGAGGCGCTGCTGCGCGCGCTCGATTCGCAGACCTTCATGCGCGTCGGCGGCACGAGCCAGGTGGTGACCGATTTCCGCCTGATCGCGTCGACGCGCAAGGCGCCGCGCGCCGCGGTCGCCGACGGCAGCCTGCACGAAGATCTCGCGCTGCGCCTCGAAGCCGCCGCCGTGACGCTGCCGCCGTTGCGCGAGCGCGGCGAGGACCCGGCGCTGATCGCGCAGGCCATCGTCGACGAACTGAATCAGGACGCCGCTGCGCGCGGCGCGTCGGATGTCGCGAAACAGGTCGGGCCGAATTTCCTGCGCGAATGTCTGAGCTACGAATGGCCGGGCAACGTGCGTGAGCTGGAGGACCGCGTGCGGCGCGCCTATCTCGCGTCGGGCGATGTGCTCGAATCGCTGCGCGCCGACGAAGCGGGCTCCGTCAACGGCCGCGATCTGAACGGCAGCCGCGTGCAGGTCACGGTCGGCACGCCGCTCGCCGATGTCGAAGAGATGCTGATTCGCGCGACGCTCGATGCGGTCGGCGGCACGCGTCATCGCGCGGCGTCGCTGCTCGGTATCAGTCCCAAGACGCTCTATAACAAGCTGCAGCGGATGCGGCTGAACTGACACGCGCGAACGTGCAATGAAAAACGG
This sequence comes from Paraburkholderia sp. RL17-368-BIF-A, assembly GCF_046054045.1. NCBI lineage: Bacteria > Pseudomonadati > Pseudomonadota > Betaproteobacteria > Burkholderiales > Burkholderiaceae > Paraburkholderia > Paraburkholderia sp. RL17-368-BIF-A. The sequence goes on from NZ_JARESN010000018.1 coordinate 5,602, forward strand.
CGCCTTGTGAACAAGGCGCCGTTTTCTTGTTGCCTCCGCTCGCCGCTCAGGCGAACGCGCTGCGCAGCAACGTCTGCGCTTGCAGATACTGCGGCTGCGCGACCAGCTTGCTCCACTTGAGCGCCTTGCCGCGCGGGCGCATGCGCTTAAGCCGCTGCTGCGATTCCTTCGACGGCGTGAAGCGCAACTCGTCCAGCACCTTTTCGGCCTGTTCCGGCTGATTGCAGATCAGCACCATGTCGCAGCCGGCCTGCAGCGCCGCGGTCGCGCCTTCGGTCAGCGTGCCGCCCTGCCGCGCGGCTTCCATCGACAGGTCGTCGCTGAAAATCGCGCCTTCGAAGCGCAGCTTGCCGCGCAGAATCTCCTGCAGCCACACGCGCGAGAAACCCGCCGGCTTCGAGTCGACTTGCGGATAGACGACGTGCGCGGGAATCACCGAGCCCAGCGACAAACCGAGCCAATCGTACGGCGCGACGTCGTCGCGCAGAATTTCGTCGAGCGAACGATCGTCGACGGGCATCGCGACGTGCGAATCGGCATGGGCAAAACCGTGCCCCGGAAAATGCTTGCCGCAGTTGCTCATGCCGGCCAGCGCGAGACCGTGGTTGAGGCTCTTGGCAAGCAGCGTCACCACGCGCGGATCGCTATGAAACGCGCGATCGCCGATCACCTGCGACTGCCCGTAGTTCAGATCGAGCACCGGCGTGAAGCTCATGTCGACGCCGCACGCGCGCAGCTCGGAAGCGAGGATATAGCCGACCGCGGTCGTGACCTTGGTGGCGTGCAGAACGTCGCTGTCCCACAGCGCGCCGAGCTTGCCCATCGCCGGAAGCACGGTGAAACCGTCGGTGCGAAAACGTTGCACGCGGCCGCCTTCGTGATCGACCGCGATCAGCAGATCGTCGCGAATCGCGCGGATCGAATCGGTCAGCGCGATGAGTTGCGCGCGGCTCTCGTAGTGGCGCGCGAACAGGATCACGCCGCCGGTCATCGGGTGAGCAAGGCGGCGCTTGTCGTCGTCGTTCAGCGTTTTGCCGACGACGTCGAGCATCACCGGTCCGGGAATGGTTTTCATCGAATTCCGTTGGAAGATTGCGTGCAAGGACAGACGCGGCCGTTTCGGCCGCATTCGGAGTGGTGTCTATTCAACGCGGGATGACGGCTCAGCGCTTTCCGCGATCACAAACGACACCGCGTAATCGCGCTCGTCGCTGATCGTGACGCGCGCGGTGATGCCGCGCGCCTCGAGCCATTCGGCGAGTTCGCCCGATGCGACCACCATCGGCTCGCCGCTCGGCTTGTTGAGCGTTTGCAGCGCGCGCCATGTCATCGGCCAGTGCATGCCGAGGCCGATCGCCTTCGAGAAGGCTTCCTTCGCCGAAAAGCGCGTGGCCAGAAACGCGAGCCCGCGCGCCGCGGACCGCGCATTGCGTGCGTGATAGACGCGCAGTTCGTCGGGGCCGAGCACCTTCTCGGCAAAGCGGCCGTTGGTGCGCGTCATCACCGCGGCGACGCGGCTCACTTGCACGATGTCCGTGCCGATACCGTAGATCGTCATAGGCGCGACCGTCCCGGCGACGGCATCAGGCGCGTGCGCCGAGACGCGCGGCGACCATGATCGCCTTCATCTCGCGCACCGCGTTGTCCCAGCCCGCGAAGATCGCGTGCGCGACGATCGCATGACCGATGTTCAGTTCGACGATGCCGTCGATCGCCGCGATCTGCTGGACGTTCGTGTAGTGCAGGCCGTGGCCCGCATTGACCTTGATGCCGAGCGTCGCGCCGAATTCGACCGCGCGGACCACGCGCTCGTATTCGCGCTGCTGTTCCGCGGGATCGTGCGCTTCGGCGTAGCGGCCGGTATGCAGCTCGATCACCGGCGCGCCCGCTTCGTGCGCCGCGCGAATCTGCGTCTCGTCAGGATCGATGAAAAGCGACACGCGCGAGTTCGCGTCCGCAAGCTGCCTGCATGCAGCGCGCACGGCCTCGAACTGGCCGGCCACGTCGAGCCCGCCTTCGGTCGTCAGCTCCTGGCGCTTTTCCGGCACGAGGCAGACGTCGTGCGGCTGCACGTCGCAAGCGATGTCGAGCATTTCCTGCGTGACCGCGCATTCGAGATTCATCCGCGTCTTCAGCAGCGGACGCAGCGCGCGCACGTCGGCGTCGACGATATGGCGGCGGTCCTCGCGCAGGTGCAACGTGATGGCGTCGGCGCCGGCCTCCTCCGCCATCAACGCGGCGCGGATCGGGTCGGGGTACGACGTGCCGCGCGCGTTGCGCAGCGTGGCGACGTGATCGATATTCACGCCGAGATCGATCACATTCGGCGACGTTAGAAAGAAGCTCATAAGTTCTGCAAGTCGATCAGGATCTGGCGCGTCGCGAGCGGCGTGCCGCCAAGGTAAGTATTGAGCAGAAAGCGCATCAGCGTTTTGCTTTGCGCCACGGTCTGCGCTCGATGGTAATCGTCCTGTTCCATATCGAGCAAGGTTTGGCCCGCGACCACGGGCCATTGCGCGGGCAAGTCGTCGGAGGCTTCGCGCACGCCGCGCTCGGGGTCGAACACGTAGCGTTTGCCGGCATCGACCGCTTTGCGCGTGACCGTCCGATCGAGCGACATCGCGTAACCGGTCTCGCGCAAAAGCACGCGCTCGAACGAGCGCAGCACCTGCACGGGCGGCTCGTCATGCGCGAGGCGTGTCATCGTGACGACGTAGTGATGGAACAGTTGCGGATGCGGATCTTCGCGCGCGCAGAACTTCACGAGCAGCTCGTTCACGTAGAAGCCGCACAGGAGCGCGTCGCCCGTCAAAGGCAACATGCCGCCGACCCATTCGGCGCCGGTCAGCGTGCGCACTTCCGACTTGCCCGACCACGACAGCGCGAGCGGCTGGAACGTCTGCAACACGCCGCGCAACGCCGAGTGCGGACGCTTCGCGCCCTTCGCGACGAGCGCGAGGCGGCCATGATCGCGCGACAACACGTCGATGATCAGACTCGTCTCGCGATACGGATAGCTGTGCAGAACGAATGCGGGCTGCTCGGCGATCCGGTATTCGGAAGCGGAGCCCGAGCGCGACGACTTGCGAGCCGGCGTCTTGCGCGGCTCGTCGCCGGCAGCGCCGGCATCGGCGCTGGAGGTCTTTCTGGTGGAAGTTTGGCGGCTAGCGCGCGTGGACTTCGCGCGGCCGCGCGACGGCTCGGCCGACTCGGAGTCGTCCGGGTCGGTGCCGGAATTCAGCGTGACCCACGCGTCATTCGTACCCATACGCACGAAGTCCTGCTTCGTTGTCGGCCCAGCCGCTCTTCACCTTGATGAAGGTTTCGAGATATATCGGGCCGTCGAACAGCCTTTCCATGTCAAGGCGCGCCTCGGTGCTGATCTGCTTCAGCTTCGCGCCTTTCTGGCCGATGATCATTGCCTTGTGCGTATCGCGTTCGACGAGAATCGTCGCGAAGATTCGGCGCAGGCGCCCTTCGGTTTCGAACTTGTCGATCAGCACGGTGCTCGTGTACGGCAGTTCGTCGCCGGTCCAGCGAAACACTTTTTCACGCAGGATTTCGGCCGCCAGAAAGCGTTCGCTGCGATCGGTGAGATCGTCTTCGCCGTAGATCGGCGCGCCTTCCGGCAGATACGGTTTGATGGTCGCCATCAGACGCTTGATGTCGTCGGGGTTCTTGGCCGACAGCGGCACGATCTCGTTGAACGGACGCAGCGCGCTCATCTGCTGCATGAACGGGAACAGCGAATCCTTATCCGACACGCGATCGAGCTTGTTCGCGATCAGCAGCGTGGGCACCGACGGCGGAATCAGGTCGAGCACCTTCTGGTCGTCCGGGCCGAAACGGCCGGCTTCGATCACGAACAGGATCGCATCGACGGAAGTCAGCGTGGACGTCACCGCGCGGTTCAGCGAACGGTTCAGCGCGCCGCTGTGCTTGGTCTGAAAGCCGGGTGTGTCGACGAAAATGTACTGGACGTCTTCGAGCGTGTGAATGCCGGTGATGCGATGGCGCGTAGTCTGCGCCTTGCGCGACGTGATGCTGACTTTCTGGCCGACCAGCGCGTTCATCAGCGTCGATTTGCCGACGTTCGGACGGCCGACGATCGCGACCATGCCGCAGCGAAAACCAGTGGGAGTGGGAGCGTTCATATTCGGGCTACGGCAGGTTCGGGGACGCGCAGAAGTCGCGCGCCGGGGCAATCAATGGCCCGCGTCGGCGACGCGCGTTTGTACCGCGTCGGCTACGCCGGGTTCGTGTTCGGTGGGCGCCGCCGCGTTCGTTGCGGGCGATGCGGAGCTGGCCGCCGCATTGGTCGCTGCACTGGCCGCCGCACTAGCCGCGGCGTCGCGAGTGCGGTGCGGCTTGTCGGTTGTGCGGGCGGCGGGTTCGGCGGGTTTTGGGTCGGTGGGCCTGGCTTCGGCGGGCTTCGCTTCGGCCATCTTCGGTTCGGCGGCGGGCTTGTCTAGCTTGTCGGCTTTATCCGCCTTTTCGCCCCTTTCGACCCTGTCCGCGCGCTCCAGCTTCTCCGGCGCGCTGTACTCGACATGCGCGGCGCGAATCACCGCGAGCGGCGCAGCGACGGCCGCCACCGCGATCGCCGTGCGTTCCGGTATCGGTTCAGCGGCCGGCGCCGTCCGCATTTCGCCGCGCGCTGCCGCGCGTTCGTTCTTGCGGTCGGGACTGCGCAAATCCAGCGCTGCCTGCACGCCAGTCACGCCCGGCACAATCTCAGCCTCGGCCTTTTTCGCCGCGCGCGCGCCCTTCGACCGCTTCGACTTGGAGACGACAGCCGGCGCCGCGGCCATGACTTCGTCGAGCGCCTTCTTCGCCGCGGCTTGCTCTGCCGCGCGGCGGCTCGCGCCCGAGCCGGACACCTTCACGTCCAGCTTCGGCACGGTGCATTCGACTTCGAACTGCTGGTTGTGCGCCGCACCATGCGTGGCGACGACGGTGTACGTCGGCAACGCAATCTTGTGTCCCTGCAGATATTCCTGAAGGAGCGTCTTGGCGTCCTTGCCGAGCGTGCGCGGGTCGATATGATCGAGAATCGGCACGTAAAGACGTTTGATGACCGTCTGCGCGGCGTCAAAGCCGCCGTCGAGGAACACCGCGCCCAGCACGGCTTCGAGCGTATCGGCGAGAATCGACGGCCGACGGAAGCCGCCGCTGCGCAGTTCGCCCTCGCCGAGGCGAAGACCTTCGGAAATATTCAGGGCCTGAGCGATTTCGTACAGCGATTGCTGCTTGACCAGATTTGCACGGACGCGCGACAAATCGCCTTCGTCTAGCTTGCCGAAACGTTGGAACAAAAGCGCAGCCACCGCGCAGTTCAGAACGGAGTCGCCAAGAAATTCGAGCCGTTCGTTATGCGTGGAACTGTGACTGCGGTGCGTTAAAGCCTGGCGCAACAATTCCGCATTGCGAAATTCATAGCGCAGACGGCTTTCCAACGGAGATGAGGGCATGGGCAGAGTATAACGCGGGCGCCGTACCGGGCGAAAACGCGGTACGGCCAGCGGAAAAAGCGTGGTGAAGCGACGTTACCGGACTTTCTTAAAGTGGCGTGATAGCACGTTGCCACTTACAGGGATCGCGCGTGATCGCTCACTGGAACGAACCGATGCGCTTGAGATTGCTGAAGTTCATCCAGATAAAAAACGCGCGGCCGACGATATTCTTGTCCGGCGCAAAGCCCCAATAGCGGCTGTCCGCACTGTTATCGCGGTTATCGCCCATCATGAAGTAATTGCCCGGCGGCACCTTGCAGATCACGCCGCGCGCGTTGTAGCTGCAGTTATCGCGATACGGATAATCTTCGGCGCCCACGATAAACGGCGGCACCGCGGGATTGTTCAGAATCGCGTTCTTGCGACCGTCGAGATTTTCTTCGAACTGCTTCGCATAGCCGAGACGCTCTTCGTCGAGATAATCGGGCAGCGGCGTTTCGGGCACCGGCTTGCCGTTGATGGTCAGCTGCTTGTCCTGATAGGCAACGGTGTCGCCGGGCAAGCCGATCACGCGCTTGATGTAGTCGACCGACTCGTCTTTCGGGTAGCGGAACACGACCACGTCGCCGCGCTGAAGCGGACGGCCTTCGGTGATTTTCGTATTGACGATCGGCAGACGCAGGCCGTAATCGAATTTATTGACGAGGATGAAATCGCCCACCAGCAGCGTCGGCACCATCGAACCGGACGGAATCTTGAACGGCTCGACAACGAACGAGCGCACCACGAAAACCACCAGAATGACGGGGAAAAAGCTCGCCGAATACTCGAGCCACCAGGGCTGGCGCAGCTTGTCGTCACGCAGACGCGCGCGCGTTTGAGCGGCGTTTTCGTCGGCGAAACGCTCGCCCACGCGTTCCTGCTGACGGTCGAACTCGGCGACCACGGCATCTGCCGCGCGCCGCCGTTGCGGCATAAACACCAGTTTGTCTGCGACCCATGCGACGCCCGTCAAAACGACGAGCACAAAAAGAATCAGCGCAAAATTCATAGGGTTCCGTTGTTCGTCTTATTTGTCTTCGACACGCAGGATGGCGAGGAAAGCCTCTTGCGGAATCTCGACGGACCCCACTTGCTTCATTCGCTTCTTGCCTGCCTTCTGCTTTTCCAGCAGCTTCTTTTTACGAGAAATGTCGCCGCCGTAGCATTTTGCCAGCACGTTCTTACGCAACGCTTTAATGTTTTCACGCGCGATGATGTTCGAGCCGATGGTGGCCTGAACCGCCACGTCGTACATTTGCCGCGGAATAAGCTCGCGCATTTTCGCCGCGACTTCGCGGCCGCGATACTGGCTTTGCGAACGGTGCACGATGACCGACAGCGCGTCCACCTTGTCGCCGTTGATCAGCATGTCGACCTTCACGACATCCGATGCGCGGTATTCCTTGAACTCGTAATCCATCGACGCATAGCCGCGCGAAATGGACTTCAGGCGATCGAAGAAGTCGAGCACGACTTCGCCCATCGGAATTTCGTAGGTCAGCTGCACCTGGCGGCCGTGATATTGCATGTTGATCTGCGTGCCGCGCTTTTGCGTGCACAACGTGATCACCGGGCCGACGTAGTCTTGCGGCATGTACAGATTCACGGTGACGATCGGCTCGCGCACTTCCTCGATCTTCGACGGCTCCGGCATCTTGGCCGGATTCTCGACCATGATGGTCGTGCCGTCGCGTTGCACGACTTCGTAGACCACCGTGGGCGCCGTGGTGATCAGGTCCATATCGAACTCGCGCTCAAGACGTTCCTGCACGATCTCCATATGCAGCAGCCCCAGGAAGCCGCAGCGGAAACCGAAGCCAAGCGCTTGCGAAACTTCCGGCTCGTATTGCAGCGACGCGTCGTTGAGCTTCAGCTTTTCGAGCGAGTCGCGCAGCGCGTCGTACTGGTTTGCTTCGACCGGATAGAGACCGGCGAACACCTGCGGCTTCACTTCCTTGAAGCCCGGCAGCGGCTCAGCAGCCGGACGATTCAGCAGCGTGACCGTATCGCCCACTTTCGCCGCGGCCAATTCCTTGATGCCCGCGATGATGAAGCCCACCTGCCCCGCCGACAGCGATTCCAGATTCTTCGACTTCGGCGTGAACACGCCGACATGCTCGACCGGATATTGGGCGCCGGTAGCCATCATGCGAATTCTGTCTTTCGGACGCAGCGTGCCGTTGACGATACGCACCAGCATGACGACGCCGACGTAGTTGTCGAACCACGAGTCGATGATCAACGCCTGCAGCGGCGCTTCAGGATCGCCCTTCGGCGGCGGCACCTTCGCGATCAGCGCTTCGAGCACGTCTTCGACGCCCTGGCCGGTCTTCGCGCTGCAATGCGTGGCGTCGGTTGCGTCGATGCCGATCACATCTTCGATTTCGGCGATCGCGTTCTCGGGATTGGCGGCCGGCAAATCGATCTTGTTGAGCACCGGAATGACGTCGACGCCGAGTTCGATTGCCGTGTAGCAGTTCGCGACCGTTTGCGCCTCGACGCCCTGGCTCGCGTCGACAACCAGCAGCGCGCCTTCGCACGCGGACAGCGAGCGGCTGACTTCGTACGAGAAGTCGACGTGGCCCGGCGTGTCGATCATGTTGAGGTTGTAGACCTTGCCGTCGCGCGCGCGATACGCCAGCGCCGCGGTTTGCGCCTTGATGGTGATGCCGCGCTCGCGCTCGAGGTCCATCGAGTCGAGCACCTGGGCTTCCATCTCGCGGTCGGACAAGCCGCCGCAAATCTGGATGATGCGATCGGCAAGCGTCGACTTGCCGTGGTCGATGTGCGCAATGATCGAGAAGTTACGAATATGATCCATTCAGTGCCGATCAAGCAAAAAAGGCGCGCTCGGACAATAGCGGAGCACGCCTTGTAAGTAGGTGAAAAACCTGTCTATTTTAGCCGAAAAGGCAGGTGCCCGGCGGATCTTGCGAGGGTGGGACGGCGAGACGAACGGCGCAGCACGCGCGATTCGACCGCCGCCAGAGCTGAAAGCGCGTGCCAGCGCCTGATGACGAGAGCGCGGCCGCTCTCAACGTGTGGCCGCCGATGCGGCCTTAGCGCGCGCCATGAGCGCAGCGCGCACCCGCGATTCGTCCAGATGGTAATGACACAGCTCGACGCCGTCGCACAGCAAAACCGGCACAAGTTCGTTGTAGCGGGCTTCGAGCAACGGGTCGCTGTCGACGTCGACAACTTCGACCTGCGCGCCGAACTCGGCCAGCAAGGGCTCGAGCGCGGCGCGCATGTCGTCGCACAGATGGCACCACGCGCGCCCGTAGAGCGTGAGCGGCGCCCTCTCCGTCATTTCTGAACGCCGCGCGGACGAATCGGCACGAACTGCGTGTTCTCGCCGCGGCGAACCAGCAGCGCGACCATCTTTTGCGAATCCAGGTGCGAGCTCAGTTCGTCGAACTGCTTCGCGCTCGTGATGTCGGTATCGCCGACGCGCAAAATGATGTCGCCCTTCTGCAAGCCGACTCGCGCAGCGGGACCGTCGACTGCGTCGATCTGCACGCCGTTGCGCAGTTTGAGCGCGCGCAACTGATCGGCCGGAATGTCGCTGACGGCCACGCCCAGGACGTTCGTGGCGCGCTGCTTCGGCGGCTGCGGCTTCTTCTGGTCGGCCTTGGCGGTCTTGTCCGGCTGCATTTCGGCGATGGTGACCGGCAGATCGCGCGTCTGGCCCTTGCGCCACACGGTGATGGTGGCCTTCGTGCCCGGCTTCGTGTCGCCGACCATGCGCGGCAGGTCAGTCGCCGTATCGACCGAATGGCCGTTGAACTTCAGGATGATGTCGCCCGGCTGCACACCGGCCTTGTCCGCCGGGCCGCCCGGCTCGACACTGCTGACGAGCGCGCCCTGCGCCTTCGGCAAGCCGAGCGAATCGGCAACGTCTTTGGTCACTTCGCCGATTGCCACGGCGATCCGGCCGCGCACGACCTTGCCCGACGCCTTGAGCTGATCGGCGACGCGCATCGCTTCGTCGATCGGAATCGCGAACGAAATGCCCATGAAACCGCCGGTCCGGCTGTAGATCTGCGAGTTGATGCCGATCACCTCGCCCTGCATGTTGATGAGCGGCCCGCCCGAGTTGCCCGGATTGACGGCCACGTCGGTCTGGATGAACGGCAGATAGTCGCCGGTGTCGCGCCCCTTCGCGCTGACGATGCCGGCCGTCACCGTGTTTTCGAGGCCGAACGGCGAACCGATCGCGACGACCCACTCGCCCACGCGAACCTTGTTCGAATCGCCGATGGTGATGGTCGGCAGATTAGCGGCGCTGATCTTCACGACTGCGACGTCGGTGCGATCGTCCACGCCGATGAGCTTCGCCTTGAACTCGCGCTTGTCGGTCAGCGTGACGTAGATGGTGTCCGCGTCGTCGATGACGTGCGCGTTCGTCATCACGTAGCCGTCAGCCGACAGGATGAAGCCCGAGCCGACGCCGCTGTTCTGTTCGGGGTCGTTGCTGTCGGGCGTGTCCTGACCGCCGCCACTTCCGCCGCTGCCACCGTTATCGCCGCCGCGCGGCGCGCCTGGAGATTGCGGCGACTGCGGCATCGGAATGCCGAAAAAGCGCCGGAAGAACTCCGACATGTCGCCGTCGTCCATACCCGGCGGCAACGCGCCGCGCGGGCCGCTGCTCGTCGCGCGCGTGGTCGTGCGAATGTTGACGACCGCCGGACCGACCTTGTCGACAAGGTCGGTGAAGTCGGGCAGATTGGCGGCGGAAGCGGCCGACGCCGTGTGCGGTGCGAACGGCAAACATGCCGCCACCACCGCGGCCGCGAGGAATTTGCGCACCGAGAAAGTCGTCATATCGTAGGAAGCCGAGGGATTCAGGAGTCGGAGAATTACTTCGGAGCCTTGTATTCTATGGCAGAGGCAAATTGCTGCAACGTGGCCTGGGGCACTTCGCCGAGCAGGGTAATCCAGAAATCGCCGCGCCGCTTCACCAGCACGTGCGTCGCGCCGCTGCTGCCCGCGCCTTCCTTGCGCGTGTTGTTCTCAACCGGCTCGATGAACACCGAGACCGCGGCTAGACCATCCGAGAACACGGCCTGGTCGACCGGAATGGTCGGCTGGCCCGCCTCGCGCGCCGCCATCGGACGACGCAATTCGCGGATCTTGCGAAAGCCCGGCACCGAGGCCCCGAACTGCCAGCCTTGTGCAGCCATATCCACCGGTTCAATGGGCGGGCGCACCACGGTCCAGCCGGCGGTATTGCGAATGCCGTTGACAATGCCAGTCTTGTCGACGGGCACGCCGATGCGAATCTGGGAGAACGACAGTTGTTCGAGCACCTGGCCGTTCGGGTCGAGCGTCTGCGCACGCAATAGCAAGCCGGTCTTCTTGTCGGCCCACAGTTTGTAAGCGAAGCGGTACGCGTCTTTCGGATCGAGTTCGATCACCTGACTTTCGACGCCGGCAACGCGATCGTCGCCGAGCAGTTTCGGCTCATACACGGACAGAACCTGTTCGCCGCTCACAGCCAGCAACGCGGGGAACGAGTCTTTGTTCTGGCGTTTTTCAACGACGCACAAGTGGCGTTCCGGCACGAACGTGTAGAGCTCGTCGTTATGACGCAGCATCTTGCGCGGCTTGCCGTCGAGGCTTTCAAGTTGCTCGAATTCGCCGTCGGCACGGGTCGCGTAATGGGCGATGCGCGACGTTTGAACGAAGTTGCCGCGCTGATAAACGAACGCGCCCTCGTAGTTCTGCTGCTGCGCGGCCTGGTGAATGCGATCGAGGAGATCGGCGGCCGTGCGGCGGGCGACGAGCGGATCGTCGGTTTGTGCAAAGACCCCCGGTGTCGCGGACAACAATACGGCTGCGCAGAAGAGAAATGCCGGCAGCCGCCCCCAGATAGTCGTTTTATTGAACCGCGGAGTCTGCATCAAACTATTGGCCTTGCGTGGAAACGGCGGCAGCGCGGATCAGCGGCATGGAACCCGGCATGACCGGTTGCTGCGCGAATTGCTGATGTGCTTCCAGATACTGGTCGAGACTCGCGTCGCGAATGATGTTGGCGTCTTGCGCGACCGGCATCACATTCGCCGAGGGCACGGACGCCATCGCGACCTTTTGCAGCGCATCGCCATGCGAGGACACCGAGGCGACCTGCGTCGCGCCGGGGCCGCCCGGCACGCCCTGCAGTTGCGGCACGACGATCCACGTCAGCGTGGCGGCCGCGGCAGCGACTGCGAAAGCCGGCACCACGCGGCGACGCAGCGCCAGCAGACGGCGCGTAACCGGCTGAGCGGATGGCGCGAGCAGATGCGGCTCGCTTTCGAAGCGCGCAGCGAATCCGCTCAGGAACGCGTTGCTAGCCGCGGAACCGACCGCCAGATCGTCGGAACGCAATGCGTCGCCGATCAGGTGATAGCTGGACCATGCGGCGCGATCTTCGCCGTCCAGCTCGGACACAAACTTGTCCACATTCAGATGCTCTTCACCGAACAGCTCGCCGTCGACAAAAGCTGACAGACGCTCGCCGCGCGAACTGGCTTGCGATTGCATCGAGACCGACCCCATGATGCTCCCCATCTTACGAAAACCCCGTAGTGACACCACTAATCCAGATATTGCACCCGAGCCCCGTTCGGCGCGCTAGTGACTTACCAGCGCTTGCCTTCGGGTGTGTCAAGCAACGGACGCAATTTTGCCGCAATGGCTTCGCGAGCGCGGAAAATTCGCGATCTGACGGTGCCGATTGGGCAGCCCATCATCTCAGCGATTTCCTCGTAGCTCAAACCTTCAATTTCACGAAGAGTAATGGCGGTACGCAGCTCTTCCGGTAAAACCGCCATCGCAGCATTGACCGTCTCAGCGATCTGCTTGCTCATCAACATCGACTCAGGCGTGTTGATATCCCTTAGTTGGTCGGCGTCCGAGAAAGTTTCAGCTTCTTCAGCATCTGCTTCGGTCGATGTGGGTGCGCGCCGGCCCTGGGTCGCAAGGTAGTTCTTCGCGGTGTTGACCGCAATCCGGTACAACCACGTATAAAACGCGGATTCCCCGCGAAATTGCGGCAACGCCCGGTACGCCTTGATGAAAGCGTCTTGTGCAACGTCTTCGACTTCGGCGGGATCGCGCACGAGGCGCGAAATCAGCCGGAGAATCTTGCGGTGGTATTTGGAGACCAGAAGCTCGAACGCGGCCTTGTCGCCCTTCTGGACGCGCTCGACCAGCACCTGATCAATTTCTTTTTCGCTCACCTGATAAATCCGTTAACTTGAGGGCGCATGACGGGGGCACCATTGTAGCGTCCCCCTCGGCGAGGCACGTTACGGAGGTCATGCCGCGCGGTAACAGCGGTTACAGTCGTAACAGTCACGCGCCGGCGCGGCGCCGGGCGCGCACCGCCAACTCGCGAAAGACCGCTGGCGGGACGGTGTCGGCGGGAACCAGCAGCGTTTGCCGGCCACCCTCGTCCGGCTTCAGGATGAGCACCAGCAAACGGTCGCCCCAGTGCGCGCAGCCCGCTATGCGGCCTTGTGCGAGCAGGATACCGGCCCGCCCCCACGCAATGAGATTCTCGCGGCCGATCTGCAGAGCCACAGGTTGCGCCCGGTCGTGCCTCAGCGCGCAAAGCGCGAGGAGCGCGAACACGGCAAGCGTCAACGGAACCGCCTGCCACGCGCCGAGCCACGGCGACACGCAGCGATAAACCGCCGCCGACGCCGTCGCTACAAAAGCAGCCGACGCAACGCGCATCGCGAAAGAGCGCCGCAGCGCAATTAGCTGCGGCGCTCTTTCGGACATAGCCGTTGTTTCAGGGCAAAGCGCCGGCGAGGCCGGCGCCGTCGACTGGTGCGTCACCCGGCTACGAGCGTCAGGCGCGTTTGAACACGAGCGTGCCGTTCGTGCCGCCGAACCCGAACGAGTTCTTCAGCGCGACGTCGATCTTCATCTCCCGCGCGGTATTGGCGCAGTAGTCCAGGTCGCACTCGGGGTCCTGGTTGAAGATGTTGATCGTGGGCGGCGACACCTGATGATGCACGGCGAGCACAGTGAACACGGACTCGAGACCGCCGGCGCCGCCGAGCAGGTGACCCGTCATCGACTTCGTCGAATTCACGACGATGTTCCTGGCGTGGTCGCCGAATGCGCGCTTGATGCCGGTGGTTTCAGCCAGATCGCCGAGCGGCGTGGACGTGCCATGCGCGTTCAGGTAATTCACCTGATCCGCGTTGATGGCCGCGTTCTTCATGGCCGCGAGCATGCAGCGGCGTGCGCCGTCGCCGTCTTCGAGCGGTGCGGTCATGTGATACGCGTCGCCGCTCATCCCATAGCCGCCGACTTCCGCGTAGATCTTCGCGCCGCGCGCCTTCGCGTGTTCATACTCTTCCAGCACCATCACGCCGGCGCCTTCACCGAGCACGAAACCGTCGCGGTCCTTGTCCCACGGACGGCTCGCCGTTGCCGGATCGTCATTGCGCTGCGACAGCGCGCGCGCCGCCGCGAAGCCGCCGATACCGAGCGGCGACACGGTCGATTCAGCGCCGCCCGCGATCATCACGTCGGCGTCGCCGTATTCGATCAGGCGCGAAGCCTCGCCGATACAGTGCAGACCCGTCGTACACGCGGTGACGATCGCCAGATTCGGACCCTTGATGCCGAACTTGATCGACAGATGACCCGAGATCATGTTGATGATCGACGCCGGCACGAAGAACGGCGAAATGCGGCGCGGGCCGCGATTGAGCAGCTCGGTCTGCGTGACTTCGATCATCGGCAGACCGCCGATGCCCGAGCCGACCACGACGCCGATACGCTCCGAATTCTCGTCGGTGACTTCAAGGCCGCTGTCCTGCATCGCCTGGATGCCGGCAGCCACGCCGTAATGGATGAACGTGTCCATGTGGCGCGCTTCCTTACCGGGGATGTAGTCCTCGATATTGAAGCCCTTCACCTCGCCGGCGAAACGAGTCGAGAAGTTCGTAGCGTCGAACTTCGTGATATTGGCAATACCCGACTTGCCGGCGACCAGATTGGCCCAGCCGTCGGCAACATTATTGCCAACAGGCGAAATCAGCCCCAGGCCTGTAACAACAACACGACGGCGGCTCACGGTAACCCCTTTTTCATAGATGACAAAAGCAAAAGCCACAGCGGCCACAGGAACCTGCCCTGTGTACCCTGTGGCTGTTAAGTCGGCAATCGCGCGGAAACTTGCGCTGTCAACATCGCTGGCTCCTGCATGGCAACTCTTGCGACAAGCGGCGTGGCAAAACACGCCAGCCCCGATAGCGTCGGCAACCGACGCGGCAGGGCGTCATGCGCCGCGAACGCAGAAACGCAGGCGCGAATGACCTTAGGCCTTGACGTTTGCGCGAGCGTAGTCGATCGCTTGCTGAACGGTGGTGATCTTCTCGGCTTCTTCATCCGGAATTTCCATGCCGAATTCGTCTTCGAGGGCCATCACGAGTTCAACCGTGTCCAGCGAGTCGGCGCCGAGGTCGTTCACGAACGAAGCTTCGTTCTTGATTTCAGCTTCGGCCACGCCCAGTTGTTCTGCGACGATCTTCTTGACGCGCTGTTCGATATTGTCCATTACCCCTCCAAGGGAAAGAAGTTCAAAAATACAGGTGCGCGCATTTTATCAGGTTTGACCCGGCAAAAAAGCGGCGCATCAGGTTGCTGTCAAGGCATGCGCCTTACGCATTCGCAAACGCATCAAGGCGCGGATAGTAACCGAATTTGGTTACGACATGTACATTCCGCCGTTCACATGCATCGTCGTGCCGGTGATGTAACCGGCTTGCGGCGACGCGAGGAATGCGACAGCGTGCGCGATGTCTTCCGGGCTGCCGAGACGGCCCAGCGGAATCTGCGTTTTCAGCGCGGTTTGCTGCTCTTCGGGCAACGTGCGCGTCATGTCGGTATCGATGAAGCCAGGCGCCACGCAATTCACCGTGATGCCGCGGCTGCCGATCTCGCGTGCGAGCGCGCGCGTCATGCCCGCCACGCCCGCTTTCGCCGCGGCGTAATTGATCTGCCCAGGGTTGCCCGCCGAACCGACCACCGACGTGATGTTGATGATGCGCCCGCCCTTCGCCTTCATCATCGGACGCAGCACCGCGCGCGACAGACGGAACACCGACTTCAGATTGGTGTCGATCACCGCATCCCAGTCGTCGTCTTTCATGCGCATGGCGAGTTGATCCTGCGTGATGCCGGCGTTGTTCACGAGCACGCTGAGCGTGCCGAATTCCTTCACCGTGCCGTCGATCAGCGCTTCCGCAGCCGCTGCGTCGTTCACGTCGAGCACCGCGCCGCGGCCGCTCACGCCGGCTGCATTGAACGCTTCGCTGATGGCCGCCGCGCCGCTTTCGCTCGTCGCCGTGCCGATCACGGTAGCGCCCTGGCGCGCGAGTTCCATGGCGATGGCGCGGCCGATGCCGCGCGAGGCGCCCGTTACGATTGCGATGTGCTTGTCGAGATTCTTTTCCATCTGTCGATCCGAATGCCCTTCGCAGGGCTGATTGATTGCCGATACGAGTTGCCGCGTCTGTGCGGCGTCGCGCTTAGCCTGCTGTCACGAGCTTGAGCGTTTCCTCGAGCGAGGCCGGATCGAACACCGAAGCGCCGACCAGATTGCCGTCGATGCGTTTGGTCAGGCCCGCAAGGACCTTGCCCGGCCCGCATTCGACGACGTGCGTGACGCCTTGCGCGGCCATTGCCTGCACGCTCTCGACCCAGCGCACCGCACCGGCCGCCTGACGCACCAGCGCGTCTTTGATCTGCGCCGGCTCGTTGACGATCGCGACGTCGACATTGTTGATGACGGGGATCGACGGCACCTTCACGTCGACGCTCGCCAGGTACTCGCGCAGTTGATCCGAAGCGGGCTTGAGCAACGACGAGTGGAACGGCGCAGACACCGGCAGCGGCAACGCGCGCTTCGCGCCCTTCGCTTTCGCCACTTCGCACGCTTTCTCGACAGCAGCCTTGTGCCCCGCGATCACGACTTGCGCCGGCGCATTGAAATTGACCGCTTCGACGACGCCTGCAACCGACGCTTCCGCGCACACCGCGCGCACCGTGTCGTCGTCGAGACCGAGAATCGCGGCCATGCCGCCTTCGCCGACGGGCACTGCCGTTTGCATGGCCTGCGCGCGAAAGCGCACCAGCGGCACGGCATCGCGAAATGCGATCGCACCGGCCGCGACGAGCGCCGTGTATTCGCCGAGGCTATGACCCGCGACGATCGCCGGCGCCGGGCCGCCCGCCTGCTGCCACGCGCGATAGATCGCGTAGGCCGCGGTGAGCATGACCGGCTGTGTGTTGGTGGTGAGATTCAGATCTTCGGCGGGACCTTCGGCGATCAGCTTGCCGAGGTCCTGATTGAGCGCGTCGGAGGCTTCCTGAACCGTCTCGCGCACGATGGCGTGATCGGCAAACGCGTTGAGCATGCCGACCGATTGCGAACCCTGTCCGGGAAAAACGAACGCAAATTTCATATCGTCCCCAAAAACGATTTAGTCAGATGTAGGCGCGCGGCTTCAAAGCGCGCGGACGCGGCGCAAGGCGCACTGAAAGGCGCCGCCGGAAATCGGCCCGTTATCAGTAGCGGATGACCGACGCGCCCCACGTGAAGCCGCCGCCGACGCCTTCGATCAGCACGTTCTGGCCGCGCTTGATGCGGCCGTCGCGCACCGCGACGTCGAGCGCGAGCGGAATGGACGCCGCCGACGTATTGCCGTGCTCGCCCACCGTGACGACCATGCGTTCCTGCGGCAAGCCGAGCTTGCGGCAAGTGCTTTGCATGATGCGGATATTGGCCTGATGCGGAATCAGCCAGTCGATCTGATCGGCCGACAGGTTCGCTTTCTCGAGCGCCTCGACCGCGACCTTTTCCAGCACGTTGACGGCGAGCTTGAAGACCGCTTGCCCGTCCATGTGCAGGAACGCGCTGCCCGCCACCACGCCGCCGTTTACGTTGCCCGGCGTGCAGAGAATGCCCGAATGGCTGCCGTCCGCGTGCAAAGCGCTGGCCAACACACCCGGCTCAGCCGATGCCTGCAGGATCACCGCGCCGGCGCCGTCGCCGAACAGCACGCAGGTCGTGCGGTCGTTGAAATCGAGAATGCGCGAGAACGTCTCCGCGCCGACCACCAGCGCCGTGCGATGCTGGCCGCCGCGAATCAGGCTGTCCGCCATCGCGACTGCGTAGGCGAAGCCCGAGCAGACGGCCTGCACGTCGAAAGCCGCGCCGTGATTCTTGATGCCGAGCTTGTTCTGCAACAGGCACGCCGTGCTCGGAAACACGAAGTCAGGCGTGGAAGTCGCGACGATGATCAGGTCGATGGCTTGCGGGTCGATGTCCGCCGCTTCGATCGCGCGCTGCGACGCGAACTGCGCGAGGTCGCTCGTGGTGACGTCCGGATCGGCGAAGTGGCGCGCATGGATGCCCGTGCGGGCCACAATCCATTCGTCGCTCGTCTCGACGCCCTGCTTCGCGAGACGCTCGGCGAGGTCCTGATTGGTGACGCGCGCGGGCGGCAGATAGCTGCCGGTGCCGAGGACGCGGGAATAAATTGTCGATTGAGCCATTATGCCTTCGAGGATTGCGCAGCGTAGGGCTCGGCCGGCTGGCCTGCGATGGGGCTTGCGTGGCCCGCACCGCTTGCGTCGCGCGCCGCCTGTTCAAGAGAACCCGCGTTCTCTTCCATCGCTTGCGCAAGGCGCTCCAGCACGCCGTTTTTGACGGCATCATACCCGCGTTTGATAGCCCACTCAAACGCGTAGGCGTCTGCCGAACCGTGGCTTTTGATCACCAGTCCGCGCAGGCCGAGCAGCGCGGCACCATTGTATTGCCGATGATCGACGCGCTTCTTGAAACGCATCAACACGGGCAATGCGAGCACCGCCATGACTCGCGTGAGCCACGAACGGCCGAACTCTTCCTTGATGATATTCGACAGCATCTGCGCGAGGCCTTCGGACGTTTTGAGCGCCACGTTGCCGACGAACCCGTCGCACACGATCACGTCGACCGTGCCTTTGAAGATGTCGTTGCCTTCCACGTTGCCGTGGAAGTTCAGTGTACTCGCGCGCAGCAGTTCACCGGCACGCTTGATCGTGTCGTTGCCCTTGATGACTTCTTCGCCGATATTCAGAAGGCCGATGGTGGGCCGCTCGCGGCCTTCGAGCGCGGACACGAGCGCGTGCCCCATCTCCGCGAATTGCAGCAGATGCTGCGGTTCGCAGTCGACGTTGGCGCCCAGGTCGAGCATCATCGTGTAGCCGTTGGGGTTCGGCAAGGCGGACGCAATCGCCGGGCGCTCGATGCCCGACAGCGTTTTCAGCACATAGCGCGACACCGCCATCAGCGCGCCGGTATTGCCGGCGGAGACGCAGGCTTGCGCCTCGCCTTCCTTGACGCGATTCAGCGCCACGCGCATGGACGAATCTTTTTTCTTGCGCAGCGCGACTTCGACCGGATCGTCCATCGCGACGATCTCGGAAGCGGAAACGACCGTCAACGCCGACAGGTCCTGAGCCTTCAACTTCTTCAGCTGCGCACGAATCGCACTTTCAATGCCGACGAGCAGCAACTGCGCGTCGGGATGCGAGCGAACGAAGTTGACGGCAGCGGGAACGGTCACGGACGGGCCGTGGTCGCCTCCCATGCAATCTATCGTGAGCTTTACTGTCATGGAGTGCGGCGAATTTCAGACATAAAAAAGCGGCAATTGAATGCCGCCTTTTTGCCGAGCCGGGAAAATGTCAAGCGAGCTGATCGCCACGCGAAACGCCAGTGGGCGCAACGCAGTGAAACGATTAGTCGTTCTTCGTCTTGACGACTTTCTTGCCGCGATAGTAGCCGTTCGGGCTAACGTGGTGACGCAGATGCACTTCGCCCGTGCTCGGTTCCACGGCCAGCGGCGCTGCCGTCAGGAAATCGTGCGAACGGTGCATGCCGCGCTTCGACGGCGACTTCTTGTTTTGTTGAACTGCCATGACTAACTCCTAAAAATTTTCCGAATTCTAACACAGCCCGACACGGTGTCCGCCACTGGCCGAATGGCCTATGCGCCCCGCTTCGCGCTCCTATGCAACTGTTCAGTGCTTCTTGTCGCCCGACTCACCGCGCTTGAGACTTTCGAGCGCCGCGAACGGATTCGGCCGCTCGGGCTCTTCGCCCTCGCCAGCTTCGTCCAGCGCGGCTTCGTCGCCCTCGCCCTCGGCACCGGCCGCACCAGAGACGAGACTCTCGTGCACCTCGGGACAAACCTCGTGCTTGGGCACAAGCGGCAAGGAAAGCAGCAACTCTTCCTCGATCAGGTCGATGAGATCGAACTGGCGCGAGCCCACGATCACTTCGACTTCATCTTCGTCGAGCGGAAACTCTTCGGCTTCCGCCTCAGTGCTGACGATCCGGTAGGTCGCGTCGACATTGAAGGCCTGCGAGTACGGGGTCATGCACCGCTGACATTCGAGCCATGCCGCGCCGTGAATCGCCAGCCTCAAATACGGCTGGGGACCCTCGGTGCCGTCGTCCTGCAATTCCGGCTGCGTCGACCCTTCGGCTTGCCAGGTGAACCCGGTATCGCGGTCTGGCGCTTCTGCCGGGACTTCGTTTAACATGCGCGGCAGTTGCGAGACGCGCACGACACCCGCGGCCTGCCGGCCGCTCCGCGCAAATTCGAACAGATCGAGTTCATGCGG
This sequence comes from Paraburkholderia sp. RL17-368-BIF-A, assembly GCF_046054045.1. NCBI lineage: Bacteria > Pseudomonadati > Pseudomonadota > Betaproteobacteria > Burkholderiales > Burkholderiaceae > Paraburkholderia > Paraburkholderia sp. RL17-368-BIF-A. Next base: position 25,779 of record NZ_JARESN010000018.1, read on the forward strand.
GTCGGACAGACCTGCAGGTTTGCCAGGATGTTGAGTCATGTGCGCTCCTGCGTCGGCAAAGGTTTCGCCGCTTTTTGCTGTTCGTCGACGTTTGTTTCGCGCCGCCAAATCGCGGGGTAAATCAGTTGCGAGAATGCCCGCGTAACTTCGGCAATGTGCCCGGCAGTTCTTGATTTGCTCTCGACCTGCTTCAGCACGCACCGAGCCCGCCTGACGCAAGCATACCGATGAAAAGCCCAAAATCATATCCGTTTTGTCTTTTCGAGTCAAACACTTAAGCCCGTACCGGCGTGGCCTTCGCGCAACCCTGTATGCCCCGCCCTTCAAGCCGTTGATCGACCATGCCAGATTCCCCCCAAAGCCCGCCACGCCTGATTCTGGCGTCGAGTTCGCCGTATCGCCGCGAGTTGCTCGAACGCCTGCGCGTTCCATTCGACGTGGCCGTGCCCGCGATCGACGAAACGCCGCATGCCGGTGAAACGCCCGAGGCCACCGCGTTGCGCCTCGCCGAGGCGAAAGCACGCGCCGTGGCCCGGTCATTTTCGCCGGATCAGGCGGTGCTCGTGATCGGCTCCGACCAGGTCGCCACCTACGACGGCCTGCAAATCGGCAAGCCCGGCACGCACGACAAGGCGCTCGCCCAATTGCAGGCGATGCGCGGCCGCGAAGTGCTGTTCCATAGCGCGCTGTGCCTGTTCGACAGCCACTCGGGGGCCGCGCAGACCGTCGACGTCGTCACTCGCGTGCAGTTTCGCGACCTGCCGGATGCGGCGCTCGAAGCCTATCTGCGCGCCGAAACGCCGTATGACGTCGCCGGCAGCGCGAAGTCCGAAGGGCTCGGCATTGCGCTGCTCGAAGCAATCCATTCCGACGATCCGACCGCACTCATCGGCCTGCCGCTGATCGCGCTGTCGGGCATGCTGTTGACGGCGGGCTATCCGCTATTGGGGGCGCGATGAGCGGCACGCTCTATCTGATCCCGAACACGCTAGGCGAAGGCGACGCGGACGCGCTCGGCGCTGTCCTGCCCGCTCCCGTGCGCGGCCGGGCCGCGGCGTTGCAGTATTACATCGGCGAAAACGCGAAGACCACGCGCGCGTTCCTGAAGAAAGTGGGCACCGAGCGGCCGATTCAGGACATCGAGATCCGCGAACTGAACGTCAACACGCCGGCCGGCGAAATCGACAAACTGCTCGCGCCGCTACTCGCCGGCACCGACGCGGGCCTCGTCTCGGAAGCCGGCTGCCCGGCGGTGGCGGACCCAGGCGCACTGCTGGTGCGTCGGGCGCACGAGCGCGGTGTGAAGGTGGTGCCGCTCGTCGGGCCTAGCTCCATTTTGCTGGCGCTAATGGCTTCGGGGCTCAATGGACAAAGCTTCGCATTCCACGGCTATTTGCCGGTCGATGCGGCAGAGCGGGCAAAACGTCTGCGCGATCTTGAAATGCAATCGCGCAAGGGCAAGCAGACGCAGATTTTTATCGAGACGCCGTACCGCAACCGGGCGCTGCTCGACACATTGCTCGCCACCTGCGCGCCTTCGACGCTGGTTTGCGTCGCAGTCGACCTGACGCTGGACACCGAAACCATCCGCAGCCACACGGTGGCGGACTGGAAGAAGAAACCGGCGCTCGACTTGCACAAGCGCCCCGCCATTTTTCTGATATTGGCGGCGTGAGATGACGACGGCTGAAGTGTGAAGACGGGGACCGCGCGGCTAATCCCGGCGCGCGGCACAAGCCCCACAAGCCTTTCCGGCCGCCTCGCCTCAGCGCAAACCCAGCTTCCCGCCAAGCGCCAACGCGTGCACCGCGCCATTGCCCACGGCCGCGCCGAATTTACGCGCGACGCGGTCGGTAATGCTCTCCTTGACCGTGTAATCGACGATATCCGGCGCCTTGATGATTTCGCGCGCCACGTAGTTGGCGTCGCCGAAACCATCGGCGAGACCGAGCTCGACACTCTTCTGGCCCGTCCAGAAGAGGCCGGAGAACATATCCGGCGTCTCATGCAGACGCTTGCCGCGGCCCTGACGCACTGCTTCGATGAACTGTGCGTGGATCTGGTCGAGCATTTCCTGCGCGTGCTGGTCCATCTTCGGCGTTTCGGGCGAGAACGGATCGTAAAAACCCTTGTTCTCACCCGAGGTGTGCAGCCTGCGCTGAATGCCGAGCTTGTCCATCAGCCCGGTGAAACCGAAGCTGTCCATCAGCACGCCGATCGAGCCGACGATGCTCGCCTTGTCGACATAAATCTTGTCCCCCGCCGCCGCGGCGTAGTACCCGCCCGACGCGCACATGTCGCCGACCACCACATAAAGCGGAATTGACGGATGTTTCGCGCGCAAACGCCTCATCTGGTCGTAGATAATGCCCGCCTGGACCGGGCTGCCACCGGGGCTGTCGCAGCGGAGAATGACGCCCGCCGTGCCGGAGTCTTCGAACGCGCTTTCCAGCGCGGCGCTGATATCTTCGGCGTTCGCACGCGTATTCGCCGATATTTCGCCTTCGAGCGCTATCAACGCCGTGTGACGGCCGGAAGCCGCCAGCTTGTCGCCGGAAAAATCGAACACGGTCCAGACGACGAAAGCCACCAGGGCCAGGAAAAGCAGACGGAAAAAGATTTTCCAGCGGCGCGCGGCCCGTTGTTCATTGACCGCGGCAAGCGCGATGCGCTCGAGCGCCGCGCGCTCCCAGCCGGGTTCGGCGTTAGCGCGGCCGTTCGTGGACGGCTCTTTGGTTTCAGGCGTCAAGTTGTCGGACATTCAGGCTTTTCAGTAAGGGAAAGAGACGGGGCGACGCCGATCAGGACTCGATGGGCCGCAGTTCGCCGTCGGGAAGCCAGAAAACGGCGCGGCCTTCCGGGGTATCGCGTTCGTCGACCTGGAGCGCTCGCAGCCGCCCGCCGCGGCACGGACCGCCTACGCATTTGCCGGTGTCCGGCGCGTAAATTGCCCCGTGGGTGGCGCACATCAAGTATAAACCCGACGATTCGAAGAACTGACCCTCTGCCCAGTCCAGCTCCATCGGCACGTGCGCGCAGCGGTTCAGATAGCCGTAGGCGCGACCGTCGTAGCGGACGAAAAACACCACGACTTCTTCGGCGCCGACTCGCGCGGCACGCCGAACGCCAATGCCGCCATCGACCAGTTCCTCCGAACGGCACACGCGCACGGCCTGCGCCGCCTCCGTTGCCCGCCCGCCGGGCTCTTCCGCCGAACTCATGCGTTGTCCTTCAGCCAGCCCGACAGCGCGCTGATGCTCGACGCCATATATTTCGGCGACAGCGCGCTCAGCGAGTCCGCCGGATGCGCGCCGTAGGTCACGCCGATACCCGCGACGCCCGCGTTGATCGCCATCTGCAGGTCATGTGTCGTATCGCCGACCATGACCGTGCGCACCGGGTCCTGCCCCAGTTCACGCGTCAGTTCGTGCAACATGGCCGGATGCGGCTTGGAGAAGGTTTCGTCCGCGCAGCGCGTACCGTCGAACAGGCTCGTGAGCCGCACCTGATCGAGCGCACGATTCAGGCCGACGCGGCTTTTGCCGGTCGCGACCGCCAGCAGATAGCCCTGATCGCGCAGTTCCCGGAGCATCTCGCGCACGCCGGCGAACAACTCCGTGGTCTGATCCTTCACCAGATAGTGAAACCGGTAGCGCTCGGCGAGCCGCGGGTAGTCGGCCGGATCGAGCGTGGGCGCGGCGATCTGCAGCGCGTCGCGCAGGCCGAGGCCGATCACATAGCTCGCCGCTTCGTCCGCGGGCACGGGCAAACCGAGATCGCGGCACGCCGCCTGAATGCTGCGCGTGATGTGCGCAGTCGAATCCATCAGCGTCCCGTCCCAGTCGAAGACGATCAGGTCAAATTGCTCTCTAGCCATGCGGTGCCGTCTCCGGGTATGACCCATTTCGTAATTCGTTGAGCTGCGCGATGAAATTGCGGCACTCGGCCGGCAATGGCGCCTCCAGTTGCAGCGGCGCGCCGGTGGCCGGATGCGTGAGCTTCAGGCGGTAAGCGTGCAGGAACATGCGCTTGAGCCCCGGCTTCGCGTTCGAGCGGGCGAGCGCCTTGTTCAGCGCAAAGTCGCCGTATTTTGCATCGCCGACGATCGGCAGCTCCAGATGCTGCAAATGCACGCGTATCTGATGGGTGCGGCCCGTCTTCAGCTCCGCCTCCAGCAGCGCGTAGTCCGGCCAGCGGTCGATCAGGTTGAACACCGTGTGCGACGCCAGACCGTCGGCCTGCACGCGCACGCGCCGCTCGCCGTCCGCGGTCAGATATTTGTGCAGCGGCTCCTTCACCGCCCGACGGCGGCCCCAGTCGCTCGCCCATTCGCCGTGGACGCACGCATAGTACCGCTTGTCCATTCGGTTCTCGCGGATCTGGTCGTGCAGATTGACGAGCGCCGAACGCTTCTTGGCGAGCATCAGAATGCCCGAGGTCTCGCGATCCAGCCGATGCACGAGCTCGAGGAACTTCGCCTGCGGGCGCGACTGGCGCATCTGCTCGATGACGCCAAAGGCGACGCCACTTCCGCCGTGCACCGCGACGCCGGCCGGTTTGTCGATGACAAGAAGATGCTCGTCTTCGAAAATGATCCTGAATTCGGCGCTCGGAACCGGCGCCGACGGCACCGTTTCGTCATGTTGCGCGACGCGGATGGGCGGCACGCGCACCAGATCGCCCAGTTCAAGCCGGTACTGCGCGTCGATCCGGCCCTTGTTGACGCGCACTTCCCCGCTGCGCAGGATGCGGTAAATATGGCTTTTCGGCACGCCTTTGCAGACGCGTAACAAAAAGTTGTCGATGCGCTGTCCGGCCGCACTGTCGTCGATCTCGATGACGGAGACCTGGTCGCTCGCGACCGCGCTTGTTACCGATTTCTGGGATATTTTGCCTAACTCTTTCATTCTGAATATAATTTGCCCAGCAGTCTGCGGCGGCCGGCGCAGTGTCCGGAATTCGGGCGGACTGCGCAGGTGCAAGCGTAAATCGTTATTTTACTTGTGCCGGGGGCTGGTTGCTCGCCCTGAAAATGAGATGCAACAAGTTGCACGCACGAAGTCAGTACCCGGCAGGGACGGCGCCCACAGGCGCGTTCGGTCAAGGTCAGCTTCGACGGTAACGGAATTTTGGTAAAAAAGAATTTAACTTCCAGCTTCGGTATCGGGCGGCGTTACGCCCGGCTGTACGAAGCTGCAGGTTGCGAAAATACGGCGTGCGCCCGTGGCGTCTTGTAGAAAGTGCAAGACTTGGCGACGTCAAAATGAGGCGAGACACCCCCAGCAGGAAAAGACGCGCCTCTTGCGCGAACTTCCCGTTGCGGCATGACCGCAGCCTTCGACCCTCCGGTCCCGCGCCCAGTCGGCGCGCCGGCGAGGGGGACGTGGGTTTATGAAGGTCTGCCGGCAGAACCCGCGGCGTGTCGGGTCGTTATTTGAAGCCGTGTTCGCATGTGCCCTGCGGCACCGCGCTCCTTTGTTTGTGGAGCCGGGCCCTCTCAGGCAATTCTCCCGCCATTCTTCCCGCTCCAGCGTGCTTGTGAAAACACAATAAGGCGCGGCATGCCGCTGCCTCCCGCTCTCGCGCCTGACAACCGCGGAGCGGAGGCCGGCCGAGCCGCTCTGGAGCCGTTCAATGAAACGCATGTTGTTCAATGCGACGCAGCAGGAAGAACTGCGCGTCGCCATCGTCGATGGGCAAAAACTCATCGACATCGACATTGAAACCGCCGGGCGCGAACAGCGCAAAGGCAACATTTACAAGGGCATCATCACCCGCATCGAGCCGTCGCTCGAAGCCTGTTTCGTCAACTACGGCGAAGACCGCCACGGTTTTCTGCCGTTTAAGGAAGTCGCCCGCCAGTATTTCCGCGACGGCGTCGACATGCGCTCCGCCCGCATCCAGGACGCGCTCAAGGAAGGTCAGGAACTGATCGTTCAGGTCGAAAAAGAAGAACGCGGCAACAAGGGCGCGGCCCTGACCACGTTCATCTCGCTCGCCGGCCGTTATCTGGTGCTGATGCCGAATAACCCGCGCGGCGGCGGCGTGTCGCGCCGGATCGAAGGCGACGACCGTCAGGAACTGCGCGAAACCATGGCGCAGCTGCAATTGCCGGAAGGCATGAGCATCATCGCGCGCACGGCCGGCATTGGCCGCAGCGCCGAAGAACTGCAGTGGGACCTGAACTACCTGATGCAGCTGTGGCGCGCGATCGAAGCCGCGTCGCAAAGCGGTTCGGCCGGCCAGCCGATGCTGATTTACCTCGAATCAAGCCTCGTGATTCGCGCGATTCGCGACTATTTCCAGCCGGATATCGGCGAAATTCTGATCGACACCACCGAAATCCATGACCAGGCGCGCGCCTTCATGGACATCGTGATGCCGGACAACGTCAGCAAGGTGAAGCGCTACCACGACGACGTGCCGCTCTTCTCGCGTTTCCAGATCGAGCATCAGATCGAAACGGCGTACTCGCGCACGGTGCCGCTGCCGTCGGGCGGCGCGATCGTGATCGACCACACGGAAGCACTCGTCGCCATCGACGTGAACTCGGCTCGCGCCACCAAGGGCGCCGACATCGAGGAAACGGCCGCGCGCACCAACCTCGAAGCCGCCGACGAAGTCGCGCGCCAGTTGCGTCTGCGCGACCTGGGCGGCCTGATCGTGATCGACTTCATCGACATGGAGTCGGCCAAGAGCCAGCGCGAAGTCGAGCAGCGGCTGAAAGACGCGCTCAAGCACGACCGCGCGCGCGTCCAGATGGGCAAGATTTCGCGCTTCGGCCTGATGGAACTGTCGCGTCAGCGTCTGCGTCCGGCGCTGTCGGAAGGCAGCCACGTGACCTGCCCGCGCTGTAACGGCACGGGTCACATCCGCGATACCGAATCGTCCGCGCTGCAAGTGCTGCGGATCATTCAGGAAGAAGCGATGAAGGAAAACACCGCGGCGATCCATTGCCAGGTGCCGGTCGAGGTGACCGCCTTCCTGCTGAACGAAAAACGCTCGGAAATCAACAAGATCGAGTCGCGCTTCAAGGTCAACGTCGTGCTGGTGCCGAACAAGCATCTGGACACGCCGCATTACAAGCTGGAACGCCTGCGTCACGACGACGCCCGTCTGGACGAGCCGCGCGCTTCGTGGAAGATGGCCGAGGAAGCGGCTCGCGAGCTCGAGTCGGAAACCGGCTACAGCAAGCGCACCGAAGAAGTGAAGCCGAAGCAGGAAGCGGCGGTCAAGGGCATCACGCCTGAGAAGCCGGCGCCGAGCGCGCCGGTTCGCCCGGTCGCGGCACCGGCTGCGGTTGCGGTGACGCAGGCGAGCGGCGGCTTCATCGGCTGGTTGAAGAATCTGTTCGGCGTACAGCCGGCGGCGCCGGCACCGGTTGCGCCGGCTACGACAGAAAAGCAGGCCCGTCCGCAGCGCGGCGAACGCACGGAGCGCGGTGAGCGTACCGGCGAACGCGGCGGCGATCGTAACCGCAATCGCCGTGGCGGCGCGGGCGGCCGTGACGTGGCAGCGCGTGGTGAAGGTGCAAACGGCGGCCGTCAGGGCCAGCAGCCGTCGCAGCGTCGTGAGGAACGCGAACCGCGTGAAGGACGCGAGGGACGCGAGGTTCGGGAACCACGCGAAGGCCGTGAACCGCGCGAGGCACGGGAAGCACGCGAACCGCGTGGCAACCGCGAACCGCGTGAGAACCGTGAGCCGCGCGAAGCACGCGAAGGCCGTGAAGGCCGCGACCGCGACACCCGCGGCGCCGACCGTGCCGAGGCAGTCGAAAGCACCCCGCGTGGCGAACGCCAGGAACGCGGTGAGCGTCGGGAACGTGGCGAACGTGCTGAGCGCGGCGAGCGTCGCAAGCCGCAGACGGAAACCGCGGACGCGTTGACGCAAGCCGATACGCAGATCGCAGAGGACGTGGCGCAAAACCAGGCCGCCCTCACTGAAAACGTTGCGCCGGTCGATCAGGAAGCGGTGGCGCGTGAGGGCGAAGAGCGTCGTCGTCGCCGTCGCGGCCGTCGTGGCGGTCGTCGTGAGCGTGAGGAAGACGTCAACGGCAATCTGGCTGCGGACGTCGCGGAAGCGGAAGGCGACAACGCCAACGTGAGCGAGGACGCACCTGTGCGCGTCGCCCAGCAGTCGGTGGAACGCAAGCCGGAAGCCAACGAAGCGAACGAAGTGGCGCCGGTGGAAGTCGTCGTTGCGGCTGTCGCGACCGAAAAGGCTGTCGTCAGCGAACTGCACGCGGCCACGGAAACGCCGGCCCTCGCCGCCGAAAAGGCTGCGAAGACCGAAACGATCGTGCCGGTCGCGGAACTGCCGGCTGCTCCGGCTGCCGTCGAACCGGTTGCCGAAGCGCCGGTCGCCGAAGCGCCGGTCGCGCCCACCGCGCCCGCCGAACCGGCTCAGGCAGTCCTCGCGGCTGCGGAAACGGTATCGTCGGCTGCAGAACCGGTCGTTCGTGAAGAAGCACCGGCTGTTGCGCCGGCCGCTGAAGCGCAAGCTGCACCGGCTCACGTCGAGCCCGCCGCTCCGGCCGAAGTAGTCGCCGCGCCGGTCGCTGAGCCCGCGCCGCAAGCCGAAATCGTCGAGCCGAAACCGGCCGCGGACGAAGCCGCGCCGGCAGTGGAGCCGGCGATTGCAGCGCCGTCGCAAGCCGTGCAAGCCACGCAGGCAGCCGAGGTGTCGCAAGCGGCCAAGCCGGCTCAGGCGTCGTTCAACGGCGGGGTGTCGGCGGAAGCGCTGAAGCCCGTGCTGGAGAAAGCCGGTCTCGTCTGGGTGAATACGGACGCCGACAAGCTGCGCGCCGCGCAGGAAGCGGCCGCGCAGACGGCGAAGCCGCCGCGCGTCGTGCGCGAACGCAAGCCGTTACCGCCGACCGACAGCGCGCCGATGCAGCAAGTGGAAACCAACAGGTATCCGCAGTAAGTCTGCGATGCCGGTTCGAAAAGCCCGCCTCACCGGCGGGCTTTTTTTCGCCCGAAGAACCGCAGTCAGCCCGCAGCCAGTAGCCATCCCCGTAAACCCCGAAGGCGCCCGCCCTCGCCCTGCTGGAACATGCATTTCCGATAGAATGAAGAACTCGTCTTCCCGGTTTGGCGCAACCCAAGCAACCCATGTCACGACGCATCATCCCTGTTGCCGATCTCAGCGCGGCGCCGGTCATCTCCGGTCCGCTGCAGACGCCTAGCGGCGCGCTGCATGACACGCTCGCGCGCCCTCTGCGCGACCTGCGCATTTCGGTGACGGACCGGTGCAATTTCCGCTGCGTCTACTGCATGCCGCGCGCCGTGTTCGACAAGGACTATGCGTTCCTGCCGCACAGCGCCTTGCTGACCTTCGAGGAAATCGAACGCCTTGCGCGGCTCTTCGTCGCGCATGGTGTCGAGAAAATTCGTCTGACGGGCGGCGAACCGCTGCTGCGCAAGAACCTCGAATTCCTGATCGAGCGGCTCGCGCAACTCACCACGCCGGCCGGCCGGCCGCTCGACCTGACGCTGACCACCAACGGCTCGCTTCTCGCGCGCAAAGCCCGCAGCCTGAAAGACGCTGGCCTGACTCGCGTGACGGTCAGCCTCGACGCGCTCGACGACACGCTGTTTCGCCGCATGAACGACGCGGACTTCGCGGTAGCCGACGTGCTCGACGGCATTGCCGCCGCGCAGGCCGTAGGACTTGCGCCCGTGAAGGTCAACATGGTGGTCAAGCGCGGCACGAACGACAGCGAAATCGTGCCGATGGCGCGCCATTTCAAAGGCTCGGGCACGGTGCTGCGGTTCATCGAGTACATGGATGTCGGCACGTCGAACGGATGGAACATGACCGAAGTGCTGCCTTCCGCCGATGTCGTCGCGCGCATCGCCGAGCATTTCCCGCTTGCGCCGCTCGAAGCGCATAGCGCCGCGGAAACCGCGCAACGCTGGGGTTACGCGGACGGCAGCGGCGAGATCGGCGTGATCTCCAGCGTGACGCGCGCGTTCTGCGCAAGCTGCACGCGCGCTCGCCTTTCGACCGAGGGCAAGCTGTACCTGTGCCTGTTCGCATCGGCGGGCCACGACCTGCGCGCGCTGCTGCGCGCCGGAGCGAGCGACGCCGACATCGCGACGGCCGTCGCCGAAATCTGGCAAGGCCGCGGCGACCGCTACTCGCAACTGCGCGGCAGCAACGCGGCCGACCCGGGCGCGCAGGATGCCCGCCGCGTCGAAATGTCGTACATCGGCGGCTGATCGGCGCATGGAGCCAACCCGGCGGCCGACACGCGAACGGATCACCGGCCTCGTGCTCGCGGGCGGGCGCGGCACCCGCATGGGCGGCGTCGACAAAGGCTTGCAGCCACTGCACGGCGAACCGCTCGCCGCGCATGTGTTGAAGCGCCTCGCGCCACAAACCGCCGCGCTGCTGATCAGCGCGAATCGTCACGCGGACATTTACGCCGCACTCGGCGCGCCGTTCGGCGCAAAGATCGTCGCCGACACGCTGCCCGACTTTCCTGGCCCACTGGCCGGTTTGCTCGCCGGTTTGCGCTCGGCCCAAAGCGATTATCTGCTGAGCGCACCGTGTGACACGCCGTGGCTACCCGTGGATCTGGGTGCACGGCTCGCTGAAGCGCTCGAGTCGAGCGCGGCCGACATCGCCACCGTCACGACCTCGGACGCCGGCGGCAACGTATCGCTCCACCCTGTCTTCGCGCTGCTGCGCACCCGTCTCGCCGACGACCTCGCGGATTTTCTCGAAGCCGGCGAGCGCAAGGTCCGCGCGTGGTACGCGCGCCACAAGACCGTGGAAGTCGCCTTTACCGACGAGCGCGCGTTTTACAATATCAATTCTTTACAAGAACTCGCCGACCTCGAGCGTCATCGGGGTCCCGGCTGAAATCCCGCTCCGCCGCACGGCAAGCGCCACGCCCGCCGCCGGCCGCGACGTCCCGCTTCTTCATGACCACGCAAAACGAATTTTCCCGCTGCGTCGCGCAGTACGATCCTCATGCGCTGCCTGTTTCGGCGGCTCAGGCGATTACTCGCGAGTGGGCCACGCCCGTCGCGGCGGTCGAACGCGTGGCTCTGCGCGATGCACTCGACCGCGTGCTCGCCGCAGACATCGTCTCGCCGATCGACGTCCCCTCGCACGACAATTCCGCGATGGACGGCTATGCGTTCAACCGCGCCGCATTGACGAGCGGCGCGCCGTCCGTCGAACTCGCGGTGGTCGGCAAGGCTTTGGCGGGCCATCCGTTCGCGGGCCGCGTCGAAGCAACGGCGCAATGCGTGCGCGTGATGACGGGCGCCTGCATTCCGGACGGTTGCGATACGGTCGTGCCGCAGGAACTGGTCGAGCGCAGCGCCGATTCTGCGTCGATCCGTTTTGCAGCCGACGCCGTGCAGGCCGGCGCAAACCGGCGGCTCGCAGGCGAGGACCTCGCCCGCGGCCATGCGGCGTTGCGCGCGGGCCGCGTGATCCGCGCGTCCGATTTAGGCTTGCTGGCTTCGCTCGGCATCGGCGAAATCAATGTCCGGCGGCGTTTGCGCGTCGCCTTCTTTTCGACCGGCGACGAGTTGCGCTCGCTCGGCGAGCCGCTCGAAGCGGGCTCCGTGTACGACAGCAATCGCTACACGCTCTTTGCGATGCTGCGGCGCCTGAACGTGGACACGCTCGACCTCGGCGTGATCCGCGACGAACCCGCCGCGCTCGAAGCCGCGTTGCGCAGCGCCGCGGCGAGCGCGGACGTGGTGCTGACCTCGGGCGGCGTCTCGGTCGGCGAGGCGGATGTGACGAGGCGCTTGTTGCAGACATTCGGCGACGTCGCGTTCTGGAGTCTCGCCATGCGCCCCGGCCGCCCCCTCGCATTTGGCCGCATCTGGTCCGGCGAGCGGCCGGGTGTCGGACTGCCTGCGTTATTCTTCGGTCTGCCGGGCAATCCGGTGGCCGTCATGGTGACGTTCTATCAGATCGTGCGCGAGGTTCTGCTGCTCATGTCGGGCGTCACGCCGCAGCCGCTGCCGGTGATCCACGCGGCAAGCCTGCGCTCGATCCGCAAGCGCCCCGGACGCACGGAGTTTCAGCGCGGCATCGCCGCCCAGCATGCAAACGGCCAATGGCAGGTCACGCCGACAGAGTCGCAAAGCTCGGGCGTGCTGAGTTCGATGAGCGAGGCGAATTGTTTCATCGTGCTCGGCCATGAAGACGGCGACGTCGCCGAGGGCGAGCGCGTCAGTATCATGCTGTTCCACGGCCTGATCTAACGGTTCGTCGAATATTCGCGATCCGGCGCTGTCATCACCGGCACATTTGTTTTACCCATTACCACTACGACATGCGGGTTTGACTTACATGAAAAAACAGATCTCGTTCATTGCACCGGGACAAACGGCCAAAGCACTTATCCTCGTCTACCTGACGTTCTCCGTGCCTATCGTGCTGCTGGGCGTGCTGGTCGCGTTCGTGCGCTACGGTTCGGTCGAACTGAGCACGGTGTTCAGCGCGCTGTTGCTGAATGCGATTCTCGGCTTCATCCTGCTGTGGATCGCCTGCCACGCGTACAACTGGGTGGCGTCGCGCTTCGGCGGCATTGAAATCCAGTTGACCGACGCACCCGAAGAAGCATGACGCGCGCTGCGTTCCGCGTCACTGCTACCGAGCCCGCGAGCGCGGGCCCGGTCGGGCAGCAGGCGCGGACCGCCGATGTCCACGCGCGGCGTCAGCCTCTTGTTACCTCACTGCTCATCGGGCTCGATGCCCGGCACTGCACCGCCGCCTATCAAACCATTCGCCTCCTCGCCGGGTAGCGCCTCCACGTCTCGCAGCTTGCGGTTCATGACGCGAGTGCGCGTCTCCGCCGCTTCGATGGAACGCGTGACCGTTTCGAGCTGCGCCTTCGTCCTCGCGAGCACATCGCCGAATTTGCCGAACTCCGTCTTGACCGCGCCGAGCACCTGCCACACCTCGCTCGAGCGCCGTTCGATGGCAAGCGTGCGGAAACCCATCTGCAAACTGTTGAGCAGCGCGGTCAGCGTGGTGGGACCGGCAATCGTCACGCGATACTCGCGTTGCAGCAGATCCGAGAGCCCCGGCCGACGCAGCACTTCGGCGTACAAACCTTCGGTCGGCAGGAACAGCAGCGCGAAGTCGGTGGTGTGCGGCGGCGACACGTACTTCTCGGCGATGCTGCGTGCCTCCGCGCGAATCCGTGCTTCGAGCGCGCGCGACGCTTCTTCTACCGCGAGCGGGTCGGCTCTTTCCTGCGCGTCGATCAGGCGTTCGTAGTCTTCGCGTGGGAATTTTGCGTCGATTGGGAGCCACACCGGCGCCGCCGCGCCGCCCGCGGCACCGGCCGCGCCCGCCACGCCCGCTTCTACCCGCCCCGGCAAGCGAATCGCGAACTCCACACGATCCGCGCTTTTCGGCACCGTCGCCACGTTCTTCGCGTACTGATCTGCGGTGAGCAGTTGCTCCAGCAATGCCTCGAGCTGCACTTCGCCCCAGGTGCCACGCGTCTTGACGTTCGTCAGCACCTTCTTCAGATCGCCGACGCCGGCCGCAAGCGTCTGCATTTCGCCCAGGCCGCGATGCACCTGCTCGAGCCGGTCGGACACGAGCTTGAACGATTCGCCCAGGCGTTGTTCGAGCGTGGCGTGCAGTTTTTCGTCGACGGTGCGGCGCATTTCTTCCAGCTTGCTCGCGTTGTTCGCCTCGATGTCCTTCAGCCGCTGCTCGATGGTCGCGCGAACTTCGGCGAAGCGCCGGTCGCTCGCCTCGGTGAGGCGCCCGAGTTGCAGGCTGAGCGTATCGCCGAACTGTTTGAGCGAGCGCCCCTGTTCATCGCGCGCCTGTTGCGCCTGCTGTTGCAGACTGTGACGCACCGCGTCGAGCTGTTGCGCGAATCCGTCGATCTTGCCGCCCTGCACCGTCGTCATGCTGCTGAATTGCGCGGCCAGCGTCTGCTGGAAATGCGCAAAGCCGCTGCTCTGCTCAGTGCGCGAAACGCGCGCGGTCTCCGTGATGTCGTTGCGCAATTGCCGCTCGAGGCGCTCATACGCGTGCGCCTGCGCATCGGCTGCCGCGTCGATGCGTTCGTTCAGCAGGTCGAACTGTTCCTGTTCGCCGGCGCGGCCCCGGCCGCGCATCAGCAACGCCAAAGCAAGCACAAGAGCGACCGCCAGCACCGCGACGGCCGCGACCAGAATCATCGTCATGCACGCGCCCGGCCGATGACTTCGGCATTGATCGGATTAGGCGGCTGACCCGCGCGCGGACCTTCGCCAAGACCGGCGATCAGGTTGTCCGCGGCGAGATTGGCCATCGAGCGGCGCGTCGCTTCCGTCGCGCTCGCGATATGCGGCGTCAACACGATGTTCGGCACTGTGAGCAGGTCCGGGTTCAGATTCGGCTCGCCTTCGAACACATCGAGACCGGCTGCGGCGATCTGCTTTGCACGCAGCGCCTGAACGAGCGCCGCGTCGTCGACGATGCCGCCGCGCGCGATATTCGTCAGCGTCGCGGTCGGCTTCATGAGCGCGAGTTCGGCCGCACCGATCGTGTGATGGTTTTCCTGCGTGTACGGCAAAACGAGCACGACATGATCGGCGCGCCGCAACAGGTCCTGCTTCGACACATATTCGGCGTTCAGTTCGGCTTCGATTTCCGGCGCGACGCGCGAACGGTTGTGATAGATCACCTGCATGTTGAAGCCGCGCGCACGCCGCGCGAGCGCCTGACCGATACGGCCCATGCCGATCACGCCCAGCGTCGAGCCGTGGATGTCGCCGCCGAGAAAGCCGTCATATGACCACTTCTGCCACTTGCCCGCGCGCAGCCAGTGCTCCGATTCGGCAATGCGCCTGGCCGCGGCCATCATCAGCGCCCAGCCGAAGTCGGCGGTCGATTCGTTCAGCACGTCCGGCGTGTTCGTGCCGAGCACGTTCGCCGCGTTGAACGCGGCCATGTCGAAGTTGTTGTAGCCCACCGCCATATTCGAGACCACGCGCAGACGCGGCGCGGCCGCGAGAACGTCGGCGCCGATCGGGTCGCCGGCAGTCAGCGCGCCGTCCTTGTCGGCGAGGCGGCGCTTCAGTTCTTCCGCCGGCAGTACGTCGCCCTGATTCCAGTCGACGTCGAAATACTGTTGAAGCCGTTCGATCACGTCAGGAAAAATCGGACGGGCGACGAGGATCTTCTGCATTGCAATTCTCCGTGTAGCGAATCGAGTGAGACAGCCTCGGCAGCAGGCCCGGTGTCAGAAAAAGAGCCAGCCGGTGACGAGAAAAAGCGGCAGCAACACCGCGCCTGACCAGCCGAGATAAGCGAAAAAACTCGGCATGCGCACACCGCGCGACTCCGCGATGGACTTCACCATAAAGTTCGGCGCGTTGCCGATATAACTGTTCGCGCCCATGAAGACCGCGCCCGCCGAGATCGCGGCCAACGTGGTCGCCCCGGTGGTCATCAGCGACTGTGCGTCGCCGCCCGCCAGGTTGAAAAACACGAGATAGGTGGGCGCGTTGTCGAGAAACGAAGATAGCAGGCCCGTCGCCCAGAAGTACATCGCGTCGTGCGGCTGGCCTGCGGAATCGTTGACCAGATGCACGATGCCGGCAAACGCGCCGGCTTCGCCCGCACGCAGCATCGTGATAACCGGCGCAATCGTCACGAAGATGCCGGCAAAGAGCTTGGCGACCTCTTCGATCGGCGCCCAGTTGAAGTCGTTGCCTGCGCGAGCCGCACGGGGCGTCCACAGAATCGAAAGCACCGTGACGCCGATGAGCGCGACATCGCGCACCACGTTCTGCAAGGCCACATGCGTGCCGAACACGTCGAAGCTCACGCCCGGCTTCCACAGCCCGCTCATCAGGACGAGGCCGACCACCGCGCCGAGCAGCACAAAATTGATCTTGCCGTCGATCCCGAGCCGAGGCGAATCCGGCGTCGGATCGAGGAAGAGCGAGCGCTCCTCTTCCCGTCGATGGAAATAATACGAGTCGAGACAATAGAACGCGACGAGCAGCACCGCGCACACGAACAGCATCGGCAACGCGAGATGCGTGGTGGTCCAGAAGAAGTCGACGCCTTGCAGGAAGCCGAGGAACAGCGGCGGATCGCCGAGCGGCGACAAAGAGCCGCCGGCATTCGCCACCAGAAAGATGAAGAACACGACGACGTGAACGACATGCCGCCGATTATCGTTCGCGCGCAGCAACGGTCGGATCAGCAGCATGGCCGCGCCGGTCGTGCCCATCACGCTCGCGAGCAAGGTGCCGAGCGCGAGGATCGTCACGTTCAGCCGCGGAGTGCCGTGCAGATTGCCGCGCACGCAAATACCGCCCGCGACCGTGTAGAGCGCGGTAAGCAGCACGATGAACGGAATGTACTCTTCGAGTAACGCATGGATGAGCGTGGCGAAGGCAACGTCTGCGCCGAATGCGAACGCGAACGGCGCCAGAAACGCCAGCGCCCACGCCGCCGCGATCTTGCCGAAATGGTGATGCCAGAAAGCCGGCGCGACGAGCGGAAAGACGGCAATGGAAAGCAGCACGCCGGCGAACGGCAATCCCCATAGCGCGGAAAGCGTTGCGCCATCCAATGTCGCGGCGCACGCAAGTTGAGGCCAGCTCATTAACGTCAATGCAGCAGCGAGCACCATGCTCGCCGGAGCGGCACGTCTAGTCATATGCAACAGATTCCCTGGTTCTTTTGAAATGGCAACTGACGGCGCAAGCCGGCGTACATCGGCGAACGAATAGACGCCGCCGCGGCACTCAGGCGCCGAGTACGACGATCACGTGCACCCGATAGGGCCCGTGCGCGCCCAGCACGATGGTCTGTTCGATATCGCCGGTGCGTGAAGGCCCCGAAACGAAGTTGACCGCACGCGGCAGTTCGCCCCGCTCGCTACGAATCAGCGCGAACGCTTCTTCATGTCCCGCCACGATGCGCGAAGCCGGCACGATGGCAATGTGCGTTTCGGGAAGCAGGCCGGCTGACGCATAAGTCTCGGGCCCTGACAGCAGCACGAGTGAGCCGGTTTCGGCAGTGGCGCAAAAGCAGCCGGTGAGACCGACCACGTCGCCGTCTTTCGGCTTGCGAAATTCGACGGTGAGGCCCGCGTCGCTCCAGCGCAGATCCTGCAGCGTCTGCCACGCGATCGCCTGCAACGGCAATGCATGTTCGACCAGATAGCGATGTGCGGCGATCGGCACGTCGCTCAGCGACTCGACCGTGTCGATCGTGGTGGACAATTTCCGCGCTTCTTCGATGAAGCGCGCGGTGAGATCCGCAGGCATGTCGGGGCGCGGACCCGGCGGATGGCGCGCGAGATAATCCGCCGCGGCCTCGCGTTCGGACGCGGACGGCTCGGGCTCACGGCCTTGCGCCGCGCGGATGCGCGCCAGGATATTGCGGCGGGCAATCGATGTGTCCATATGCGAAAGTCCTCGATAGTCCTCGTGTGCATGGCCATGCGAGATGCGGGGCGTGCATGCGAGGAATTATACCGGCCACCCTCCGCGCGAACACCCTGGCCGAACGGCATAGGAACACATCGGACACGCGACAAACGCGCTACAAACCCGCTACTTCGCGGGCTCTTCCTCGGGCTGCGCGATGCCGAAAACCTGCCGCAGATACGCGAGATACGCCTTGTCGTCGCACATATTCTTGCCCGGCGAATCCGACAGTTTCGCCACCGGCTGCCCATTGCAACGGACCATCTTGATGACGATCTGCAGCGGGTTATAGCCGAGGTCGTTGGTCAGATTGGTGCCCACGCCGAATGCGAGCTTGCAGCGTCCGCGGAAGCGCTCGTAGAGTTGCAGCACCTTGGGAATGTCGAGCGCGTCGGAGAACACGAGGATTTTCGTGCGCGGATCGCAACGGTTCGCTTCATAGTGCTGGAGCAGGCGCTCGCCCCAATCGAACGGATCGCCGGAGTCGTGACGCGCGCCGTCGAACAGCTTGCAGAAGTACATGTCGAAGTCGCGCAAAAACGCCTGCATGCCGTACACGTCGGAGAGCGCGATACCCAGGTCGCCACGATATTCCTTCGCCCACATTTCGAAGCCGAAGATCTGCGAATCGCGCAGCCTCGGACCCAGCGCCTGGCATGCCTGCAGGTACTCGTGCGCCATCGTGCCGAGCGGCGTGAGGCTGTGCTTCATCGCGTAAAAGACGTTGCTCGTGCCGGCGAACTGCTCGCCGAGACCGTCCTTCAACGTGAGGATCACTTCTTCGTGCCATTGCTTCGAGAAGCGGCGGCGCGTGCCGTAGTCGGCGATCTTGCAGTCGGCGAATTCCGGCCGCGCGCCGAGAAGTTTCATCTTCTCGACGAGACGTCCGCGACCTTCGCTGTAGTCCGGTTCCTGTTGCGTGTTGCGGAAATAGACTTCGTTGACGATCGCGAGCATCGGAATCTCGAACAGGATCGTGTGCAGCCACGGACCCTTGATCTCGATGTCGATCTCGCCGTTGTTCTTCGGCGAAGGCTCGATCGAAATGTACTTCTCGTTCAGATGAAAGAGCGCGAGAAACTCGATGAAATCGCCCTTGATGAAACGCATGCGCCGCAGGTAGTCGAGTTCCTCGTCGGTGAAGCGCAGCTTGCAGAGCTTGCGCACTTCCGCGCGTATTTCGCCGATGTACGGCACGAGGTCGACGTTCGGCGTGCGGCAACGAAAGCGGTACTCGACGTTGGCCGCGGGAAAATGATGCAGGACCACCTGCATCATCGTGAACTTGTACAGATCGGTGTCGAGCAGCGAAGTAATAATCATGATGGTGCGAACGGGACTGCGAAGTACGGGAGGCGTGACTCAACCCATGCATACGGCGCGCCTCGTGCGCACCGGCTTGACGCATGTTACCCGAATGCGCCGGCCTTCAGGCTCCCGGCCGCGGCCCGCGCGGCGCCGCTTGCCGTCGGCGGGATACTGTTTTCGCGCGCAATAAACTAATCACGAAAACATATAAAAGGCGTTGTGTGATGCCGCATGCGCCTCTTGACGTTACGTTACAATAGCGCTTTTGGCGTTTGCGCCTTTCTGATTCCGCATGCAGGAGCTGCCTGAATGACTCACGTTGTGACCGAAAGCTGCATCAAGTGCCGCTATACCGACTGCGTCGATGTGTGCCCGGTGGACTGCTTTCGCGAAGGTCCCAACTTCCTCGCGATCGACCCCGATGAATGCATCGACTGCGCTGTGTGCGTGGCCGAGTGCCCGGTGAACGCCATTTATGCCGAGGAAGACGTGCCGGGCGACCAGCAAAACTTCATCGAGTTGAATGCCGATCTAGCCAAGAACTGGCCGAGCATCACCAAGACGAAGGCGCCGCTGCCGGAAGCCGACGAGTTCAAGGACGTCAAGGAAAAGCTCGCGCTGCTGGTGCGCTGAGCGTTGCGGCGCTGTCGGTACGCGGCCGTTTCAGCCAAATAGAGATGAACGCGAAGTATTGACAGGTGCGAAAGCTGCTCCTACAATTCCGTTTCTCTGCTGTTGTTGTTCTGTTCCTCGATAGCTCAGTCGGTAGAGCGCCGGACTGTTAATCCGTAGGTCCCTGGTTCGAGCCCAGGTCGAGGAGCCAAGAATTGCAAAAGCCCGTTAACCAAGACGGGCTTTTTTATGTAGATCAAGTTGTACTGCTGTTCCTCGATAGCTCAGTCGGTAGAGCGCCGGACTGTTAATCCGTAGGTCCCTGGTTCGAGCCCAGGTCGAGGAGCCAAAATTCGAAGGCCCGCATCCGTGCGGGCCTTTTTGTTTTGCCGATGGCTTTGGCCATCCATCGTCGCGCGAACGACGCGGCGGTATACGATGACGGCTTCGCAGCGCATCACCGCGCTGCCCAACGAACCCTGCTCATCAGTCGGCAATCTCATGAAATTCATCTCGTTGTGCACGGCGCCTGCGGCCGCGTTTGCGGTCGCACTTACAGCTGCGTTTGCACTGGCCTCCACCGTGCTCGTGCCGTTTGCGCACGCCGAGGAAGTCGGCAGCGTCAATACGAACTTTCGCATCACCGGCTCGGATCGCGTGGTCGTCGAGGCTTATGACGATCCTCTCGTGCAAGGTGTGACCTGCTACGTATCGCGCGCGCGGACGGGCGGCGTCAAGGGCACGCTCGGCATCGCCGAAGATCCCACGGAGGCGTCCATCGCCTGCCGCCAGGTTGGTGCGATCCATTTCAGCGGACCGCTCAAGCAGCAAGCCGATGTGTTCTCCGTCAGCATGTCGCTGATCTTCAAGGCACTGCATGTCGTGCGCGTGGTCGACACCAAACGCAACGCGCTCGTCTATCTCACGTACAGCGACCGCGTGGTGAGCGGCAGCGCGAAAAACAGCGTGAGCGCCGTGCCCATGCCGGCCGGCACGACCATTCCGCTCAAGTGAGCCCGCAGCGGCGAGACAACGCGCGACATAGCAGCACATAACCAGCGTCCTACGAAAAAGTGCAGCATGCGCATAGCCGGAAGGCGCATGCCGCCGACCGCTCGCCCGCGCTAAACTGGGTGGCTGAATGAAAGCCATGCCATGACCGCCGCCCATCGTTTTCGCAACTCCGCCCGTTACTGGCGCACGCCGCTTCTGCCCGGCGCGGACCTGCTCACGGCCGAATATCACGATCACGAATTCGCGCCGCATTGGCACGACGCGTACACGATCCCGGTGATCGTCGCGGGCGCGGAAGGCTACCGGTATCGCGGCTCGGACTACGTTGCCGAAGCGGGCGGCGTGCCGATCATCAACCCCGGCGAGTTGCACACGGGCTCGAAGGCGGTGGAGGCCGGCTGGCGGTATCGCGTGATGTATGCGCCCGTGCAGTTCATCCACGAACTCGCCGACGAAGTCGCCGGCAAGCCGCAGCCGCTGCCGTGGTTCACGCCCGGCGTGATCCGCGATCCTGATCTCGCCGCGCGGCTCGCGAACGCGCATCGTCTGCTCGAAGACGGCGCCGACGCGCTCGCCGCGGAAGCCGCGATGCTCGACGCGCTGTCCACCTTGCTCGTGCGCTACGCGCAGACACAGCCGGAACCCTCGCGCGTTGCCGCCGACGACGCCCGCGTCGCGACGATGAAAGAGCGTCTGACAGGCGATCTTCTCGAACCGGTTACGCTCGCCGAACTCGCGCAGGCCGCGGGGCTCTCGCCGTTTCACGCGGCGCGGCTCTTTAACCGCGCCACTGGCCTCCCGCCTCACGCGTGGCGCAACCAGGTGCGGCTGCAACGCGCGCTTGCGCCGCTGCGCGCGGGCGTTCCCGTCACCGATGTGGCCGCCGCCAGCGGCTTCACCGATCAGAGCCACTTCACGCGGCACTTCCGGCGCATGTTCGGCGTGCCGCCCGGACGCTGGCAGGGAGCGTGACGATCGCTCGTCCGCAAGAACGTACAAGTGCGGCCGCGCCTCGCCCGCTATGCTTCCCGGCTCAAGGAGGCAAGTCTTGACCCGCTCGAACCATCTCAAGGAATTCACCGCTGGCGCACGCGACATCATCCCGATGATGATCGGCGCAGCGCCCTTCGGTGTCATTTACGGCACGCTCGTCGCGTCCGGCCCGCTGCAGTTGTGGCACGGCCAGTTGATGTCGCTCGTCGTATTCGCCGGCTCCGCGCAGTTCATCGCGCTCGGGCTGATTGCCGGTCACGCGAGTTTTGCCGTGATCTGGGCGACGACGCTCGTCGTCAATCTGCGGCACGTGCTGTACAGCGCGACGCTCGCGCCGCATGTCGCGCATCTGCCGGCGCGCTGGCGCTGGGCGCTCGGCGCGCTTCTCACCGACGAGGTCTTCGCGGTCGCCTGGGAGCACTATCGCCACCGTGAGCCGGGCACCGTTGGACCGCACTACTTCTTCGGCGCGGGTCTCGCGATGTATCTGAACTGGCAGTGCTGGACGATCGCCGGTCTGCTGTTCGGCGCGGCGTTTCCGGGCCTGCAATCGCTCGGGCTCGACTTCGCGATGGTCGCGACGTTTATCGCGATCGTCGTGCCGCAACTGGTTGCGCTGCGCTACATCGCGGCAGCGGTCACTGCGGGCACGCTGGCCTTCCTCTGGCAGGCGTGGCCGTACAAGCTCGGCCTGCTCGCTGCGGTGTTCGCGGGCGTCGTCGTCGGCGTTCTGCTGTCGACGCCGGGGCTTCGTTCGCGGCGCTCGCGCCGTTCCGCGGAGGCGTCGCGATGAACTACGTCGTCCTGATACTCGGCATGGCGCTGATCACCTGGGTGATTCGCGCGGCCGTCTTCGTGCTCGGCGACCGGCTGGTGTTTCCGCCGCTGGTGCGCACTGCCCTCGGCTTCGTGCCGGTCACCGTGCTGACAGCGATCATCGTGCCGATGGCCGTCTCGCCGCATGGCGCCGACGCCGGCGCCGAGTTGACCTGGCGCAATCCGCAACTGGTCGGCGCGCTGGCCGCTGTGGCGGCGAGCGCGCTGACGCGGCGCCCGCTGGTCACCATCGCGATTGGGCTGGCGGTGTTTTTTGTTTGGCAATGCGTGGTGCTGAGGTAGTGACTTGGGCGGCGCCCTGGTGAGTGCCTACTCACGTGGGAAGCGGCGCTGGTGGCGGTTGCGCCCGTCGCATTGCCAATGGCTGCGGCGGCCGGCCGCCGCAAACGCCTGCGCGTCTGCTCGCCTGACGCGTTGCCCGCCGCCGCTAACGGCCCGGTCGTTCGCTCACCCGACGCATTGCCCGTCGCCTACGCGTGCTCGTCCACTCGCCGGATGCAGTGCCCACCGCCGCCTGCACCCGCTCGTCCGCGCACCGGACGCATAGTCAGCCGCCGCCGCCCGCTCGTCCACTCACCCGACGCATTGCCCGCCGCCTACGCGTTCTCGTCCACTCGCCCGATGCAGTGCCCACCGCCGCCTACGCCCGCTCGTCCGCGCGCCGGATGCATAATCCACCGCCACCAACGCCCCCGCTCGTCCCGCTCGCCGGACGCATTGGCCGCCGTCGCCGCCGCCCGCTCCTCAGCATCCTCGCCGCATCCCGCCACCAAAGGACGCCTCCAGCGCCCGCGCGCTACCCGATAAAACCCTTAAGTTTCCCGTCAATCCGCCGATAAGCAGTCGAGGTCCGCTCGTCGGGATACGGGATACGTCCCGCCAACGACGCGGCAACAGGCAGGAATCAAGCGCGTGGCCATCGCGCGTCGAATCTCCGGGTCCGCTTGCGACCGGAGCACACGACGAGGCCGCGCGGCAGGACCAAACGGGATAGACACATGGGTCAAATCACCCTCACGCTCAAAGACGAGACCATCGCGACGCTGCGCAAGGATTTCGAGGCTTTTCTGCGCGTATCGCTGAAGCTCGATCCGCAGTTCGCGACGCCGTCGTTCGAAGACTTTTTGCGCGCCAAGCTGCTCGACAACATGGTGCCGCTGACCGAACACGCGGTTCAGCGGATGTTGCAGGGCGGCCAGTATGCATGGGCGAAACGCACGCTGGACAAGGAGTTCCCGGACGTCGTCGCGATTCTGATGCAGCAGGCCGGCGAGTTCGGCTTCGGCTTCGCGGCACGCTCGGAATGGACGCCGGAAGAGCTCGCCAAGCAGTGCCGCGACTGGGCGGCGGCCATCGTCAAGGAAGCCGAAGGCGACGCCGTGCTGGTCGACCCGCTCGCCGCGCAGATCAAGGGCGCCGTGCAGGACATCCAGGCGCTCGAGGAAGTCATGCAGACGCCGGCATGGCGGCTCGTCGAATCGTTGCGTCAGCGCGTGTACGAGGCGAAGGTCGCGTGCGAAACGAACGTGGGCAGCACGGCGCGCGAAAAGCTCGGCGAACTGCGCGGGCTGTTGCGCCTCGGCATTTCGCACGGCTCGTTCCAGAAACAGGAAGCGCAGCAGATCATGGAATATCTGCGCCTGCTGAAACCGGAAATTTTCGTCGAAGAACCGTACGACGTGTTTTCGCGGATGGCGGCCTGGCTGCGCAACTTTTTCGTTCCGCCGCGTCCGACGCCTCAGCAGCAGCAACGTCAGTCGCGGTGAGCGTGGTGAGCGCTTAGCCGCTTTCCGGGTAATTTGTGGCTGCGGTCAGTGGCGCGGTGGTCCTTGGGCGCGGTGGTCTTGGCGCGGTGGTCTTGGCGCGGTGGTCTTGGCGCTGTGGTCTTGGCGCTGTGGTCTTGGCGCGGTGGTCTTGGCGCGGTGGTCTTGGCGCGGTGGTCTTGGCGCGGTGGTCTTGGCGCGGTGGTCTTGGCGCGGTGGTCTTTGGGTGCTGCGGCCTTTGGCGCTGCGGTCTTTGGCCGCGGTGGCCGCCTCGCGTGGCTGCTTCCGGGGCATTGGGGCGCTGCGGCCTCTGGTCACCTTGCTCGCCCCCGCCGCGCCGCTAGCGCCCCGCCGCACTTGTCTCGCCGATGACTGCTCCGGCAAGCCGCCAGCAACCGGCTATAACCGGCTATAACCGGCTCTCAATCCCACATCTTCCTAAGCCTCGCCCCAATCTCGATCTTCGCCTGCGCCGCCGCGGCCAGCCCGGCGGCTGTCGGCGCGCTCGCCACGGGCACGCGCGGCCACGCATAAGCGTCGAACAAGGGCATCAGATGCGCGGGAATGAAGCGCGTGCGCGACGCCCACACATGGCGGTCGCCGAGATGCGTCTGGTTGTGCACGTAAAAGCGCTGCGGCACGACGATATGCAGATCTTCCTTCGCGCGCGTCATCGCCACGTAGAGCAGACGGCGCTCCTCGTCGATTTCGTCTTCGCTGCCCGTGCCGAGGTCGGACGGAATGCAGCCGTCGACACCATTCAGCACGAACACGTTGCGCCACTCCTGCCCCTTCGCCGAATGGATGGTGGACAGGATCAGATAGTCCTCGTCGATGAGCGGCACGCCCGATTCGTCGCTGGTGGCGTCGGGCGGATCGAGCGTCAGTTCGGTCAGAAAGCGTTCGCGCGACGCATAGGTGCCCGCGATGCTTTCCATCTGCAGCACGTCGGCATGGCGGATCGCGGCGTCTTCGTGATTGCGCGCGAGGTGCGGCTCGTACCAGCGCCGCACCATCTCGAACTCGGCGGGCCACGGCGTCTGCCGCCCGTACACGCTCGACATCAGCCTGACGAACGGATGCCAGTCCTCCTGCGCGCGGGGCGGCGGCGCGAACGCCGCGAGCGCGTTGGCCGCCGAGTTGGCCAGACTCTCGGCCACAGTCCCGGCCGGATTGCCGACACCGCCGCCGACAGCGACACCGGCGCCGGCACGAGCGACGATCTCGTCCAGCACCTTCGCGGCGGTGGCCGGCCCGACGCCCGGCAGCAGTTGCACGACCCGGAAGCCGGCCACGCGATCGCGCGGATTCTCGGCCCAGCGCAGCACGGCAAGCACGTCCTTCACATGCACCGAATCGAGAAACTTGAGTCCGCCGAACTTGACGAACGGGATGTTGCGCCGCGTAAGCTCGATTTCGAGCGCGGCGCTGTGATGCGCGGCGCGAAACAGCACCGCCTGCGATTTCAGCTTCATGCCTTGCTCGCGCGCTTCGAGCACCTGTTCGACGACGTAGCGCGCCTGGTCGGCCTCGTCGGCGACGGTCACGAGACGCGGGCGTTGCGCCGATGCCTTATCGGTCCACAAGTTCTTCGTGTAGCGCTCGCTGGCCAGTTCGATCACGGCATTGGACGCGGCGAGAATCGGCTGCGTCGAACGGTAATTGCGCTCGAGCGTGATCTGCGTGGCGGGCGGATCGAATTGCGCCGGAAAGTCGAGAATGTTGCGCACGGTCGCGCCGCGAAACGAATAGATCGACTGGGCGTCGTCGCCGACCACGGTCAGGCCGCGGCCGTCGGGCTTCAGCGCGAGCAGGATGGACGCCTGCAGGCGGTTGGTGTCCTGATACTCGTCGACGAGCACATGATCGAAGCGCGCCGACAGATCCGCGGCAATGGCCGGCTCGGCGGCCATGTGCGACCAGTAGAGCAGCAGATCGTCGTAATCGAGCACGCTTTGCTTCTGTTTGGCGTCGACATAAGCGGCGAACAGCATGCGCAAATCCGCCTCCCATTCGCGGCACCACGGAAACGCGCTGTCCAGAACCTGGCCGAGCGACGCGCCCGTGTTCACCACGCGCGAATAGATCGCGAAGCAGGTGCTCTTGGCCGGAAAGCGCCGTTCTTTCGCCGACAGCCCGAGTTCATGGCGCACCAGGTTCATCAGGTCGGCGGAATCCTCACGGTCGTTGATCGTGAAGGCCGGCGCAAGGCCGATCAGCTCCGCATATTCGCGCAACAGCCGCGCGCCGACGCTATGGAAGGTGCCCGCCCACGTCAGCCCTTGCGCGAGCGCGGCGCGCGTGCCGAGCGCCGCGGTGGCGATGCGCGTGACGCGGCGAGTCATTTCGAGCGCCGCGCGGCGCGAGAACGTGAGCAGCAGAATCCGCCGGGGATCGGCGCCTTTCACCATCAGATTCGCGACGCGATGCGCGAGCGTGTTGGTCTTGCCGGAACCCGCGCCCGCGATCACCAGTAACGCGCCGGGCGGTGCGTGCGGCGTATCCGCGCCGTATTCGACGGCCTCGCGCTGCGCGTCGTTGAGCTTCGTGAGCCAGGCGGCGGCGTCGGATGGCGGCGGAGATTCGGCGACGGAAAGCACGTTTTTTGGCAGGCATTGGATGGATTGGGGAGCGACGCATACTGTATATCCATACAACCCTGGCGCACAAGCGCCCTTTTTTTCGCGGACGGCCGCGGGCGTTGTAGGCAGACTCAGCGCGGGACGCGTGGCGCCGTATGGCGTCGGCAGCCAGCAAGCCCGAGCCAGAAAACACAACGGCCCGTTCGCTTCACGCTGAACGGGCCGTCATAGACCAGCAAGCCTTCCGGCTCCTTCATCGCGCCGAGAGCCAGAACCCTACTGCTTCTTGGCATCCTTCAAATTGGCCTCGGCATTAGCCTTATCGGCGTCGGCTTGCGCCTCAGTCTTTTCCTTGTTGGCCTTGGCTTGCGCGACAGCCGCCTTCTTGTCCGCCTTCGACTGCTCCTTCGCCGCCTTCTTGTCGGCGTGCGTGACCGGGGCGGCGGCCGGATCGCTAGCCTGGGCGAAAGCCACCGACGACAGGCAGCCCGCGATCATCAGCGCGCAAAGCCGGCCAGCGGCGGATTTCATCGACTTCGTAGATTGAGTGCTGTTCATGCGA
The DNA here is from genome assembly GCF_046054045.1 of Paraburkholderia sp. RL17-368-BIF-A. NCBI lineage: Bacteria > Pseudomonadati > Pseudomonadota > Betaproteobacteria > Burkholderiales > Burkholderiaceae > Paraburkholderia > Paraburkholderia sp. RL17-368-BIF-A. The sequence goes on from NZ_JARESN010000018.1 coordinate 52,882, forward strand.
TACCTCCTTGCCAAATCTAAATCTCATGGGCCCGGGCGAGAGCGCGTCGCGCCCGGGCGCAAGTCCGACGTGCCGGGCGCATCGCGCCCCGACGCGACCGGCGATTAATGCTTGACCTCGCCGCCGTCGGTCTGCGCGCCGGCCTGGCCCTGCATGTTCATCTTCATTTCGTTGCTGGCGGCCTGCTTGTCCGCCTTCATGTTGATCTTCGCGTCGCGCACCTGCTCCGTGTACTCGGACTTCGCGGCCTTCTGCTGCTGCTTCAACTCGGCCTTCGATGCCTTCTTCGACGCGCGGTATTCCGCGCTCGCCTTCGCGTTCGCTTCGCGCTTCTGGACGAGCGGATCGGCCGAGCCCGGCGCCGTCAGACGCGTCGGCGGCGGCGTGACCGGCTGCACGCCCTGCGCTGCCGGCGCGACATCGGCGCCCGGCGTCTGTGCCTGAAGTTGCGCTTGCGTATTCACGCCCGCGGCCGGCTGGATCGGCTGAACGGGTTGGCTGGTCTGCGCCACAGCCGCGGTGGCGGCAAAGGCGGTCATGGCGGTACCGATCAGTAGCGTACGAATCTGGGTCATGGCGATTTCCTCTTCAGGTTGTCGTGATGTGAGCCGTCCGGCGCCGCGTCGGCGGCGCTTTGCAGGACGCCTCCCGGTCTGCTCACAGCCGAACAAATTTTCGGCAAGCTTTGCTGCTGAGACCCACTTTACGAGTGAAGTCGTTTCGTGGCGACCGGTGTTACGCGACGTTTCACTTTCTGACAAGCGCATAACATCTGCTTGCATTTGCTTGCGATGCGCTCGCCGACGCGCGGCCGGCATCCGCAATGACGCGGGCAAACGCACTGGCAAACACAGCGCGCCTTCTTCAGGGCAAGCTTGTGGCTTATGATGCGAACCCCTCGCCTGAAGGTGCAACGCCCATGCCCAACCTCGATTTCACGCTCACTGGCGACTACGTCGAACTCCACAATCTGCTGAAGATTACGGGACTCGCGGACAGCGGCGGCCAGGCCAAACTGATGGTCGCCGACGGCGCGGTGACCGTCGACGGCCGCGTCGAAACGCGTAAAACGTGCAAGATCCGCGCGGGTCAGGTGGTGCTGCTCGGCGACACGCGAATCGCCGTCCACGAGGCGTGACGCGGGCGCTGCGCCGGACCACGAGATTCCGCAGCCGGCTCGCGCACCAAAAACGTGCGTTCTCCATCGACAGTTCAGCGGCCACACAATAAGCTGTTGGTTTTGCCAGACACGCGCATGGGCCGAGGTCGTCGGCTTCGGATTCATGGCTGCACGCGCCATCGCAGGAGAGCGCGAACTTTTAGCCGCCGCCGCGTCCGCCGCTTGCGGGCGCCTCGTGCGCCGGCCGCTACGCCGTGCGTAAGCCGCGCCGTCCGCAAGCTAATGCCGCTGTCGTCCAACGCGCTGTCCCGATCCGCTCAATACGCACGCTCCATGACTCAATCCGGCTTCACCCGGTCCGCCGCCCCGCCGCCGACTTTCTCGCGCCACGCCGCCGACACCGCGCGGCTCGCCGCGCCGCTCGCGATCGCGCAACTGTCGCAAATGGCGATGGCCGTCACCGACACCATCCTGCTCGGCTCGCTCGGCCCCGACGCGCTCGCGGCCGGCGGCCTCGGCGCGAATCTCTTCTTCGTCGTGGTGACGCTGCTGCAGGGCGTGCTGACGTCCGTCAGCGTGAGCGTCTCGCATGCGCGCGGCGCGCAGGACGAAAGCCGCGTGCCGCACATCTACTGGACGGGTTTCGTGCTGTCGGTGCTGCTGTCGGTGCCGGCGTTCGCGCTGCTGTCGTTCGCCACGCCGATCCTGCTCGCGTTCGGCGAGCCCGCGCTGCTCGCGCACAACGTCGGCGAATATGCGGCGGTGCTGCGCTGGGGCGCGCTCGGCAGCCTGATCGGCGTCGGTCTGATGCGCTCATTTTTGCCGGCGATCGGCGCGGCGCGGCGGCTCCTGTGGGTATCGCTTGTGAGCGTCGGCGTGAACGGCGTTCTGAACTACGGGCTGATTCACGGCGCGTACGGCCTGCCGCGGCTCGGTTTTCTTGGCTCGGCCGCCGCGACGTCAATCACCGTCTGGCTGACCGCGCTCGTGCTGATGGCGCTGTTGCACCTGCGGCCGCGCTATCGCCACTTCGTCGTCGCAACGCGCCCCAACGTGCCGCTGATGGGCGAGCTGTTCGGCATCGGCTGGCCTGTCGCGATCACTTATGGCGTGGAGTCGACGCTCTTTCTCGCGACCGGCCTGATGGTCGGCCTGCTCGGCGAATCGCAACTGGCCGCGCACCAGATCGCGCTGAACGTCGCGTCGGTGGCCTTCATGGTGCCGCTCGCGATCGGCCAGGCGGCCAATGTGCGCGTCGGCTTCTGGTCCGGCGCGGGGCAGCCGCTGGCCGCGCGCCACGCGGGCTTCGTCGCGCTTGCGCTCGGCGTCGGCTTCATGACGCTGTCGGGCATCGTGCTGATCGGGGCGCCGCACTGGATCGTCGGCCTCTACCTGCATCTCGACGATCCGGCGAATGCCGCGACCGTCGCGCTCGCGAGTTCGCTGCTCGGCGTGGCCGCTATTTTTCAGATCGTCGACGGCATGCAGACAGTCGGTTCCGGTTGCCTGCGCGGTCTGAAAGACACCCGCATACCGATGATCGCCGCGGCCTTCGGTTACTGGGTGATCGGCTTTCCGACCGGCTATACGCTCGCGTTTCACTTCGGGCTCGGCGCGCGCGGTTTGTGGTGGGGACTCGCGGCCGGGCTCGCGAGCGTCGCGTTGCTGATGACGCTGCGCTTTCACAAGCTGAGCTTGCGGCGCGTGCCGGCGAAGGATGCGCCGCCTGCTGCATCGGTGTGAAAGCGGCAGGACCAGGCGGGTCTGCGGGAATGAGCGCGCGGAAATAAGCGCGAGTACGGCAGCGGCAAATTTCGTGCGGCGAGGCGCTACTTCGCGCTGCCTCCCGGAACGCTTACTTTCGTTGCACGCGCAACGAAGCGTCCGGCAGCCTTTGCGCGGCAACGGTAAAATGCGCGTTCGTTCCGAGCGACGCGAACCCGCGTCCATCCGACGAAAAAACGCGGCCGCGCTCCTCACAAAGGACCGCGCCGCCGGCAGGTCCGCCATCCGCTGACGCACTGCCTTTCTCCTGCAAGAGACGAACAGCGCAACCGGCGCGACACACACGCTGCGGGTAAGCGGCTCGCGCGCGGCCGATCCGATCCATAACGGCACCGCCGCTTCGCAGAACCATCGCCGCGCGCCGCGCCAATAGCGCTTAATACGGCATTACTAGAGACCCGCGCTTTTCGCCAGTCGCTTCTCACGAAAAAATACCCAACCAAGGACCTCGCCTCATGCTTGCCCGCATCACCCGTCTCTTTCCACTCTGGGCCGTGCTCATTTCGGTTGCCGCCTATTCGTCGCCGGCATCGTTTTCCGGCATCGCGCCGCACGTCACCACACTCCTGACCATCATCATGCTGGCGATGGGCGTCACGCTCTCCGTCGCCGATTTCCAGCGCGTCTTCACGCGGCCCGCGCCGGTGATCGCAGGCATCGTGCTGCATTACCTCGTGATGCCGCTTGCCGCCTGGGCGATCGCGAAGGCGTTGCGCATGCCGCCCGACCTGACGGCGGGCATGGTGCTGGTCGGCAGCGTCGCGAGCGGCACGGCGTCAAACGTGATGATCTATCTCGCGCGCGGCGACGTCGCGCTGTCGGTAACGATCAGCGCGTTGTCCACGCTGGTCGGCGTATTTGCGACGCCGCTCCTCACGCGCCTTTATGTGGACGCGTCAATCGCGGTCGACGTGCACGGCATGCTGATGAGCATCCTGCAGATCGTCGCGCTGCCGATCGTGGTCGGCCTCGCGGTGAATCATCTGTTCAACAAGACGGTGCGCAAAGTGGAACCCGTGCTGCCGCTCGTGTCGATGGTCGCGATTCTGCTGATCATCGGCGCGGTGGTGGGCGGCACGCAAAAGAGCATTGCGTCCGTCGGCCTCGTCGTGATGTTCGGCGTCGTGCTGCACAACGGCATCGGTCTGCTCGGCGGTTATTGGGGCGGCCGTCTGCTTGGTTTCGACGAAGCCGTCTGCCGCACGCTCGCCATCGAAGTCGGCATGCAGAACTCGGGCCTCGCCGCGACGCTCGGCAAGCTGTATTTCACGCCGATCGCCGCGTTGCCGGGCGCCTTGTTCTCGGTGTGGCACAACCTCTCGGGCTCGCTGCTCGCGGGCTTCTGGGCAGGGCGTCCGGCGGAAGGCTCGACCCATGCCAACGACGAACGCGCGGTGAATCCCGGACGCGTCTAAGCACGCCCATCTCGTGCCGCCGCCAACAGTCCGGCGGCCCGATTCCCCTTAGAATGGTTTTCTCGGCGGCGCGTGTGAAGACACTGCGCCGCCGCACGAAAAGCCTGAACAACAAAGGGGAAAGAGCGTGCAGTTGCCTACACAACAAAAGCAGACCGCGATGCAGCGCAAGCGTGCAATCAGTTCTGCGAGACATTTCTTCCTGCTGTGTTGCGCATCGGCATTTCTGACCGCGTGCGCGACGAGGCCGCCCGCCACCGCGTTCGACCGTCCGGTCACTCACGCGCTGCCCGCCACCGAGAACACGCCGCTTCGCGCAGCGCTCGCGCCACTTGAAGCCGCTCATCCGGACGAGTCGGGTTTTCGCGTGCTATCGAGCGGCACCGACGCGTTGCAGATGCGCATTGCGCTCGCCCGCGCGGCGACCAAGACGCTCGACATGCAGTACTACATCGCCAACGAGGACACCACCGGCAAGCTGCTGCTCGGCGCGGCGCTCTATGCGGCGGATCACGGCGTGCGCGTACGCATGCTGGTCGACGACCTGAATTTCAAGGACATCGACCGCATCATGGCGGGCCTGAATTCGCACAGCAACATCGAGATTCGCGTCTTCAATCCGTTCGGCAGCGCGCGCGAAGGGGTGTTCGAGCGCACCACGAATCTCTTCACACAGATCGGCCACTTCACGCGCCGCATGCACAACAAGGCGATGATCGCGGATAACCAGTTGGCGATTGTCGGCGGCCGCAATCTCGGCGACGAATACTTCAGCGCGAGCGAGGTACTGCAGTTCCGCGACATCGACGTGCTCGCCGCCGGTCCGATCACCGCCGATGTCTCCGCGAGCTTCGACGATTACTGGAACAGCAGTCTCGCGTATCCGTTGCGTGTGCTGAACAAGCAGAAGTTCGACGCAAAGGAACTCGACCAGACGCGCGACGATCTTCGCCAGCACTGGCGCACCAACGCCGATCCATACAACGCAAAGCCGCTGAATGCGACGCCGCTCGCCGCGCAGATTTCCAGCAGGCAACTCGGCCTGACGTGGGCGCACGCCGAGTTCAAGGCGGATGAGCCGGAGAAGATCGAGAACCCGTCGCCGGACTACGTGAGTCCGCCGCTGAAGCGGCTCGGCGAACTGATCAAGGACGCGCACAAGGATTTCCTGATCGTGTCGCCCTACTTCGTTCCGCACGAGGCGGGCGTCAAGGCGCTCAGCGAACTGACGCAGCGCGGCGTGCGCGTAGCAATCCTGACGAATTCACTCGCCGCCACCGACGCGGTCGCGGTGCAAGCCGGCTACAGTCCGTTTCGCGTGCCGCTGCTCAAGCAGGGCGTCGAGCTATATGAGTTCCGACCGCGCCAGGAAACGCCGGCCGCGGGTTTCGCGGGCTCGCGTTCGCGCGCGAGTCTGCATGCGAAGACTTTTATGATCGACCGGCGCATTCTGGTGATCGGTTCAATGAACCTCGATCCGCGCTCGGCGAACCTGAACACCGAACTCGCGCTCGTGATCCACAGTCCGGAACTGGCGGCGCAGGTGGCTGACATCTTCGACCGCGCGATCGAACCGCAACAAAGCTATCGCGTGACGCTCGCCGACGACGCGCAGCTCGCCTATCTCCGCTCGATCGGCGCGCCGCTGTCGCCGCTCGTCTGGACCGATGTGGAGAACGGCGTGCGGCGCACCTATATTTTCGACCCGCAGGCAGGGTTATACCGGAATGCGCTAACCGGGCTATTCTCCTTATTGCCGGTCAACGCAGAACTTTAAAAGCGGAGCTGAACCATGACTGAAGACGTACGAATGGAGCGCGACACGTTCGGTGAAATCGCCGTGCCGAACGCCCGTCTATGGGGCGCGCAAACGCAGCGCTCGCTGCAGAATTTCCGCATTTCCACCGAGAAGCAATCGCCCGAACTGATCACCGCGCTCGCCGTGATCAAGCGCGCCGCCGCCGAGGTGAACCTGGGCCTCGGCGTGCTCGACGAAAGCAAGGCGCGCGCGATCATGCAGGCGGCGGATGAGATCATCGACGGCAAGCATCCGGAAGAGTTTCCGCTCGCCGTCTGGCAGACCGGCTCCGGCACGCAGACCAACATGAACCTCAACGAAGTAATCGCGAATCGCGCGAGCGAGCTGCTCGGCGGCGAGCGCGGCGAGGCGCGCAAGGTTCATCCGAACGACGACGTGAATCGCGGGCAATCGTCGAACGACGTGTTTCCGACTGCGATGCACGTGGCCGCCGCGCATGGCATCGTCAAGCATCTCGTGCCCGCTTTGAAGACGCTGCGCGATACGCTCGACGGCAAAGCGCGCGCGTTCGCCGACATCGTCAAGATCGGCCGCACGCACTTGCAGGACGCGACGCCGCTCACGCTCGGCCAGGAGTTTTCAGGTTACGTCGCGCAGCTTGACCAGGGCATTCGCCACGTCGAATCGGCGTTGCCGCATCTGTACGAACTCGCGCAGGGCGGCACGGCGGTCGGCACCGGCCTTAACGCGCATCCGCAGTTCGCGCAGAAGGTGGCGGCGGAGATCGCGAAGCTCACCGGCGTGCCCTTCGTCACCGCACCCAACAAATTCGAAGTGATGGCGGCCGCCGATGCACTCGTCTTCGCGCACGGCGCGCTGAAGACGGTGGCCGCGGGCCTGAACAAGATCGCGAACGACATCCGCTGGCTCGCGAGCGGTCCGCGCTGCGGCCTCGGCGAACTGTCGATTCCGGAGAACGAACCGGGCAGCTCCATCATGCCGGGCAAGGTCAATCCGACGCAGTCCGAAGCATTGACGATGCTGTGCGCGCAGGTGTTCGGCAACGACGTCGCGGTGAACATCGGCGGCGCGAGCGGCAACTTCGAACTGAACGTATTCCGGCCGATGATTGCGCACAACGTGCTGCAATCCATTCGTCTGCTGACGGACGGCGCGCGCAGTTTCAACGAGAACTGTGCGGTTGGCATCGAGCCGAATCGCGAGCGGATCGACACGCTGCTTAACGAATCGCTGATGCTGGTGACGGCGCTCAATCCGCACATCGGTTACGACAAGGCCGCGCAGATCGCGAAGAAGGCGCACAAGGAAGGCACCACGCTGAAAGCCGCGGCGCTCGCGCTCGGTCATGTCACCGAGCAGCAGTTCGACGAATGGGTGCGGCCGGGAGATATGGTCGGGCATTCGGCGCCGTAGGGACGCCTCGATGCCTCGGGCGGTTGTTGGGCGGCTCGTGGTGAGTCGCCCGGTTTGCCCGGTTTGCCCGGTTTGCCCGGTTTGCCCGCTTTGATTTTCGGTCTGGAAACGTGGGTTCGGTACGTGAGGTGCGTGCGCTTGTGGCTCGCACCGCTTTGAAGTCGGCGCCCGTAACCCTCGTTGTTCAGATCTTGCCCTGCGCCACTTCTTCAGGCTTCAGTTCGACGATCGCGTCGAGCGCTTCCTTCACATCCATTGCGTATCTCGCGAGGCGCTTCTGCTCGTCGGTTTCCGGTACGAACGACGGCACCTGCACCGGGCTGCCGTTCTCGTTGACCGCGACCATCACGACGAGACAGTCCGTGGTCTGCAGCAACTCCCCGCCCTTCGGATCGCCCGCCTGCACCGACACGTGGATGTGCATGCTGGTGCGTCCCGTCGCCACGACCCGCGCGCGCAATTCGACGAGGTTGCCGACCAGAATCGGCCGACGAAAACGAATATTGCCGACGCTCACCGTCACGCAATAACGCCCCGACCAGACGGCCGCGCACGCATAGGCGGTTTCGTCGATCCATTTCATCAGCGCGCCGCCGTGCACCTTGCCGCCGAAGTTGACCGAACTCGGTTCGGCCAGAAAACGGAAGGTGGTTTCGGAACGGTCCAGCGGCGCTGCGGGATGGCTGCTCATCTTGACTCCGGTCAATCGGATGCATTGAAAGGAGGCGATTATACGAGCGCAATATTGACGGCGCGCCACTTTGTGGGATCGGCTGGTGAGGCGATAGGTGGACGAGGTGGTGCTTGTTTGGGCGGCGGCTGGGCTTGTTGAGCGCTTAAGGTCGACGACGGTGGCGACGGGTGCGGCCGCGCGGGCTTGCTGTGCAACGAAGCGTGCCGCGGATCTCGACATCGAGTTTCCATTACTCGATGCGGCGGGTTCTCCGCGCGCGCGTGGCGGTTCAGCGCACTTCGGGCGCGCGCTGTCCGCGACAATCGCACCGCTCGCCGCCAACGACGGCGCTGCTGCCGCCGACATAAACCGCTCCCGATAATCGAGCGGCAGCACGCCGAAGCGGTACGGCGACGCATGGCGCGGATTTTGACGTCGAATTTCCACTACTCGATGCGCGGGTTCTCCGCGCGAGCATCGCGGTTCAGAGCGTTTCGAGGCGCCCGCTGTCCGCGGCAACCACGCCGCTCGCCGCCGACGACGGCGCTGCTGCCGCCGACATAAACCGCTCGCGATAATCGAGCGGCAACACGCCGAAGCGCCGTACGAACGCGCGCCGCAAGTTCTGCTCGCTGCCGAAGCCGCAGTCGAGCGCGATCCGCTTAAGCGGCCGACGTGATTCCGCGAGCGCCCGCGAAGCCGCTTCGAGACGCAGCGCCGACACGGTTTTCGCCGGCGTGCGCCCCACTTCGTCGACGTAGCGGCGCGCGAAAGTCCGCGGCGTCATCCGCGCGCGCTCGGCGAGCCGTTCGACCGTCAAATCGTCACGCAGATGCGCGGCCATCCAGCTATGCAACGCGTCGAACGGCCCGCCCGCCGATGCCTGCGCCGCCAGCGCCGCGCTGAACTGCGACTGGCCGCCCGGCCGCTTCATGAAGACGACGAGGCGCCGTGCGGCCTGCATCGCGACTGCGTGGCCGAGGTCTTCGTCGATCAGCGCAAGCGCGAGATCGATGCCTGCGGTCACGCCTGCCGACGTCCAGACCACGCTTTCGCGCGGGGTTGTGCTGGTGTGTCCGTCTGACCCCGCGCCTGGCCCCGCGTCGCGGATGAAAATCGGATCGGCGTCGACGTGCACATTGGGAAAACGGCGCGCGAGATGCGCGGCCTCGCGCCAGTGCGTGGTCGCGCGCCGGCCGTCGAGCAGGCCCGCCGCCGCCAGGTAGAACGCACCGGTGCACACGGAGCAGATGCGGCGGGCGCGCGGCGCATTGCGCCTGATCCACGCGACGAGTTCGGGTTGCAGCGTGCAGTGCTCATCGATGGGAACGCCGGGGACGATCAGTGTGTCGATCGGCTGGGCGTCGAGCGAGTCAAGCCGTTCGGTCACGACCGGCAAGCCAGGAAAGGTCTGAAGGACGCCGCCGTCAATCGATGCAACCGTCGTGCGGTATGCGACGGGGCGGGAGTGCGGCGAGTGGGGCACGGGCGAGGCGCCGCTGGTGTTGCCGTTGGTGTTGCCGTTGGTGTTGCCGTTGCCGTTGGTGTTGCCGTTGCCGTTGGTGTTGCCGTTGCCGTTGGTGTTGCCGTTGCCGTTGCCGTTGCCGGAGCCAGAACCAGAGCCGGAGCCAGTGCCGAAGCCAGTGCCAGCACCAGCGCCCCTACCATCCCCCCTCCCCGCGGCCATAGTCAGTTCCGCGCGCCAGAACGCTTCGAGCGGACCGCACGCGTCGAGCAACACGAGATCGGGCGCGACGGCGAACACGATATGACGCGCGCTCATCACGCGACTCCCGACGCCGCGCGGCGTTTCAACGAGCGCGCGTAAGCCAGCGTCGCAAGCGCCGCCACGCCGAGGAGCGGAAAGATCGCCGCATTGATCGCCGCCCAGCCGAAGCGCGCCAGCAATTGCCCGGCGAACAACGAGCCGAGCGCGGAACACGCGAACGTCGTGAATTCGCTGGTCGCCTGCGTCCTCGCGCGCTCCGACGGCCGGTACGATTGCGCGAGCAGCGTCGAGCCGCCGACGAACATGAAGTTCCAGCCGACGCCCAGACACGCGAGCGCGGCGTAGAAATGCGGGAGATCAGTCGAACGCAACGCGAACACGCCGCACAACGCCGACAGCGCGATGCCCGCGCCGATCACCGGCAGCACGCCGAAGCGCCGGATCAGCCGGGCGGAGAACAGCGACGGCGCGAACATGCCGACCAGATGCCACTGGATGATCGCAGCGCCGTCGCCGATGCTGTGCCCGCACGCCACCGCCGCGATCGGCGTCGCGGTCATCACGAACATCATCACGGCGTAGCCGAGCGCGTTGTTCGCGAGCGCCGCCGCGAAGATCGGCTGCCGCACGATCTCGCGCAGAGGCCGCGCGGCGTCGTCGGAAGTGGCCGCGGCGGGCGCAGGCGCCATGTCGCGGTACAGCAGCATCAGCAGGACGATCGACGCGAGCCCGAGTCCGGTCACGAGCGCATACGAGCCCGCGAACGCGACCGGCGCGAGCCAGTCCTTGCTCCACGCGGCGAGCAGCGGACCGCACACGGCCGCGACGACGCCGCCCGTGAGCACCGTCGAGATCGCGCGGCTCTTGCCCTCGAGTCCGACCGCGTCGGCAGCGGCCAACCGGTAGTACTGCGCGAACGCCTGAAACACGCCGACGGTCGCCGTGCCCGCGCAGAACGCCCAGAAGTCGTGATGGAAAATCGCCCACACGGACACCGCGCCGCCCAGCGCGCCGACGCCCGCGCCGAGTACGAAGCCCGCGCGACGGCCGATGCGCGCCATCAGGAACGAAGCGAAGACGGTCGTCAGCGCGGCCGCGACCGTGATCAACGAGAACGGCAGTGTGGCGAGCGCCTTGTCGTCGGCGAGCGTGTAGCCGACGAGCCCGGTCAGCGTCAGATCGATCGATACCGACGATGTGTACAGCGCCTGGCAAACGGCCAGCACGCGCGCGGCGCGGCGGCCGTGGGGATCGGGGCCGCGCAGATCGGTGGCGTGGTCGGAGAAAGTCGACGCGGTGCTGGGGGTGGAAGTAGAGGCAGAAGCGGCTGGCGGCATAGGTCGGTTCCGGCGGCGGAGAGTGATCGCGGCGGCTCTGAGCGCACCGTCGCGGCGGTCGCTGTTCAAGCCATCGCGGCTTCCGGGGTCCAACTGGTCCAGGTGCCTCGAGTGGCCTGAGTGGCTCGAGTGGCGAAAGCCGCATCGTCACATGCTCGCGCGTGGCAGTCATGACAATGATGCATCACTTTCTGCCATTCGGGGCCGTTTAACCAGACCGTGCGGCCGTTCCGTTACTTACGAAAAGTGATGCCTTCGTCGATCGTGCCGTACATGGTGACGCTGCCGGTGCCCGCGCCCGACGTCGAACCGCCCTGCGCGCAAGCGCCCAGCAACACGATCGACGCCACTAAGGCCAAAACCGTTTTCATGACTGCGTTCCTTCGAAAGACAGGCGTCGATTCTAGCTTGGCAGTGGAAGCGCACGCATGAACGCACAGGCAAGCGCCGAGCACGGTCCGCCTGCAGACGGGCCGGGTTTTCGTAGCTGCTGCATTCGACGGTTCACGCTAAGCTGAAACATCGAATGCATGCGCCGCGTAGAGTGGCCACATGACGCGTTGTGCGACCCGCGCATCGCCCGAAAGACCGAACACGGAGCGCCCCATGCCCGCCATCCTCGCAGACGAACACAACCATTTTCCGGGCCTCAGCCGGATCGGCGCGCTACTGGCCGACCCCGGCCGCGCAGCCATGCTGTGGGCGCTGATGGACGGCAGCGCCCGCCCCGCCGGCGAACTCACGATGATCGCCGGGCTGTCGCCGTCGGCGGCCAGCGCGCATCTCGCGCGTCTCACCGACGGCGGCCTGCTCGCGCTCGAAGTGCGCGGCCGGCATCGCTATTTCCGGATTGCATCGGCGGATATCGCGGCCTCCATCGAAGCGCTCGCCAACGTCGCGCAAGTCAGCGCGCCGCAGCGCCCCGCGCCGCGTCCGGTGCGCACGGTGCCGACCGACATGCGCTACGCGCGCACCTGCTACGACCACATGGCGGGCGAACTGTCGGTGCGGGTGTTCGAGCGGCTCGTCGGCCGCGGACTGCTGAGCCTGCAAGGGACGTCGCTCGAAGCCACGTCCGACGGCGCGGCCCGCTTCGCCGACTGGGGCATCGACGTGTCGGCGCAGCGCAGCCGTCGACGCCGCTTCGCCTGCACATGCCCGGACTGGAGCGAGCGGCGCCCGCACCTCGGCGGCGCCCTCGGCGCGGCATTGCTGGATTCGTGGGCGGCGCGCGGCTGGGTCGAACGAACCGAGCGGCCGCGCATTTTGCGGATCACGCCGGCAGGTCATCGGCATTTCGACGCGTTTCTCGCGGAATGAGCGGCGGGTACTCGGAACGTCGAAGCCTTGAGTCCGGAGCGGCTCGGCGTTGAGTCCGGGTTGGCGCGCCAAACGCAGCCGAGCCCGCCTCCACGCCTCGATCGAGACCTTTTGTTACCGCTGGTGAGACGGCCTTACAAAAGTGGGGGCCTTGAAACATAGGGCGCGGGTAGAGTGGTTCACGGATGCTGCATGTGCATCGTCCGTCGGAGAACGAATCATGAAAACCACGACCCCGCGCGAACCGTCGAGACATCGGACACTCGGCTACACGTTGCTCGCCACCGCCGCCTTCCTGTTCGCGACGCAATGCGCGCTCGCGCAGCAAGCCGCTCCCGCGCCGCAAGGCGTCGCGACGCAGGACGCCGATCCGCCGGGGCGCGTCGCGCGTCTCAACTACATGGCCGGGACCGTCACGACAGAGCCCGCCGGCGCCGCCGACTGGTCGTACGCCCAGATCAATCGGCCGCTCACCACCGGCGATCAGTTGTGGAATGACCGGAACGCACGCTCCGAGCTGCATATCGGCTCGACGGCCGTGCGTCTGGGCGAGTCCGCCAGTCTCGATCTGCTCAATCTCGACGACAACAGCGCGCAGTTGAAGGTCGCGCAAGGCACGCTGTCGGCGCGCGTGCGGGAATTGCCGCCGGGCTCGTCGTATGAAATCGACACCCCGAATCTCGCGCTCGGGCTGAACGGCGCGGGCGACTACCGCGTGGACGTCGCGCCCGACGGCAGCAGCACCACCGTCACCGTGCGCAGCGGCAGCGCAACGGCTTATGGCGACGGCGCTCAGGTGCCGATCGCCGCCGGCCAGCAACTGCGCTTTGCCGGCACCAATCTGCAGGCGCTCGCCGACAACGGCGCGCCGGGCGCCGACGCGTTCGACCAATGGGCCGCGAGCCGCGACGCCGCGGAAGACCGCTCGGTATCGGCGCGGTATGTATCGCGCGAAATTCCGGGTTATCAGGACCTCGACGCCAACGGCACGTGGCGCAGCAGTCCGCAATACGGCGAAGTCTGGGTGCCGCGCGCGACGCCCGCAGGCTGGGCGCCCTATCACGACGGCCACTGGGTATGGCAGGCGCCGTGGGGCTGGACATGGGTCGACGACGCGCCGTGGGGTTTCGCGCCCTACCACTACGGCCGCTGGGCTTATGTCGACGATTCGTGGGCGTGGGTGCCGGGCCCTGTAGTGGTCAACGCGCCGCCGGTTTATGCGCCGGCGCTGGTGGCGTTCGTCGGCGGCGGTGGCGGCGGGGTCGATTGGGGCGTGAATCTGGCGATCGGCGGCGCGATGGCTGCGGGCGTCGCTTGGTTCCCGCTCGGCCCCGGCGAACGATGGCACCCGCAATGGGGCGGCCGCGACAACTGGAGCCCGCGCTACTACGAACGCGTCAATCGCACGACGGTGGTCAACAGCTACAACCACACCAACATCACCAACATCACCAACGTCCACAACACGTACATCAACTATCGGGCGCCGCGGGCCGTGACCGCCGTGCCCGCGACGGCTTTCGTTCACGGACAGCCGGTCGGACGGTTCGCGCAGAAGGTCGACCCGGCGCAGTGGCGCAACGCGCGGATCAACCCCGGCGCTCCGGGCATCGCGCCGGTGCGCGAGAGCTTCGGGCCCGGCCAGCGCAACGCGAATTACCGGCCGCCGGCGGGCGTCATCGGGCGTCCGGTGATGGCGACGCGCAGTCCGTCGCTGCCGCCGGCGTACCGCGACGGCCTCGCGCAGCGTTTTGCGCAAAGCGGCGCGCGCGTGCCTGGCGCGGGGCAGCCGATCGTGCGGACGTCGGTGCCGGCGCACTTCGCGGGCACGCCTGGTTCTTCACCGATGCAAAACGTCCGGGTCGTGCAGTCGCATCTTCCGGGACGAATGCCTGGCGCGGCAGCAGGCGCGCCGGTTCCTGAGCCGGGGCTCGGCGGCCGGCCCGCACCGGGCGCTGCTGATCGCGGGGACCAGGCGGGGCGCCGCCTGGGCGAGGCGCCTGGCGCAGGCGAACCGCCGCATGCAGCGATGCAGCAGGGGCGGCCCGGCATGCAGGCACTGGCGAACGGCCAGCCGGCTGGCGCGACGGGCGCCGCGTTCAACGGCGTGCCGCGTCCGCCGCGTGAGAACGGCGGCAACGCGGCCGGGTTTGCGCGGTCACAAGACGCGGGGCGGCAAGCTGGAGCCGATGGTCGTCAGCAGCCTGTCTGGACTCAGCCGCATGTGCCGATGGGTCAGCAAGCGCAGCAGAATTCGCAGCGCGGTGTTGAGGGATCGCAGGGGCCAACGGGCGGCGTCGCTCAGCAAGGTCGCGGTGACGTGGATGCCGCGGGGCGGCAAGGCGGTGTGCCTCGTCCGGTGCAGAATCCGGCCGTGGGACAGCAGACGCGGATCGGGCAAGGTCAAAGTCAGGGGCTGCGGCAGGATGGGCAGCCAACGCAGCGGGACCAACGCGCGCAGCCGCTCGGGCGGCCGCAGCAGGTTCAGGAGCAGCCGCGTCAGGGGGTTCAGGCGCAGGCTGGTGGCGAAGTGCGCCCGCAACCGCGGGGGCAAGAGCCGCCTCGGCAGGAGTTTCGTCAGCAGCAGGCACAGCCGGGGGCTGAGCCGCAGCGTCAGCCGCAGGCGCAACAGCAGCCGCGTTCCGCACTCAATCCGCAGCAGATGCAGGCGCAACAGCAGCCGCGTCCGGAGTTCCATCCGCAGCAGATGCAGCCGCGCCCCGAGCCGCGTCCTCAGCCGCAGGCTCAGCAGCCGCGCCCTGAGTTCCATCCGCAGCAGATGCAGCCGCGTCCAGAACCACGTCCTCAGCCGCAGGCTCAGCAGCAACCGCGTCCCGAGTTCCATCCGCAGCAAGCGCAGCCACGCCCAGAACCGCGTCCTCAGCCGCAAGCGCAGCAGCAGCAACCGCGTCCGCAGCCGCAACCACAACCGCCGCACGGCGAGCAGCGGTCGGGCGGTGGCCACGACGAGCATCACCGAGGCTAAGCGCTCTCTGCTTTCCCAAACCGCAACGTTCATCGACATAAAAAAAGCCCCCGCGATTCACATCGCAGGGGCTTTACCCTTCTCCGTACAGCGCCGCTTAAACCGCCATCGGCGCCGTCAGCGGCTCGTGATGCCGATAGCCGACCAGCGAAAAGTCCGACGGTTCGATCTTCTCGAGCCATTCCGGCTCGTACACGCCGGTCTTCGCGTAGTCCGGCACGCGGTCGGAGATCGCGAGCGTCGGGCTTTCATACGGCTCGCGCTTGAGCTGCTCCTGCAGCATGGCAAGCTGATTCTCGTAGATGTGTGCGTCGCCGATAAAGTAGGTGAACCAGCGCGGCGTATAGCCCGTCAGGCGGCCGACCAGATGCAGCAACGCCGCGCCCTCGGTCAGATTGAACGGCGTGCCGAGCCCGACATCGTTGCTGCGGATGTACAGGCACAGCGAAATCTCCTTGCGCGCGACGTTCGGCAGGAACTGATAAAGCAGATGGCACGCGGGCAACGCGATCTGGTCCAGCACGGCCGGGTTCCACGCATGAAACAGAATCCGCCGGTCCGACGGGTTCTGCATGATCGTGTCGAGACACTGGCGCAATTGATCGATTGCCTTGTACAGCAGCACCTTGCGGCTGCCGTTTTCGTCGAACTCCGTCACTACTTGAAAGCCGCGCGCGGTCGCGTCGGCAAGCTGCGCGCTCGCCGCGGCGTCCAGCACCTTGTACGCGGGCCATTGACGCCATTGCACGCCGTAGACATCGCCGAGATCGTCGGGGCCCTCGCGATACGGGTTGGCCAGCCACTGCGGGTTCTGGTTCGCGTTGGCGTCCCACACCTTGCAGCCGAGATCGCGGAAATCCGCCGCGCTGCGCGACGCGCGCAGGAAACCGACCAGTTCGCCCACGGCCGACTTGAACGCGAGTTTCTTCGTCGTGACCGCCGGGAAACCTTGCTGGAGATCGAAGCGCAACATGGCGCCCGGCATGCTGATCGTGCGAATGCCGGTGCGGTTCTCCTGCCACGAGCCAGTGTCGAGAATCGTGCGGACGAGGTCCAGGTATTGTTTCATGCGGGTTCCTTCGACGCGGCGCAGGCCGGCGCACGCTACAGCCGGCGTGCCGCGAGATTGAGCGGAAAACCCGATTTTACCAAGCGCGGCGACATGGCGCCGCCGCTGCGATGCGACAGAGGGGAACTGAAGAGAAGTGATGAGAACAGACGGGACCAGGATCGGGGCGGGGCGAGGCGTAACGCGCGCAACGCCAACACTCCCGCGCGCAAACCCCGGAAGTCACCGCCGCGGCACAACTCAGCACCCGCAGCGGCGCCCATTCACAAACGCAACGCCCGATAACGCCCGCCCGTCGGCTCAGAGATGCGGCACAGATGCCGGCAACGTACCGTTCGGCGCCGAAAGCGGCTCGCTTTCCATATGACGCATGCCATGCGAGCAGAGCAGCCGGTATAGCGTGACGCGCGAAATACCGAGCTCCTGCGCGGCGTCGCCAAGACGCCCGCGATGCCGCAACAGCGCGAGTTCGATAGCCTGACGCTCAGCGGCTTCGCGCGCTTGCGCGAGCGACACCGGCACGATCTCGACGTACTCGGCCAATTCCAGATCGCGCGCTGTGATCGCGCGTCCTTCGGACATCACGATGGCTCGCCGCACGCGGTTGATCAGCTCGCGCACGTTGCCCGGCCAGCCGTAGTTGTGCAAAGCCGCGATCGCGTCGGGTGCAAAGCCGCGCAGCCGCCGGCTTGCGTCTTTCTTGAAACGTTCCAGCATGTGACGCGCGAGCAGTTCAATATCCTTGCCGCGCGCGCGCAGCGGCGGCTCGTCGATTTGCAGCACGCACAGCCGATGGTAAAGGTCCGAGCGGAAACGGCCTTCGATCATGGCCGCCGTCATGTCGACGTGCGTGGCGGAAATGATCCGCACGTCGACGTCGATCGCGCTATGACCGCCGAGCCGCTCGACCTTGCGCTCCTGCAGGAAGCGCAACAGGCTCGCCTGGCTTTCGAGCGGCAGATCGCCGATTTCGTCGAGAAACAGCGTGCCGCCGTTGGCCGCTTCAACGCGGCCGATCTTGCGCTGATTCGCGCCCGTGAACGCGCCGCGTTCGTAGCCGAATAGTTCGGACTGCAGCAGATGCGGCGGAATCGCGCCGCAGTTGATCGGCACGAACGGCGCATTGCGCCGCGACGAACGCTCGTGAATCGCGACCGCCGTGAGTTCCTTGCCGGTGCCCGATTCGCCGGAGATAAAGACCGGCGCATCGGTCATCGCAACTTTGCGGATGGAACGGAACAGCGCGAGCATCGCGTCGCACGAGCCGACCATTTCGCCTTCGGCGCCTTGCGATCCGTCGTTCGAAGCCGGTTCGCCGAGCGAAATCATGCCGTATGCATGGCCGACGGAATCGACGATCCGGTCGCCGGAATACGGCACGGTCACATAGTCGAAACAATAATCGCGCACGAGGCGGCGCAGCGCCGCGTCCTGGAGTTGGCCGGGCATGGTCGCGGCGACCCAGCCGACGTTCGGCATGGTCAGGCAGGATTCGAAAGCGGCGATTTCATGCGGCTGGAAATGACTGGACAGATCGAGCAGGCCACCCGCTGCCGAACCGGCGCGTACGGCCCGGCGCGCGTCGCGCGCCGATCCCACCACTTCCACATGCCAGCCACGCTGGTGAAAGCGGGTGTTCAGTTCCGCGCTTGGCTCTCGCGAAACGTAAATCAGTTGCCGCGTTGCGGGTTCCATTATTCAGATCCTCTCGTCAACGAACGTTAAGGATGATGCACGCACCTGAACCGCAATTCAGACACGCTGGCACATTCGGGATTCGCAAATAGCAAAAACCGAACGGCCATTCCATTCCGTGCGGACAGCTGATCCCCAGAAAGCGGCGTGTGTGTTTGAGACGGCCCGTTAGCGGGCTTTTTTAAATTTGAAGCTCTTTCCGAGAGCTTACTATACGCGCGCCGCTTGGAAAACAATTATGCGAATTTAATCCGGCTGCCCTTGTCCAGCAAGGCGCGCGCGGGGATAAATAAGTAATCAACTTACGAATAACCAATTGTGGGAAGCGGTTCTCTCATACATAGCGCTGGAGGTAGTTCATACCGCTGCAATTAACAGTTAATAGGTATTTTCTTCTCGCCGTTTCAGACCTGAAACGTTTACAGCCGATTCCTTTTATCGGATTGCGCGAGCAAGAAGTTGCAACCCGACCCACCAAGGGATTGCGCCCGGTGGCACGTGTTTCGCTAATTGCCTGCATCTGGAGAGTCATTATGCGAACACTTCGGTTGCGCGTCCGTCGGGCACGGATTGCAACGCATGCGGTACTTTGTCGGACGATCACGATGCCGATTCCGCGGATCGGGACTCGCGGCGCGCCGCGACCGGCGAGTGCGAAAAGCGCGCGCGTGACCTTGTGGGACGAGGTCGCTCCGCCGCTACCGTTGCCGCTGCCGGCTCCATCGGCGGCCGCGGCGCTTCGCTCAGGTAGAATCGATCCGATTACGTTCCCCCTTCCATTCGATGACGACGCTCACCCTGATCG
Organism: Paraburkholderia sp. RL17-368-BIF-A; assembly: GCF_046054045.1. NCBI lineage: Bacteria > Pseudomonadati > Pseudomonadota > Betaproteobacteria > Burkholderiales > Burkholderiaceae > Paraburkholderia > Paraburkholderia sp. RL17-368-BIF-A. The sequence goes on from NZ_JARESN010000018.1 coordinate 72,009, forward strand.
TCGCTCGCGCCAATAACGGCGTGATCGGCCGCGACAACCAGTTGCCCTGGCGACTTCCCGAAGACCTCGCGTTTTTCAAGCGCACGACGATGGGCGCGCCCATCATCATGGGCCGCAAGACGCATGAGTCGATCGGCAGGCCGCTGCCGGGACGCCGCAACATCGTCGTGACACGCGATGCCACGCGGCGCTTCCAGGGCTGCGACGCGGCGACGACGCTCGGCGAAGCGCTGAAGCTCGCGGCACAGGACCAGGCGCCGGAAGCGTTTCTGATCGGCGGCGCGCAGTTGTATGTGGAAGGGCTGCGTCTCGCGGACAAGCTGATCGTCACCGAGATCTCGGCCGATTTCCAGGGCGACGCGACGTTCCCCGCCGTCGACCCGGACGAGTGGGAAGAAGTCGCGCACGAAACGCATCGCGCGCATGCGCCGAACGATTTCGACTATGCGTTCGTGACGTATAAGCGCAAAAGCCGCTGAGGCCGCGGCCTCATGAAGCACCGACTCGCGCCATGAAGCGAGCCATGAAGCGCGCCATGAAGCGCGCCGTCAAAAGCAAAACGCCACGCAAGCCAGGCGTGGCGTTTTCGTTTGCGGCGCCCGTAGCGAGCGCCGCCGCAACAGTGAAACCGCTTACTGCCCCGCGATCGTCATCCGCTCGATCAGCACCGAGCCGGTCTGCTTGGTGCCTCGCGTGATGGTATCCGCGCCGATCGCGACGATATGGCGGAACATCTCCTGCAGCGTGCTCGCGACGGTGATCTCCTCGACCGGATACTGGATCTTGCCGTTCTCGACCCAGAAGCCCGACGCGCCGCGCGAATAGTCGCCCGTCACATAGTTCACGCCCTGCCCCATCAGTTCAGTCAGCAAAAGGCCGGTGCCGAGCTTGCGCAGCATCTCCTCGAAGTCGTCCTCGGGACGCGTGCTCGAACTCTGCAGCGACAGGTTGTGCGAGCCGCCGGCGTTGCCGGTGGTCTGCATGCCGAGCTTGCGCGCGGAGTAAGTGGACAGGAAATAGCCTTCGACGACGCCGTCTTTCACGACCGAGCGCTGCCGCGTGCGCACGCCTTCCTCGTCGAACGGCGCGCTGCCCATCGCGCGCGGCACATGCGGATCTTCGACGATCTGCACATGCGGGGCGAACACCGGTTTGCCGAGACTGTCGACGAGAAACGTCGTCTTGCGGTACAGCGCGCCGCCGCTCGTCGCCTGCACGAACGCGCCGAGCAGACCGGCGGCGAGCGGCGCCTCGAACAGCACCGGCACCTTGCGCGTATCCAGACCGCGCGCGCCGATGCGCGCGAGCGCCCGCTGCGCCGCGTAACGGCCGACCGCTTCAGGATCGGCAAGCTGTTCGGCGCTGCGCGTGGACGTGTACCAGTCGTCGCGCTGCATGTTGCGGCCGCTGCCGGCAATCGGCGCGCACGCAATGTAATGCCGCGAGTACGGATAGCCCGCAAGAAAGCCGCGCGACGTGGCGAGCACGAACTGCGAGTGCTGCGCCGACACGCTCGCGCCTTCCGAGTTCTTGATCTGCGGATCGGTCGCGAACGCGGCGTCTTCCGCGCGACGGGCGATTTCCACGGCTTCGTCGGCGGACAGATTCCACGGGTGATAGAGATCGAGATCGCGCGGCTCCGTTTCGAGCAGCTCGGCTTCCGCGAGGCCCGCGCAATCGTCTTCGGCCGTGAAGCGCGCGATGTTGTACGCCGCCGCAACCGTGTCCTTCAGCGCTTGCGACGAAAAATCGGAGGTGCTCGCGTTGCCGCGCTTGTTGCCGATGAACACCGTCACGCCGACCATCTTGTCGCGGTTGTGCTCGATCGTTTCGACTTCGCCTCGCCGCACGGAGACGGACAGGCCGTCGCCTTCGGAAATTTCGGTCGCCGCGTCGGTACCGCCGAGCGACTTCGCGTGACGAAGGATGTCCGAGGCGATTTCCTTCAGTTCATCCTGGGTATGCGGAAAAAAGCGCTGCTTGACGTCCATGTCTGCTGCCATTGTCGTTGCCGTCCTTTTGGGGCCGAGCGGCCCGGGTGTTCGCCCATGCGTGTTCGCGTGCCGCGCGATTGCGTGCGCCGAATCTGCGCATGACGGGCGCATGAGCATCGTTGAAGCATCCCGCGATCATAGCAAGCTAAGCGCTCGCGCACCTGGCATTCGCAGCGCGGTTTTTCGCAGCGCGCGCGCCGCTCTATACGGCGCGGCGGCGGGTTTGCAAGGCCCGGCACGCTACAATATCGGCATGACACGCAAAACCCGCATTCAACCCATCGAATCCGCCGAGCCGGAAGTCGACGAGAACGGCTACGACCGTCCGAGCAAGTCCCAGTTGAAGCGCGAAATGCACGCGCTGCAGGAGCTGGGCGAGGCGCTGATCGCGCTGCCGAAAGACGCGCTCAAGCGCATGCCGATGCCCGAAAAGCTCGACGACGCCGTGCGCGAGGCGCGCCGCATCACCGACCACGAAGGCAAGCGCCGTCAGCTTCAGTACGTCGGCCGCGTAATGCGCTCGCTGCTCGACGACGAAACCGCCGCGCTGCGCACCGCGCTCGACACCTATAACGGCGTCAACAAGGCGGAAACGGCCAAGCTGCACTGGATCGAGCGCACCCGCGACAAGCTGCTTGCCGACGACGCCGCGCTGACCGAATTCATCCGCCAGCATCCGAACGCCGATCCGCAGCAAGGCCGCACGCTGATTCGCAATGCGCGCAAGGAAGCGCAGCAGAACAAGCCGCCGCGCTATTTCCGCGAGCTGTTCCAGTGGATCAAGAACGCGGATGGCCCCGCCGCCGCGACCGATTCCGCAGACGCAGACGCTGACGCTAAGGAAGACGCCGATGACGACCGCGACGCCTGACTCGCCCGGCAAGCACAAGCTCGTGCGCAATCGTCCCGACGAGATCCTGATCGGCCTCGTGTCGATCAGCGACCGCGCGTCCACCGGCGTGTACGAGGACAAGGGCATCCCGGCGCTGCAGGAATGGCTCGGCGCGGCCTTGAGTTCGCCGTGGCAGGTCGTCACGCGCCTGATCCAGGACGACGCGCCGACCATCTCCGCCACGCTCGCGGAACTCGTCGATGAAGTCGGCTGCGACCTCGTGCTGACCACCGGCGGCACCGGCCCGTCGCGGCGCGACGTGACGCCCGAGGCGACGCTTGCCGTCGCTACCAAGGAAATGCCGGGATTCGGCGAGCAGATGCGGCAGATCGGCCTGAATTTCGTGCCGACCGCGATCCTGTCGCGCCAAGTCGCGGTGATCCGCGAAACGGCGGACCACGCGGCGCTGATCGTCAATCTGCCGGGCCAGCCGAAGTCGATCAAGGAAACGCTGGAAGGCTTGCGCGATGCAGAAGGCGCGGTGAAGGTGCCGGGCATTTTCGCCGCGGTGCCGTACTGCATCGACCTGATCGGCGGGCCGTATGTCGAGACGAACGCCGAGGTCGTGAAAGCGTTCCGGCCGAAGAACGCGGTGCGCGCGCCCAGGCCGGTCTGACTTATTTCACGCCCGCTCGCCGGTTATTCGGCGTTCATCGAGGCGTCGGGCGCCGGCGGAATGAGGAAGTGTTCGCGGTAGTACTTCAGTTCGTCGATCGACTCGTGGATGTCGGCCAGCGCCGTGTGCATCGCGCGCTTCTGGAAGCCCTTGTAGATCGCGGGCTGCCAGCGGCGGCACAGTTCCTTCAGCGTGCTCACGTCCAGGTTGCGGTAGTGGAAGAACGTCTCGAGCTCGGGCATCCAGCGCGCCATGAAGCGGCGGTCCTGGCAGATCGAGTTGCCGCACATCGGCGATTTGCCGGGCGGCACGTACTGCGCGAGAAACGCGCGGATCTGTTCGGTGGCCTCGATCTCGCCGACGGTGGACGCCTTCACACGGTCGATCAACCCGGAACGCCCATGCGTGTTCTGATTCCACTGGTCCATTTTTGCGAGCGTCTCGTCGCTCTGATGGATCGCGAGAACCGGACCTTCGGCCATTCTGTCCAGCGTCGAATTCGTGACCACTACGGCGATTTCGATGATGCGGTCGGAGTCCGGATCGAGCCCGGTCATTTCCATGTCCAGCCAGACGAGGTTCATGTCGCTGCGCACGAGCGGCACTGGTGCAGCGGATTGGAGGATGTCAGTCATGAAGGCAACCTTGACGGCCCGGCCGCGAGCTTGGTGAAAGCCCGGACGCCGCGGCGATCGTTCGTGTGAAATGGTTATGGATGGTTTAAGCCGGTCCCCGCTGCGACGCGGGAAGGAACATATAATTCTCGCATAGATACCACGGAATCCACGGATGCCTACCCTGTACTTCACCGTCCTGTTCGTCGTCGCCGTCGTGGCGATGGTCGGCACCAAGCTGTGGCTCGCGTCGCGGCAAATCCGCTTCGTCGCGCGCCATCGCGAGCAGGTGCCGAGCCAGTTTGCCGGCACCATCGCGCTCACCGCGCACCAGCGCGCCGCCGACTACACCGTCGAGCGCACGCGTCTCACGATGATCGAGATCGTCGTCGGCGCGGCGGTGCTGATCGGCCTCACGCTGCTCGGCGGCGTGCAGGCGCTCGATCTGGCGATCACCGACTGGCTCGGCCGCGGCTATATCGGCCAGATTGCACTCGTCGCGGCAGTGATCGCGATCACCAGCGCGATCGATCTGCCATTCGACTACTACCGTCAGTTCGTGATCGAGCAACGCTTCGGCTTTAACCGGATGAGCAAGCGGATTTTCGTCGTCGACCGTCTGAAGGGCGTGCTGCTCGGCGCCGCGTTCGGCCTGCCGCTGCTCTTTGTCGTGCTGTGGCTGATGAACCAGGCGGGCAGCTTCTGGTGGCTGTGGACGTGGATCGTCTGGGTCGTCTTTCAGATGCTCGTGCTGGTGCTGTATCCGTCGTTTATCGCGCCGCTTTTCAACAAGTTCGAGCCGCTCAAGGACGAAGCGCTGAAAAGCCGCATCGAAGCGCTGATGAAGCGCTGCGGCTTCGCGGCCAAGGGCCTCTTCGTGATGGACGGCAGCCGCCGCTCGGCGCACGGCAATGCGTACTTCACGGGCTTCGGCGCGGCCAAGCGCATCGTGTTTTTCGACACGCTGCTCGCGCGCCTGTCGGGCAGCGAGATCGAGGCCGTGCTCGCGCACGAGCTCGGCCATTTCAAGCGTCGTCACGTGATCAAGCGGATGCTCGTCACGTTCGCGATCAGCCTCGCGATGCTCGCGCTGCTCGGCTGGCTCACGCAGCAGGTCTGGTTCTATGAAGGACTGGGCGTGAGGCCGTCGCTCATCGGCGGCAATAGCGGTCTTGCGCTCGTGCTGTTCTTCCTCGCGCTGCCGGTGTTCGTATTCTTCGTCACGCCGCTTGGCAGCCTGACTTCTCGCAAACACGAGTTCGAGGCCGACGCGTTCGCCGCCACGCAAACGGATGCGCAAGACCTCGTCAACGCGCTCGTCAAGCTGTACGAAGACAATGCGTCCACGTTGACGCCCGATCCGCTCTACACCGCGTTCTATTACTCGCATCCGCCGGCTTCGCAGCGGATCGACCGACTGTTGCGGCACGCATGAGCGGCCGCTCTCCGAAAGCGCCGCGCGCAACGTCCAGCACGCGCGTAGGCGGCCTCGTGGTGGCCGCGCATGGCCGCCACTATCTGGTCGCGCCCGAAGACGGCGGCGCGCTGCTGCAATGCTTCCCGCGCGGCAAGCGCAGTGAGGTGGCGGTGGGCGATCGCGTGATTTACGAGCCGACGTCCGCGGACCAGGGCGTGATCGTCGAAATCGGCGAGCGACGCAATCTGCTGTATCGCTCGGATCAGTACAAGTCGAAGCTCTTCGCTGCGAACCTCGACCAGTTGCTGATCGTGCTCGCGACCGAACCGCACTTCAGCGAAGACCTGCTCGGGCGCGCGCTCGTCGCCGCCGAGGCCAACGAACTCAAGCCGCTGATCGTGCTGAACAAGATCGACGTGACCGATTCGCTCGACGGCGCCCGCAAGCGGCTCGAGCCCTATCGCGCACTCGGCTATACGGTCCTGGAAGTGTCGATCAAGACGCAACCCGACGACGCCCGCGCGACGTTGATCGACCATTTGCACGGCCACTCGACGCTCTTGCTCGGCCAGTCGGGGATGGGCAAGTCGACGCTCGTGAACCTGCTGATTCCAAACGCCGAAGTCGCCACGCGCGAGATTTCGACCGCGTTGAACAGCGGGCGCCATACGACGACGTTCACGCGGCTTTATCCGCTGCCGGGCGCGGTGCCGGGTAATGGGGGGAACGGCGGGAACGGTGCGCTGATCGACTCGCCTGGCTTCCAGGAATTCGGCCTCCATCATTTGACCGAAGGCCGGCTCGAGCGCGCGTTCCCGGAGTTCCGGCCTCTCTTGCCTAACTGCCGCTTCTACAATTGTCACCACTTGCACGAGCCGGGCTGCGCGATCCTCGAAGCAGTCGCGGACGGCCGCATCCGTCGCGAACGGCATGCGCTGTACGCGCAACTCGTGCATGAAGCCAGCCAGATCGTGCGCTGACATGAAGCTGATGCGCGCGCCGAATCTCATCATCGGACAGCATTGGATCAATGTGCTGGCGGCGGCCGGCATCGCGTGCGAGCTGCATAACCGCTATCTGAACGGCGCGCTCGGCGACATTCCCGCGGATCAGTGCGCGCCCGAATTGTGGCTCGTGGACGATCGCGACGAGGCCGTGGCGCGACGTCTGATCGATGCGGCGTCGCGAGGTCCGGCCGCAGGTGCGCCCGGCTGGCAATGCCGGCAATGCGGCGAAAAGCTCGAAGCGCAGTTCACCGTATGCTGGCAGTGCGGGACGGCGCGCGATCCTTTGGATGGGTGAACGGGTCTGGCGCGGGCTGCGAGATCGAGGTCGTAAAAAAACGGGCGATTGCCCGTTTTTTTACGCACATCACGTGTGTTGCCTCAAGCCAGCCACACGGCGATGGTGAGCATCAGCAACAGAATCATCCACAGCACGACCGCGCGCCAGACAAGTCCGACCGCCGATTGCAACGTGCGCGGCGTGCAGTCGTCACCGACCTGCATCGGACCGCCGTCGCCGGTAGCGAGTGCATCAAGACTCGACGGCTCGGCAAGCGGCCCGCTCAGACGCGCGCCAAGCGCTCCGCTGCCCGCGGCGAGCAGCACGCCGTCGTTCGCATCCGGCCACTGGCGCGCGTGGTTGCGCCACGCGTAAATCGCATCTTCGAAATTGCCGACAATGGCAAAGCCGAGCGACGTGAGCCGCGCCGGAATCCAGTCGATCACGAAGAACGCGCGCTGCGCGAAGCTCGAAAACGCGACGGTACGATCGTCCACCGGCCGCGCCCACGTGCGCGACAGATACTCGGCGATCCGATACAGCACAGCGCCGGCCGGCCCAACCGGAATCAGAAACCAGAAGAACACGCCGAAAACATGGCGATGCGACGCGACCACCGCGTGAATCAGCGTATGACGCACGATCTCGCTGACCGGCATGTCGAGCGTGTCGAGGCCGGTCCATTCGTTGAGAATTTCGCGCGCGCGCGGCACGTCGTCGTTATTGAGCGCGAGATGGATGTCGGTAAAGTAATGGCTGAACTGGCGGAAGCCTAGCGTGAAGTACAGCACCGCGACATTCCACAGAAACGCCAGCACGAAGTGAATGTTGTACAGAACGTAGTAGACGAGCGCGACGGCCAGCGTCCACGGCACCACGACGACGAGCCATGCAAGCAGACCATGCTTGGGCTTGCCCGCATCGAATCCGTGCGCCGCCGACTCCGCATGGTATTGAAGCAGCGCGGATACCGGATTGTTCGGCGACAGTGCGCGCACCTGTTCAATGATCAGAGCCAGCAATACGGAAAAAAAAGTCATGCGATGCGCCGTGCTTTTCGAGTTTTACGATTGGTTCATAACGATAGCACAGGGTCGGATGCCACTGAGCGGGACGTTGCCAAACACCCAACGTCCGCACATAAGAACACCCGTCAAGCCGCCAGAAAGCGATAGAAATTGCGCAGCATCGCCGCTGTCGCGCCCCAGATGAAGTAGTGGCTACCCGTTCCGCCGACACCCTGTTCGGCTGCTTCGAGCGATGCGCCGCGCGGGTACGGCATCGCGAAGAAGCGGCGCTCGCCGCCTTCATAGCGGAAGACGCGTTCTTCGTGATGCGCCGGGTTCATCAGAAACGGGAGCGGCACTTCAAAGACCTCCGCGACCTCGAGCGCGTCCGCTTTCAACGCGAACGGCGGGTGCACGAGGCCAATCACCGGCGTGACGCGAAAACCGGTGCCCGTCAGATAGTCGGGCAACGCGCCGAGCACCTCGACGCGCGAAGGCGCGAGGCCCACTTCCTCTTGCGCTTCACGCAAGGCGGTCGCGGTGGCGTCGGCATCGAAAGGCTCCTGACGTCCGCCCGGAAAGCTGACTTGACCGGCATGGTCGTTGAGATGATCGGCACGCTGCGTCAGCAACACCGTGAGTCCATTCGCGCGGATCACGAGCGGCACCAGCACGGAGGCGACACGCGGGTCGGTGTGAATGTCGCGCCACGGCGCCTCGATAATCGGCTCGGGTGTCCAGGAAAGATGCTGCTTGAAGCGCGTTCGAACGCCGTCGGGCGTAAGACGCTCCGCGGCGACTGGCGGCAAGTGGGCGCCCGTTGCCTCGATGGGCAGGGCTTCAGGTTCAAAGACGGGGCGGATCAACGGATCTCTCGAATGAGCGGATGGACGCGATGCCGCTATTTTGACCTGGCAAACAAAAAAGCACCCGCGAGGGGTGCTTTTTCTTACAGCAGTTACGCTTGCGAAGCAGCGCGGTCTTTCGAGACCAGCTTTTCCTTGATTCGAGCCGACTTGCCCGAACGCTCGCGCAGGTAGTACAGCTTTGCACGACGCACATCGCCACGACGCTTGACGACGATGCTTGCCAACAGCGGCGAGTACGTCTGGAACGTACGCTCGACGCCTTCGCCCGACGAAATCTTGCGGACGATGAACGACGAATTCAGACCACGGTTACGCTTGGCGATCACGACGCCTTCGTATGCCTGGACACGCTTACGCGTACCTTCAACCACGTTCACGCTGACAATCACCGTATCGCCGGGAGCGAATTCGGGAATGGTCTTCTCGCCGAGGGCGCGCGCGATTTCTTCCTGCTCGAGTTTTGCAATCAGATTCATCACTGACTCCTAAGTCCATCTTGTCGGCGTTCGTACCTGCCTTGCATCAATATGCGCGGCTACGGCCCCGATAGAGGATGGGTTCACATCAGGCGCCGAACACGCATGTGCGGCGCCGCCTGGTGTCCGCTCGAAAGGCCGGGGCTTTACGCCTTCGGCTCTTCCTTCGCGAGACTTGCAAGCCATGCCTCGTCGGCACGGCTCAACATCTTGTTCTTTCTGGCCTTGACGATCAAATCGGGCCGCTTGTGCCACGTATTGCGCAAAGCTTCCCGCCGACGCCACGCTTCGATCTCCGCATGATGGCCGCCGAGCAGCACATCGGGCACACGCACGCCGTGGTATTCCTCAGGCCGCGTGTAGTGCGGACAATCGAGCAGCACATCGACAAAACTGTCCTGCACCGCCGACTGCGAATCATTGAGCACGCCGGGCAACTGGCGCACGACTGCATCCATCAACGCCATGGCGGGCAACTCGCCGCCCGACAGCACGAAGTCGCCGAGACTGATTTCTTCGTCGACAACCCGGTCGAGCAAACGCTGGTCGATCGCCTCGTAGCGGCCGCACAGCAGAATCAAACCAGGCCGGGCGGCGAACTTCATCACACGTTCGTGATTCAGCGTGGCGCCTTGCGGCGACATCATCACGACACGCGGGGCGCCGATGCCCTGCTCCGCCTGCGCAGCCTTCGCTGCACCGATCGCGTCTTCCAGCGGCTTGGCCAGCATGACCATGCCGGGGCCGCCGCCGTACGGGCGATCGTCGATTGTGCGGTAGTTGTCCGTGGTGAAATCACGCGGATTCCACGTACGCAACCCATAGCGCTGCTGCTTTGCTGCCCGGCTGGTAATGCCCCAGTCGGTCAGCGCGCGAAACATTTCGGGAAAGAGCGTGACGACATCGAACTGCATCGCTCTCTCCGTTGTAGCGAACTCGATTTGCTGAACTATCAATAATCGGCTTCCCAGTCGACGATGATCTGCTTCGCCGCCTGGTCCACCGTTTTGACAAACACGCCGACGAACGGGATCAAGCGCTCTGCCTTGACCGGCTTGCCGGTTTTGTCGGCCGCTGCGTATTCGATGCGCAGCACCGAATGCGCACCGTTGTCGATCATGTCTGCAACCTTGCCCAGGTTGACACCGGCAAGGTTCACCACGTCCAGGCCGAGCAGGTCGACCCAGTAGAATTCGTCGGCTTCAAGCGCCGGAAATTCGCTGCGGCTCACGTAGACGCGCGAGCCGCGCAGCGCCAGCGCCGCGTCGCGGTCAGCGACGCCGCCCAGAAGGGCTACGACACTGTCGCTATGCGTTTTGGCTTGCAGCGACGGCGCCGACTGGCGCTCGCGGCCTTTCATGAGCCACCAGCGCTCGGCGCTCAGCAAAGCGTCGCCGCCATGCCCGGCGTCCGCATGCGCGGCCACCTTGACCCAGCCTTTGAGGCCGTAAGCGTCGACGATTGCACCGACTTCGACCGCGTCAGCCGGCCAGCTCGCCGCCGTTTCCGCGCGCATTGCTGCTGCCTCGGAACCGGTGTTTTCAACATTGGCTTTCGCCTTGCCTCCGGCCCGCTCGCCCGACTTGCGGACGAATGCACCGAACGGCGCCTGAGCAGGCGTCTTTGCGCGCGGGCTCGCCTCTTTAGCGGCCTGTGTAGCCGCTTCCGCTGCCTTTACGCGACCTGAACTGCCGGAATCACGCTCAGACATGACGGGACCTCAGATTGAGCCTTGCTGCGAACTTCGACGCCTGTTTCGGCAAAACATTTTGCGCATCGGACTGCTCACGCGGGTCGCGCGAGCCGCCGGCCAAACCGACGACGATACGCATGCGAGCTACCATTAAGCAGCCGGCTGCGCCTTTTGCGCTTCTTTCACGAGACGCTCGACGGTCGGCGACAGTTGTGCGCCAACGCCTTGCCAATACGTCAGGCGATCTTGAGCGATACGCAGCGATTCGCCCTTCGTAGCGACCGGGTTGTAGAAGCCAACGCGCTCGATGAAGCGGCCGTCACGACGGTTACGCGAGTCGGTTGCGACGATGTTGTAGAACGGGCGCTTCTTGGAGCCGCCACGAGCCAAGCGGATGATGACCATACTAGAATCCTTGAAAACCGGGGTTCGGAACGACTGAAACACGCGATTATAGCGGGAAACCGACGCCATAACAAACACTTACCCGGATAAACTGAGCAATCGGGGTGCGCCGCCCCGACAGCGCGGGCGCGCAAGCTGGCGCAAACACATGGAGGACCTGACGGAATGCCTGTGAAATCTCTGCTGCAAACCGCGCTGTTTCGCATCCTTTCCGCCCGCCGGCCTGCATCCGTTTGCCGTCCGCGCGGTTTTCGTGGTTTCCGCGGTTTTGGCAGCGCGGTGGGCGCGTTGCTGGCCGTCGTCGCGTGCAGCGCCCTGGCCGCGCCGCCTGTGGAGCGCATCAAACTGCCGCCGGGCTTTCATATCGAAGTCTTGTCGGACGCAGTACCGAGCGCACGCGCGATGGCTTTGTCGCCAAAGGGCATTCTCTATATAGGCAGCCTCGACGGCCACGTCTATGCGCTCGAACTGCAAGGTGCGCGAGTCGCCGCCCGACATATCGTGGCCACGGGTCTCGAGGCCCCCGTCGGCGTCGCCTGGCACGACGGCGCGTTGTACGTTTCGGCGGTGTCGCGAATTTTACGCTTCGATTTGATCGACACGCGCCTGAGCGCGCCGCCGCAGCCGGCGGTCGTTACGGACAAATTGCCCGCCGAGACTCATCACGGGGCGAAATTCATTGCTTTCGGCCCGGACGGCAAGCTTTACGTCCCGCAAGGCGCACCCTGCAACGTCTGCCTGAAAGATCGCGACCGCTACGCGATGATCGGCCGCATGGACCCCGACGGCAGCCATTACGAGGTGGTCGCGCGCGGCATACGCGACTCCGTCGGCTTCGCATGGCATCCGGCGACGCACGAACTCTGGTTCACCGACAACGGCCGCGATCTGCTAGGCGACGACGTACCCGACGACGAACTCAACCGCGCCCCGCGCGCCGGTCTCGATTTCGGCTTTCCGTACTGTCACGCCGACGCGGTAGCCGACCCGCAATTCGGCGCGGGCCATCCGTGCAGCGCATTCACGCCACCGGTCGTCAAATTGGGCGCGCATGTCGCCGCGCTCGGCATGCGCTTTTATAGCGGCTCGATGTTCCCGGCCGACTACCGCCACAACATTTTCATTGCCGAGCACGGTTCCTGGAACCGCAGTAAGAAGTCCGGCTACCGCGTGGTAAGAGTCGTGACGGAGCCGGACGGCAGCCACGTGCGGCAGGAGGTTTTCGCCGAGGGATGGCTTCAGCCGGGAGAAACCGTGTGGGGCCGCCCCGCCGACGTGTTGCCGCTGCCAGACGGGTCGCTGCTGATCAGCGACGACTACGCCGGCGCCATTTACCGCGTCACGTACTCGGTGCCTTGAGCGGCTACCCTGGTGCCGGGCGGCTCGGGGCTTGTGGTCGCGGTCCGGGACGTCACGCGGACGGATGTGCCCGGGGCAAGCTAAGACGTATAGGCCTAGGCGTGCACTGCCGGTGTGAAGCCGGCGATGCCGCAACGGTGGTCGCTGCCGATGTCGACGCCAACGCCAACGCTGAAGCCCTCGGCGATGCGCACCCGCAACCGCCGCCGAAGAACACGGCAACGCCCCCGCCTTGCCAGCCGCCCCGCCGCCTGAGGCTCTACGCCAGGTGACCGGTCGCGCGCCGGCGGCGTAGAATGCGCGACGGTTCGCGGCCAACAATACACCGCTCATTTGCACCACAGCTTTCGACCATCAGTCCGCGCTGCCGTCTTTGCCCGTCAGTTCGCGCTGCCCATCACGCTACCCACGCCCACATGTCCACGTCTGCTTCGACCTCGACTTACTTCCGATCCAAAACGATTACCGCCGCGCTGGCGTTTTTCCTGGGCAGCCTCGGCGCGCATCGCTTTTATCTGTGCGGTCCGCGCGACGTCTACGGCTGGGCCCACGTGCTTGGCACCGTAATCGGCATTCCCGGCGCGATGTTGCTGGTAGCGAGCGAACGCTCTTCGATACTCGGCTGGGTGCTCGCATTCCCCGGCGCCGTTTCGCTTCTGGCCGCGTTTCTCGCCGCGATCGTCTATGGTCTGCGCCCGGACGAAAAGTGGGACCGGCAATTCAATGCGCACACGCAGCGACAAAGCCGCTCGGGGTGGACCGTGATCTTCGTGGTGATCTTTTCGCTGCTGATCGGCGCGTTTCTGTTGATGACCGGTCTCGCCATTTCCTTCCAGACCTACTTCGAAGGACAAGTCCAGGCGGCGAAGGCGCTGTCGCAATAGCAGAAGGACCACGCGCACTACACGCACCATCGGCTAAAAAAGATCGAGCTGCGGATTATCGCCACTCGCCGCCTGGCTCCGCGGCACCTCATGACGCTTGAAGTGCGACATATCCAGAATGCCGCGGTCGCGCTGATTCAGCCCTAGACGGCGCACCGCCTTGTGGAATCGCTGCTTGAGCAGATCGGCCCACAAGCCTTCCCCCTTCATTCGGGTGGAGAAAGACGAGTCGTAGTCCTTGCCGCCCCGCATATCGCGCACACGCGCCATGACCCGTTCGGCGCGATCGGGAAAATGCGCGGCGAGCCAGTCTTTGAACAGCGGCGCAACTTCCCACGGCAGGCGCAGCACGATATAGCTCGCGTTGCTGGCGCCGGCTTCCGCACACGCTTCGAGCACGCGCTCCATGTCCGGCTCCGTGACAAACGGAATCACCGGCGCAATGCTCACCCCGACCGGAATGCCCGCTTCGCTCAGCGTGCGGATCGTGCGCAAGCGCCGCGACGGCGTAGCCGCGCGCGGTTCGAGCGTGCGCGCAATGTCGGCGTCGAGCGTCGTGATAGTAATGGCCGCCATGAATTGGCCGCGAGCCGCCATGGGCGCAAGCAGATCCAGGTCCCGCTCGATCAGCGACGACTTCGTAATAGCCGCAAAGGGATGATTACGCTCGCTCAGAATCTCGACGACGCGCCGTGTGAGCCGCCACTCGCGTTCTGCAGGCTGCCACGCGTCGGTATTGACGCCAAGCGCAATGGGCTCCGGCTCATAGGACTTTTTCGACAGCTCGCGCTCAAGCAGCTCGGGCGCGTTCACCTTCGCATAAATGCGGCTTTCGAAGTCGAGCCCCGGCGAGAGGCCGAGATAACTATGCGTGGGCCGCGCAAAACAATAAATACAGCCGTGCTCGCAACCGCGGTATGGATTCAGCGACACGCTAAACGGAATGTCCGGCGACGCGTTACGCGTGAGAATGCTTTTCGCCCTTTCCTCGAACACCTGGGTGCGCAGCGCCTTCGGCGCTTCACCTTCTTCCGGCGTGGCTAACCAACCGTCGTCCACCGCTTCCCGCTGGTCGACTTCGTACCGGCCTTGCACGTTCGTGACCGCACCGCGCCCCTTGCGGGGCACCGGCGGCGCGATTGGAAACTCGGCAGCGGAAGGGAAATCGGGCTCGGTCACGGCTGGCTGGGACAAGTGAACAGGGCAAACAAAACGGCGCAAAACACCTGTATAAATATACAGTGTTTACGCCGTTTGTCGAGCCCTCTCCAACGAGGCTAGCGCGTGGTTTCATCCCCGACCGGGATGGTCAGCGTTTCCTTGATCTCTTCCATCACCACATAGCTTTTCGACTGCACGGCGCCCGGAAGCTGAAGCAGGATGTCGCCCAAAAGCTTGCGGTAATCGGCCATCTCGCCGATGCGCGCCTTGATCAGGTAATCGAAGTCTCCCGACACGAGATGGCACTCGAGCACTTCGGGGATCTTCTGCACCTCGCGGCGAAACTGGTCGAACATGTTGCCGCTCTTGTGGTCGAGCGTGATTTCGACGAACACCAGCAGCGCCGCGCCCAGTTCGGCCGGATTCACGCGCGCATAGTAGCCGGTGATCACGCCGTCGCGCTCCATGCGCTTCACACGCTCGATGCACGGCGTGACCGACAGTCCGACCTGCTCCGCGAGGTCTTTCATGGCCATCCGGCCGTCCTGCTGCAGCAGCCGAAGAATCTTGTGATCGAGCTTATCGAGGGTTCGAACGGGCTGACGTTGGGTGCGCATAGTGTTTATTCTGAAAATCGCAGAAATACAATAACAAAACCTGCAAGCTCGCCAATAGTATAGCGCTTAACACTGGGCGTACCGCGTTTCACGTCGTTAATCGAACGATTGAAGCGAACTGAACAGCACAACGCCCGCGAATCTTGCGAATCATCTGGAGCAGCTATGCGAATCGTCGTTTTGGGCAGTGGCGTCGTCGGCGTAACGAGCGCGTATTACCTCGCACGCGCGGGTCATGAAGTGACCGTGATCGATCGTGAGCCGGGCCCGGCGCTCGAAACCAGTTTCGCCAACGCCGGCCAGATCTCGCCGGGCTATGCGTCGCCGTGGGCCGCGCCCGGCGTGCCGCTGAAAGCCGTCAAGTGGATGTTCCAGAAACACGCGCCGCTCGCCATTCGCCTCGACGGCACGCAGTTCCAGTTGCAATGGATGTGGCAGATGCTGCAGAACTGCACGGCGTCGCGCTATGCGGTCAACAAGGGACGCATGGTCCGCCTCGCCGAATACAGCCGCGATTGTCTGCAAGCGCTGCGCGCCGAAACCGGCATCCACTACGAAGGCCGCACCGGCGGCACGCTGCAGGTATTCCGCACGCAGCAGCAATTCGACGGCGCGGCGAAAGACATCGCCGTGCTGCGCGAGGCCAACGTGCCGTTCGAACTGCTGTCGGCGGCGGAACTGGCTCAGGCCGAACCGGCGCTCGCCGCGGTCTCGCACAAGCTGACGGGCGGTCTGCGCCTGCCGGGCGACGAAACCGGCGACTGCCAGATGTTCACCACGCGCCTCGCCGCGCTGGCCGAGCAGATGGGCGTCAAATTCCGCTACAACACGCCGATCGACGCGCTCGCCATGGCCGGCGACCGCATCGCCGGCGTGCAGTGCGGCCAGGAATTGGTACGCGCCGATTCGTTCGTCGTCGCACTCGGTTCTTACTCGACGAAATTTCTGTCCGGCCTCGTGAAGATTCCGGTCTATCCGCTGAAGGGTTACTCGATCACGGCGCCCATCGTCAACGAAGCCGCCGCGCCGGTTTCCACGGTGCTCGACGAAACCTACAAGATCGCGATTACGCGCTTCGACAACCGGATTCGCGTCGGCGGGATGGCTGAAATCGTCGGCTTCGACAAGTCGTTGCGCCAGGCGCGCCGCGAAACGCTCGAGCTGTGCGTGAACGACCTGTTCCCGGGCGGCGGCGACACGTCGAAGGCCAGCTTCTGGACCGGCCTGCGGCCCATGACGCCGGACGGCACGCCGATCGTCGGCCGCACCCCCGTGCCGAACCTGTTCCTCAACACGGGGCACGGCACGCTCGGCTGGACAATGTCGTGCGGTTCGGGCCAGTTGCTCGCCGATGTGATGTCCGGCAAGCAGCCGGCGATCAAGGCAGACGACCTGTCGGTGCATCGCTATTTCGGCGAGAGCGGCGCTGCACATCGTCCGGCTTATGCCTGAAGCTTCTAGCGCCGGGCGTGGTCATGCTCGGCGCGTTTCCAGCCGGCTGTAACAGCGCAAGCCGGCTCGCCAAAAGACAAACGGCGCCTTGCGAACTGACCGCAGAAATTGGACCAATGTCCAATTGCCTGCGCTTCAGTTAACGCTGCAAGGCGCCGTTTTCGTTTACTCAGCAAGACCTCAGACTTCGCGCCGCATCAAAACTGATCCGCGGACAACGCCAGCACGCCCTCGCCGCCCTTCGCACTGACAATCGACGCCTCCAGCGCGGTCGCGAGCGGCAACACATGCTCCGCGTAGAATTGCGCCGTCGCGATCTTCGCGCCGTAAAACTGCGGGTCTTCGTCGCGCTTCTGAGCGGCCGCGAGCAGCGCACGCGCCATTTGCCAGCCGCCCAGCACAATGCCCGCGAGCTTCAGATACGGCACGCTGCCGGCAAACACGGCATTCGGATCGCCCTTCGTGTTCGCGACGACGAAATCGACCACCGCGCCCAACGAGCGCTGCCCCTCGGCAAGATGCTTTTCCATCGATCGGAACGCCTGACCTTGTTGCGCGCCAAGCAATCCGACCGTTTCGGCAACGCTGGCAAGCAGCGACCTCGCGACTTTGCCGCCGTCACGCACCGTCTTGCGGCCGATCAGATCGTTCGCCTGAATCGCGGTCGTGCCTTCGTAGATCGGCAGAATGCGAGCGTCGCGGTAATACTGCGCGGCGCCCGTCTCTTCGATGAAACCCATGCCGCCGTGCACCTGCACGCCAAGGCTGGTTACGTCGATCGACAACTCCGTGCTCCAGCCCTTCACGACGGGCACGAGAAACTCGTAAATCGCCTGATGCTCGGCGCGCTTCGCTTCGTCCGGATGACGATGTGCAATGTCGCAATGCCCGGCCGCGACATAAGCCAGCGCGCGCGACGCTTCGGTGAGCGCGCGCATCGTCGAAAGCATGCGGCGCACGTCGGGATGCTCGATGATCGCCACCGGCTGTTTCGCGGAGCCGTCGACGGGACGGCTTTGCACGCGCTCCTTCGCATAGGCCGCCGCCTTCTGATACGCGCGATCCGATACGCCGACGCCTTGCATGCCCACGGCGAACCGCGCCGCGTTCATCATGATGAACATGTACTCGAGGCCGCGATTTTCCTCGCCGATCAGATGCCCGATCGCGCCGCCATGGTCGCCGAATTGCAGCACGGCCGTCGGACTCGCCTTGATGCCGAGCTTGTGCTCGATCGACACGCAATGCACGTCGTTGCGCTCGCCGAGCGAACCGTCTTCGTTGATCAAAAACTTCGGCACGATGAAGAGCGAGATGCCCTTCACGCCTTCGGGCGCATTCGGCGTGCGCGCGAGCACGAGATGCGCGATGTTCTCCGCCATGTCGTGCTCGCCCCACGTGATGAAAATCTTCGTGCCGAACAGCTTGAACGAGCCATCGCCTTGCGGCTCGGCGCGCGTGCGCACGAGCGCGAGATCCGAGCCGGCCTGCGGCTCAGTGAGGTTCATTGTGCCGGTCCATTCGCCTGAAATGAGCTTCGGCACATAGGTCTGTTTTTGCGCGTCGGTGCCGGCGGTCAGCAGCGCCTCGATCGCGCCGTCGGTCAGCAACGGGCACAGCGCGAACGACAGATTCGATGCGTTCAACATCTCAACGCAAGGTGTGGCGATGAGTTTCGGCAGGCCTTGGCCTTCATACTCCACAGGATGCTGCACGCCTTGCCAGCCGCCCTCGGCAAACTGACGGAACGCTTCCTTGAAGCCGGGCGTCGCCGTCACGACGCCGTCTTTCCAACTGCTCGGATTGCGATCTCCTTCGACGTTCAGCGGAGCCAGCACCTCGCCGCACAGTTTCGCCGACTCTTCCAGCACGGCCTGAGCGGTGTCGAGGTTCGCGTCCTCGAAGCCCGGCAGCGTCGCGATCTGTTCGAGATCCGCCAGTTCCTTCATCACGAACAGCATGTCCTTGATGGGCGCCGTATAGCTCATTTTCTGTTCTCCTCCTGCCTGATGGAAAAAGGGCGCGGGACTTGTTCGGTCCAGCGCCCTTCTTGTGTCGCCAATGCGTTGCGAAACGCCGTTAAACGGCTTTGCAGATGGCTTTATATGGCGCTAACACGCTCAGCCGAGTTCGCTCACGAGTTCCGGCACAAGCGTGAACAGATCGCCGACGAGACCGTAATCGGCGACGCTGAAAATCGGCGCTTCCGGGTCTTTGTTGATCGCGACGATCACTTTGCTGTCCTTCATGCCGGCCAGATGCTGGATCGCGCCGGAAATGCCGACGGCCACATACAGTTGCGGCGCGACGATCTTGCCGGTCTGCCCGACCTGATAGTCGTTCGGCACGAAGCCGGCGTCGACCGCCGCGCGCGATGCGCCCAGCGCCGCGTTCAGCTTGTCGGCGAGCGGCTCGAGCACCTTCGTGTAGTTCTCGCCGTTGCCGAGACCGCGGCCACCCGAAACGATGATCTTCGCCGACGTCAGTTCCGGACGGTCGAGCTTCGTCACTTCGCGGCTCACGAACTGCGAGATGCCCGCGTCTGCCGCCGCTTCGATTTTTTCCACCGATGCGTTGCCGCCTTCAGCCGCCACTGCGTCGAAGCCGGTGGTGCGGACCGTGATGACCTTGATCGGATCAGCCGATTGAACGGTAGCGATCGCATTGCCCGCGTAAATCGGACGCTCGAAGGTGTCGGTGGAATCGACCGCCGTGATGTCGCTGATCTGCGCGACGTCGAGCTTGGCGGCGATACGCGGCGCGATGTTCTTGCCGTAAGCGGTAGCCGGCGCGAGGATATGCGAGTAGTCCTTCGCGATGTTCAGCACCGTCGCCTCGACGTTTTCCGCGAGACCTTCGGCGAGTTGCGGCGCGTCGGCCAGCAGCACTTTCGAAACGCCCGCGATTTTCGCGGCTGCGTCCGCTGCGGCCTGCGCGTTCTGGCCTGCTACCAGTACGTGAATGTCACCGCCGATCTTTTGCGCGGCTGCAATGGTGTGCAGCGTCGCGGCCTTGATCGATGCGTTGTCGTGTTCTGCAATTACAAGATTCGTCATTTGCCCTGTCTCCCGCGTTCCTTAAAGCACCTTGGCTTCGGTCTTCAGCTTCTCGACCAGCGTCTTCACGTCCGGCACCTTCACGCCGGCGGAGCGCTTCGGCGGCTCGACGACCTTCAGCGTCTTCAGACGCGGCGTGACATCGACGCCGAGGTCTTCGGGCTTGACGACTTCCAGCGGCTTTTTCTTCGCCTTCATGATGTTCGGCAGCGTCACGTAGCGCGGCTCGTTCAGGCGCAGATCGGTCGTGATGACAGCGGGCAATGTGAGCGACAGCGTTTCCGCGCCGCCATCCACTTCGCGCGACACGGTCGCCTTGCCGTCAGCGACGACAACCTTCGACGCAAACGTCGCCTGCGGCAAACCAGCCAGCGCGGCGAGCATCTGGCCGGTCTGGTTGGAGTCATCGTCGATAGCCTGCTTGCCGAGAATCACCAGTTGCGGCTGTTCCTTGTCGACGAGCGCCTTCAGCAGCTTCGCGACCGCCAGCGGCTGCAATTCTTCGTTCGACTCGATCAGGATCGCGCGATCCGCGCCGATGGCGAGCGCCGTGCGCAGCGTTTCCTGCGATTGCGTCGCGCCCGCCGACACGGCGATCACCTCGGTCGCCACGCCCGCTTCGCGCAGACGCACCGCTTCTTCAACCGCGATTTCGTCGAACGGATTCATCGACATCTTCACGTTCGCGATGTCGACGCCCGTGCCGTCCGACTTGACCCGGACCTTCACGTTGTAGTCGACCACTCTCTTGACTGGCACCAGGATTTTCATGCACACGCTCCAAAGTTACGAATACGTCAACCCAACGAACATTATAACGACTGCCCTCGTGGCAGCTTTGTCGCGGGCGCTCTAGCAGGAGGATATCGCTCCCCAGCGGCGTGACGGCAATATCGAACGGTCGTTCTATTTTAATCGCGAAAAAACCCGGGTGACAACCCCGGGTTCCGATTTACGACTCTAATTTTCATATCGCCGGCTGCTCACGCGGTATCTGACGGCTTCAGATCACCAGGCCGTGACCACCGAACCGCCGAATTTGCTGTCGACAAACTGCTTCACTTCCGGCGAATGGTAGGCGGCCACGAGCTTGGCGACCCACGGTTTGTTCTTGTCGGCCTCGCGGATCGCGATGACGTTCACGTACGGACCCTTCGGGTCTTCGATCGCGATCGCATCCTGCTTCGGCTTGAGGCCGGCTTCCATCGCGAAGTTGGTGTTGATCGCGGCGGCGTCCACGTCGTTGAGCGAACGCGGAATCTGCGCGGCGTCCAGTTCGACAATCTTCAGCTTCTTCGGATTTTCGACGATGTCGAGCGGCGTCGCCTTCAGGCCCGCTTCGGCACGCAGCTTCAGCAGCCCCTGCTTTTGCAGCAGCAGCAAGGCGCGGCCGCCGTTGGTCGGATCGTTCGGCACCGCGATCTTCGCGCCTTGCGGCAGTTCGGCCAGCGACTTCACCTTCTTCGAGTAGATGCCCATCGGGTACGTGACCGTATCGGCGACGCGAATCAGCTTGTAGCCGCGGTCCTTGACCTGCGCCTGCAAGTACGGGTCGTGCTGATAGCTGTTGGCGTCCAGATCGCCGCCCGCGAGCGCCGCGTTCGGCTGCACGTAATCGGAGAACTCGACGACCTTGATGTTCAGACCGTTCTTTGCGGCGACGCTCTTCACGACTTCCATGATCTGCGCGTGCGGACCGCCGGTCACGCCGACCTTGATGGTGTCTTCAGCGTGGGCCGCATTTGCGGCGAACAGCGACGCGGCGCCGAATGCCGCGACCAGCTTGAGTATGAAACGACGTTGCATGATGGACCTTTTGATTTATTTATGGCTCAGACGACGCACGAGCCAATCCCCGAACGACTGCACCAACTGCACGAACACGATAAGAATCACGACGACTGTCAACATGACTTCCGGCAGAAAACGCTGATACCCGTAGCGAATGCCGAGGTCGCCAAGACCGCCGCCGCCGATCGCACCGGCCATCGCCGAATAGCCGACCAGCGAGACGAACGTGATGGTCAAGCCGGCCACGACGCCCGGCAGCGATTCCGGCAACAGCACCTTGAAGACGATCTGGCTGGTGGTCGCGCCCATCGCCTGAGCCGCTTCGATCAGCCCGCGATCGACTTCGCGCAGCGCCGTTTCCACGAGACGCGCGATGAACGGCGCCGCGGCAATCGTCAGCGGCACCACCGCCGCGGCCGTGCCGATCGACGATCCGACCACAAGGCGCGTGAACGGAATCACCGCCACGAGCAGGATGATGAACGGCGTCGAGCGCACCGCATTCACGACCATGCCGACGACGCGATTCACCGCGACGTTCTGCAACACGCCCTGACGGTCGGTCAGATACAGCAGCACGCCGAGCGGCAAGCCCACCAACGCGCCGACCAGTCCGGAAATGCCCACCATCACGAGCGTTTCCCAGAACGACTGGACGAACATATCGAACATTTCACTCAACATACGAGAGCTCCTCCACCACCACACCCTGTTCGCGCAGATACGCGAGCGCCTGCGCCACCTTCGCCGGTTCGCCGCCCGCGAGCACCGCGAGCGAGCCGAACGCCTGCCCCTGAATCTCGTCGATCTGGCCGTGCAGGATGTTGAAGTCGAGTTCGTAGCGGCGAATCGTCTCCGAGAGAATCGGCTGATCGACGCCCGAACCCGTGAACGCGAGGCGCAGCAAATGGCCGCTGCCCGTCTTCAGACGTTCGGCGACGCGAGCCTTCATTGCGGGCGGCAGTTCCTGCGCGATCACGTCGCCGATCAGCGCGCGCGTGACTTCGTGATGCGGCTGCAGAAACACGTCGATCACCTTGCCCTGTTCGACGACGCGGCCCGCGTCGAGCACGGCGACGCGATCGCACACCTGCTTGATCACATCCATCTGATGCGTGATCAGCACGACAGTCAGGTTCAGTTCGCGGTTGATGCGCTTGAGCAGATCGAGAATCGAGCGCGTGGTTTCGGGATCGAGCGCGGACGTCGCTTCGTCGGAAAGCAGCACCTTCGGCTTGCTTGCCAACGCGCGCGCGATGCCGACGCGCTGCTTCTGCCCGCCGCTGATCTGCGCCGGGTAGCGGTCCTTCTGCGCGGACAGGCCCACGAGTTCCAGCAGCGGCAACACGTTCGCCTCGATCTCGTCGCGCTTCATGCCGGCAAGCTCGAGCGGCAACGCGACGTTCTCGAACACCGTGCGCGACGACAGCAAATTGAAGTGCTGGAAGATCATGCCGATCTCGCGGCGCGCTTCGCGCAATTGCGCGGCGGGCAGCGTGGTCAGATCGCGGCCGTCGACGACGATGTTGCCTTCGGTCGGACGCGTCAGCAGGTTGATCGTGCGGACCAGCGTGCTCTTGCCCGCGCCGCTGCGGCCGATGATGCCGAACACCTCGCCCGCCGGAATCGACAGATTGACGTTGTGCAGCGCCTCGACCCAGCCCCGGGGCCCCGCGAACCGCTGAGAGATATTGCGTATTTCGATCATGGAAAAACGAAACGGCGGGTTTGCCGACGAGCGTCGTGCGCTCCCCGGCCAAGCGGCCGCCGTTACTTTTATTGGGAATTTGAGCCCGCGATTCTACCGCGCCCGGGGCATTCCCTTTAATAATCAATTACGATCTTTTCATAACTGTTAGATATTAGAGGACGGACCCGCCGCCCATTTCCGCTGACGCCAGAGGCGACGGTCTATGATCGCGCGAACCCCAATTCACGGACGCGCGCCATGGAGACCTCGCAACAGCCCTTCGCCTCTGACGATGAAACCGGCGCAGACAGCGCGGAGCCGGTGCGCTCGACCGCCACCACGGCGGATGGCCTCGAACTGCCGCTATACCGTTGGCCAACCCGCAAAGCGCCGCGCGCGAGCATTGCGCTGATTCACGGACTCGCCGAGCATGCGTGCCGCTATTCGGCGCTGGCCGCACGGCTCAATGCAGCCGGGATCGAACTGCTGGCGATCGACTTGCGCGGTCACGGCCGCGCGCCGGGCAAGCGCGCCTATGTCGAACGATTCGACGATTACCTGCTGGATGCGCAGGCGTTGCTCGACGCCGCGGCGCGCACTGTGCGGACCGAGACGCCGCTGTTCCTGATGGGCCATAGCATGGGCGGCGCTATCGCCGCGCTCTACGCAATCGAGCGCGCCAGCGCCGCCTCGCAAGCAACAGGCAGCCGCGCCAATCTGAGCGGTCTGATCCTGTCGAGCCCCGCGCTCGCGCCTGGCCGCGACGTGCCGGGCTGGATGCTCGCGCTGAGTCAGGTTATCAGCCGCGTCTGGCCAGGCTTTCCGGCGATGAAAATCGACGCCGCGCTGCTGTCTCGGGTGCAATCCGTCGTGGACGCCAATCGCAGCGACCCGCTCGTGCATCATGCGGCGATTCCGGCGCGCACCGGCGCGGAGTTGCTGCTCGCGATGGCGCGGATCGAACGCGGACGCGCGGGACTGCGTCTGCCGCTTCTCGTCTATCACGGCACCGCCGATAAACTCACGGAGCCCGAAGGCAGCCGCGCGTTCGGCGAGCACGCCGGCTCGCCGGACAAGACGCTCCGGCTATACGAAGCGGGCTATCACGAGACGATGAACGATCTCGACCGCGATCGCGTGATCGGCGAACTGATCGAGTGGGTTCTTCAGCGCGCGCAGCGGGCGCATTAGGGCTAAGGACTTAGCGCTTCCAGTCAGGCGGGCGTTTGTCGATGAACGCCTGCATGCCCTCGAGCGCGGAGTCGTCCATCATGTTGCAGGCCATCGTCTGGCCCGCGAGTTGATACGCGGCCTCGATGCCCATTTCCAGTTGCCGGTAGAAGAGACCCTTGCCGGCGCTGACCGCCTCGACCGGTTTCGCGCAGATGCTGGTGGCAAGCCGCGCCACTTCCGCGTCGAGCGAGTCCAGCGGCACGACGCGATTGACGAGGCCCTGCTGCTTCGCCTCGGCGGCGTCGATGAAATCGCCGGTCAACAGCATTTCGAGCGCCGCCTTGCGCGACAGATTGCGCGACAGCGGCACCGACGGCGTCGCGCAAAAGAGCCCGAGATTCACGCCCGACACAGCGAAACGCGCGGTATCGGAAGCCACGGCGAGATCGCACATCGCGACGAGCTGGCAGCCCGCCGCCGTCGCGATGCCATGCACTCGCGCGATCACCGGCTGCGGCAAGCGCTGGATCGTCATCATGAGTTTCGTGCAGCGGGCGAACAGCGCCTGGTAATACGCGAGCGACGGCGCCGCGCGCATTTCCTTCAGATCATGTCCCGCGCAGAACGCGCGCCCCGCGCCGGCGATCACGACCACGCGCGCCTCCGATCGCGCGACTTCGTTCAGCGCGTCCTGCAACGCGTCGAGCATGCCTTCGGAGAGCGCGTTGAAAGCGTCGGGCCGGTTCATCGTCAGACGCACGACGCCGGGTACGCCGTACGCGCCGGTTTCCGTCTCCACTAGCGAAGCGCTGCGTGCATCCTCGTTCATGGCTTGCTCTTCCTCAGATTTCGGCCAGCGCGCGCACGTGGGCAACCACGCTGCGCCCGAGCGCGGACAGGTTGTAGCCGCCTTCGAGACAACTCACGATCCGCCCGCTCGCATAGCGTTTCGCGACGTCGCGCATCTGCTCGGTAATCCACACGTAGTCGTCTTCGACGAGGCCCATGTTGCCGAGGTCGTCTTCGCGATGCGCGTCGAAGCCCGCGGAAATGAACAGCATCTCCGGCTTGAAGTCGTTCAGACGCGGCAGCCACAGCATGTCCACCGCCTCGCGCACGGCCATGCCTTTCGAGCGCGCGGGCATCGGCACGTTGCACATGTTGGGCGCCTGATTGTCGGCGCCCGTGAACGGATAGAACGGATGCTGGAAGATGCTGCACATCAGCACGCGCGGGTCGCCCGAAAACGCCGCTTCGGTGCCGTTGCCGTGATGCACGTCGAAGTCGATGATCGCAACGCGCTGCAAGCCGTGCACCTCGAGCGCATGACGCGCGGCGATGGCGACGTTGTTGAAGAAGCAGAAGCCCATTGCACGCGCCGGCTCGGCGTGATGGCCGGGCGGGCGCACGCTGCAAAAAGCGTTGTCGAAGCGGCCTTCGATGACCGCGTCGGTAGCGGCCACCGCCGCGCCGGCTGCGCGTAACGCCGCCTGCAAGGTGTGCGGATTCATCGACGTGTCGGGGTCGATCTCGGCGCGGCCCTCGGCAGGCGAACAGCTACGGATGTAGTCGATGTGCGCCTGCGTATGCACGCGCAGCAGCGCCGCTTCGTCGGCGAGCGGCGGCGATTCGCGTTCGATCAACGCGTCGATGCGGCTCGCGATCAATTGATCTTCGATGGCCTGCAGCCGTGCGGGGCATTCGGGATGCCATTGCCCCATATCGTGCAGCAGACAGTCGGCGTGGGAATAGAAACCTGTTGCCATGATTCTTTTCTGCGGCGCAGCGCTGGCAGCGTGCGCGGCGTGTCTCCGTCCAGGGGCGCGCGCCCACGGCGCGCCAACATTCATGAAGTTACCACACGACGCAGCGATGACGCGTCGTTCCGCATCACGCCGCTGTGACGTGTCCGGCACAGTTTCGCAAGAGGCCTCGGGTATACTGCCCGTTCCGTTTTCCTCCCGTCTTTGTCCTTTCGCTCTGCGCCCCCAGCTCACTATGACCGTCAAGCTTGCTCTGTCTGCACGAAACCGGCTCAGCATCCGAACCATCGCCGCCGCACTCTCCACCGCATCGTGCATGTTCATGGCAACCACTCCGGCTCTCGCGCAGAGCACCGGCAAAAAACCGCCCGTACTTGTCGCTCAGGCGCAGCCGCAAACCGCCGTTCCGCAAGGGCAAACGTTTGAGGAAGAAATTATTCCGCAGCGTTACGCGAACAACGCGAATGTCGATGCGTTCATCAACGACATGGCGGCGCGCTACGATTTCGACGAAGCGGCGCTGCATTCGCTGTTCGCCGGCGTCAGCTATTCGGCGACCGCGGTGAAGCTGGTCACGCCGTCGCCGTCGGCCGCGGTGAAAAACTGGCGCGTGTACCAGTCGCGCTTTCTCGATCAGATCCGCATCAATGCCGGCATCCGTTTCTGGCGCGCGAATCGGGCCACGCTGCAGCGCGCGTATGAAGAGTTCGGCGTGCCGCCGGAAGTGATCGTCGGCATTCTCGGCGTGGAGACGATTTACGGGCGTTTCATGGGCAACTTCCGCGTGCTCGACGCACTGACCACGCTCAGTTTCGATTACCCGAATACACCGAATCGCGCGGACCGCCAGGCGACCTTCCGCAAGAATCTCGAAGACTACCTGGTGTGGACGCGCGATTCGCAGATCGATCCGAGCACGGTGCTCGGCTCGTACACCGGCGCGATCGGCATTCCGCAATTTCTGCCGAGCAGCATCGTGCAGTATGCGGTCAGCTACGATGGCCACAAGGACATCGACCTGCGCACGAGCCAGGCCGATGCAATCGGCAGCGTCGCCAACTATCTGCGCAAGAACGGCTGGGAGAACGGCCGGCCGGTCGTGTGGAAGATCGGTAGCGATGCGGGCAGCCTCGGCGTCGCGCAAGCGGCCGCCGACGGCGCGCCGGAACCGCATTGGCCGCTCGACCAGTTGTTGCGCGCCGGGCTCGTGCTCAATGAGCCGAACGTGAATATCTCTTCCGAAGTGGCAACGCCGGTTACGGTGGTCGACCTGCCCTCGCCGGGACGCGGCACGGAATACATGCTGGGCCTGAGGAACTTCTATGTGCTGACGCGCTATAACCGCAGCTTCTTTTATGCGCTCGCGGTTTATCAGTTGGGGCAGCGCATCAAGTCGCAGATGGAGGCGAGCGACGGCGGCAATTCCAACGGCAATTCCGTCGATAACGCGGCGCCGGCGAGCGACGCTTCGCAATGACACCATGCAACGCGAGGCGCGCTGTCGGATCGCTTCGCATGTGATGTGATGGAAAAGAAAAAAGCGCCGGCAGGCGCTTTTTTCTTTGTCCGCAAGCAGCAAGGCTGCCAACAGCCGCACCCGTATTGCCGCCTTACGCCGGAAACACGCCCGTCGACAAATAACGGTCGCCGCGATCGCAGACGATAAACACGATGGTCGCGTTCTCGACTTGCCGCGCGACGCGCAACGCGACTTCACATGCGCCGCCCGACGAAATGCCCGCGAATATCCCTTCCACCGATGCAAGACGCCGGGCCATTGCCTCGGCTGCCGCCTGGCTCACGTTCTCGACGCGATCCACGCGGCTGCGGTCGAAAATTTTCGGCAGATACGCTTCCGGCCATTTGCGGATGCCTGGAATGCGCGAACCTTCCTCCGGCTGCGCGCCGATAATCTCGATTGCCTGGTTCTGCTGCTTCAGATACGTGGACACGCCCATGATCGTGCCGGTCGTCCCCATCGACGAAACGAAGTGGGTGATGCGCCCTTCGGTATCGCGCCAGATTTCGGGGCCCGTGCCTTCGACGTGCGACGCCGGATTGTCCGGGTTCGCGAACTGATCGAGGATGATGCCCTTGCCGTCGCGCTGCATCTGTTCGGCGAGATCGCGCGCGTACTCCATGCCGCCCGTGACCGGCGTGAGGATGATTTGCGCGCCATACGCGGCCATGCTCTGACGGCGCTCCACCGACAGGTCTTCCGGCATGATCAGCACCATCTTGTAGCCGCGGATCGCCGCGGCCATCGCGAGTGCGATGCCGGTGTTGCCGCTCGTCGATTCGATCAGCGTGTCGCCCGGTTTGATACGGCCGCGCGCTTCCGCTTTCTTGATCATCGACAACGCCGGGCGGTCCTTCACCGAGCCGGCGGGATTGTTGCCCTCGAGCTTGGCGAGCACCACGTTATTGCGGCTGCGGATCTCGTCGTCGGTGAGCCGGACGAGTTGCACGAGCGGCGTATTGCCGATCGTGTCTTCAATCGTTTTGTAAGCCATATCGGTTCAGGTGCTGTCGATGCGCGGAGTCTCAATCCATTGATTCTAAACCACGGTGCCCGCCGCTGCCGCGCGGCCCTTCTCGCCGCATGGATGCACGCAGCGCCCACGCAAAAAACCCGCGGCTGAGTACCGCGGGAGCCAGTCATGCGAATGACAGCTTAAGGAGCGGCGTTGCCGGCTCCGACCATGAAGGACAACGATGGCGAATCGCGCGCGGCTACACACGCCGCGCGCGAGCCCGCGTCAGGCTGTCAGACTATTTCTTCACCGCCACGGTAGCGCCGCCTTTCGGCGTATTGGCCGCAACGGCCGCGCCCTTGCTCTGTGAAGACGCCGCAACCTGCGGGCCAGCAGCCGCGCCAGCCGGACCGACAGCGAGACCCTCCGCCTGCAGGCGCTCGACGGTATGCCCGCCCATGCCCTTGACGCGCTTGCCGAGGTCGGTCGGGTCCTTGAACGGACCATGTGCGGCGCGCTCTTCGAGAATGGCTTTCGCTTTGGCAGGACCAATGCCTTTGACGCCGCGCAGCGCGTCCTCGTTAGCCGTGTTGACGTCAACCGACGCATACGCGTGGCCGAAAGCGGCGAGCATTGCTGCGGTAACCAGAATTTTTCGAAACATATGGAATCTCCCTTGTACAACCGGTTGGCGACATCACCAACCGGGAGATTCCAGTTTAAACAGGTATCCGAACTATTTACACCTGGCCGAATAGCCAACGTACGTATCGGTCGACACCTTCCTGCACGCTCAGAAACGGCGCATCGTAGCCAGCCGCGCGCAGCTTCGACTGATCCGCCTGCGTGAAGCACTGATACTTGCCGCGCAATGCGTCGGGGAAGGGAATGTATTCGATCAGGCCGCGCTGCACCTGGTCGGCGAGCGACAGCGGCGGCTCGTTGTTCAGCGCGCGCAGGGTATTAACGACCGTGCTCGCGATGTCGTTGAACGGCTGCGCGCGTCCGCTGCCCAGATTGAAGATGCCCGATTTGTCCGGGTGGTCGAAGAAGAACAGGTTCACCTTGACCACGTCTTCCACCGAGACGAAATCGCGCGTCTGCTCGCCCGCGGCATAGCCGTTGTATTCGCCGAACAGCTTGACCTTGCCCTCGGCGCGGAACTGGTTGAAGTTGTGAAACGCCACCGACGCCATGCGCGCCTTATGCGTTTCGCGCGGACCGTAGACGTTGAAATAGCGAAAGCCCGCGATCTGGCTTTTCGCGGTGGGCAGCACGCGGCGGATCACCTGGTCGAACAGAAACTTCGAATAGCCGTACACGTTCAGCGGCTGCTCGACTTCGCGTTCTTCGACGAAACGGCTCGAGCCGCCATACGTTGCCGCCGACGACGCATACAGGAACTGGATGTTCTGCGCGAGGCACACGTCGAGCACGTCGCGGCTGTAGCGGAAGTTGTTGTCCATCATGTAGCGGCCGTCGGTTTCCATCGTGTCCGAACAGGCGCCTTCGTGGAAGATCGCGCGCACTTTGCCGAAGTCGCCGCGCTTGAAGCGCTCGACGAATTCGGTCTTATCCAGATAGTCGTCGATTTCGCAGTCGACCAGATTCTTGAACTTGTCGGCGCGCGTCAGATTGTCGACGGCGATGATGCGTTGTTCGCCGCGCTCGTTGAGCGCTTTCACGAGGTTGCTGCCGATAAAGCCGGCCGCGCCGGTGACGATGAGAGTCATGATGGTCCCGCGGTAATGAGCCTTGTGTAGGATCGAAGCGGGCGACGAGACGCCGGCTTCGATCGGCAGGTCTGGTTGGCGTTCCGCCGATCCTCGCTGCGCGCTGCCGTCGGCTTGCGGCGCAGGATCGGGCGGGCCGCGTCAGTGAAAGAGTTCGTCGTAGTCGACGGTGGCCGTGCCTAGTTTACCGACCACGATGCCGGCTGCGCGATTGGCGAGACCGACTGCTTCGACCAGCGTGAGACCCGCGCCCAGCATGGCCGCGAGCGTCGCGATCACGGTGTCGCCCGCGCCCGAAACATCATACACTTCGCGCGCGACGGCCGATGCGTGCAGGATGCCGTCGTCGGAGAAGAGCGTCATGCCTTCTTCCGAACGCGTGAGCAACAGCGCCTTGAACTGCAGATCCGCGCGCAGTTTGTTCACGCGCTCGATCAGGTCTTCTTCGGACTTCCACTGGCCGACCACCTCGCGCAACTCCGCGCGATTCGGCGTGATGAGCGTGGCGCCGCGATAACGCTCCCAGTCGTCGCCCTTCGGATCGACCAGCACAGGCTTGCCCGCGGCATGCGCTCTGGCGATCATCTGCGTGACGTGCGTGAGCCCGCCCTTCGCGTAATCGGACATCAGGATCACGTCGTGCGCGGGCAGCAATTCGTCGAAGCGCGCGAGGCTTGCAAGCAGCACCTCGTGCGCCGGCGAGTTCTCGAAATCGACACGCAGCAACTGCTGTTGACGCGACAGCACGCGCAGCTTGATCGTCGTGAGCAGCGCGGGGTCGCGTTCCAGATGCGGATTCACGCCGCTCTCGCCGAGCAACTGCACGATGCGCTCGCCGGGCTCGTCGTGTCCGACGACGCACAGCAGGCCCGCTTGCGCGCCGAGCGCCGCCGCATTGCGCGCGACGTTGGCCGCGCCGCCGAGGCGGTCTTCCTGGCGCTGCACGTGGACGACCGGCACCGGTGCTTCCGGCGAAATGCGGTTGACGTCGCCGAACCAGTAGCGATCGAGCATCACGTCGCCGACGACAAGCACGCGCGCGGCCGCGAGTTGCGCGCGCGGCACCACCGTCAGTGCCGGCGACGGCGACGGCGATGGTGTGATGGAGCCGGGCCGCGCCTCAGACATCGGTCGCAAGTTCAGTGGGTTGGGCATAGGGGCGTCCAATCGAGTGATAGTCGATGCCGAGTTCGTTCATCGCATCCGGCTCGTACAGATTGCGGCCGTCGAAAATGACCGGCGACTTCAGCACCGATTTCAGATGCACGAAGTCCGGGCTCTTGAACTCCTTCCATTCGGTGACGACCACAAGCGCATCGGCGTTCGTGAGCGTTTCGTCCTGCGTGCTCGTGAACGTGAGACGCGCGAGCTGGTCGGGCGCGTCGTGCAGATCCATCGCGAAGACGCGGCGGGCTTCGGTCACGGCCACCGGATCGTACGCGCGCACCTGCGCGCCGCGCGCGAGAAGCTCGGCGATCACGCGACGGCTCGGCG
This sequence comes from Paraburkholderia sp. RL17-368-BIF-A, assembly GCF_046054045.1. Classification (NCBI taxonomy): domain Bacteria; kingdom Pseudomonadati; phylum Pseudomonadota; class Betaproteobacteria; order Burkholderiales; family Burkholderiaceae; genus Paraburkholderia; species Paraburkholderia sp. RL17-368-BIF-A. The sequence goes on from NZ_JARESN010000018.1 coordinate 103,923, forward strand.
CTTCGCGCATGTCGTCGGTATTCGGCTTGAACGCGAGGCCCCAGACGGCGAACGTGCGGCCGGCCAGATCGTTGCCCCACTTGTGCGTGATCTTCTGCACGAGCACGTCTTTCTGCTTGTCGTTCACTTCCTCGACGGCTTCGAGAATGCGCAGATTGTGGCCCTCTTCGCTCGCGGTGCGGATCAACGCCTGCACGTCTTTCGGGAAGCACGAGCCGCCGTAGCCGCAGCCGGCGTACAGAAAGTGATAGCCGATACGCGGATCGGAGCCGATGCCGCGGCGCACCGCCTCGATGTCGGCGCCGACGCGGTCCGCGAGATTCGACATTTCGTTCATGAACGAGATGCGCGTGGCCAGCATCGCGTTGGCCGCGTATTTCGTGAATTCGGCCGAGCGCACGTCCATGTAGAGCGTGCGTTCGTGGTTGCGGTTAAACGGCGCGTAGAGGCGCTTCATCAGTTCGCGCGCGCGCTGGCCGGCCTGGTCTTCGTCGCTGCCGAGCACGATGCGGTCGGGCCGCATGAAGTCGTCCACCGCCGCGCCTTCCTTCAGAAACTCGGGATTCGACACGACCGAGAAGCGATGCTTTTCGCTGCCCGCGAGCCCGCGCTTCGCGAGCTCTTCTTCGACGACCGCGCGCACGCGCTGCGCGGTGCCGACCGGCACCGTCGACTTATCGACGATCACCTTGAAGCCGTTCATCGTGCGGCCGATATTGCGCGCCGCTTCGAGCACGTATTGCAGATCCGCCGAGCCGTCTTCGTCGGGCGGCGTGCCTACCGCGATGAACTGCACGTCGCCGTGTGCGACGCTCGCCTCGATGTCCGTCGAAAACGTGATGCGCCCGGCCGCGCGCGTGCGCGCGATGATTTCCTGCAGGCCCGGCTCGTGGATCGGCACGCCGCCGTTGTTGAGGATTTCGATCTTGCGCGGATCGACGTCGAGACAGAAGACGTCGTTGCCGATTTCAGCGAGACATGCGCCCGTGACGAGGCCCACATAGCCAGTGCCGATAATGGTGATTTTCATACGCTTTCCGGTTGAAAGTTCCGGTGATGATTCCGGTCATGAACACGCTGCCGAAGCCGCGGGCGACCTCAGTTCGACGCAGTGATCGGCTCGACCCGGCGCGGCGCGTAGGTTTCCCAACCGCTGCAGCCGGGACACTGCCAGTAGAAAAGCCGCGCCCTGAAACCGCAATTCTGGCACGTATAGCGCGGCAGATTTTTCGTGCGCTGGCGGATCAGCGTGCGCATCAGTTCGAGCTCGCTGCGCCGCGGCTCTTCCGCGACGGCCTGCTGCGCCTCGAGCAGGCGCGTCATGCCGGCGAGATTCGGCGACTTCTGCATCTGCGAACGGGCCAGCGCGTGGGCGGCGTCCGGCCCGCGCAACGACGCGACGTGCTGATAGGCGACGTCGAGCAGATCGTTGCTCGGATAGCGGTCGACCCACGTGGTCAGCAGATCGGCGCCTTCCTGCGCGCGGCCGAGCGCTTCATAGGCCTTCATCAGCTTTTCGGCGACGAGCGGCAGATACGCCGAATTCTGCTCCTCGACGCGCCGCCATTGCGCGATCGCGGCTTCCTGCGCGCCGCCGGCTGCGTCGACATCGCCGAACAGGATCGTGGCGCGCACGTTGCCGGGGTTCGCCTTCAGCGCGAAGCCGAGTTGACGGCGCGCTTCGTCGGGCTTCTGGTGTTGCAGCGCTTCCTGCGCGAGCTCGCAATGGAACTGCGCGATTTCCTTGTCCAGCGACTCCGCGCCCATCGTTTCGAGATGCCGGGCGGTGTCGATCGACTTGATCCAGTCCTTCTCGATTTCGTAGATGGTGAGGAGCGCACGCTGCGCGCCCAACGCGTAGTCGCCGGTTTCGAGCGAACGGAAGGTTTCTTCCGCGCGGTCCAGCAGACCGGCCTTCAGGAAGTCCTGCCCGAGTTCGAACAGCGCGTGATCGCGCTCACTGACCGGCAGATCGGCGCGGCTGAGAAGATTCTGATGCACGCGTATCGCGCGATCCGTCTCGCCGCGGCGGCGGAACAGGTTGCCGAGCGCGAAATGCAATTCGACGGTTTCGGGATCGAGCTTGACGACTTCGATAAACGCGTCGATTGCCTGGTCCGGCTGCTCGTTGAGCAGGAAATTGAGGCCGCGGAAATAGGAACGCGGCAGATTGGCGCTTTCTGACAGCAGCGTCTTGAGGTCGTAGCGCGCAGCCATCCAGCCGAACGCGAAAGCGACGGGAATGACGAGCAGCCACCAGAAGTCTAGATCCATGCGATGAATGCAAATGAGCCGGAAGGCGGGAACGGGATGCCGCGCAAGGGGCGCGCGGCGAACGGCACAATCAGATCAACGGCGGCATGGGCGGCTGTTCGACAACCACCGGCGCCTCGCGAGCCACCCGCAACTCGCGCTTCAAGCGGCCGTTTTCCATGCGAAGGCGGACCACGGCCGGCATCGACGAAACGAGGCCGGCGACAAGCCCGACCGCGAAAAACGCGAGGCCGATCAGGATGAGCGGTGCCGACCAGGCGTAACCCGCGAGGAAATTCAGCGTAGCGGGTTGTGTATTGGAGAGTGCGAGCACCAGCAGCAGCACGAACACCAGTACACGGATCAGCCAGACGATAAATTTCATGAATAGATCTCTTGACGGCAGTTGCGGGGTGACGCCGGCCTGATGACGCGTCGCGCCACGGTGTTTGCCCGCGCCGAAGTGACCCGTATTGTAATTGAAGCCCTCGCGGCTGGGCAGGAACTGGCGGATCGCGGGCTTACAGAATGTGCCGGCGAAACGCGATGCGAAATGCGGCTGGGAGCGGGACAGGAAGCTGGAGTAAAAGCGCGGCTCGCCGAGAGCGCGGTTTCGAGCGCGACTGATAGCACGGCTCGGGGCGCCGTTAGTGGAGTACATGCCTGCGTGTCGACAAAGCGCACGGGCGAAAAAAAAGCGCCTAAAGGCGCTTTTTCTGGTCTTTTGCCGACCGCTGCAGAGTGCATACCGCGCACAGAGCGGTCTTTTACAGATCGTCATCCGGCTCTTCGGCCTTCAACGGCTCGCCCGCACGACGATCGACCCGCTCACGCAACTCCTTGCCCGGCTTGAAATGCGGTACGTACTTCTCAGGCACCAGCACTTTTTCGCCCGACTTCGGATTGCGCCCGACGCGGGAAGGACGGCGGTTCAGGCCAAAGCTGCCGAAACCTCGAATTTCGATGCGGTGACCTTTGGCAAGCGCCTCAGACATCGCATCGAGCATCGTCTTGACCGCGAAATCCGCATCTTTCAATACAAGTTGCGGAAAACGCGTAGCCAGTTGGGCGACCAATTCCGATTTGGTCATACTGCAGCAGACCTCTCAAGAAAACGCCGAGCCACCCCCAAGACTTCCCCGTTGGGGAACCTGCCGCGAACGGCAGGCTGGGGGCGTTCCTCAATTACTGGTTCTGGCCGTCGAGCTTGGCCTTCAGCAGCGCGCCGAGGTTCGTCGTGCCGGTAGCAGCCGCGCTGGAATCCGACGAAGCCAGGCCGCGGATCGCTTCCTGTTGCTCAGCCGAGTCCTTCGCCTTGATCGACAGGTTGATGCCACGCGACTTGCGATCGATGTTGATGATCATCGCGTTGACCTTGTCGCCTTCCTTCAGCACGTTGCGAGCATCTTCCACGCGGTCTTGTGCGATTTCGGAAGCGCGCAGGTAGCCTTCGACTTCCGTCGACAACTGAACCACTGCACCCTTCGCGTCCACCGTCTTGACCACGCCGTCGACGATCGAACCCTTGTCGTTCATTGCAACGAAGTTGCTGAACGGGTCGCCTTCGAGCTGCTTGATACCCAGCGAAATGCGTTCCTTCTCGACGTCGATGCCGAGAACAATCGCTTCCACTTCGTCGCCCTTCTTGTACTTGCGAACGGCTTCTTCGCCCGTTTCCGACCACGACAGGTCCGACAGGTGAACCAGACCGTCGATGCCGCCCGGCAGACCGATGAAGACGCCGAAGTCGGTGATCGACTTGATTGCGCCTTGCAGCTTGTCGCCCTTCTTGAAGTTGCGGCTGAAGTCGTCCCACGGGTTCGGCTTGCACTGCTTCATGCCGAGGCTGATACGGCGGCGGTCTTCGTCGATTTCGAGAACCATGACTTCGACTTCGTCGCCCAGCTGCACAACCTTCGACGGTGCAACGTTCTTGTTCGTCCAGTCCATTTCCGACACGTGGACGAGGCCTTCGATGCCCGATTCCACTTCGACGAATGCGCCGTAGTCGGTGATGTTGGTGACCTTACCGAACAGACGCGTGCCCGACGGGTAACGGCGCGAGATGCCTTCCCACGGATCGTCGCCCAGTTGCTTGATACCGAGCGAAACGCGGTTCTTCTCCTGGTCGAACTTGAGGATCTTCGCGGTGACTTCCTGGCCAACCGACAGCACTTCGCTCGGGTGACGCACGCGACGCCATGCGATGTCGGTGATGTGCAGCAGGCCGTCGATACCGCCGAGGTCCACGAACGCGCCGTAGTCGGTGATGTTCTTCACCACGCCTTCCACGATCGCGCCTTCCTTCAGCGTTTCGAGCAGCTTCGCGCGCTCTTCGCCCTGGGTTGCTTCGATCACGGCGCGGCGCGACAGCACGACGTTGTTACGCTTGCGGTCGAGCTTGATGACGCGGAATTCCAGCGTCTTGCCTTCGTACGGGGTCGTGTCCTTGACCGGACGCGTGTCGACCAGCGAACCCGGCAGGAACGCGCGGATGCCGTTGACCATCACGGTCATGCCGCCCTTGACCTTGCCCGTGATCGTGCCGGTCACGAGTTCGTTGTTGTCGAGAGCCTTTTCCAGCGACAGCCACGAAGCCAGACGCTTCGCCTTGTCGCGCGACAGGATCGTGTCGCCATAGCCGTTTTCCAGCGCGTCGATCGCGACGGAAACGAAGTCGCCCGCCTGCACTTCTACCTCGCCCGCGTCGTTCAGGAACTCTTCGAGCGGGATGTAGGCTTCGGACTTGAGACCAGCGTTGACGACCACGAAGTTGTGGTCGACACGCACGACTTCGGCGGAGATCACTTCGCCGGCGCGCATGTCTTGCTTGGTCAGCGACTCTTCGAACAGAGCCGCAAAAGATTCGGTATTCGGGGTAGAGGTTTGCAGGTCGGACATAAAAATCGAAATTTGCATGGTTCTCGCGCTGCCCGGCTGGCCGGACGGTCAGCAACTACGGCAAGAATGCGAATGCCACGCGGGGTTAAAGGGTTAATACAACGCTTCGCGACCATCGCGAAGCACCAGCAATCAATGAAACTACGACCGCGGCCGCCTGTTCGGCGAGAGCCATGCTTCATGGCAGCCATGCGTCAGGCAATCAATCACGCATGGACCAGGGCTTCGTACCATTGCACCACCTGCTCGACCGCCTGATCGACCGACAAGGCGGACGTGTCGAGCAGTTTTGCATCCGCTGCGGGCTTAAGCGGCGCGGCTGAGCGCTGACTGTCGCGCTCGTCACGCTCGCGCAAATCCCGGAGCAAGTCATCAATATTAGCAGAAAAGCCTTTTTGTATCAATTGCTTATGCCGCCGCGCCGCGCGGGCCTCCACGCTGGCGGTCATGAACACCTTCAGAACGGCGTCCTGGAAGATGACGGTGCCCATGTCGCGACCGTCCGCGACCAGCCCCGGTTCCTTACGAAAAGCCCGTTGGCGCGCCACCAGCGCGGCGCGCACCGGCGCGTGCACGGCGATCGCCGACGCGCGGCTGCCGACTTCCTCCGCGCGAATTTCCGCCGAGACGTCGACGCCGTCCAGTTGCGCCAAACCCTCGCGAAACGTGATATGCAGGTCGTCGATCAGCTTTACAAGCGCGTCGACGTCGTCTGCCGCGACGTTGTAGCGGATGCTCGCGAGCGCCGCGAGCCGGTACAGCGCGCCGCTGTCGAGCAGGTGAAAGCCGAGGCTCGCGGCGACCAGCGCGGCCACGGTGCCTTTGCCGGAGGCACTGGGGCCGTCGATTGTAATGACGGGCGTCTGGTGAAAGGGACGGATCGGTTTCATCGAAAAGGTCGCACGTCAGGCGATTCGTAGCGAATCAAGGGTGAGTGAGCGCGGTGAAGCGCTCGAAATAATCGGGGAATGTCTTCGCGACGCACTTCGGGTCGTTGATCCGCACCGGCACGCCGCCCAAGCTCACGAGCGAAAAACACATCGCCATGCGGTGATCGTCGTACGTGTCGATCGACGCGTTCGGAATCAGCTTTTCAGGCGGCGTGACCATCAGGAAGTCTTCGCCCTCCTCGACTTTTGCGCCGACCTTGCGAAGTTCGGTCGCCATGGCCGCGATCCGGTCGGTCTCTTTCACGCGCCAGCTCGCGATGTTGCGCAGCGTGGTCGTGCCGTCGGCGAACAGCGCGGCGACCGCGATGGTCATCGCGGCGTCCGGAATCAGGTTGAAATCCATGTCGATCGGGTCGAGCTTGCCGTGGTCGGTGCCGACGCCGCGCACTTCGATCCAGTCGTCGCCCATTTGCAGGTTCGCGCCCATTCTGATGAGCGCGTCCGCGAAGCCGACGTCGCCCTGAATGCTCGAACGGCCGACGCCTTCCACTTTCACCGGCCCGCCGCCGAGCGCCCCGGCCGCGAGCAGATACGACGCCGACGACGCATCGCCTTCCACCATGATCGTGCCCGGCGACTGATAGCGCTGCCCTGCCGGCACGACGAACTGATGCCAGCCATTGCGCTCGACGTCGATCCCGAAGCGCGCCATCAGCTTGATCGTGATCTCGATATAGGGCTTCGAGATGAGTTCGCCGTCCACCTGAACCGTGGTCACGCCGCTTGCGGTGCGCACGAGCGGCAGCGTCATCAGAAGCGACGTGAGGAATTGACTCGAGACGTCGCCCCGCACGCGGATCGGCGCCTCGGCGGAAATCTGCCCGGGGCGGATGCGCAGCGGCGGATAGCCCTCGTTTTCCTCGTAGTCGATTCTCGCGCCGATCTGCCGCAGCCCGTCGACGAGATCGCCGATCGGCCGCTCGTGCATGCGCGGCACGCCGTGGATGCGGTAATTGCCGCCATTCACGGCGAGCGCCGCCGTCAGCGGGCGAACCGCCGTGCCGGCGTTGCCGAGAAAGAGGTCGGCCGTGCGCGCAGTGAACGCGCCGCGCGTGCCGGTCACGACGCACGTGTCGCCTTCGCGCTTCAGACGCACGCCGAGCTTCTCGAGCGCGTCGAGCATGACGCGCGTGTCGTCGGAATCGAGCAGGTTCGTGATCGTCGTTTCGCCTTCGGCGAGCGCGGCGAGCAGCAGCACCCGGTTCGAAATGCTTTTCGAGCCAGGCAGACGAACCGTGCCGGACGCACGAGAAAATGGTCCGAGATCGAGGAATTCCATGATTGAGTCCAGTTTCCGGTTATTTCGACGCGGCTATTTCGATGCGTCGCCTTGCGCGGCGCCGCCCGCGCGCTGTTCCTGCCACTCTGTGCGCGCCACGCGCGAGCGCGCGAATACGGCTTCGAGCGCCGCGCCGTCGCCCGCTTCAATCGCCGTGCGCAGCCGCGCGAGCACCGCCGTGTACGCGTCGAGTTCGTCGAGCAGCGCGGCGCGATTGGCGACGCAGACGTCGCGCCACATTTCGGGACTCGACGCCGCAATGCGCGTGAAGTCGCGAAAACCGCCCGCGGCAAAAGAAAACTTCAACGCGGCATCGGGCGAATTCAGAATCTGCTCGACGAGCGCGAACGACAACACATGCGGCAAATGACTGACCGACGCAAACACGCGGTCGTGCTGCTCCGGCGCCATGTCGCGCACGAGTGCGCCGGTCGCGCGCCACATCGCCGCCACACGCTCGACGGTATGCGGTGCATTTTCCGGCAACGGACACAGCACGACATTGCGGCCGACGTACAGGTCGGGCAACGCGGCCTCGACGCCGCTCGACTCGCGGCCGGCGATTGGATGCCCCGGCACGAACTGCCCAATGCGCGCGCCGAGCGCGGCACGAGCCGCGGCCACGACGTCGGACTTGGTGCTGCCGGCATCGGTCACGATGGTGTTCGCGTCGAGGAACGGCGCGATGCGTTCGAGCAGCGGCTGGGTCTGCGCGACGGGCGCCGCGAGCAGCACCAAGTCGGCGCCCGCGAGCGCGTTGCGCAACGCCGCGTCGTCGTCCAATGCGGCGGCGCCGTCGATCACGCCCAGTTCCAGCGCACGCGCGCTCGACGCAGCCGAACGGCCCACACCGATTACCGTGCGCGCCCCGTCGGCTTCGCCGCGCTCGCGCAGCGCGCGCGCAAGCGATCCGCCGATCAGGCCGACACCGAAAATCACCAGCTTGTCAAAAGAAAACGCGGCCACGTCGGTCACACAAAAAGCGCGCCTCTCATATAGACGGGCGCGCGGGTCAGAATTCGCCGCCTAGACGGTGGCGAGGGTTTTTTCGAGCGCGGCGATGAACGCTTCGTTTTCTTGCGGCAGCCCGATGGTCACGCGCAGCCACTGCGGCAAACCGTAGTTCCCGACTGGACGCACGATCACGCCCTGCTTCAGCAATTCGAGATTCACGCGATTGCCCGCCGCGTCGTCATTGCCGACGCGCACCAGCACGAAGTTGCCGTCAGACGGCACGTATTCGAGGCCGAGTTTGTCGAACGCTTCTGTCAGACGACGATAGCCCTGCGCGTTCAGCGCCGCGGTCTTTTCGAGGAACGCCTGGTCGTTGAGCGCGGCAATCGCCGCAGCTTGCGCGAGCGTGTTCACATTGAACGGCTGGCGCAGACGGTTCAACAGATCGGTCAACTCGGGCTGCGCGATCGCGAAGCCGACGCGCAAGCCTGCAAGGCCGAACGCCTTCGAGAACGTACGCGACACCAGCAGGTTCGGATATCGGCACACCCACCCGATCGAGTCGTAGCGCTTTTCTGCCGGCAGATATTCCGTGTACGCCTCGTCCAGCACCACGGCCACGTGGCGCGGCACCTTGTCGAGAAACGCTTCGAGCTTCGGACCTTCGATAAATGTGCCGGTCGGGTTATTCGGATTGGCGACGAAAATCAAACGGGTGTCGTCGGTGATCGCGGCGAGCATCGCGTCCAGATCGTGGCCGTACTTGACGGCCGGCACGACGATCGCGCGCGCGCCAAGACCCTGCGTGGCAAGCGCATAGACCGCGAACGAGTACTGCGCGTAGACAATCGCCTGGCCTTTTTCGACGAACGCGTGCGCGGCAATTTCGAGAATGTCGTTGCTGCCGTTACCCAGCGTGATCCAGTCCGACGGTACGCCGTAGCGCTCGCTCAACGCGGTCTTCAGTTCGAACGCGTTCGCATCGGGATAGCGGCCCAGCTCGCTCGCCGCCTGCGCCATCGCGCGTTGAGCCGACTCGGGCATGCCGAGCGGATTCTCGTTCGACGCCAGTTTCACGATCTTCGCTTCGTCCAGCCCGAACTCGCGCGCGACTTCCGAAATCGGCTTGCCGGCGATGTAAGGCGCTATGGCGCGCACGTAAGAAGGACCGAAGGACGTTGTCATGAAATCTCCGAACGATTATTGGAAAAGTCGCGGCGAGCGCGTCGGCATACTGCCTGACTCGCGCTTGCCCGCCGCGTGGCAGTGTTGTTAGCGGGCGCGCGGATACGAGCCCAGAATCTTCAGGAATGCTGCCTTCTCACCGAGTTCGGTCAGCGCGGCGGCCACTGCGGGATCGTCGCGATGGCCTTCGACGTCGATGTAGAAGTAGTACTCCCACGTGCCCACGCGCGCGGGCCGCGATTCGAAGCGCGTCATCGACACGCTATGGCGCGCGAGCGGCTCCAGCAGCTTGAACACCGCGCCCGGCTCGTTCGGCACGGACACGATCAGCGACGTCTGGTCATTGCCGCTCGCGCCCGTGCGCTCCTTGCCGATCATGACGAAGCGCGTGCGGTTGTGCGGATCGTCCTGAATCAGCGCGTAGGCGACCTGCAAACCGTAGTGAGTCGCCGCGCGATCGCCGGCGATGGCCGCGACGCTCGGATCTTCCGCCGCCATGCGCGCCGCTTCCGCGTTGCTCGATACCGCCTGGCGTTCCAGATGCGGCGCATTCGTCGCGAGCCAGCGCTGACATTGGGCGAGCGCCTGCGCGTGCGCGCAAACGCGCGTGACGCCGGTCAGGCCGCCGTTCAGCGTCAGCAGATTGTGATGAATCGGCAACGCAAGTTCGCCGCCGATGGTCAGTTGCGTTTGCAACAGCAGATCGAGCGTGCGCGACACCGCGCCTTCGGTCGAATTCTCGACGGGCACGACGCCGAATTCGGCAGCGCCCGCCTCGACGGAGCGGAATACTTCGTCGATCGACGGGCATGGCAGACCCTCGATCGACTGGCCGAAGTACTCGTGCATGGCCTGCTCGCTGTACGTGCCGACCGGCCCGAGATACGCCGCCTTGATGGTCTTTTCGAGCGCGCGGCTGGCGGCCATGATCTCGCGCCAGATTGCGCTGATGTGCTCGCTCGCAAGCGGGCCTTCGCTCATGTCCTGCAGACGCGCGATCACCTGCTGTTCGCGCTCGGGCCGAAACACCGGCGCGTTGAAATGCTTCTTGACCTCGCCCACTTCCAGCGCCACCGCGGCGCGCTGATTGAGAAGCGCGATCAACTGCGCGTCGAGCGCGTCGATGCGTTCGCGAAGCGGCTTGAGTCGATTATTGAGTTCGTCGTCCATGCGTGAAAACGGTCCTGCCGGTAGCTGCTGCAAAAATGCATGCTGAAAGGATACGCGCGCCGAATGCCGAAGCACTCAGGCGCTGTGGCGTTCGAATTCCTTCATGTATTCGACAAGCGCTTTGACGCCTTCGAGCGGGACCGCGTTATAAATCGACGCCCGCATGCCGCCGACGGACTTGTGGCCCTTGAGCTGCACCATTCCCCGCGCTTTCGCGCCGGCAAGGAAATCTTCGTTGCGCGACTCGTCGGCGAGGAAAAACGGTACGTTCATCCGCGAGCGCGAGCCACGCTCGACCTTGTTCAGATAGAAGCTGCTCGAGTCGATTGCGTCGTACAACAGCTTCGACTTTTCGACATTGCGCGCTTCCATCGCAGCGAGGCCGCCCTGCTTTTTCAACCACTTGAACACCAGCCCCGCGATGTAGATCGCGTAGGTGGGCGGCGTGTTGTACATCGAATTGTTTTCGGCGACCGTCTTCCATTCGAACGCCGACGGGCAAATGGGCATGGCGCGCTCCAGCATGTCCTCGCGCACGATCACCACCGTCACACCCGCCATGCCGATGTTCTTCTGCGCGCCGCCGAACAGCACGCCGTATTTGGCGATGTCCATGGGACGCGACAGGATGTGCGACGACGCGTCCGCCACTAGCGGGATGTTGCCGAGGTCGGGAATCTCGAATGTCTCGACGCCGTGGATCGTCTCGTTCGTGCACAGATGCACATAAGCCGGGTCGTCCGACAATTGCCACTCGGCAAATGCCGGCGCGCGCGTGAAGCCGTCCGCCGTCTGACCGCTCGCGGCGACGTGCACGGTGCCGTATTTCTGCGCTTCCTTGAAGGACTTTTGCGACCACGACCCGGTGACGATGAAATCGGCGCGGGGCTTGGAGCCCAGCAGGTTCATCGGCACGATCGCGTTTTCGCCGAGACCGCCGCCTTGCAGGAACAGAATCCGATGGCTCGCCGGCACGGCCAGCAATTCGCGCAGATCGACGAGCGCTTCCTCGTGGATCGACATGAATTCTTTCCCGCGATGGCTCATTTCCATCACGCTCATGCCGCTGCCTTGCCAGTCGAGCATCTCGTCGGCTGCCTGACGCAGCACTTCTTCGGGCATGGCCGCAGGGCCGGCGGAGAAATTAAAGACGCGCATCGTGAGATCCTGAAAGCGGTGCGAACACGAAAAGCCGGGGCGCTGGTCGGCGAGCCGGCGAGTCGGTCGCCGCGAAAACAAACTACCGGAAAGTGGCTACATCTATTGGCCGACGGGAATCGCGGTACTGGACCGCTGCAGCCTGGCAGACCGCTGCGGCGTGGACATTTCCCGCCGAAAAAAGTAATGGCCGCTTGCGCACTCGCGCAAACGGCCATTATCGCATTGTCCCCGCTAACCCGCCAAACGCGGCGGCCTGGAATCAGACCGCCGGGCGACGCGCTAGCGCAGTATCAGTGCAGCTTTCGCGTCGGGCTTACTTAGCCGGCTTGACCGAAGCGACTTCCTTGTCAGCCTGGTCGCGCGTTGCCTTGATCGATTGCGGCATGTACTTCTGCATCAAGCCATTGACGACGTCGCGGCCAACCTGGTCTTGAACCTGGATGAACTTGCGGCCGGTCGGGCTCTTGTAGAACGAAGTCAGATCCTTGATTTCCGACGTGCTGTAGTACTTCGCGTACGCGTCGTACTGAGCTTGCATTGCGTCCTGGCGGAAGCTGTCCGTCGCGAACACCTGGCCCGCGCCGTCAACCAGCTTCGGCACTGCATTCTTTTGCAGCGTCGGGACGGAAGCCTGCTTCTGCTTGTCCGTCAGCGTCTTGTTTTCGCTCAGCGCGTCCGACAGGATTGCCGGAACCAGCTGCTTTGCCTGCATTTGCGCGCTGTTGCCAATTGCGCCGACGAGCTTTTGCGCGTCGATTGCGTCCAGCAGGTCCTTGATGGCAGCCTGCTTGGCCGGATCAACCGGTGCTGCCGCAGCAGCCGGAGCCGACGAACCCGGGCTCTGCAGTGCTTGAGCCATGGCAAAGGTCGGCACGAGGGCAGCCAGCAACATCAGTTGTTTGAATCGTTTTTGCATCATTACTCCCTAATAGAAATTAACTTGAACTGCCAGCCGCGCAAGAAGCGTGTCGGCCCGACACGCTATATGTCCTGCGGAGCTTTCAATCAGTCACCGGGCGTGAAGCGAGAGCACGGTCAGCGGATCCAAATAGGATCAAGCCGCGCCGCCGTCTTCCCCGCCGTTACCACCTTCAGCGGGACCTTCGGCGTCACCTTCGACATCGCCTTCCGCTTCCGCCTCGGCAACCTGTTGCAGACCTGAAAGCTTGGTGCCTTCGTCAAGGCTGATGAGTGTAACACCTTGAGTTGCACGGCCCATTTCTCGAATTTCCGACACGCGCGTACGGATCAGAACGCCCGTGGTCGTGATCAGCATGATCTGCGCTTCCTGGTCGACCAGCGTGGCCGCAACGACCTTGCCGTTACGCTCGGACGTCTGGATTGCGATCATGCCCTTCGTGCCGCGGCCGTGACGGGTGTACTCGGTGATCGGCGTGCGCTTGCCGAAGCCGTTTTCCGTTGCGGTGAGCACCGACTGCTGCTCGTCGCCCGCCACCAGCAACGCAATCACGTTCTGGCCTTCGTCGAGTTGCATGCCGCGCACGCCGCGCGCCTCGCGGCCCATCGGCCGCACGTCGTTTTCGTCGAAGCGAACTGCCTTGCCCGAATCCGAGAACAGCATCACGTCGTGCTGACCGTCTGTGATGGCGGCGCCGATCAGGTAGTCGCCGTCATCCAGACCGACCGCAATAATACCCTTGCGCAACGGCCGACTGAAGGCTTCCAGCGGCGTCTTCTTTACTGTTCCTAACGCGGTCGCCATAAAGACGAACTTGTCTGCGGAAAATTCCTTAACCGGCAGCACAACATTGATCTTCTCGCCGTCTTGCAGCGGGAACATGTTGACGATCGGGCGGCCGCGCGAATTGCGCGAGCCCTGCGGCACTTCGTAGACCTTGACCCAGTACACGCGGCCGCGGTTCGAGAAGCACAGGATGTGATCGTGCGTGTTCGCGATGAAGAGCGTGTCGATCCAGTCGTCTTCCTTCATGGAAGTCGCCTGTTTGCCGCGACCGCCGCGCTTCTGCGCGCGATATTCCGACAACGGCTGCGATTTCACGTAGCCGGCGTGCGACATGGTCACGACCATCTCTTGCGGCGTAATCAGGTCTTCGGTGTTCAGCTCGGTGGCGTTCAGTTCGATCTTCGAGCGACGGGCGTCGCCGAATTCCGACTTGATCGACGTCAGTTCGTCGACGATGATCGCCGTAATGCGTTCCGGGCGAGCCAGAATGTCCAGCAGGTCGGCGATCTGCGCCATCACGTCGCGGTACTCGCCAATGATCTTGTCCTGCTCGAGACCCGTCAGGCGTTGCAGACGCATCTGCAGAATTTCCTGAGCCTGGGTGTCGGACAAACGGTAAAGGCCGTCGGCCTGCATACCGAAAGACGGATTCAATCCGTCAGGGCGATAGGCTTCGCGGCCACCCGCCGACGCGTTTTCCTGCTCCGCGCGCGACAACATCTCACGAACCAGCGACGAATCCCACGGACGCGCCATCAATTCCTGCTTGGCGATGGGCGGAGTCGGCGCGGCTTTGATAATCGCGATGAACTCGTCGATATTAGCGAGCGCAACGGCCAGACCTTCGAGCACGTGACCGCGCTCACGCGCCTTGCGCAGTTCGTATACCGTGCGCCGCGTCAGCACTTCCCGGCGATGCGACAGGAAGCACGACAACATCTCCTTCAGGTTCAGCAGCTTCGGCTGGCCGTCGACCAGCGCGACCATGTTCATGCCGAAGGTGTCCTGGAGCTGGGTCGCCTTGTACAGATTGTTGAGAACGACTTCAGGCACTTCGCCGCGCTTCAGCTCGATCACGACGCGCATGCCGCTCTTGTCGGACTCGTCGCGGATGTCGGAAATACCTTCGAGCTTCTTCTCGTTGACCAGTTCGGCGATACGCTCGAGCAGCGAGCGCTTGTTCACCTGATACGGCAATTCGTCGACGATGATCGCCATGCGCTGGCCGCGATCGATTTCCTCGAAGTGCGTGAGCGCGCGCATCACCACGCGGCCGCGGCCGGTGCGATAGCCGTCGCGCACGCCCGCCACGCCGTAGATGATGCCGGCGGTCGGGAAATCGGGCGCCGGAACGATCTCGATCAACTCGTCGATCGTGGCTTCGGGATTCTTGAGCAGGTGCTGGCACGCGTCGACAACCTCATTGAGGTTGTGCGGCGGAATATTCGTCGCCATGCCGACCGCGATGCCGGACGAACCGTTGATCAGCAGATTGGGAATGCGCGCCGGCAGAATGGCCGGCTCGTTTTCGCTGCCGTCGTAGTTCGGCGTGAAGTCGACCGTTTCCTTGTCGATGTCGGCGAGCAGCTCGTGGCCGATCTTCGCCATGCGGATTTCGGTGTAACGCATGGCCGCGGCGTTGTCGCCGTCGACGGAACCGAAGTTGCCCTGGCCGTCCACCAGCATGTAGCGCAGCGAAAAGTCCTGCGCCATGCGGACGATGGTGTCGTAAACAGCCGTGTCGCCGTGCGGGTGGTACTTACCGATGACGTCACCGACAATACGCGCCGACTTCTTGTACGCGCGGTTCCAGTCGTTGTTCAGTTCGTGCATCGCGTACAGCACGCGCCGGTGCACCGGCTTCAGGCCATCGCGAACATCGGGAAGCGCACGCCCTACGATCACGCTCATCGCGTAATCGAGATACGAACGGCGCATTTCCTCCTCGAGGGAGATTGGCAGAGTCTCTTTGGCGAATTGATCCATTATCCGTATCTTTTACGTGCGAAGGCGGCGAGAATCCGGCGCCCTCGCGTAAGCATTGCAGGCGCAATGCATCACGCGATTCTAACATGCCGGGAATCCGCGCCCGACCACGTCACGTCACCCGACGTATACCTATTAGCAAGCCGTCCCGAAAAAGTTCCGCGCGGCACTTCTTTTGGGCGGATCAGGCTCGATTCATGCGTGGGGCAATTCGCCGCCGAGCCATGACTGGCGGGACGCTGCGGGCGATTGCTTCTGTTGCGCATGCACCACAATTGGAAGGCGATTTGATCGGGGGCGGATTTTTTTATCGTCGGAAGGGAACGATATGGCAAAATGCCAACGCACAAAGAGTCAGACGCTGCTCGAAGTCTACACACAACGTTTTTTGTTCCGCACCAATGTTATACTTCGAGCAATGTATGACTTGTCTTCGTCAACAGGCTCGCAGTAAACCTGCGGTAATCTCAATTTCGAGAGGAGAAATATGAATAAACTTTCAAAGCTCGCGTTCATTGCAGCTACCGCGGTTATGGCTGCATCCGCCATGGCACAGTCGGTGCCGGCGTCGCGACAAGCTACCAATGACAACTGGGTGAATGGTACTGGCGAATACGTGTGGATGAACGGCACGAACGAGCTTTGCTGGCGCGATGCATTCTGGACGCCGGCAACGGCTAACGCAAAGTGCGACGGCGCACTGGTTGCCCAGGCTCCGACGCCGCCGGCTCCGGTCGCACCGGCACCGGCCATCACCAGCCAGAAGATCACCTATCAAGCTGACGCACTGTTCGACTTCGACAAGGCTGTCCTGAAGCCGGCTGGCAAGGAAAAGCTGGACGATCTGGCATCGAAGATTCAAGGCCTGAACCTCGAAGTCGTCGTGGCAACGGGTTACACGGACCGCATCGGTTCGGACAAGTACAACGACCGTCTGTCGCTGCGTCGCGCTCAAGCTGTGAAGGCGTACCTGGTCAGCAAGGGCATCGAATCCAACCGTATCTACACGGAAGGCAAGGGCAAGCGCAACCCGGTCACGACCGGCTGCAACCAGAAGAACCGCAAGCAACTGATCGCCTGCCTCGCACCGGATCGTCGCGTGGAAGTCGAAGTTGTCGGTACTTCGAAGCAGTAAGCTGCAAAACACGCAGTACCAAAAGCCCCGCTTCGGCGGGGCTTTTTTATTGCCGGCCGCATTTTGCCGCTCCGGTCCGTCGCCTATATACTCCGGGTTTATCCTCGAGCGCCCGCTCACCGCTCTCATCGAGGCAGCTTTGCCATGACCAACGCCGATCCCCACGAACTGCAGAAATTCAGCGACCTCGCACATCGTTGGTGGGACCCGAACGCCGAATTCAAACCGCTGCACGAACTCAACCCCGTCCGCCTGAACTGGATCGACGCCCACGCGCATCTGGCCGGCAAGCACGTGCTGGACATCGGCTGCGGCGGGGGCATCCTGTCGGAATCCATGGCAGGCCTCGGCGCGCACGTCAAAGGCATTGACCTGTCGAGCGAGGCACTCGGTGTCGCGGATCTTCACAGCCTTGAAAGTGGTGTAACCGTAAGTTACGAGGAAATCGCGGCCGAAGCGTTGGCCGCCCGCGAACCGGGCACCTACGACGTCGTCACCTGCATGGAAATGCTCGAGCACGTACCGCAGCCGTCGGCGATCGTCGAGGCGTGCAAGACGCTCGTCAAACCGGGCGGCTGGGTGTTCTTCTCCACGCTCAATCGCAACGTGAAGTCGTACCTGTTCGCCGTGATCGGCGCCGAATACATTGCGCGGATGCTGCCCAAGGGCACGCACGACTACGCGCGGTTCATCCGCCCGTCGGAGCTCGCCGGTTTCGTGCGCGCGGCGGGGCTGCGTACGGCGGACATCAAGGGTATCGTGTACCACCCGCTCAGCAAGCACTTCGCACTGTCCGCCGACACGAGCGTGAACTACATGCTCGCCTGCCGCCGCGACGCGTGATCCCCCACTGCCGACAAGAAAATCAATGAGCGATCCCACGCCCCTGCCCCAGCGCGAAGACAACGAAGATTCGCTCGGTCTTTGCCAAGCCGTGCTGTTCGACCTCGACGGCACGCTGGCCGACACGGCGCCCGACCTGGCCGCCGCCGTCAACAAGATGCGTCACGATCGCGGACTGGAAATGGTGCCGCTCGAAAAGCTGCGGCCGCTGGCGTCGGCCGGCGCGCGCGGGCTGATCTGCGGCGGGTTCGGCATTGGGCCGGACGACCACGAGTTTGCGTCGATGCGCGAGGAGTTTCTCGCCAACTACGAAGCCGACCTCTGCATCGAGACCACGCTGTTTCCCGGCATTCCCGAATTGCTCGACGAACTCGACGCGCGCGGCGTGCGCTGGGGCATCGTCACGAACAAGGTCGCGCGGCTGACGGAACCGCTGGTCGCACAACTCGGTCTGGAGGAGCGCGCAGGCTGCGTGGTGAGCGGCGACACGACGCCTCACTCGAAGCCCCACCCCGCGCCGCTGCTGTACGCGGCACGGGCGCTCGATGTGGCGCCGGAGCGCATCGTCTACGTCGGCGACGATCTGCGCGACGTGCAGGCGGGCTTCGCTGCCGGCATGAAGACCGTGGCCGCGGCATACGGCTATTGCGGCGACGACATCCCGCCCACGCAATGGCATGCGCAGCACGTTGTGCAGTCGCCAGCCGAGTTGCAGCGGCTGTTGCGCGATATCGGCTAACAACCCAATCGATGCGCGGCGCGGGTCGCCGTTACGCGCGGCTCGAACGGCACAGAAACGTCCCAGAAACGTGTCGAAAGCAAGCCGAGACACGGCCGTCAAATTATTGTAAAATCTACTTTGGCTCAACGTTCCGAGCAACGAACCGCGGGGGCGACCTGGTTTCGACAGGGGTTGCGAAGCGGCTAGGGCATGTCGAGGACCCGTCACCTCGTTAATCAATGGGAAAAACGTAACTGCAAACGACGATACGTTCGCACTGGCAGCCTAAGGGCCGCCGTCCTCTGCCTAGTTCACTGACGGGCTAGTGTCGCAAGACCGGTAGCAATACCGACAGAGGTCATATACGTCAGTTAAGCCTTGACGGAGTCACGACGTCCGGGTCGAAAATCTAGTGAATCGCCGTAGTGCAGCGTGTTCGTCCGCGTCACTACGGTTAAATCAAAAGACAGAACTAAACATGTAGAACTGGTCGTAGAGTGCTTCTGGACGCGGGTTCGATTCCCGCCGCCTCCACCACACACCTTGCAGCAAAGCGCACTGCTTTGCTCACCGCTTAAACTAGAACCCCGACGGCGTGAGCCTTTCGGGGTTTTTTGTTTTGCATCGCCGATGCATCGGCGGATGGACCGCGCCCCCCGCTGCCTGCCTGCTCCAACCGCCTCCCGCTGCCCAGAACTGCCCTTCAGGCCAGCACCGCGCGCGCGCGCGAAACACCCACCAAACACCCCCGGAATAAACCCACCTCCCCATCCGTTAATACTCACGCGCCGACGCACGCCGCGTCGCGCGCGAATCCACACAACAAACAGGAGCCGACATCATGCGCAAGACCCTCTTCTGCCTCGCCCTGCTCGCCTTGCAACAGAGCGCTTTCGCCGAGCCTCCGAAAGTGGTCGACGGCCGCTTCGTCAGTGCCGACGGCATGACGCTCTATACCTTCGACAAGGACACCACGCCCGGCGTGAGCGCGTGCACCGGCGGCTGCACGAGCTATTGGCCGGCCGCGGTCGCGAGTCCGTCGGACAAGCCGTCGGGGGACTGGACGCTGATCCCGTCCGCGGACGGCAAGCAGCAATGGGCATACAAAGGTCATCCGCTCTATCGCTACGCGGCCGACAAGCAGGCGGGCGACACCAAAGGAGACGGGTTCAAGGACGTGTGGCACACCGCAAAGCCCTGACCGTCGACACCCGCGAGCCCATAAAAAAACGCCGGCAAATTGCCGGCGTCGTCGAGATTCGTGCACTTCGAGCAGGCCGCTAAGCCTGCTATTCCTTCGGACATTGCAGATTGCAGCCGTTCGGATCGCCCAGGTCGCCGCGCTTGCGCATCGCCGATTTCTTGCCGGACTGATACTTGTCCGACGGCGCCGACGCGGCGAACGGCATTTGCGGATGTTCAGCAAGCCGGAACTGCTCCTGCAGAATGCCGCCCGGCACGCCCGGCGAGTTCTGCGCGACAGCGACCGAGGCGGTCGCGAGCAGCAAGCCGGCCGACGCGGCCGCAGCACATGCATGTAGAAGAACTTTCATATCGATTCGAAGCGCGGCGACGCGCGGGGTTGGCAAAAAACGGAAGCTTAGAGAGTATCGCAAACGAAAGCCATCCGCAGCGGCGAGCACGTGAGATGCGCGGCGCGTTGTTTACCACCGCTTACGCGCCCGCTCCGCTCAATCCCGCTTCGAGATCCACGAGCTTGCCGCAGTCACGCGGATCGTAGCCTTGCAGCCGATCGACGCTCGCATGAAACGCGCTGCTTCGCAGCAGTTCGATGACCGCCGACAGCGGCGCGCGCTCGAGCCGAGCGCGGTCACACGCGAAATAATAGTCTTCGTCGACAGCGGGGATGAAGTCGAGTCCGAAATGATGCGCGGCAGGTTCCACGCCGAAACCCACGTCCGCCATCCCGCTCGCGACGAACGCCGCGATCGCCGAATGCGTGAGTTCCGCCGACGCATAGCCGTTCACGCCATCCGGGTCGATGCCCAGCTTGCGCAGCGCCAGATCGAGCAGCATGCGCGTGCCGGAACCATGCTGCCGATTGACGAAGCGAATGTCGTCGCGAGAAAGATCTGAGAGGCCAAGAATCCGTTTCGGATTGCCCTTGCCGAGAAAGAGCCCCTGCTTGCGCCGCGTCAGATGCACGAGCACATGACGCTGTGGATCGAGCCAGCGCCGGTACGTGTCCGCACATGCCGCGCGAAACTCGCCTAGCGGCAAGTGGAAACCGGCCAGCTCGCACTCGCCGCGAGCGAGCGCGCTCACGGCATCGGCGCCATCGCGGTACTTGATGTCGACCGGAAGCTCCTGCGCGACCAAGGCGGTGACGAGCGCGGCCACCGCGTAACCATGCGACGCATGAATGCGCACGTGATCGACGGGCGGCGCAAGCCAGCGGTTCAGATCGCTCGCCACTTCGCTCGCGAGCGCCTGCATGTTGCCGTCGAGCCGTTCGCCGCACAGACGCTGCGCGCGCAGCACCGCTTGACCGAGTTCGGACAGCACGGAGCCGCGGCCGCGCTCCTTCGCGATCAGCGGACCGCCCAGACGCTCCTCGATTGCGCGCAACAAACCCCACGCATGACGGTAGGACAAACCCTTAAGCGTCGCCGCCTGCGCGATGCTGCCGGATTCGTCCACGAGAGCGAGCAGCGGCACGACGTCCGACAGGCTTGCCTCCCGGCCATCCGGGCCCTTCAATACTAGTTGAGCGTGGCACTCGATTCTGATCATATATGTGCAGGTATTTCCTATTGCATCGGCCGTTTCGCCCGCCTATCGTTCGGCTATCCCATATCGAATAGACGAAGCATAAGTGCACGCATTATGAATAACAAGTGCATATATGACTTTGGAGGAGCCCCCACTTGGACGATCTCATCGCCATCGCGCCGGAAGAGCTCGTAGCGCGCCACGCACAACCTGGCAGGTCGCTGCTGGCCGTGCTGCACGCGATTCAGGACGAACTCGGCTACGTGCCGCCCGCCGCCGTTCCACCTCTCGCACGCACGATGAACCTGTCGCGCGCGGAAGTGCACGGCGTCATCACGTACTACCACCATTTCCGCACGCAGCCGGCCGCGCCCGTCACGGTGCAACTGTGCCGCGCGGAAGCCTGCCGCAGCATGGGCACCGAGGCGCTCGCGCAGCACATCGAGTCGCATACGGGCTGCCGCTTCGACGCCGAACACAAAGCCGGCGCCGCGGTGGAACTGGAGTCGGTGTACTGCCTCGGCCAATGCGCGCTTTCGCCCGCGATGATGGTGAACGGCACGCTGCACGCGAAAATCACGCCGCAAAAATTCGACGCGATTTTCGCGGCTGCCAGCAAATGCGTGGAGGTGACGGCATGACGCGTATCTATGTTCCCCGCGATTCGTCGGCACTCGCACTGGGCGCGGACGCGCTCGCCGACGCGATCAAAGCCGAGGCGGCACGCCGCGGCATCACGATCGAACTCGTTCGCAACGGCTCGCGCGGCTTGTTGTGGCTCGAACCGCTCGTCGAAGTGCAAACCGCCGCAGGACGCATCGGTTACGCGAACGTCGACGAAAGCGACGTGGCCGCGCTGTTCGACGCAGGCTTTATCGACGGTGGCGAGCATGCGCGCCGCGTCGGCGTGGTCGACGAGATTCCGTATCTGAAGAAGCAGCAGCGCCTGACGTTCGCGCGCATCGGCATTACCGACCCGCTTTCCACCGACGACTACGTCGCGCACGGCGGCCTCGAAGGTCTGCGCAATGCGCTGCTGACCGACGGCGACGCCGCCTGCGAAGCGCTGATCGAATCGGGCCTGCGCGGACGCGGCGGCGCCGCGTTCCCGGCCGGCATCAAGTGGCGCACCGTGCGCGCCGCGAAGGCCGCGCAGAAGTACATCGTCTGCAATGCCGACGAAGGCGACTCCGGCACCTTCTCCGACCGCCTCGTGATGGAAAGCGATCCGTATGTGCTGATCGAAGGCATGATCATCGCGGGCGTCGTGACCGGCGCGACGGCGGGCTACATCTACGTGCGCAGCGAATATCCGCATTCGATCGCCACGCTCGAAGCGGCAATCGCGAAGGCGCGCGCCGCCGGCTGGCTCGGCGACAGCGTGCTCGGCTCCGCGCATCGCTTCGAACTGTTCGTCGCCAAGGGCGCGGGCTCGTATGTGTGCGGCGAGGAAACGGCGCTGCTCGAATCGCTCGAAGGCAAGCGCGGCATTGTTCGCGCGAAGCCGCCGGTGCCGGCGCTCGTCGGCCTCCACGGTCAGCCGACGGTGATCAACAACGTCATCACGCTGGCAACGGTGCCGATCATCTTCGCGCGCGGCGCGGCGTTCTACAAAGACTTCGGCATGGGCCGCTCGCGCGGCACTCTGCCGTTTCAGCTCGCGGGCAACGTCAAGCAAGGCGGGCTCGTGGAGCTTGCATTCGGCGTGACGCTGCGCGAACTGATTTACGACTATGGCGGCGGCACGGCAAGCGGCCGGCCGGCGCGCGCCGTTCAAGTGGGCGGCCCGCTCGGCACCTATCTGCCGGAAAGCCAGTGGGACATTCCGATGGATTACGAAGCGTATGCGGCGGTCGGCGCCGTGGTCGGTCACGGCGGCCTTGTCGTGCATGACGACACGTCGAATCTCGCCGAACTCGCGCAATACGCGATGCACTTCTGCGCGATCGAATCGTGCGGCAAGTGCACGCCGTGCCGCATCGGTTCGACACGCGGCGTCGAGGTGATCGCGCGCATGCGGAACGGCGATACGTCGACGCGGCAAGTGCAGTTGCTGCGCGATCTGTGCGACACGATGGTGTCCGGATCGCTTTGCGCGATGGGCGGCATGACGCCGTATCCGGTGATGTCTGCGCTCGACCATTTTCCTGAAGACTTCGGCCTCGCCGGCGCTGGCGCCGATGCACCGAAAGCTGCGGCCTGAACGAGGAGCCCAACTATGTCAGACATGCTCAACTCTACTGCCGGCGCCCCGAAGCAAGTCCCCTCGGCGGGCGGCTGCGGATCCGGCAACTGCGCGTGCAAATCGCAAGCGCAGGCTCAAACGCAAGCCCCGCGCTCGTACTTCGACGAAACCGATTTCGGCACGCCCGCGCGTCATGCGGACGTCGACGTGACGCTCGAAATCGACGGCCAGGCGGTTACCGTGCCGGCCGGCACGTCGGTGATGCGCGCCGCCGTCGAAGCAGGCGTGAACGTGCCGAAGCTCTGCGCGACCGATTCTCTGGAACCGTTCGGCTCGTGCCGTTTGTGTCTCGTCGAGATCGAAGGCAAGCGCGGTTATCCGGCCTCGTGCACGACGCCGGTCGAAGCCGGCATGAAAGTGCGCACGCAAACCGATCGTCTGCAATCGCTGCGCCGCAACGTGATGGAGCTGTACATCTCCGATCACCCGCTCGATTGCCTCACGTGCCCCGCGAACGGCGACTGCGAGCTGCAGGACATGGCGGGCGTGACCGGCCTGCGCGAAGTGCGCTACGGTTTCGACGGCGCGAATCACCTGAACGACAAGAAGGACGAATCGAATCCGTACTTCACCTACGATCCGGCGAAGTGCATCGTCTGCAATCGCTGCGTGCGCGCGTGCGAGGAAACGCAAGGCACGTTCGCGCTGACCATCGCCGGGCGCGGTTTCGAATCGCGCGTGGCCGCGAGCGAAAACCAGCCGTTCATGGATTCGGAGTGCGTGTCGTGCGGCGCGTGCGTGGCCGCTTGCCCGACCGCGACGTTGCAGGAAAAAACCGTGATCATGCTGGGCCAGGCCGAGCATTCGGCCGTCACCACCTGCGCGTATTGCGGCGTCGGCTGCTCGTTCAAGGCGGAGATGAAGGGCAACCAGGTCGTGCGCATGGTGCCGTTCAAGAACGGCCAGGCCAACGAAGGACACGCGTGCGTGAAGGGCCGCTTCGCATGGGGCTACGCAACGCACAAGGACCGCATCACGAAGCCGATGATCCGCGCGAAGATCACCGACCCGTGGCGCGAAGTGAGCTGGGAAGAAGCGATCAATTACGCGGCCTCGGAATTCCGCCGCATTCAGGCGAAGCACGGGCGCGATTCGATCGGCGGCATTACGTCGTCGCGTTGCACGAACGAAGAAACCTATCTCGTGCAGAAGCTCGTGCGCGCCGCGTTCGGCAACAACAACGTCGACACCTGCGCACGCGTTTGCCACTCGCCGACCGGCTACGGCCTGAAGACGACGCTCGGCGAATCGGCGGGCACGCAGACCTTCGCCTCGGTCGATAAAGCCGACGTCATCATGGTGATCGGCGCGAATCCGACCGACGGCCATCCGGTGTTCGCCTCGCGTCTGAAGCGCCGCGTGCGCGAAGGCGCGAAGCTGATCGTGGTCGATCCGCGCCGCATCGACATCGTCGATACGCCGCACGTGAAGG
This sequence comes from Paraburkholderia sp. RL17-368-BIF-A, assembly GCF_046054045.1. Taxonomy (NCBI): domain Bacteria; kingdom Pseudomonadati; phylum Pseudomonadota; class Betaproteobacteria; order Burkholderiales; family Burkholderiaceae; genus Paraburkholderia; species Paraburkholderia sp. RL17-368-BIF-A. The sequence goes on from NZ_JARESN010000018.1 coordinate 128,576, forward strand.
CATCGCATCATCTGCAATTGCGCCCCGGCACCAACGTCGCGGTGGTCAACGCGCTCGCTCATGTGATCGTCACCGAAGGGCTGCTGAACGAAGCGTTCATCGCCGAACGCTGCGAAGGCCGCGCGTTCGAGCAATGGCGTGATTTCGTCGCGCTGCCGGAGAATGCGCCCGAAGCAACGGAAGCCGTGACCGGCGTGCCGGCCAAGGACGTGCGTGAAGCCGCGCGCATCTACGCGACGGGCGGCAACGCGGCGATCTACTACGGCTTGGGCGTCACCGAACACGCGCAAGGCTCGACGATGGTGATGGGCATCGCGAACCTTGCGATGGCGACGGGCAACATCGGCCGCGAAGGCGTCGGTGTGAATCCGCTGCGCGGCCAGAACAACGTGCAGGGTTCGTGCGACATGGGCTCGTTCCCGCATGAGTTGCCGGGCTATCGCCACATCAGCGACACGATCGTGCGCTCGCAGTTCGAAGACGCGTGGAATGTCTCACTGCAAACCGAGCCGGGTCTGCGCATTCCGAACATGTTCGAAGCCGCGCTCGACGGCAGCTTCATGGGCCTGTACTGCCAGGGCGAGGACATCGTGCAGTCGGACCCGAACACGCATCATGTGGCGGCGGCGTTGTCGGCGATGGAATGCATCGTCGTGCAGGATATTTTCCTGAACGAGACCGCGAAGTACGCGCATGTGCTGCTACCCGGCTCGACCTTCCTCGAAAAGGACGGCACCTTCACGAACGCGGAGCGCCGCATCTCGCGCGTGCGCAAGGTCATGCCGCCGGTGCCGGGTTACGCCGACTGGGAAGTCACGCTGCTGCTCTCGCGCGCGCTCGGCTACGAAATGGACTACACGCATCCGTCCGAAATCATGGACGAGATCGCGCGTCTCACGCCGACCTTCCACGGCGTGTCTTACAAGAAGATCGACGAGCTGGGCAGCATCCAGTGGCCGTGCAACGAAGAGGCGCCGGACGGCACGCCGACCATGCACGTCGACACGTTCGTGCGCGGCAAGGGCAAGTTCGTGATTACGAAGTTCATCGCGTCGCCGGAAAAAGTCACGCGCAAGTTCCCGCTGCTGCTGACGACGGGGCGCATCCTGTCGCAGTACAACGTGGGCGCGCAAACGCGGCGCACGGAGAACTCGCGCTGGCACGACGAGGACCGTCTCGAACTGCATCCGCACGACGCGGAAGAACGCGGCATCAAGACGGGCGACTGGGTCGGCATCGAATCGCGCGCGGGACAAACCGTGCTGCGCGCGAAAGTGACCGAGCGGATGCAGCCGGGCGTCGTTTATACGACGTTCCACTTCCCCGAATCGGGCGCGAACGTGATCACCACCGAGAGTTCGGACTGGGCCACCAACTGTCCGGAATACAAGGTGACCGCCGTGCAGGTGATGCCGGTCGAACAGCCGTCCGAGTGGCAGAAGGAGTATTCGCGCTTCAACGCGGAGCAACTCGAGTTGCTCAAGCAGCGCGAGCTGGCCAACGCGACGTCGGGTAAGTGAGGCGACGATGGACACTCAGAATCTGATCGACATGGCGAACCGCATCGGCGATTTTTTCGATTCGATGCCGGATCGCGAAGAAGCCATCACCGGTGTCGCCGACCATATCCGCCGCTTCTGGGAGCCGCGCATGCGGCGCGCGCTGCTCGCAGCGCTCGATGCGCCGCAGGCGGGCGGCATCGAGATGTCGGCAATCGTGAAGGAAGCGCTCGTGAAGAACCGCGAGCGTCTGACGCCCGCTGAGCCTTCCATCGCGTGATGACTGCGTGACCGGAGCAGACGGCCATCTCACACGGCCGTCTGCTCCGGTATCTGTCCATCGACGGTGAACCACGCTTCACAGTGCCGCAACAGGCCGTTCAGATCCGAGCCTGTGCGTCCGCGCGCGCTGATGTAGCCGTCGGGCCGCAGCAGATAAAACGACGGCCGCGTGCGTCCATACGATTCGGCCAGCGACGGCCCGCCGTCGCCGCTTGTGTCCGTCACGCGCCAGATGCGCACCGCCCCTTCCAATAGCTTCTCCATGTCGGCCGTCAGCCGCTCGAGTTCGGCGTCGGCCGGCGGCGCGTGTTTGGCGTCGGGATCGAGCGGTTTGTCGTCGGCGGGCAACGGCGGCACGAGCAGAAACAGCGAGAAAAACGCCGGGTCGTGCAGATCGTAAATACAGCCGATGCCGGGCGCTCGCCCAAGCGGACCGTCGACCACATGCACGACCGCATCCGGCGCGCGTTCGCCCGCGCGCGGTCCGCCGTCGAGCACGCGCTCAAGCGTCAGCGGACTGCGCCGGTACTGGATCGACAACTCGCTGATCGTGAGCCGCGCCGCGTCGCGCAGCGGACCGAGCGCGGCAAGAACCGGCATCACCCGCTCGCGCAGCAGCTTGAGCGGACCGTGATCCGCCTCGGCCATCTGCGTGATGAAGCCGGTTTGCCGCAGCACGTCGCGCTCGATCGGATGCCGCTCGATATGGTAGGTGTCGAGCAGGCGATCGGGCGCGGCACCCTTAAATACGCGCGCGAGCTTCCAGCCGAGATTGAACGCTTCCTGAATGCCCGTGTTCATGCCTTGCGCGCCGGCCGGGCTGTGCACATGCGCAGCGTCGCCGGCAAGGAACACGCGCCCGACGCGCAGGCGCTCCACCATCCGGCTGTTCACATGGAAGTACGAGGACCACGCAAGCTCGGATACGTCGACGCGTTCATGCACGCGCCTCGCAACGAGCGCCTTGCATTCGTCGAGCGACGGCGCTCGCACACGTGCGAGCGGCGGCTCGCCGAGCACCACCGGCGAGAGCGGCGCGGCAGCGACCGGCGTCGGCTCCACCGCATGATCCGCGATCAGACGATGCCGGCCGTGTCCCATCGGAAACAGTGCAACGAGACCTTCGCCTGAAGCGAAGATGTGAAATTCGTCGTCGGGCCAATCGGTTTCGGCATGAACATCGGCGAGCAGAAAGGTCTGCTCCGACGTCTTGCCCACGAAGTTGAGGCCGAGCCCGTGGCGGATCGCGCTGTGCGCGCCATCGGCGGCGATCATGTAGGACGGACGCAGCGTTTCCGTGTGACCGTCGGCGCGCCGCAGCGTCGCCTGAACGCCGACCGAGCCTTGCGAGAACATCGTGAGTTCGACGCCGCGCTCGATCGTCACGCCGAGCGTCGCGAGATGCTCGGTGAGCAAACGCTCGGTCACCGACTGATCGAGAAACAGCAGATACGGATAGCGCGTGTGCAGCGGATCGAAGTCTAGCTGCGCAAGGCGCATGCCGTTCGAAAACAGATTGGCGACGCGCGCGCGATGGCCGAGTTCGAGAAACCGTTCGGCCAGCCGATGCTGCTCCAGCAGTTCAAGCGTGCGCGCCTGAATGCCGATGGCCCGCGAATATGGGTTCGGCTGCATCGCGCGGTCGATGAGACGCACGGGGATGTGAGCGCGCGCGAGACTCATGGCGGCGGCGAGCCCGGTCGGCCCCGCCCCGACGATCAGCACCGGCGACGCATTATTAGCAGCAGCGTTCATGCGAAACTCCGCAGACCACAGTGCGCTCTAGTGTACAACCCGCGCCCGCGCGCCGGACTGCGGGCTGCATCGGATGCGAGGCGTATCGCGCATAGCGGTCGGGCTCGCGGCGGCCGTCCGCGCTTGCGTGTTCCGCGATGTACGTCGGCGACGCGTTATGCATGAATGCGCGCTTTCGTCGCGTGCTTCAGCGCGCAGTGTGCGGATGCTCCATCGCGCAACGATGATCGGTCGTGCCGAGGTCCACTTGCAGCGTCGCGTGCTGCATCGAAAAACGTTCGCGCAACGCGAGCACGATGCCGTCGAGCCGCTCGTCGCCGGGATGGCCTGCCGGCATCACGAGATGCGCGCTGAGCGCGTTGCCGGTGGTGGACAGCGCCCAGATGTGCAGATCGTGCACGTCCTCGACACCGGGCTGATCGGCGAGATAGTCGCGGATGCGCTCGACATCGACGCCCGAGGGCACCGCATTGAGCGCGAGGCGCACCGAGTCGCGCAACAGACCCCACGTACCGTAGACGACAACCGCGACCACGAGCAGGCTCATCAGCGGGTCCAGCCACGTCCAGTTGGTGTAGAGAATCACGAGGCCGCTGATCGCGACCGCCGCGGACACGCCGGCGTCGGCGGCCATGTGCAGAAAGGCGCCGCGGATGTTCAGGTCTTCCTTCTGCCCGCGCATGAACAGACACGCGGACAGTCCGTTGACGACCATGCCCACCGCCGCGACGACGAACACCGCGAGGCCCGCGACGGGCGCCGGGTTCATCAGCCGGTCGATGGCTTCCGCGACGATCACGCCGCACGCGAACAGCAGCAGCGCCGCATTCGCCAGCGACGCGAGTATCGACGAACTGCCGTAGCCGAACGTGTAGCGCGCGGAAGGACGGCGTGTCGCGAGCCAGACGGCGCCCCATGCGAGCAGCAGGCCGAGCACGTCGGAGAGATTGTGGCCGGCGTCGGCGAGCAGCGCGGTCGAATGCGCGAGCACGCCGTACACGGCCTGGATCACGACGATCGCGACGTTCAGCGCGACGGCCAGCGCGAACGCGAAGCCGTGGCCGGCTACGGGCGCGTGGTGGTGATGATGGCCGTGGCCGTGGTCGTGGCTGTGTGAGTGCGAGTGGTGTGTGCCGTGGTTGTGGCCGTGGTCGTCGTGGTGGTGTTTGCCGTGACCGTGACCGTGACCGTGACTGTGCGTGTCCTGTTGCCCATCTTCTCTTTCTTCGATTGTCTTCATGGCAGATCCAATGCGTCGTCACTGGTAGGCTCGGCGACGTGTTCAAGCATGCCGGCCAGCATCGCGCTGATGTGGCGATCGGCGGCGAAATAGAAAACCTGTTTGCCCTGCCGCTGCGCCCGCACGATCCGCGCCGCGCGCAACAGCCGCAAATGATGACTCACGAGCGACGGCGACAAACCGAGCTCGTCGGCAATCGCACCGACCGCGCGCCGGCCGTCGACGCAAGCGAGCACGATGCGCAGCCGCGTCGGATCGCCGAGCAGGCGAAACAGATCGGCGAGCGGCGCGACGCTTTTTGCCGCGTGCGGCTCGAAGCCCGCAGGCGATGGCGCAGAGACCGTAGCAGGAATCATGGCAGCGTACATATGAACAGGTATTCACAGGTTAAGCGAAAGCCGCGCAACGGGTCAAACCGGAGCGAGCCTCCGCGAGTGTGGGAAAATGCGGCCTCTGCCTCACCCGACTACCATCCCCCGTCATGCAACCTGTATTTGACCGCGCTTTCGCGGCGCATCGTGACGGCCGCCTCGACGACGCCGAACGCGGCTACCGCGCGACGCTCGACGGCAATCCCGCGCACGTCGACGCGTTGCATCTGCTGGGCGTGCTGCGCCATCAGCAGGGCCAGCACGCCGAAGCCGCCGAGCTGGTGCGGCGCGCGGTCAACCTGCGCCCGCAAGACGCCGCGCTGCAGCTGAACCTCGGCAACGCGCTGAAGGCCCTCGGCCAGATCGACGAGGCCATCGACCAGTTCCGCAACGCGCTGACGCTCGCGCCGTCGTTCCCGATGGCGCACTACAACCTCGGCAACGCGTATGCGGCGACGGGCCGTCACGAGGACGCCGCGGACGCGTTCCGCCGTTCGTTGCACCTGCAACCGGACGACGCCTCCTCGCACAACAATCTCGGCAACGCGCTGCACGCGCTCGGGCGTCACGAGGAAGCCATCGCGTCGTTCCGGCGCACGCTCGAGCTGCGCCCCGGACACGCGGGCGCGCTGAACAACATGGGCATGTCGCTCAATGCGCTCGGCCGCGCAGACGAAGCGATTCCCTGCTTCAAGGCCGCGTTGGCCGCCGAGCCGCGCTTCGTCGCCGCGCATTTCAACCTCGCCAATACGTTCGACGCCACCGGCCGCCACGCGCAAGCCGTCGCGTCGTTCGAAGCGGCGCTCGCGTTGCAGCCGAACCTACCGCCCGCCATCTACGGCATGGGCAATGCGCTGGCCGCGCTCGGGCGCCACACGGAGGCGATACCGTATCTCGAACGCTCGGTCGGGCTCGATCCGCAATTCGCGCTCGCCTGGCTGAGTCTCGGCACCGCGCACCAGGCGCTGGGCGCGCACGCCACTGCCCTGCGCGCATTCGATCAGGCGTTGCGCTTGCAGCCCGATCTCGCGTCCGCGCATATGAACCGCGCGCTCGCGTGGCTCGCGTTGGGCGATTTCGCGCGCGGCCTGCCGGAATACGAATGGCGTCTGCAAACCGTCGCCGAACCGGCCATCGAGACCGTGCCGCGCTGGCACGGCGAGCCGGCCGCGCAGCGCACGCTGCTGATCCACGCGGAACAGGGTTTCGGCGATACGCTGCAGTTCGTGCGCTTCGTCCAGCTCGCCGCGCAGCGTGCCGCGCGCGTCGTGCTCGAAGTGCAGCCGCCGTTGCTGCCGCTGCTGGCGCCGGTCGCGGAAGCGTGGCGCGTGACGCTCATCGCGCGAGGCGCGCCGCGCCCCGCCGCCGACATCCAATGCCCGTTGCTCAGCTTGCCGCTCGCGCTCGGCACGACGCTCGCCACGATTCCCGAGCGCACGCCTTATTTGAGCGCGCCGCCCGCGTATCGGCGCAAATGGCGCGGTTCGATCGGCGGCCAGGCGAAGCGTAAGATCGGGCTCGCGTGGTCCGGGCGCATCCAGCAAAACGAAACGCGTTCGATGCCGCTCGCCGCGCTCGAGCCGCTTTTTGCGCTCGAAGGCATCGACTGGATTGTGCTGCAGCCTCACCTCAGCGCCGAAGAACGCGCGGCGCTCGACGGACATCCGCGCGGCGGGCATCCGCGCGGCGGGTCGATTCATCGGTTCGACGAGCGGATCGGCGACTTCGCGGATACGGCGGCGATCATCGAACGGCTCGATGCGGTGGTGTCGATCGATACGTCAATTGCGCATCTCGCCGGCGCGCTTCGCAAGCCGCTGTGGCTGATGCTGCCGTTCGCGCCCGACTGGCGCTGGTGTCACGACGACACGCGCAGCCCGTGGTACGCCAGTGCGAAGCTGGTGCGCCAGCCACGGCCGGGTGCGTGGCGCGAAGTGGTGGAAGCCGTCGCGGAAGAACTGCGCCGCGGCTAGCGTCGCGCGTTGAACAAAGCGCTGAACAAGCGTTGAATCCGCGCGGAAATCGCGAGTCAAGCCAACAAACAAAAACCCTGCAGCGAAGCTCGCGTGCAGGGTTTTAATGACCATCTCAATGCGACCCCGCGTTCCGTCGAGCGCGGGGTTTCCTTTTATGCGCCGACGCCGCAGCAGACGTCAGCGCGCGCCACGCCTCACGCGCCCTTGTATTGATTGCGCGATTCAGGCGTGCGGTACAACACGAGCGTCGCGATCAGTCCGCAGATCGCCGCCACGCCGAGGAAGAGACCCGGCGCCGCCTTGTTTTCGGTGGAATGAATCAGCAGCGTCGAAATGGCCGGCGTGAAGCCGCCGATCGTCGTCGCGAGACTGTAAGCCAGCGAAAAGCCCGCAGTGCGCACTTCGACCGGCATCACTTCGGTCAGCGCGACGACCATTGCGCCGTTGTAGCTGCCGTACAGGAACGACAGCCACAGCTCGACCGTGAGCAGACGCGCGAACGACGGCTCGGCGACGAGCCATTGCAGCGCCGGATAAGCGCTCACGATGGTCAGCGCGGTAAAAGCCAGCAGCACCGGACGACGGCCGACGCGATCCGACAGCGCGCCCGCGAGCGGCAACCAGATCAGATTCGACAGGCCGATACACACGGTGACGACGAGCGTGTCGATCGCCGACAGCTTCAGCACTTCCTTGCCGAACGTCGGCGTGTAAGCGGTGATCATGTAGAACGACACCGTCGTCATGATGACCATGCCCATGCCGCCCAGCACCGTGACCCAGTTCGCGGCCATGCTCTTCATGATCTCGCCCATGCCCGGACGATGCTTGCGCGCGGAGAACTCCGCGGTTTCCTTCAGCGAACGGCGGATTATGAACAGGAACGGCACGATCAGGCAGCCGATCAAAAACGGCACGCGCCAGCCCCATGCGCTCATCTGGTCGGCGGGCAGCGTCTTGTTGAGCATCACGCCGATCAGCGCGGCGAACACCACGGCGACCTGCTGGCTGCCCGACTGCCACGCGCAATAGAAGCCCTTGTTTCCCTTGGTGGCAATTTCCGACAGATACACCGACACGCCGCCGAGTTCGACGCCCGCGGAAAAGCCTTGCAGCAGCCGGCCGAACAGCACGAGCACCGGTGCGAGCACGCCGATCGTCGCGTAGCCTGGAATGGACGCCACCGTGAGCGTGCCGAGCGCCATCAGCCCGAGCGTGAGGATGAGCCCCTTGCGCCGGCCATGATGATCGATGTACGCGCCGAGGACGATCGCGCCGAGCGGCCGCATCAGGAAGCCCGCGCCGAACACGGACAGCGAGAGCATCAGCGACGCAAATTCGCTGCCGCTCGGAAAGTAGGTCTTGGCGATCGCGGACGCGTAGTAGCCATAGACCATGAAGTCGTACATCTCAAGAAAGTTGCCGCTGACCACGCGGAACACTGTCTTGACCTTGGATTCTTCCGACGAAGAAATAGCGTGGGACGCTGTTGACATTGACGTTCTCTGATAAGCCCACGCCGCGCGAACGACGGCGATCTGGCAGTTGAAACGGGCCGCCTTGTCGAACTGACGGATGCCACAGGCAAACGGCCGCTGCGGATAGCGCCGCGCCGAGGGGCGCAGCATTTTGCAAGCGAAGGCGCTGGAGCGGTATCAGGGTAAACGTTGTGAACCGCCGGGAGCCGCGCCGCCACATGTTACCGTCGATGGCACTGTTGCGTATTCCCTACATTTTCATTACAGCCGGCCCGGCGGCGGGCGGCCGCTAAAATTGCGATTCAGCCATTCCCGTCGATGCCGTTCCCATCCTTCCCATCCTTCCCACGCTTCCCATGCCTCTCATGCAGACCGCCCCTGCCTTGTCGCTGCGCACCGCCACCGTCGCCGACACCGCGCTCATCGCGTCGATTCACACCACGAGTTGGCGCGCCACTTACCGTGGCCTGCTGCCCGACGCTTTTCTCGACGGCGAGGTCGCGCAGGAACGCGCCGACTGGTGGCAGGCGCGCATGCGCGCGCCGGGCGGCGAGCGCCGCATCGTGCTGATCGCGGTGCTGGACGATAAGCCGATCGGCTTCGTCTGTGTCGAGCGTCAGCCGGAGTCCGCGTGGGGCGTGCTGCTCGACAACCTTCACGCACTGCCGGGCTACCAGGGAATCGGCGTCGGGAAGCTGTTGATGCGCGCAGCCAAAGACTGGGCTCGTACGCAAGGTGAGACGCAACTGCATCTGTATGTGCTCGAAGGCAATATGCCCGCGATCGGCTTTTATGAGCGGCAAGGCTGGCAGTTCGCCGGCGCGGAACCGGACCGCATGGGCGGCGTGGACATCACCGCGCTGCGTTATGTTTATCGATTGGACGGGGCTGGCGTTTGATCCGCGTTTGACCGACGTTTGTCGTGTCCGTTAGCGCAGATCCAGGAAGTATCCGCAGGTACTTTGCGAAGCTTCCGAGCGTTACGGCGTTTCATTCCAGCGCATCATCTTCTCTTCCCGACGATGGCTTTCCACGCACGGCGCCGATGCGTCCTTCCGCATGCGTGCGAGCGCGTGTTGGTGGGTTGCTGCGCCTCTGCGCTGTTGCCCTCGCATGCACGCGCGAGGCGCTTTCGCGTGATGTTTTTGCGTAGCGTTTTTGCGTAGCGCGCCGAGCCCCTCGTCACCGACCCACGGATGCCCAGGCGGCGTCCCTCCCCGAGGCGCTGCAAGAGAGCGATGTCCACCACACCGTTAACCGTAGTCGAAGGCGCGATGGCGTTGCCGCGCTCGCGCCCGTTCAATGATGTGCCGGCGCCATTTGGCCGCGGCTGGACCTTGCTCGCGCCATGCTATTCGCTGGACAGGGGGCTACACGGGCTGTACCGCGCGGTCCTCGAAACGTTTGATTTGAGCCAGCAGCCGATTCGCTCGTTTTGTCGATGGGTGGCGCCGGAGGGTCGGCGTGGGGATGCGGTGGCTGCGATGGGTGCGGGGTCGGTGGGTGGCGAGGGGGCGTCGCGGATTGGCGAAGGGGTGGAGGTAGAGGCGTTGGAGGTTCCGTGGGGGGTGGCTTCTGCGGGTTCTGCGG
>NZ_JARESN010000043.1:0-620 GCF_046054045.1 Paraburkholderia sp. RL17-368-BIF-A
GACACCACGAGCTACGCGCTCGTCGTACTCGATCTCGGCCTGCCGCGCGTGTCCGGCATGGATCTGCTCAAGCGAATCCGCGACGCCGGCAACGACGTGCCGGTGCTTGTGCTGACGGCACGCGGCACGGTGGTGGACCGCGTGGGCGGTCTGGAGGCCGGCGCGGACGATTACCTCGGCAAGCCCTTCGACCTCACGGAACTGACGGCCCGTTGCCGCGCCCTGCTTCGCCGCGCGCAAGGCCGCAGCGTCGAGCTGATCCGCTATGGCGATCTCACGGTGAACCCCGCGGCGCAAACGGCCCAGGTTGCCGGCACCCGGGTGCCGCTCACGTCGCGCGAATGGGCAATCCTGCTGCAATTGCTGACCAACCAGGGCATTCCGCAGTCGCGTTCGCGGCTCGAAGAAAGCCTGTATGGCTGGCAGCAGGAAATCGAAAGCAATGCAATCGAGGTGCACATCTCGAACCTTCGCAGAAAGCTTGGCGCAAAGCTCATACGAACCGTGCGCAATATCGGCTACGTGGTGGAGAAAGAGTAAATGAGCGCATCCATTCGCAGGCGGCTCATGCTGCTCGTGCTCGGCAGCATCGCGGCGGTCTGGGCGATTGCGCTTGCGTC
>NZ_JARESN010000019.1:0-123336 GCF_046054045.1 Paraburkholderia sp. RL17-368-BIF-A
ATTGCCGTGAACGACACGACCGACAGCGCCGCCGCGCTGTCCGTGCCGGGTACGTCGAGAAAATATGCCTGGCGCCCGGTTATGGCACGCAGCGCGTCTTGCAGGTCTGCCATGACCCGGCGTCCTTGCTGATTGTGGGAGACGCGGCCGGGTACATGAGGACTGCAAACTTCAGGCTGGCCGCGATCTGGAGCCATTTCAGCTCTTCACGCGTTTTTACCTGGCGGGGTGATTCACTTCAATCAGATGTGTCTGAAAGTCCGTAGTCTGTTGTCAAACGGAAAAGGGCGACCGAAGTCGCCGGAACGATGTGCGGTTATCCGCGCTATTTTGGAACAACTCCTGGATAACCCGCCGAAAACCGCACCAACTACCTGACGCGGCTCGATTTCCCCCCAACTGCGCAAACGCGCACCAAAGTGCGCGTCGTCCCACATAGAAACGCACTACACCTCAAACGCCCTACCGCACCCCATCCCTGGCCCGAAGCGACTCCGGCAACCCCCGCAACACAATCAACGCACAAATCACGCTCATCGTCCCGATCACATACAAAGCCGGCGTCGTACTCCCAGTCAGATCCCTGACGCGTCCCACCATGATCGGACTCACGATCCCGCCAAGCTGTCCGAGCGTGTTGATCAACGCGATGCCGCCCGCCGCGCCCGCCCCCGTCACCAGCTTCGGCGGCAATGCCCAGAATGCCGGGATCGACGCCACCACGCCCCCGCCCATCACCGCAAGCGCGACGATCAGGAAGCCCGTCTGTTTGTCGAAGAAACCGGCCGCAAAGAATCCGATCGCCGACATCACCAGCAAACCGAACACGAACTTGCGACGCTCGCCGCTTGCATCGGACAAGCGCCCCACAACCACCATGCAGATCGCGCCGCACACATAAGGCACGGCTGTCAGCAAACCGATCAGCGTCGGATTATGCGTACCTGCCACGCGGATCAAATGTGGCGCCCAGAAATTCAATCCATACGACGCCACCTGAATCAGAAAATAGACGAGCCCCAGCGTGAGAAATCCCGGCGTCTTTATCGCGCCGATGAACGAATGCCCAGTCTCAGGATGACGGCTCTGCTGCGCAATCTGCTCAGACAGGAATGACTTCTCCGCGGGCGACAGCCAGTTCGCATCGTCGATGCGATCTTTCAGCAGCTTCAGCACGAGATAACCAAGCAGCACGCACGGCAGGCCGCCGAGCAGGAACAGCCAGTGCCATCCCGGCATGCCAAGCACGCCGTTCATATGGCCGATCACAAGCCCCGCCAGCGGCGCGCCGACCAGCCCCGAAAACGCCGACGCGAGAAACAGCATCGACGTAATGCGTCCGCGATAGCTCGGCGGAAACCACAGCGTGAGGTAGTACAGCACGCCCGGCGCGAAGCCGGCTTCCATCGCGCCGATCAGAAAGCGCAGGCCGTAAAACTGCCATTCGGTGTTGACGAACACCATCGCCGCGGTCGCGAGTCCCCACGAAATCATGATGCGCGCAATCCAGCGCCGCGCACCGACCTTGTAGAGGAACAGATTGCTCGGCACCTCGAACAACACATAGCCGATCACGAACAAACTCGCGCCGAGACCATATGCGGTGTCCGACAAGCCGAGATCGCTTTGCAACTGAAACTTCGCGAAGCTGATGTTGATGCGGTCGAAGAACGCAAACAGATAGCAGATCATGATGAGCGGCATCAGCCGCCATGCCACTTTGCGGATGATGGCCGCCGCGCCGTCCGCGCTCTGTTCACGGCCGCCGGTTGCGATTGCGCCGAGGTCACTCATGATTCGTCTCCAATGCCGGATTCGGCTGTGCCGTCCGGTCGTTTAGTGGATCAGGGAAAGTCAGATTTGCAGCACGTAGTCCGGCACGGGATGCAGGTCACGATTGCGCCCCGCCTTCGCCACTTGCCCGGGCACGTCGTGGCCCAGCAAAGCCGGCAACGCTCGCGACAGCGCAAGCAGTTTCTCGAGGTCGATTCCCGTGGGAATACCCATTTCGTCGCACAGATTCACGAGGTCCTCAGTGCAGATGTTGCCCGACGCACCGGGCGCAAACGGGCATCCGCCGAGACCGCCCAACGCGGCGTCGAAGCGCCGCGCGCCGGCTTCGTAGGCGGCCAGTACATTGGCGAGCCCAAGTCCGCGTGTATTGTGAAAATGCAGCGTGAGCGCCGACGACGGCACGCGTTGCAGCACTCGCTCGACAATCCGCGCCACCTGGCGCGGATTCGCCATGCCGGTCGTATCGGCGAGCGTGATGCCCTCAATGCCCATCTCGCGGTACGTATCGACAATGCTGACCACGCGGTCCTCGTCGATCGTGCCTTCGAACGGACAGCCGAACGCCGTCGCGACGGACGCATTCAACAGCACGCCCGCGCCCTTCACGTGACGCACGATGTCGCCAAACGCCGCCAGCGACGACTCGCAGCTCATGCGCATGTTGGCGCGGTTGTGCGTCTGACTCGCGGACATCACGAGATTCAGTTCGTCCGCCTTCGCGGCGAGCGCGCGCTCGGCGCCCTTGAGATTCGGCACGAGCGCGACGTAGATCACGCCCGCGCGCCGCTCGATCTGCTGGAACACGGCCTCGCCGTCGCGCAACGCAGGAATGGCTTTCGGCGAGACAAACGAGCCGGCCTCGATGCGCGTGAAGCCCGCCGTCGAGAGCGCGTTGATCAATTGGATTTTGTCGGCGGTGTCGACCCACGTCGGTTCGATCTGCAAGCCGTCGCGCGGCGCGACTTCCTGCACGATGAGCTTGTCGGCGACTTGTGAGTTCAATTCGCGGTTCGTTGCACCGTTCGTTGCATGTGTCGTTGCATGTGTCATTGCACGGCTCCTTCGCGGCGCAGCCGCTCGACCTCTTCACTCGCGAAACCGAGTTCGCTCAGCACGCTTCCCGTATGTTCACCGAGCGCGGGGCCTTGCCAGCGCACTTCGCCTGGCGTCTCCGACAGCTTCGGCACGATGCCCGGCATCTTCACCGAGGCGCCGCCCGGCAGTTGCGCCTGCAACAACATGTCGCGCGCCTGGTAGTGCGGATCGGCGACGATGTCCGCGACGGAATAGATGCGCCCCGCCGGCACTTCGGCGCGTTCGAGCGCGGCCAGCACGTCGTTGGTGGAATGATGCGAGGTCCATGCGGCGATCGCCTCGTCGAGCATCGCGCAGTGTTTGGCGCGGCCGTCGTTGTGCGCGAGCGCGGGATCGTCGGCGAGATCGGCGCGGCCTATCACCTGCATGAGGCGCCGGAAAATCGGATCGCTGTTGCCGGCGATCACGACATAGCCGTCGTCTTCGGTGGGATAGGTGTTGGACGGCGCGATGCCCGGCAGCGCCCCGCCGCTTCGCTCGCGAACGTGGCCAAGCAGATCGTATTCGGGGACCAGGCTTTCCATCAGATTGAAAACGCTTTCGACGAGCGACACGTCGACCACTTGCCCGTCGCCCTGCCCTGTCTTCACACGCAGCAGCGACATCAACGCGCCGATCACGCCATGCAGCGACGCAAGCGAATCGCCGAGACTCACGCCGACGCGCGCCGGCGCGCCGTCCACCTCGCCCGTCGTGTAGCGAATGCCGCCCATCGCTTCACCGATCGCGCCGAAGCCCGGACGGTCACGGTATGGGCCCGACTGGCCATAGCCGGAGATACGCACCATCGTCAGTTTGGGATTGATCGCGTGCAGCACGTCCCAGCCGATGCCGAGCTTTTCGAGCGCACCAGGACGCAGGTTTTCGATGACGACATCGGCCTCGGCCGCGAGCCGCTTCACGATCTCGACGCCCTCCGGCGACTTCAGATTCACGCACACCGACTTCTTGTTGCGCGACTGCAGATACCACCAGAGCGACGTGCCTTCGTGCAGCTTGCGCCATTTGCGCAGCGGGTCGCCAGTTTGCGGCGCTTCGATCTTGACGACGTCCGCGCCGAACTCGGCCATCAGGCGCGCGGCAAACGGCGCGGCGATCAGCGTTCCGATTTCAACGACGCGGATACCTTGAAGGGGTCCACCCATGTGCTGTCTCCGAAGTGGTTTTCTGTTGGGAGACAGCTTGCAGGCGTGCGGCGGCCGCGTCCAACCGCAATTCGCCAACGACCGTTCGCGAACGACGAACGCTCAAGCGCGGCGCAGATTCATGCCGCCGGCGTTTGCGTGGCTTCGGAGGCTTCTATCGAACGCAAATGATCGAACAGCAAACGGCTCACGGGCGAGAGCGCATCGACATCGCGCACGACCAGCACGAGGCTGCGCTCCGACCAGTCGTCTTCGAGCGGCGCGCCGACGAGCCCGAGCGGCCGTCCCATGAGTTCATAGACCTTGCGCGGCAACACGCCGACGCCCATTCCCGCCTGCACCATCCGGCAAACGGCGTCGAAGCCCGGCACATGGATGCGCAAGCGCAACGGCTTGCCGGCGACGCGCGCGGCGATATGCGTTCGCGCATTGATCGAACTCGCGGCGTGCAGGCCGACGTGATCGCCGTCGAGCGTTTCGGCAAACGCCACGCTCGTGCGCGCGGCGAGCGGATGATCGCCGCGCATCACGAGCACCAGCGAATCGCGGCGATAGTGCTCGACGTGCAGCTCGCGCGTGTCGGCATCGGCGGAACAGATGCCGAGATCGGCGAGGCTATCGTCCACCGCTTCGACGACGCCGCCGCTCGGCCGCTCTTCGAGGTCGAGCTTCACGCGCTCATGCAGCAACTGGAACGCGCGCAAATCTTCAGGCAAAAATTCGACGATGGCAGACAGGTTCGCCATCATCCGCACATAGCCGCGTACGCCGCTTGCATGGCCAGCTAGTTCGATGCCGATGTTTTCGATGTCGCGCATCACGCGCCGCGCATGATGCAGCAGCGTTTCGCCGGCCGGCGTTAGCGTCATGCCGCGCGCGTTGCGCTGAAAGAGCGTCGCGCCCACGGCCTGTTCCAGTTCGAGCAGCCGCTTGCTCGCAGCGGAAACGGCAATGGCCTCGCGCTCCGCGGCACGCGTGAGCGTGCCTTCCTCGTAGACGGCGAGAAACAGTTGAAGCGTGGTCAGGTCGAGCTTGCGGAGAAGGTTTTTAATCACCATGGCGCGGCGCCGGAAGTTCGGTCAGTGGCTAATCATCCCATATGCGGCGCGTGAATCATTGCTTGCGCGACGACTATGCGAGGCTGTTTGGCCTCGCCGTGCAGCGTCAAAGCGCGTTTGGTATGCTGGGCCACCGCGTTTTCCCCAACAATCGCGCGAGGCCGTAGAACGCTGCCAATCGCACCGCGTTCACTGCCGCGGTTTGCTTATCGTGAAAGGAATCATTCGATGCCCACCGTCGCGATCGCGATCTTTGCTGGCGTGCAGGCGCTCGACGTCGCCGGTCCCGTCGACGTCTTCTCAGAAGCGAACCGCTTCATCGCGCCGGACGCGCGCTACGAAGTCACGCTTCTGAGCGCGCAACAAGCACCGCTGCGCGCGTCCAACGGCATGACGCTGATCGCCGACGCCGTCTTCGCGCGCGCTCGCAAACCGTTCGACCTCGCGTTAGTCGCGGGCGGCCCCGCGCTCCCCGAAGGCGCTCCGCCCGAGGCGTCCTTGCTCGACTGGTTGACCAACATCGCGCCGCAATGCGGCCGTTACGGCTCCATCTGCACGGGCGCTTTCGCGCTCGGCCATGCCGGTCTGCTCGACGCGCGCAACGTCACGACGCATTGGCAGCACGCGGCCCAACTCGCCGCGCAGTTTCCGAAAGCGCGCGTCGACTACGACCGCATTTATCTGCGCGACGGGCAACTGGTCACTTCCGCGGGCGTGACTGCGGGTATCGATCTGTCGCTCGCGCTCGTCGCCGAAGATCACGGTGCGCATATCGCGCTCGCGGTGGCAAAGCGGCTCGTCGTGTTCGCACAGCGCCAGGGCGGACAGTCGCAATTCAGTCCGTATCTCACGGCACCCGTCGACGAAACATCGCCGGTTGCAAAAGTCCAGGCGCATGTGATGGAGCGCATTCACGAGAGTTTTACAGTCAAGCAACTCGCCGATGTCGCCGGCATGAGCTCACGCAATTTCGCGCGCGTGTTCGTGCAGGAAACCGGCGTGACGCCGCATGAATTCGTCGAGCGCGCGCGTGTCGATGCCGCGCGCAAGCTGCTGGAAAGCAGCGGCGCCGCGCTGAAAGCGATTGCCTACGATTGCGGTTTCGGCACCGCGGATCGCATGCGGATCGTCTTCGTGAAGAGAATCGGCGTCACGCCGATGCAATACCGCGAGCGCTTTCGCGCGGCCTGAAAGCGCGCGAGCGGCGCCGCTGCGCGTGCGAAACATGCGTGAGAAGATAACGGCCTGCATGAGCAATGTTCAAGGAACGACATGAATCCCTCTTCTCCCATTCGCGCGATCGTCACCGGCCATACGCGCGGCCTCGGTGCGGCGCTCGCCGCGCAACTGCTTGAGCGCGATGTCGCGGTGCTCGGTTTGTCGCGCTCGCGTCATGCGTTGCTTAAACAGCGCTTTCCCGCGCTGCTCGATGAAGTTGAACTCGAACTCGCTGACACGTCGCGTGTTGCGCAATGGACGGCGACCGATGCACTGCGCGCGTTCGTCAGCGGCGCGCACACTGTGCTGCTGATCAACAACGCGGGCATGGTGCAGCCAATCGGTCCAATCGACGCGCAGGACGCAGCGGCCATTGCCAGCGCAGTGAGCCTGAACGTCGCCACGCCGTTGATGCTCGCAAGCGCGCTCGCCGCGGCAAGCCCCGATGTGAGCGACCGCCGCATCATGCATATTTCGAGCGGCGCGGCGCGCAACGCTTACGCCGGCTGGAGCATCTACTGCGCGACGAAGGCCGCGCTGGACCATCATGCGCGCGCCGTCGCACTCGACGCCACTCGCGCGCTGCGTATTTGCAGTCTCGCGCCGGGCGTCATCGATACGAACATGCAGGCGGAGATTCGCAGCACCGGCGTCGAACAGTTTCCAATGCGTGAGAAGTTCGAGGACTTGAAGCGCAACGGTCAGCTTTCGACGCCCGAGCAAGCTGCGGCTCAATTGCTCGACTATGCGTTCAGCGATGCATTTGGTGAAACGCCGGTGGCTGATATTCGCGAGGTTGGGAAGCGGGCGTGATGCGCTGTTGATGCGCTGGGGTGCACAGTCACTATCGCGGCTCCTGAAAAGTCTCACCTTTGGGCGCGGGCGGCGATGATTCGTGTGCTTTTTGCAGCGGCGCGTCGCGCGAATTGCGCTTGATATGCAGTGGTTTTACCGCGCTGCTGCTGCGGCTTGCATCGCCACCTGCGCAAGAACAGCGCGCTCCCGAAAAGCCTCACCTTTGGCACGCAGCTATCGGAGGTCGGCCGAAGGGAGCAGTTTCACAACTCCCGAAAACCCTCACCTTAAGCGCTTGCGGACCGCCCGCAAAGCCTTGCTGGGCGTGGGCCGACGACCCCGAAAGAGGCGAATCCCGAAAACTCTCACCTTTAGAAGCACGCGAATGATCGGGATACCCAGGTAAGACGTCGATGTGGGGTGCGGTGAAAAAATGACTCGCAAACCGCGAACCGTCCGACTCGATATGGACGGTGAGGCGCACGCGTTCGATTCGCTCACGGATCGCCGCAGCGTCGAAGTGCTCCCGAATTCCCTCACCTTAAAGCAGATGTAGCCCCGGGACGACACAGCTTTGGCCCCCGCACCAGGCGGACATTTAGCGGATTTCGCCCATTTCCGCGACGATAACGCGTGCGAATCAAAGCGCGAAAGTCACCAGCCGAACCACTCCCGAAAACCCTCACCTTTGACGGCGTGGCGCGCAAGCGTCAGTTCGCGAGCTTATGAAACGTCTCCAGCACCGCGTCGCCCTTGAACGGCTTCACGATCGAGCCCTTGACGCCGCAGCCTTGCGGCGTTCTTTCATTGCCGGGCTGCTTTCGGTTGTGAGCATGATGACGTTGACGGTCTTGTTCGCGAGCTCCCGCGAATTTTTTCGACCATCGTGAGGCCGGCTATATCCGGCGTGTCTACGTCGCTGATCAACGACCTTGATGCTTTGCCATGCATCGCTCATGTCGATGCCGAGACCGTTCCGGTTCCGAAAGAAAACCAGCCACTTCGTCGCGCACAGTACTGGACTCATCCACGATCTCACCTTTGCGGCGACCTCCTGGAACTCCTCACCTTTACGCACGCTGTCGGGTGAAATGCAGCAAAGGTGCGGCGTGAATCCTGGGACGACTCACCATTGCACGCGTCGCGTCATCTCCTGGAACATCTCACCTTTGGATTTGAAGACGTCGATGGTGATGCCGTCTCCTGGAATTCCTCACCATCCTGGAACGGCTCACCTTTGGCGATATCCGCAAGCAACGTGCGGACTCACGCGATACGTTATCGCGTCAGCTTGATGACGTTCGACAGCCCCGCAGCCGACGAACTGCCGAAGCTATAAGTCGAACGCCCGCTGCGTTTGGCCGCGTACATGGCGGCATCGGCGACGTCGAGCAAGCCTGCGATGCTCTGCACCCTGTCCGGAAACGTGGCGATGCCGATACTCACGCCAATCGCAAAACGGCCGCCGTACTCCTTGTCGCCGATTGCTCGCACACCTGAGACAAGACGCTCGGCCAGTTCACGCAATTGGGCGTCGTCGCCGCAATCGGTTGCGAGCAGCACGAACTCATCGCCGCCGACACGAGCGAGCGTGTCGCTCTGCCGCGTCGCGGCCCGCAGCGATTCTGCAAGCCGGCGCAGCAACACGTCGCCGGCGCTATGGCCCATCGCGTCGTTGACCTTCTTGAAGCCGTCTATGTCGAGGTACAGAAGCGCGATTCGGCGCGACTCGGCTTCGTTGCCCGAGAGCGCGTCGATGGCGGACAGCAGCCGGCGGCGGTTCGGAAGTCCCGTCAGCGTATCCTGCGCGGCCTGTTGATCGAGCATGTTCGAATACGCGTGCACCCTCGCGAACGCACGACGCTGGACATACACCGTGTAACCCATCAGGCAGCACACGAGCACGGCAATGGCAACGAGCGCGGCGCTGCCGAACACGAGGCGCCGATGCGCATCCTGCGTGGCGACCTTGCGTCTTTCGCGCCACTCGTTCAGCAGTTCGCCGAGGTCCTGGCGCAGGCCATCCATATACGCCTTGCCTTCGTTGGTCTGCACGAGCTGGATGGCGGCCACACGATTCCCGCTGCGAGCCAGTTCGATGGTGCGCGCGAGTTCGACCACCTTGTCGGTCTTCGCATGCTCGACACGGCGCACGAGTTCGAGCGATTTTTCGTCGCTGCCTGCTGTCTGCTGCAAACGCAAAACGGTGTCGTCGAGATCGCGAATGCCCTGGCGATAGGGCACGAGGTAGGCTTCATCGCCGGTGAGCAGATAGCCGCGCTGGCCGGTCTCCGCGTTCTCGAGATCGTGCAGCACGCGATTCGCGGCGCCGAGCACGGCGAACGCTTCCTCGTCGCGCAGACCGTCGGCGACAATGATCTTCGCTTCGTACACGAACAGACCGGCTGCGACGAGCAAGCCAATGGCCATGCTGATGTAGAGCGCAATGAAACGGTTACGGTCGGCTTTCGCGGAGCGGAACAAACGCGCGGGCACGAGAGGCTCCAGGGCGGTGGGAATGGTGGAAGGGTGCAATGATACTGGAGAGCCGTGACAGGCTCTCGCGAAGCGTCTCTGGGTCGGCTATTCCGGTGATGCGACCGCATAACAATTTTTTTGAAAAGCAGTGTCAGGTTTTTGCGGCAGCCCCGACTAAGCCCAACATCACCCGTGTTGGATAGCGCGATAACGTTCGAACTATCAAACGCAACACGGGAAGAATGATTTGGCCAAAGGAGCTTGACGGATGGATATCGACTTCGACTGCACGATGTGCGGCAAATGTTGTCACAACCTTCGGTTGCCGCTGACCGTATCCGAAGCAATCGCGTGGCTCAAGCGAGGCCACGACGTTCAGCTATTTGTTGAAGCGCTGCCGTGGCCGGAAGAGCCGCCGGAAGACAATCTGGTCGCGGCACATAAGCGCCGGCGCTCGTTTGCGGCTACAAGCGGTTCTCTGCCCGTACGAGTGGTCGTTGTCATCGTTGCAGCATTCGATGGTCCATGTCCGAACCTGCTGGAAGATATGCGATGCGGAGCTTACGAAAGTCGACCTCTGGTATGCCGTATTTATCCTGCGGAAATTAACCCGTTCATTTCTATGGAGCCAGCGCAGAAAGCGTGTCCGCCAGAGGCCTGGACGGGTGCGAGCTCGCCACTGTTGCGTCAAGGACAAATTGTCGACGCGCAGATCGCCGCGCTAGTCACTGAGTCGCGCAACACGGATGCTGCCGATGTCTGGGCGAAAGCCGCCCTCTGCACAACGCTCGGAATCGGCAGTGCGGCCTTGAGCAACGAAGGGTTCGTTGTTCACACGCCAGACCGATCCAGTCTCTTAAGCGCTCTTGAGTCGGCGCAAATGGTCAAGACGGCCACGGCAAGTTCCTGGCAATTTGTCTCGAACCGAAGTGAGACGGCGAACGCATTGGATTCAGTTGATGCGGTCGTATCGAGAACGTCGGCTTGGGAAGCAAAGGGCGCTACCTTCTTGGGCTTTTTCCCGGACGATGTCTCGGGGAGTGGGACTCACGAAAGCGGCGCTCACTGAAAGGTGAATAAGCACTAAAACTTGACCTTCACCTGAAAGCCGATGGTGAAGGGAAGATCGTCGGAAGGGATCGGCGGAATCACGATGAAGTTCGCGCCGACACGCTTGTATTCGACCATGATGAGCGGCGCGAGCACGGGTCCGATCGTGTGATCGCGGCCGAGTCCCCAGTTGCCGTAGTTATAGCCGGAGATGATGCCGCCCATCGCCGCGATGCGGACAATGCCCCAGTGCAGAAAATCCGGCGACCAGACGCCGCCGCCGTAATACGACGGCCGGCGCAGTGAATTGCGAAAGCCGCCCGCCGTCAGCGCCCATTGATTGTTGAGCCAGCACTCGACGCCGAGGCCGGGGTTGAACTGCTCGAAGTGTTTGTCTGGGTCGGGATTGATGTGATACGAGCCGAGCATCGCGTCGACCCATACGCCGCCCTCGCACCAGTTGCCCGCATGCGCCGCGGATGTGCCGGCGACGCTCGCGGCAAACGCGAACAATACGCGGCAAAGGTGCGTTTTGAACTGGCCGGTGTGCTGGCCGGTGTGCTGGCTTTTGTGCTGGCTGCTTTGCCTGCCGATTTGCGTGGTCATCCGCCTGCTGATCTGCCGAAGATGCATGTCCTCTCCATCGCCAGTCGAACGCCGGCGCGATGCTGTTCTCATATCGGTGCGTGCCGCCCGTCGCGCACTGTACCGCAAGCCACTCGCGCGATGTTGAAGACGCACTCGGGCTTGCGGGCACAAGACGTGCCGGCAAGCGTCAACACAACTCTAATGGAGGACCGATGGCAAAGCGGTGAAGACGCGCGCCGCATTTTCACGCGTTTTCACGTTGCAGGCAGAGTGTTTATAGACCGAGGTCGGAAAGGCCAGGGTGATCGTCGGGACGGCGGCCGAGCGGCCAGTGATACAGACGGTCCGCTTCGCGGATCGGCAGATCGTTGATGCTGGCGTGACGGCGCGCCATCAATCCATGCTCGTCGAACTCCCAGTTCTCGTTGCCATACGAGCGGAACCAGTTGTTGGAATCGTCGTGCCATTCGTAGGCAAAGCGCACGGCGATGCGGTTATCGGTGAACGCCCACAGTTCCTTGATCAAGCGATAGTCGAGTTCCTTCGCCCATTTGCGGCGCAGTAAGCCGACGATTTCCGCGCGCCCATGCGTGAATTCCGCGCGATTGCGCCACACGCTGTCCTGCGTATAGGCGAGCGACACACGTTCAGGGTCGCGCGTGTTCCAACCGTCTTCCGCGGCGCGAACTTTCTGGATGGCGGTTTCGCGCGTAAAGGGCGGCAGCGGCGGACGGGTTTCCATCGGATCGGTCATGAGATACCTCGCTTTTGGTCAGGTGGGCAGTCAGGATGCGGGTCGCCTCGTCGGCGGGGACTTGCGTGAAGGTCGGCTTGAAGTTTTGTTGCGTGCGGGCGTGTTCCCGTTGCCGGCTGATTGTGCGTCGAGCAAGGTGACAGCGACGGCCTGCGCGTCGAGCGCCGCATCGGGCTCGCCGCTCACAAGCGCAACGGCGATCGCACCGTCGAGCAACACGAGCCACTGCCGCGACAAACGCGCGGCGCGCCTCGCGTCCAATTGTGTCTCGGCAATGAACTCGTCGAATTGCGTCCGCACGAAAGCCAGCAAGCGCTCCTTGTGCTCGCGCGCGACGATGCGAATCGGGTCTTCCGCCGAAGCGATCTCACCGGCCGCGTTCAGAAACGCACAACCGTGAAAGTCCTCCGACGCGAACCATTCGCGCAATACGTCGAACATGCCGAGCAGCCGTTTGCGCGCGCTCTTGCCGCGCCGCTGCGTGCCCTCGACAAACCAGTTCATCCAGCGTTCGTCGCGCCGCTCGAGCGCGGCCGCGACGAGCGCGTCTTTCGATTCGAAATGCGTGTAGAAGCTCTTACGCGCGGTGCCCGACTGCTTGACGATCGCGTCCACGCCGGTTGCATGAATGCCGCCCGCGTAGATCAACGCTTCGGCAGCGTCCAGCAGACGCTCACGCGCGCCAGCCGCCGATGCCTTTTCCATGAGAGTATCCGTAGCCATGTGCGAAGGGTAGAACGATCATTCTCCCTCGTCAAGTCTTGCCGCTTTTTGCACGACGCGCGCGGCACCTGTTATCCTGGTTGCCAGCAAACAACCGGAACTCACTTGATGAATGCGTTCACTGCCCGCAGCATTGCCGTACGCGCTTTACTCGCCGCAATGCTGCTTACATCAATGGCCTGCACGCCGCTGCAAGTGCTGACGCATTCGGTCAGCCAGAACGAAGCGCGCGTGCCGGTCGGGCGCTACGACCTCGACCTGGATCATTGCAGCATTACGTTCGACGTCGAACACTTCAAGTATTCGCGCTTCACCATGCGCTTCGATCGCAAGAAAGGGCAACTGAACTGGAATGAAGGCGGTCTCGAGCAAAGCAGCGTGTCGGTTTCAATCGACGCCGCGAGCATCGACACGAACGTGCCGCTGCTCGACAAGATGGTAAAAAGCGCAAGCCTGCTGGACGTGGAGCGCTATCCGGAGATTCGTTTCGTGAGTACGAAGTTCGAGCGCACCGGCGAATCTCGCGGCACGTTGACGGGCAATCTGACCATTCATGGTGTAACGCAACCCGTCACGCTGGATGTCACGTTCAACGGTTTCGCGCGAGATCCGCTAACGAAAAAAGACACGCTCGGTTTTTCCGCGGAAGGACAGTTCAGCCGCGCGAAGTTTGGCCTCGCGACGTGGTATCCCGCAGTGGGCGACGACATTCACGTGCGAATTCAGGCTGAATTCGGCAAAACGCCCGCGGGCGCGTGAGCGCATCGCGGGCGTGTGCAAAACGATAAGCGTTGTGATGCTTAGGCGGCCGTCCAGTCGAGAATGACCTTGCCGCTTTCGCCGGAGAGCATGGTCGCGAACGCTTGCTGGTAATCGTCGACCTTGAAGTGATGCGTGAGAATCGGCGACAAGTCGAGCCCGCTTTGCAACATCGCCACCATCTTGTACCAGGTCTCGAACATCTCGCGGCCGTAAATGCCCTTGATTTCGAGGCCTTTGAAAATCACCTGAGTCCAGTCGATCGCGGTCTGCGCCGGCGGAATACCGAGCAGCGCGATCTTGCCGCCGTGGTTCATCGCTTCGAGCATGCTCGTAAAAGCGCTCGGCACGCCGGACATTTCGAGGCCGACGTCGAAGCCTTCGGCCATGTGCAGGTCCGCCATCACGTCGCGCAGCGATTCGCGCGACACGTTCACCGCGCGCGTCGCGCCCATCTTGCGCGCGAGGTCGAGCCGGTAATCGTTGATGTCGGTAATCACGACGTTGCGCGCGCCGACGTGCTTCGCAATCGCCACGGCCATGATGCCGATTGGCCCCGCGCCGGTAATCAACACATCTTCGCCGACGAGGTTAAACGACAGCGCCGTGTGCGTGGCGTTGCCGAACGGATCGAAGATCGCGGCGAGGTCGTCGGAGATTTCAGGCGGAATCTTGAACGCGTTGAACGCCGGAATCACGAGATACTCGGCGAACGCGCCCTCGCGATTCACGCCGACGCCCACCGTGTTGCGGCACAAATGCCGGCGTCCCGCGCGGCAGTTGCGACAGAAGCCGCAAGTGATGTGGCCTTCGCCCGACACGCGATCGCCGATCGAAAAGCCGCGCACTTCCTCGCCCATTTGCACGATTTCGCCGACATATTCGTGGCCGACATGCATCGGCACCGGAATCGTTTTTTGCGCCCAGTCGTCCCACTTCCAGATGTGAATGTCCGTGCCGCAGATCGCCGTGCGCGTGATGCGGATCATCACGTCGTTATGGCCGACTTCCGGCAGCTTCACATCGGTCAGCGTGAGACCCGGCGCGCGTTCGAGTTTTGCGAGTGCCTTCATGCGCCCTCCGCCTGGATCACGCCAAGCTCACGGCCGACGCGCGCGAACGCATCGACGGCGCGGTCGATCTGTTCCGTCGTATGCGCCGCGCTCATTTGCGTGCGGATGCGCGCGCGGCCTCTCGGCACGACGGGGAATGAAAAGCCGATCACGTAGACGCCTTCCTTCAACAGCGCATCGGCCATTCTGGAAGCAAGCTGCGCGTCGCCGAGCATCACGGGAATGATCGGATGTTCGCCCGGCACGAGCGTGAAACCAAGCGCGCTCATCTTCTCGCGAAAGTGCGCGCCGTTTTCGCGCACGCGTGCGCGTAGTTGCGCGCCTTCGTCGCTGGCGAGCAGTTCGAGCACTTTCAGCGACGCCGCCGCGATGCTCGGCGTCAGCGTGTTCGAGAACAGATACGGCCGCGAGCGCTGACGCAGCAATTCGACGATCTCCTTACGCGCGGCGATATAGCCGCCCGATGCGCCGCCGAGTGCCTTGCCGAGCGTGCCCGTGATGATGTCGACGCGCGAGAGCACGCCGCAATGTTCCGGCGTGCCGCGTCCGTGTTCGCCGATAAAGCCGACGGCGTGCGAGTCGTCGACCATCACGAGCGCGCCGTAGCGGTCGGCCAGATCGCAGATGCCGGCGAGATTGGCGATGATGCCGTCCATCGAAAATACGCCGTCTGTCGCGATGAGCTTAAAGCGTGCGCCGGCCGCGTCCGCCTCTTTCAGTCTGGCTTCGAGGTCCGCGAGATCGTTGTTCTTGTAGCGAAAGCGCTTGGCCTTCGAAAGCCGCACGCCGTCGATGATGCTCGCATGATTCAGCTCGTCGCTGATGATTGCGTCGTTCTCGTCGAGCAGCGTTTCGAACAGGCCACCGTTCGCGTCGAAACAGCTCGAGTAGAGAATGCAGTCGTCGGTTTGTAGAAACGCGGCGAGCGCCTGCTCGAGTTGCTTATGGACCGTCTGCGTGCCGCAAATAAAACGCACCGAGGCCATGCCGAAGCCGTCGTTGTCGAGCCCTTGCTTCGCGGCCTCGATAAGGCGAGCGTCGTTCGCAAGACCGAGATAATTGTTCGCGCAGAAGTTCAGCACCTCGGCGCCGTCGGCGAGACGAATATCGGCCGATTGCGGGCTGTCGATAACGCGCTCGCTCTTGTAAAAGCCGTCGGCGCGAATCTGCTCGAGCGTGCCGCGCAGATGGGCGAGAAATGAGTCACGCATGAACCGGGCTCCTGAATGGGTGAGACCGACGTGGGCGAACAGGCGACGGCCTGCTATAGTCGGTTGTCAGTTTTATCGGATATTTTCGTTTTTTCGAACTAAAATCCGGTATATCGAACAACTCTAAACGATGGGTCAGGAAATGGCAAGTTCGGGTATTCGCCGTGCGGCGGCCGGCGCGGCACCCACTCCGAGTGCAATCGCGGCTCCGGCAATCGCGGCGCCGCCGCGCGTCGGCGAACAGATTCAGCGTCTGCGCGCCGAGCGGCGCATGACGCTCGACGATCTGTCGCGTGCGGCAGGCGTGTCGAAATCGATGCTCTCTGAAATCGAGCGTGACAAGGCGAATCCAACGATCGCAGTCGCCTGGCGGCTGACCAATGCACTTGGCGTGAGCCTGGATTCGCTGTTCGCCCCGCAAAAGACGCCGGAGGCGATCGCCGTCGCCGGTCCGCACGAGATTCCTACGTTAAGCGGACACGACGCGAAATACCAGTTGCGCGTGTGGGGGCCGATCGAGCTGGCCGGCAAATTCGAGTGGTACGAATTGACGCTGCAGGCGGGCGGTGCGCTCGTGTCCAACGCGCACGAACCGGGCACGCGCGAGCATCTCACGGTGCTACAGGGGTCGATTGAAATCGAGGCCGCAGGGACGACAAAACGGCTCAAGGCTGCGGACACGGCGCGCTACGTCGCCGATGAGCCGCACGCTATCCGCAATGCCGGCAAAGGCGAGGCAAAGGCGTTGCTGGTGGTGATTCACGGCTGAGGCATCGAGCAGCAAGAGGCGTCTACGCGGAATCGGGGCTTGCGCGAGGTTGCGCCGGATACTGTATGTTTGTACAGTACAGGCTATCGACTGGAGCCGATAATGAACGACCTGAAAACCGCCCCGACCGACCACGCTCTGGCTGCGCTGCGCTATCAAACCGCGGCGCGCGATCTCGAACGTATCGTCCGCAACATCGCCGGGCGCTATATCGTGCAGCAAGTGCCGCTCACCTGGCGCCTGCTTCACGCGATTGAAGCCGAGGCGCTCGCCGACCTCGGATTTGCCAGCCGGCATGACGCGCTCATGCTCGGTCTGTTTCAACGTCCGTCGGATTTGCCGTATCCCGAGACTGACGAGGCCGTGGACTTCGGCATGTCGACCGCGCTGCCCGCCGTGTTCGCGTTTGCTGTCTCGGCTTACGAGGAAGCCGCTCGCCGCGCCGCGCAACGTACCTCCGAAGGCGCTGCTGTCCACAAGCGAGTGCAAGCCTGGGGCGATTAAGCCGGCTGCGCTTGCACCACGTCTACAATATGCGCAACTAACCGATAGATAGCGCATGTCGCCTCCTCATTTGTCCGACCCGGTGCCGCGTCCCCAATCGTCCACCGATCTGTTCGATCAGCAACGCGAAGACTGGCGCCGCGATCCGCAAGTCGCGTTCGACGCATGGCTCGCCCGGCAGCATTTCAGGCGCTCGTCGGCGCAGGTGTACCAGGCGCAGTGGGGGCTTTTCCTCGAGTGGCTGAGGGCGCGCCAAAAGAGTCTCGTCACCGTCGATACGCAGACCATCGCCGATTTCGTCGCCGGGCTCGAGATTCGCAAGCCGCAACGCGTACGCTATCTGCGGCTTATCGAGCGGGTGCTGGATCATGTGCGCGAAGTCGAGGCATCGTCGACCAATCCTGCCCGCTTCATCGCTCAGGATGGCGAAGCTGCGTGGCGCAACGCGCGCGACAACGAGCCGACCGGATTCCTTCATCACGCCGAACGCGCCGCGCTGATCGCGCATCTGTTTTCGCCGGTGCAGGCGCTCTCACGGGCGCAGCGCTGGAAAGAACGGCGCGACCGCGCGCTGATCGCGGTGTTTCTCGGCGGCGGACTGAAGACCGGCGAGGCCGCCGCGCTTACGGTTAGTTGCGCGACGCCAGGCTCGCCGTGGATAACGATCGATTCGACCAATCCCATGCTGGTCCGGCGGACACGGCTCGCGCCGTTCGCTTCCGCGATTCTCGACGCCTGGCTGGCCGAGCGGCGTTTGGTCGGGCTCGCTGGCGATCTCGTTTTTGCCGCGTCGCCTTCCGGCAGGCCGATGCATAAAGCCACGATGCTTCGCGCAGTGGATGCGCTCGTGGAGGCGTCAGGGATCGCGGCGTCGCGCACCTCGCGCGCCAGTCCGCACACCTTGCGCAACACGTTTGCCGCGGATCTGTTCGAGAGCGGCGTGGAAGCGGAGCTGGTCGGACAATGGCTCGGATTTGTTCAGGCCGTGTCCGCGAATCGTCTGTATCGCGCGTGGCAAACGTGGATGGAACAGCAGAATTCACGCGTCACCGAGGAACCCGATCCGGCCGCGCCGCTCCTACCCGAAGCTCGCACCGACGGGCGTTTTACGAGGAAAGCGGACTCGGCCGAATCCTGAAACTTCTCACGTTTCAGGTCCCGAATTTCCTCACCTTTGCGGGCTCTCGGGCTCCTCGGCTCCTTGCTTCAGGCCGGAGCGGACAAAGAGCCGCGCGACAAAAACCGGCTCACGGCTTCCAGCCGTGAATCGCCCGGCCCGGACGAGTGATCGCATTCCGGACATTGTAATTCGAACTGGTGATCGACTTGCGAGAGCTCCGGCTCACCTTCTTCGCACTTGGGACAACGCAGCGGCAAGCTCACGTGGCCATCGGCTGCGGTGCCGATGACGCGTAACTCGTCGCTGGTGAGACGGCCGGTTTGCACGAGCGAGTACAGCAAACCGCCGATCGCCGGATCGATGCCCTGCTGGCTGCGCAGGCTCGCGAGTTCTTTCGTCAGCGCGTCGATCTCGTCCGATTGTTCGCGCAGTTGCGCATCCAGCCGGTCGCCGCGCGCTTTCGCCGCGGCAAGTTGCTGAATGAACTCGAACTCCTTGCGACTGGCGTCGCGCACACCCGACTGATAGGTCGCGGCCATGCTGCGCAACGAGTCCAGTTCGACCAGCATCGGCTTGACGCGGCGCTCGGCTTCCGCGACGGCGTCCTTGATCTGCTGGGCATAGTGCTCGGTGCTCTGGCGCAGCTCGACATGTAAGGCGTCGATGCGATCGCGCAGCGTCGCGTTTGTCGCCTGCTCGGTGTCGACGCGTTGCTGAAGTGTCTGATTTTCGTGTTCGAGCCGGCGCACCGCTGCCTGAAGTCCTTCCTGATGGGCGGTGCCGTGCGTGGCGACGGCGGAGAGCTCGGCTTCCAGCGCCCGGATGCGTTCCCACGCGGCTTCCGCCCGTTGCTCACTGCGCTTGATGGCTTCTTCGGAGGCGTCGCGGCGGATTTCCGCGTCGCGCGCACGCTGCTCGGCCGCGGCGATTTGGGCGCGTGCTTCGTCGCGCTCGGCATCCAATGAGGTGCGTGCTTGTGCGACCGCTTCTTCAAAGAGTGCGCCCAAGAGTTCTCCGGCACGCTCTTCCAAAGCTTTCGGGATTGCGCCGCCGCCGATCTTCACACGCGAGACGTTGCGGATGCGCTCCCAGAAGTGGTCGATGTCTTTCGGGATGTCGCTGGCGCTGCCGGTCTGGGTCAGATCGCGCACGGCTGCCATCGACGGACGTATACCGAGATCGAAG
Source organism: Paraburkholderia sp. RL17-368-BIF-A (assembly GCF_046054045.1). Classification (NCBI taxonomy): domain Bacteria; kingdom Pseudomonadati; phylum Pseudomonadota; class Betaproteobacteria; order Burkholderiales; family Burkholderiaceae; genus Paraburkholderia; species Paraburkholderia sp. RL17-368-BIF-A. The sequence continues at coordinate 19,320 of NZ_JARESN010000019.1, forward strand.
AACAGCCGCTTGCAGGCGTGCAGTGAGAGTTCTTGCCGTCGAGCGCCTTTGGTTCGCATCGCGTCCAGCTCTTCGCGTAGGGCTCGACGTTCGTCGTCCAGGTTCATTTAGGCCTCTGCGAGTCGTGAAGTGTATCGATCATAACAAGTTACGTATCATGCGCTACGATTTTTTGTGTACTGGCTGTGGCAGAGCCTTTTTATGCTTGGTAGCCTGCGCTTCCTGTCCGTTGCGTCGTGCGTGCTGGTTTTTTCCGTGAAACAAAACGAAGAACGTCATGTAAGTCTTTGTTCTGGCGGCTGATTATCCACTTTTTCTTTCATTAGGCACTGTTTCACGATGCGCAAGCTTCGGAAGGTGGTTGGGGATGTGGCTCTTTCCGGAGGACTCGCGGGTTCGAGACTAGAGAGTAATAAAAGTAAACACCCTTGAACCTAGGTTAAAAACGTTAACGCCATGGCAAAGCCTTACCTGGCGAGGGTTTCCCGGCGGCAAGGTGAAGCTTTCCGGGAAGCCAGGTGAGATCCTGCGGGATGCACGAGTGATGAGGTTCGGGGACAGTGGTGAGCCGGTGCGGGAAACATCGTGAGCGGGTTCGGGAAGCGTCCTTGCAGTGAGTACCGGCACAAGGTGAGATTTTGCGGGAGCTCATCATTCGCGAGCGCCCGGCTGCGCTAGAAAGCAATCTCTCGCGCCGGCGGAGCCAAGGTGAGTGTTTACAGGACGGTCGCAACACGCTGTTTTTGCCCCTGTTCGGGGGTCCAAAAACCTCGAGGTGAGCCAAGACAGGAGAAAACGCGGATGCAAGGTGAGGTTTTACGGGGATCGGTAGCCTGTTTTGCCTTGATTTTGTGCAGTCGACTGGCGTAGGTGAGCTTTTTCGGGAGCGTCGGCAATGCAAGCGACGCGTTTTTGCCACGAGGGGGAGGTCGGCGGCGACCGCTCGATGTAAAGGTGAGGAAATACGGGACCTGCAGCCAGGGGCTTGCCACGGCTGGTCAAAATCCGGGTGCCGACAGGCAAAGGTGAGGTTTTTCGGGAGATTTTCGGCCGCGTTTTTCGCCCAAAGGTGAGCGAATGCAGGAAAGCAGCCGACTTCATGGTCCGCAAATGTCCTGTGGACGGGGCTTGATCTTCATCGGGCCGGAGCGAGTTGGATCTGAAAGGTGAGCGTTTTCGGGAGCGTTTTGCGCTGCACCAAGGCTCCTGGACAGAGGCAATTTGGCATTAAGGTGAGGTTTTACGGGAGACGCAGAGCCGCGCGCAGTGCACGGTGGTTCCTTTGTGTTCGAGGTAAGTCACTGACAACAAAGGGGAAATTTCTGGGTTAGCCGAAAGGTGAGGCTTTTCGGGAGGAAGGTTTGGCAACTGCGCCAGCGCATCGCCGATGCCAAAGGTGAGGACTTCCGGGACTGTTTTGAAGCAATACCGATAGCCTGGGTTGCTGGAACCCGCGTCATCCGGAGCGCTGAACGCACTTAATGGTGAGCTTTTGCGGGAAGCTACGCGCACTACTGATCGCATGCGTCGCCGGACAACTGGACTGAGCTGGCCGCGGCGCTCCGCGAACGCATAGGTAAAGGGGTGCGCTTGCCCGCCGAGATCGCAGTATTCGCGTCGTCGATCTGTCTGCGTCCCGCTTGCCAGCGCCGCGACCGTGGACGACAAGCGTCGCGGTCCAAAACCCAAAAATTTTTAAGGTGAGAAGATTCGGGACCATCGAGTTCCCCTTTCCGTCCGCACAAAAAGCGCGGGTTTTTTCCCAAGCCGCGACGCTAAAGGATCGCCGGAATCTCGCGTCAAATGGTCAGGTGAGGGTTTTCGGGAGTCGCCCGAGGTGAGCCGCGTCGCGTAAACTGCCTTCACCCGCAACGGTGAGAGCCGCGCTATAGACGCGTATCACCACAGTCGGTATGCTCTCGCCAAATCACTCCTTGACCAGACGCATGGCCACGAAGCGCGCCAAGAAAACCGATGTAGTCAGCCCGAGCTCGGCGGAGTTGCGCAAGGCCGTCGAGGCGATCGCGATTCAGCCCAAGAGCGGCAAGATCACGCTGCTGACGCGCAAGCTGTTCAACGTGCTGCTCGCCGTTGCACAACAGGCCGACGAATCGGGCGATACCTACCGCGCGTTGCTGTCCGACATCGTCGCCAATTCCGCGTTCGATTCCAACGACACCGCGCTCGTCAAGGAACACCTGCGCCGCATGGTGTCGGTTCAGGTCGAATGGAGCACCGGCACGTCCAGCCAGAAGCCCGGCCGCAAGTGGGGCATCTCCACGCTGATCGCCGACGCCGAAATTCTCGAAGATCCGACTACGCGGCGGGTCTGGGTGGAGTTCTCGTTCGCGCCGAAGATCAAGAAGAAGCTGCTCGATCCGGTCCAGTATGCGCGCCTGAGCCTGCAATTCCAGAGCCAGTTGCGCAGCAGCGCGGGTCTCGCGCTGTACGAAATCTGCGTGCGCTATCTGACTAATCCGAGCCATCTGACGATGCGCGAATCGTGGGAATGGTGGCGCCCGATCCTGTCGGGCACGCCCGACACGGAAGCCGGCGACGAAGCGAAGCGCGAGTACAAATACTTCAAGCGCGACTACTTGCGCCCGGCGATCGCCGAGGTTAATGCCGTCACGAACATCTTCGTCGAATTGATCGAGCACCGCGAAGGCCGGCGCGTCGCCGAAATCCAGTTCCGCGTGACCGAGCGCAAGCAGCCGATGCTCGCGCTCGATGAGCATCCGAACGTATTCGACAGCACGCTGGTCGACCGGATGGTCAAGATCGGCATCCCGCTCAAAGAGGCTCAGACGCTTTACGCGGACAGCGAGGAGAACCGTATCCGCGCGGCGCTGCAGATGACTGAGCAGCGCATGCGTAGTACGTCGTTGCCGCCGGTCCGCAGCGCGCCGGCGCTCTTCAAGGACGCGCTGAAGAAGGGCTACGCACCGCCGGTCGAATCCGTGCCGTCCGTCGGCAGTGCGAAGGCTGCAGTGGCGGCCCCCGCAGACGACCTGAAGGCGCGACTGTTGGGCGAGTATTCCGCGTATCGTCGCCGGGAAGCGCGCGAGCTCTATGACGAGCAGGGCGAGTCGGAACGCGAGATTGCGCGGCAGTCTTTCGAGGAAGAAGAATTGCCGGGGCTCGGCGCTCACATGCGCGACGACTGGCGCCGCCGGGGACTGGACTCGAAGATTGTGGAAACCGCTTTCTTCGATTGGCTCGCTCGCAAGACCTGGGGCGAACCGACCGATGGCGATCTGCTCGCCTTTACGCTGAGTCAGTCGCGCGCGGCCTGATTGCGCCGCGCCTCGCCGCGCCGCGCCGCATCCCGCTCTGATTGCTGGCGGCGGCGGTTGGCTTGCGCCGTTGTGCCGCCGCTTCGTTCCGCGTCTATTACTTCAACATCTTCTCGATCTGGCGAAGAATGTCGTCGCGCTTTTCACGCGTGAGACCCTTCAGGCGCAACTCGATCCGATCATCTCCGTACGACTTCAGGTCGCCCACCGATACACCGTCCAGCTTGATTTCCAGCCGCTGCGCGTAGCGCTGGCGACCCGCGGGCTTGGTGCTTTCCTGCGTGGTTGCCCTGCCTTTGACGATGTCGGCGACCTGCCGCGTGCTCAGGTCGTCGGAGATGATTTTGTTGATGAGGCGCAGCGTCGCGTCGGCACCGCGCGCGGTGTGGTAGCGGCCCACTTGATAAGCCATGTTGGAGCCGAAACGATCCGGCCGCGCGACCATCTCGTGCATGACCGCTTCCGGCAATTTGGCGATCGACAAGGCGACTGCAACCGTCGACTCGTCGAGGCCAAGGTGCTCGGCGAGTTCCTTCTGGCTCTGGAAATGGCGATCCTCCAGAAAGCGTTTCCAAACGACTGCATTGTCGAATACGGTCTGTGAATCGCGTTGGACGTTGAGGTCGTAGCCGAGCTTATAGCTCTGGATTCCGATTGGCAGGTCGATAACGATCGCCTTCACCGATTCCTTGTTTGCTTCCTTCAGTGCGCGCACGCGTCGGCCCCCGTCACTGACGAAGTAGGTGCCGGGATTGTCGTAGTCGGGAATGACGTGAATTGCCTGCTGCTGCCCTTGCTTCGCCAGATTGACGGCCAGTTCGGCTATCGACGACTTCAGATAAAAATGCCGCGGATTGAACGGGCTCGGCTTGATGGTCTTCAACGCGAGTTCGATCACCTGGCCGGGGCGGTACCCGTGTTCCATTCTCCACGCGCGATAGGCGGCGGACTCGTTCTCCGTATCAACGGTGTCGAGGTCGGTGTGTGCCTGCGGGATCACGGACGATAAGGTCCGCGCCGTCCCGTCTTGGGACTTCGCGACGTTGTTCTTCACCAGACCGTCGATGGCGTTCAGGCGGTCAAGTGCAGTTCGTTTCTCGCTGCTGGTCGTATCAGGACGTGCTTGAAAGCCTTTGGCGAATTGGGAGGGTTTCATTCAGGGTCCTTTATGCGCATAAACTTCACGGGAGCAAGGCGGCGATCTCATTCGCACACGCCCGTACTTCGATCGCGGCGAGCTTGGCGCCCCGATCGCTCATCTGTAGCACTGTTTGACCCAACGCCATCGCCTGCTTGTAGGCTTCGCGCGTGGGGATCTGGGTCTTAAGGAGAGGAAATCCAAGCTCCTCCAACGCGCGCTTTAGTTCACGCGTGAGCATCCGTTTCTCTTCCGTCTTGTTCAGGAGGAATACTGCGCGCAGGTCTTCGTTCATGACCTGCGCCTGCTGAACGAGTTTGACGAGGCCGATGCTCGACCAATAATCGGCCGGCGATGACGACGTCGGTATGACGGCGACGCTTGCCGCCAGTAGCACGACGCCCGACACTTTTTCGGTGATGGAAGGCGGACAGTCGACGACGATGATGTCGTAGTCGGCCACGAACTTCTTGATCTCGCGGTGGATCTGGCTTCCGGCTTCGGAGAGGTTGACAACGGGGAACGGGATGCCGGTATCACCGTCGGATGAGGCGCTCGCCCAGTGGATCAGAGTGTTCTGGCCGTCGGCGTCGACGACGAGGACCCGTTTCCCCTTCTCATGAAAAGCTGCCCCGAGGTGCATCGCGATTGTGCTCTTCCCGACACCGCCCTTCTGTTGAGTTACCGCGATGATTTCCGCTGCCAATGTTCACCTCCTTTTTTAGACGCAAAAGGATTTTACCTGGATGATTTCGCATTTCAATCGTTTCTTGTGTAAAGAGATAGAAATGGCCGATCGGGTTAGGTTTATGCGCATAAAGAAGGCCGGTGAATGTGGCGATTCGGAGGTTGGGGAGAAACGCTTCGCAGTTTGTGCTGTGCGGATGCGCCTCGTACCCGTCGACGTCGTGCCGGTCCCCAAAGATCGATTGGGGCGTCGCTGGCGATGAATGCGACGCGTGCCACGGTGGGCTCATGCGTCGGCTTGCCCGTGCGATCTCGTATTGCGGATAAGGCATGGGCACGAGGCATGAGACGCGAGACGTGGGCGCGAGACGCGAGACGCGAGACGCGAGACGCGAGACGCGAGACGCGAGACGCGAGACGCGAGACGCGAGACGCGAGACGCGAGACGCGCGCGTGGGCTTGGCAGCGTGGGGCGTGGGCGCAATGCAGTGGGTTCGTTCCGAAGCGCCCGAAGCGATTTATGCGCATAAACTCGCGTCTATCCCGGAGTGCTTGCGCGTGTCTTTGTGGGTCGACGCGATTGGTAGGTCCGTGGGCCACGTGTTGCGAGGGACAAGGGACGAGGGACGACTCGACGATCGCCATGCAGAATGCAGTGTCCCGTGCGAGGCGAAGCCTGACTACCAACCCTGCGAACTAGACGTAACAACTGTCTTGGGTGAGGCTAGAGCTAACGCCAGCGCGGAGCAGTTTATGCGCATAAACCGCGGTCCGCGCGAACGGCGCCTCTCTCACGTATCGCAAAAGCCGCAAGGACGAAAACTGACAGCGGCGTGCAGAAAGGCACAAGCTTTGGGGACCCGCCAGCGGACGACCAAGAAACACCGCCTGCTCTATCGCACAAACGGACAGTCAATCGCTGCAAGACAGTCCTGCGCGCATTAGCCGGCTAGAAAAGTTGCTCAACGACGCATCTAGCGAAGCCCCGCCGGCCATCGCCACGAAGCGTCCCGGATCCGCACAAATCTCCTGGCGCTCGCGTCGTTAGCAGTCCGCGCCTCGCACCGCCGACACCCAACCCACGCTCACAAACCCCAACCTCTCCGACCCGAGCGGCTAAAATCAGGCCAAGCCCCATCCCCGGAACGAAACGACTGACTGGCTCACCCACCTCCTTTACTCACCGCACGATGATCACCATCTACCACAACCCCCGTTGCTCAAAATCGCGCTCGACCTGCGAGCTAATCACCGCGCAATACAACCGCGACGAAGAATCCACAACAATCATCGAATATCTGAAGCAACCGCTCACAGTCGCCGAATTGCAGGAGCTGAATCGACAACTCGGCTGTCCCGTCCGCGACATGATCCGCGACTCGGAGCCCGAATATAAGGAACTGGGTCTTTCCAATGTGACGCTTTCGGACGCTCAGTTATACGAAGCATTGGCCGCGCATCCGATCCTCCTGCAGCGACCGATCGTGGTACGGAATGGACGAGCCGTGATAGGCCGGCCACCCGAAAACGTAGCGGCGTTGTTCGTCTGACGCCGTTGCTGCCTGCTCCAGTCGCGAGGCAAAGCACGAACGCAACTTGCAAACGCCAATCACTCTGGCAGCAATTGACGCAGCGCTGTCAGTTGCGAAAACGCCGTGCCACCTACACTGGCGCTGCGCTCAATGCCAGCCAGGTTCGTCAGCGCGCGAACCGAAAGAACTTGATGCGGAGTCCGAATGCTTGAACTACGACCGTCCTGTGAAGGATGCGGCAAGTCGCTGCCGCCGAACGCGTCCGACGCGATGATCTGCACCTACGAATGCACTTTTTGCGAAGTATGCGCACTCACCACGTTGCGCAACGTGTGCCCGAACTGCGGCGGCAATTTCCAGCATCGGCCGATACGCACGCGCGCGCAATTAGCGAAACATCCGGCGCGCGATGAACGAAGCCCCGTCTCAATCGACGAAGCCGCGCACGCACAATTCCTCGAGCACTATCACAACACGCCGCCCGGCGAACGGTAACGCTCCGAGTCGCAACGGGCATCACCCGGCACGGCGAGACAAGCCAAGGCAAGCCAACGCGACGTCAATCGTCGCCGCTCGCCCCGCCAGACGTCGAAATGCCGCTCATCGTGTGGGCGGCTTCACGCAGCAGTCGGATCTGTTTGCGATAGTTGCGGCAGCCGCTGCACGTCGGCAAATGCAGCCGGATGGCGACCCATTCGCCGGTCGTCAAGGAACGATCGAGTGCATCGGACAACAGGCGAGTGATGTTCTTACACTTCCCCATTGGCGTCCTCGCTGGATAGACCCTTCTCGCTCAGGCACGTCCGCAAGCGCAGTCGCGCGCGATAAATCAGCACACTGCAATGGTTCGCGGTCATCTGCAATTCGGCGCAAATAGCGTCGGTGTCGAGGTCGAGAAATTCACGCATCATGAAAACGCGGCCGATGTGCTCAGGCAGATGCTCCAGGCACATCTCGAACAAAGTCCAGAACTGTTGCTGACGCAGCGCCGTTTCCGGTGTGGGCCACGGTCGGGGCTTGGTCTGCTGCGACCAATGGCCGTTGTCCTTGAACAACTCGCGATCCAGCAGCGCCTCGTCCTCGAGTTCGGACTCCAGCGCCGAGAGATTCACCGTGCGTTGCCGGGCCCGCAACGTATCCACGAGCTTGTGCCTCAGGATGCCGAATACCCACGTCTTATGCTCCGATTGCCCGGCAAACCGGTCGCTCTGCGTCCAGGCGGCCGCCAGCGCTTCCTGGACGGCGTCTTCGGCAGCGGCGGCATCGCGCAACTGAAGGCGGGCGAAACGCACCAGGTCCCGGCGAAGTCGCGTCAGGTAAGCGCGATCGTCGAGTGCGGCGCCGCTCACCTGCGCCACGAAAAGCTCCGCGGCACATTTCGCGGCACGCGCAGGGTGTCGTTTGAATAGTTGTCGCTCATAAGCCGGGCGTCTGTCTCGTACGAGGTTCGAAGATGTGCGCCATTCTGCCGTAGGTTGCGGCCCAAGCGAATGAGTAATGGACATGCGCGATTCCCCATCGAGTGATTCAAAGGGTTCTGTCGCGCCGCGCCGCCGGTTTATGACGAACGGAAATTGATTATTGCGGAGATCGAAAACCGGACGCCGTGCTGATATCGAAAGCCGTAAGGCCGCCGGCAAACGCAGGCAGGCAACGGCGCGGCCCCAAAGAACGCTCGGCGCCGGCACCGATCATTTCAAAAAGCGAAAAGATGTCTTCCGGTCTTCCCCATTTTTACGCGGACACCGAATGGCTATTCTTCGTCCGTCGATCGACCGAGATCGCTGCCAACACCCTGAGGAGTAGCACCATGAAACGCATTCTGTCCGCCCTGATCGCTTCCATCGCACTGTTCGCCGCCGCTTCGGGCGCAGCCGAGGCCGCCGCTCCGTCGCAGTGCAACGGCCCGGCGTCCTACTGCAACGTGTTCTTCGGCAACTGATGGCCGGCGCCGGCTACACGAACCCCGAGCCGACGCAAACAAAAAAGGGCGCCCATTAAAAGGCGCCCTTGTCACATCCAACACCAGCGCGGCAACCCACGCCGCCCAGCGCACAGCGCACAACAGACCGCTACGACTTCCCGTTGCCGTCCATGCCGGCGCCGGTCCGCCACACCTCTTTGCCGCGCTCCGACAGCTTCCCGCTGCTATGCGTCGCGTCCGCCTGCGTGCCGTCAACGGCCATCTCGCCGCCCGGTTGTTCCAGCGAGCGCGGCTTCTCCTTTTTGCGAGCCGCGACGGCTTCATCGTGCGATTTTCCTGCGTGATCCAGACTCATGGCTGATCCTCCGTGAATGCTTGCTGCCTCCAAATGGCATAGGCCGGAGGCAGGCTTGATTGACAAGGCAAAAGTACCAGTTATCCACAAGGTTATTCAGTAAATCTGTGGATAACTTTTGCTGGCCGTGGCTTATCCACCGGCCTAGCGCAAACCCGCCATACTTTTCCGCCGATTCACCGCTCTGGCGCTCGACCACGCACCTGCACCGGGCTTTTTGCCTATGATGAGCAGTTCGTACCCTTCGCGCCTCGAGCGCCTAATCCAAGGAAGCGAATCATGGCCCTACATATCGCAGTCGTCGTCGGCAGCCTGCGCCGCGAGTCGTTCAACCGCCAGTTGGCGCAAGCCGTCATTTCTCTCGCGCCGCCCGACTTCACCTTCGAATTCATCGACATCGGTTCATTGCCGCTCTACAGCCAGGAGTACGACGCCGACTTCCCCGAAGTCGCCAGGCAACTCAAGCAGCGCGTGGAAGCCGCCGATGGCCTGCTGTTCGTCACCCCCGAATACAACCGCTCGATTCCCGGCGTGCTCAAGAACGCGCTCGACTGGGGTTCGCGCCCGTGGGGCAAGAATTCCTGGGGCAACAAGCCGGGCGCGGTGATCGGCACGTCGGTCGGCGCGACCGGTTCGGCTCTCGCGCAACAACATCTGCGCAATGTGCTTGCCTATCTGGACGTCGCCACGCTCGGCCAGCCCGAGGTGTTCATCAAGCACGACCCGGCGGTCATCAACGAGAAGGGCGAAATTCTCAACGACGGCACGCGCAAGTTCCTGCAAAGTTTCGTCGACCGCTACGTGACGTGGGTGAAGCGGCATACCGCCGCCTAACGCCGGCACCTACGCTTCGCAAGACAAGCTGCCCACATCAGCCGATATCAAATGCAGCGGCGTCGCCATCGCTTCACGGCGCGCCGCTGCAGGTTCACACGTGATGATGCCCGGTCACGCGCTCCCAGCCGTGACGCACGGCGAGCTTGAAGCGCTCCCACGTGCTGTTCTCGGCCGATGTCGATTCCCAATGACGCCGCGCTTCCGGCTCGACGTCATCCCACGCTCGATCGCGATAACGCACGTCCTTGCCGATCTCCGCGCCGTAGCGGTAGGCCGGCACGTAATCCTCATAACGCGAGTCGTCGGCGGCGTACTGCTCGTCGTAATGCGTGCGGAAGTCTTCTTCGTATTCCAGATATTCGTTCGGAATCTGGCCGCTCAGGCCCGCGGTCGGCTGAGCGGTGCCCGACACGACTTCGGACGGCTGCATCACCGCGCCCGAACCCGGCGCCGAGCCCGCGGCAATGGCGCTGCGTCCGACATCGCCGGCCAGCGGATCGCGCACGGGTTCGCCGAGCGGATCGGCGGTCGGCCGCTCACCAAGCGGCGGCGGCACGAAGGGTTCGGCGTCAGTGCTGCGCGGTGGCGTGGAATACAGCGGGTCGGCCGTTACATCCGACCGCGCGGCGGCGGCATTCGCAGCCGCGCTGCCGGGCGTCGCCACGCCAGCGGCCGGCGGCGTCGTCGTTCCGGTCCTCGGGGATGTCATCGTGTCCCGGCTCCCGACGCCCGTCGTTCCGACCTCGGAGCCGCGTGTGGCGCCGGGCGTAGGCGTGCCGATGCCGAGTTCGTCGAGCAGCGAATGCTCGCGCGCGCTTTCGGTGCCGGTTTGGGTGCCCCAATCCGGCGAGCGCTCGCCGATGTCCGTCGCGCCGAGCCGCGTCAGCGTGTTGCGAGCGAGTTCCGCGTGCGATTCGCTGGCGGCGTCGATGACGACCAGCACCGCCCCGCGACGCAGCGCTTCGCTGTAACGCGCCGTCTCCGGCGCGCGCGGGCCGCTCGCGAAGAGGCTCGCCAGAAACCGCTCAATGTTTGCGAGCACGCCCGAACCGGCGACTTCGTCGGTGGCCGAGCCGACCGACGGCTCGGCGTTTGCCTGCAATTCGATCGTCTCCCGCGCGAAACCGGTCTGCACCAAGGTGTCGCGGGCGGCTTCGGCCTCAGCGTAGGTGTTGAATAAACCAATCACGGTATGTCGCATGGCTGCCTCCCGTTTGGCTACGACGGACAGCGCAGCGCGCGCCATCCCCATTACCTGTCGGATGCCGCAACGTTCATGCCGGAACGCGGTGATGCACGGCCCGCCCGCCGCCGTGGGCGTGAGCGAAACGCTTTGTCGACCCGCCGTGGCCGCGTCGACCGCGCTTTTTACAATTCCGCGTAACGAGAGGAAGAGGCAAAAAGCCGCCGGCGAACCGCTTATTGGACGTGATGCGCCGCCGGATCGAGGCCGCTCTGAGCGAGTTCATGCTGGATTGTCTTCAGCAAGCTTTCGAGCAGCGCGATGTCGAACGGTTTGGAAAGCACCCGCACATTGACGTGCCGCGCGCGATCGAGCTCTTCCGCGTAGCCGGTCACGAGAATGACCGGCAGCCTCGAGTCGAGCGCCCTGATCGCCTCGGCGAGATCGATGCCGTTCAGGCTTCCCGGCATATGGATGTCCGACAGCACGACGTCGAACGGCAGCGGCTCACCGGTGCGCATTTGCCGCGTGTGGGCGTCGTCCAGAAGGCCCAACGCCATGTCCGCATTCAATACGCAGGTGACGTGGTGGCCCATCATCTGCAGCAGCGCTTCGGTGCCGGCCGCCACTTCCTCGTTGTCCTCGACCAGCAGAATGCGCAGCGCGTGCTGTGCGGCTGGGTCGTCGGCGCCGGTTTCGATCGGGCCGTCGACAGTCGCCTCTTCCGTCGCCCGCGGCAAATAGAGCCGCACGGAGGTGCCCGCGCCGACCGCACTGTCGATCGCGGCCAGCCCGCCCGAGCGCTCGCAGAACGCAAACACCTGCGGCAAGCCCAGCCCCGTGCCCATGCCCTTCGCCTTGGTCGTGAAAAGCGGCTCGAAGGCGCGCGCGAGCACCTCGGGCGCCATGCCGGCGCCGGTGTCCTCCAGCGACAACTGCACGAAATCGCCCGTCAGCGGGAAGCCGTCTTCATGACGGAACGTGATGTTGGTCGCGCGCACGGTGAAGCGCCCGCCGTTGGGCATGGCGTCGCGCGCGTTCACGGCGATGTTGATGAGCGCGAGTTCCAGTTCGGCGACGTCCACGCGCATCGGCCAGATATCGACGCCGATATCCATCACCAGGGAAACCTTTGCGCCGAGCGACGCGCGCAGCAGATCGCGGCACGCCGGCAGCCAGCGTTCGAGCGCGACGGTTTCGTTGCGAAGCGGCTGTTTGCGCGCGACGCCCAACAATTGCCGCGTGAGCGACTGGCCGCTTTTCAACGCCCGTTCCATCGCCGACAGTTCGCGGTCGAGCCCCGCCGCGCCGCGCCGCCGCGCGACCTGGACGTTGGCCGAGAGGATCATCAGCAGATTGTTGAAGTCGTGCGCGACGCTGCCGACCAGCGTGCCGAGCGCTTCCATCTTGCGCGACTGCCGGTATGCCGATTCGATCGAGCGGCGCATGGACGCTTCCGCTTGCCAGCGCGCCCACGCTTCTTCTTCGGCGCCGAGCCGCCGCAACGACAGCCAGATCACGCACCAAAGCGCGACGGACGGCGTGAATATCGTCAGAAACAGCACGGCGAGATGCCGATACCAGGCGGCCCACATCGCCGACGCGCGATAACCGCACATCACGTACACCGGATACGAGCCGACGTGCCGGAACGCGACGATCATGTTGTCGCCGTCGATGTTCGAGTGCATGCGCGTGACGCCGGCGCGGCGTCCCTCTTTCATCGCCTGGGCGAACGGCGAATCCGCCGCGACGGCCGCCGGCTCGCGCGGGCGGCGCGGATAGTGCGCGAGAACCGCGCCGTCGGCGCGCACGAGCGTCATGGTCATCGGCAGGCCGTCGTTGCCGCCGAGCAGCTCGCGGTAGAACGCGTCGAAATAGCTCGGACGCAGCGCGACCGACACGACGCCGGCAAACGTGCCGTCCGGCGCGCGCCGTTCCACACCGGTGTTGAACACCTGCTCGCCGGCGACGTGCCCCGTCATCACCTTCGATACATGTTCGAGGTCGCGTCCCTCGCGAAGGCCGACGAAATCGTCGCGCTCGCCGATCGACACCACCGGCGCGGGATAAAACCGGCTGCTGACGAGCAACGCGCCGTCGCGGCCGAAAATCGACACGGCGGCCACTTGCGGATAGCCGCCGCCCATCGTTCGCACTTTCTGGTGAATGACCGCCGCGCGCGCACGAATGCCGTCGTCGTCGAGGCCTTCCGTCAAATCGACGATGCGCGTGTCGAGCGTTTCGTTCATGTCGAACACTTTCAGCGCGTGTTCCTCGGCGACGCGCACGGTGCGCAGCGTCATGTCGGTGGCGTCAGCTTCGCGGGTGCGCAGGTCGCTGAACGCCATGGCCGCGACGTAAAGGCACGGCAGCACGACCGCGGCGACAAGCAGCGCGATCAAAGTCATGCGCCGAACCTGAAAATTCTGCTCCGGCACGGCGGGAAATACCGCCTCGCCCTGCCCGTCAGCGGAAAGGCGGCTCGCTCGATGCGGGTCGAACCGGTCTTGTGTCATTAATAAACGCTCGGTGTTTCAAGGCGGAAAAAGAAAGGATACGAGAAGCATAGTCGCAGAACGGCGGTAGAAGTTACCGTTATGAACTGAGCTTGCCGCTTTAATGCGTAATTCGTCGCCCTTTTAAAACAGTGACAAATCGAGAAGCGCAAACGTACACAAAAGTATAAACGGTATAAAAAAGATTATTATGCGGCGCGTATGTTTTCGAAAAGCGCCCAACCAAGGAAGATATTGTTAGCGCGACGCGAATACCGTGTATTGCTTTTCGGCTGCTTTACTTCGAGAATCGACGCACGATAAAAAATGCGTCCGCCATGTTCGAACGCATACGCCGCGAGGGCACCGGATCATGCGTACGCGCGTGAGTGCCGGCGTTCGCGGAAACCACGCGCGCGCGGCACGGAATCAGCCAGGTTCAGCGAGCCGCGCCGATTCATATACGGGGTAGGCTCAGCACATGCCGGTCATAGCCGTCGTCCGCCGCACACGCGCGCATTCCTGCGCGAGCAATGGTTACGCCAGGCGCGCGTCGCCGCGCCTTCTCCACGTCTTGCCGTTCTCCGCTTTCCCGCCAGCATCGGCGCGGTTCGCCGCGCGCCGTCAGACTTCTCCCTAAAGAGATCCCGCTATCCGCCGTTAACACGCACGAGCTCATTCCGTCTTTCGTCCGCCATGCCTTTGCCTATCGTGATCGCCGATGATTCATTGCTTGCCCGCAAGGTGCTCACCAAGGCATTGCCGCCGGACTGGGACGTCGACGTGTCCTACGCCACGAACGGACGCGAAGCGCTCGCTTTGTATCGTCAAGGGAAGGCCTCGGTGATGTTCCTCGACCTGACCATGCCGGACATGAACGGCTATCAGGTGCTCGAGGCATTGCAGCATGAGGATCTGAATACCTTCGTCATCGTCGTCTCAGCCGATATTCAGCCGATGGCCCAGGCGCGCGTGCGCGCGCTCGGCGCCGCGGCGTTCATCGCCAAGCCCGTGACGCCCGAGGCGGTACTGCCCATCCTCAAGGAGTACGGGTTGTATGTCTGAGCCAGTCCTCACCGAAGATCAGCGCGACGCGCTGCAAGAGGTCGCCAATCTGGCGATGGGTCAAGCCGCGACGCGTCTCGCCCGGCTGCTCGATTCGTTCATCGAGTTGTCGGTGCCGCGCGTGCGGGTGGTGGCGGTCAGCGAGGCGGCGCAGGCGCTGCGCGAGATGACCGGGATCGAAGACCCGGTGAGCGCGGTGCGCCAGGGTTTCCGCTCGGACATCAAGGGCGAGGCGCTGGTGATTTGCCGCAGCGACAGCGTCGACGATCTGTGTGCGCTCGTGAGCGATCCGTACTCGCGCTCGGCCTACGAATCGGTGAGCCAGAAAGAGTTGATGTTCGACGTCGCCAACGTGCTGACCGGCGCGTGCGTGTCATGCATCCTCGACCAGCTCGGCCGCACGCCGGTGTTCTCCGCGCCCGGTCTTCTCGGCGACGCCATGACGCTCGACGAAGTGTTCCAGCCGGGCGTGCTGCAATGGGAAGTCGCGCTGCTCGTCGAGGTCAATTTCACGCTCGAAGATCAGAGCTTCCGCGCGCATCTCGTGATGCTGATGGCGGAAGAATCGATCCGCCACATGAACGACGCGCTCGACGCGTTGCTGTCCAGCCTATGAGCTCGCCCGCGCAATCGTTGAGCGACCTGGTCGTGGAGCGTGTCGGCTTTGGCATTTTCGTGCTGGATCGCGACATGAACGTGCTGATGTGGAATCGGTTCATGCAGGACCACAGCGGTTTGTCGGCGGAACAGGTGGTCGGCAAATCGCTGTTCGTCCATTTTCCCGAACTGCCGCGCGTGTGGTTGTCGCGCAAGATCGAAAGCGTGTTTCAGTTGGGCAGTTTCGCGTTCAGTTCGTGGGAGCAGCGCCCGTATCTGTTCAAGTTCGATCACGACCGGCCGATCACGGGCGGTGTCGATTACATGCAGCAGGACTGCACGTTCATGCCGCTCACACGCGAGCGCGAAGTGGTGGCCGTGTGCGTGACGATCTCCGATGTGACGCACGTGAGCATCGTGCAGCGCGAGCGCGAAGAGGCCGTCGCGAAGTTGCAGGAGTATGCGGATCGCGACGGCCTCACCGGCATTGCCAACCGCCGCTATTTCGAGGCGCGTCTGCTCGACGAATACACGCGCTGGCAGCGCTACGGCGGCGACATGTCGGTGCTGCTGTTCGATCTCGATCACTTCAAGAAGATCAACGACCAGTTCGGTCACGGCGTCGGCGATACGGTGCTGCGCGTGATGGCGCAGCGCGTCGCCGGCGTCGTGCGGGCGCAGGACACGTTTGGGCGTTTCGGCGGCGAGGAGTTCGCGTTGCTGCTGCCGTGCACGCCGCTCGAGGACGCAATGCGCGTCGCCGAAAAAATCCGCTGCACGATCGCGGATACGCCGGTCGAAGTGCAGGGCACCAGCGTGCCCGTGACGGCGAGCGTGGGTGGCGCGGCCGCGCGCCCAGGGTTGCCCGCCTACGAGGTGCTGATCAACGAGGCCGACGCGGCGCTTTACAGCGCGAAGCGGCAAGGACGCAACCGCTCGGTGGCGTTGACGTGACATCGTCTGTCGCCGGGCGATCTGGCGGCTCGCCCCCGTATACAGCAGCGGAAACTGCGTCGTCCGACAAACGTTGATATACTTTTCGCCGTTTCCGGCATCCCAGCCGTCTGTTTCGCGCGTGTCCGCGCGCGTGGACCGCCCGCCCTGCGGCGAGGCATAAAAAATTCCTGAACGCCTTTCAGCGGGCGCCCTCCTGCGGAGATCGTCTTGGCTGTTTCCAATCTTGTCGTGGACGATACTGAAATCGACGCCGCTGCCGCCACATCCGGCAGCTCGTTCTATCTCGCAATGCGCATCCTGCCGGCCGCGCAGCGCGACGCGATGTATCAGGTCTACGCTTTTTGCCGCGCCGTCGACGACATCGCCGACAGCGATCTGCCGCGCGCCGACCGCGCCGCCGCGCTCGAGCGCTGGCGCGCCGACATCGACGCCTGCTATGCGGGTGCGCCGCGCGCTTCGTTGCGCGCGCTGACGCGGCACATTCACACGTTCCATCTGCAGCGCGAGGATTTTCACGCGATGATCGACGGCATGGCGATGGACGCCGCCGGCGACATCTGCGCGCCCGACGAAGCCACGCTCGACCTGTATTGCGACCGCGTCGCGAGTGCGGCGGGCCGCCTATCGGTGAGAATATTCGGGATGCAGGAGGAGCCGGGCCGTTTGCTGGCGCACCATCTGGGCCGCGCGCTGCAGCTCACGAACATTCTTCGCGACATCGACGAAGACGCCGGCATCAACCGTTGCTATCTGCCGCGCGAGTTGCTGGCGCGCGAAGGCATCGCGGTCGAAAACCCGGCGCAGATCGCCGACGACCCGTCGCTGCCGCGCGTCTGCGCGACGCTTGCCGAGCGGGCCAAGGCACACTTCGCCGCGTCCGACGCGATCATGGACCACGAGCCGCGCAGCCACGTGCGCGCCCCGCGCATCATGTCCGGCGTGTATCGCGTGCTGCTCGAGCGGACCCTCGAGCGCGGTTTCGACATTCCGCGCACGAAAGTCAGCAAGCCGAAGCTGCGCCTGCTGTGGATCGTCGCGCGCTACGCGCTTTTCTGAGCCGATGCCGAGGCTCGTACATGTGGTCGGCGCGGGCCTCGCCGGCCTCGCCGCCGCCGTGCAGTTGCAGCGGCGCGGCGCGCGAGTCGTGTTGCACGAAGCGGCCGCGCAGGCCGGCGGCCGGTGCCGTTCGTATTACGACGCGAAGCTCGGCGCGACGATCGACAGCGGCAATCACCTGATCATGTCGGGCAACGCGGCCACGCTGAACTACCTTCGGGCGATCGGCTCGGCGGACGAACTCACGGGGCCGGCGCTGCCGGAATTGCCCTTCGTCGACCTCGCCACGCGGGCGCGCTGGACTGTGCGCATGTCGCCGGGACGGCTGCCGTGGTGGATCTTCGACCCGAACGCGCGCGTGCCGAACACCGGCCCCGGCGATTATCTGAGCGTGGTGCCGCTGTTGTTCGCCAAGCCCGGCCGCAGTGTCGCGCAGACCATGCGCAGCAACGGCCCGCTGTGGGACCGCCTGCTGGCGCCGCTATTTCGCGCGATGCTCGCCGTCGAGCCGCGCGAGGCGTCGGCGGAACTCACCGCGGCGATGGTGCGCGAGACGCTGATTGCCGGCGGTCTGGCGTGCCGTCCGCTGGTTGCGCGCAACGGCCTGAGCCATGCTTTCGTCGACCCGGCGTTGCGCCTGCTGCAGCATGGCGGCGCGACCATCGAACTGGGTTCGCGGCTCGAAAACCTCGTGTTCGCCGAAAGCGCCGGCGTGAGCGCGAGCGCAACGTCGAATTCGAACCGCGTAAAGGCACTGAATTTCGTCGATGAAACCATCGCGCTCGACGCGAACCACGCCGTGATCCTCGCCGTGCCGCCGGACGTCGCGCAGACGCTGGTTCCGGGTCTGCGCGCGCCGACTCGCTTTACCGCGACCATCAGCGTGTATTTCGCGGTGGAGCCGCCGTTCGGCTTGCCGTCCGTGACCGGCCTCGTCAACGGAACGGCGCAGTGGCTGTTCGCGTTCGACGGGCGTCTTTCGGCGACGATCCACGGCGCGGAATCGCTCATCGACACGCCCGCCGAAGAGCTTGCGGCGCGCGTGTGGGCCGATGTCGCGCAGGCGGCCAATCTGCCCGCCGCGCCGATGCCGGACTGGCAAGTCGTCGTCGACAGGAATGCGACATTCGCCGCGCTGCCGGACCAGGAAACGCTGCGTCCCGGCACGCGCACTCGCTGGAATAATCTGATGCTCGCGGGAGACTGGACGGCTACCGGCCTGCCCGCGACGATTGAAGGCGCGATCCGCTCCGGCCAGAAGGCCGCGGATACGCTGCTGAATCAACCGATGGAACGCTGATGAACGACTTATCTCAAGCCCACGTGCTGGGCGCCGCCATGCCCGAAACCGCCGGCGAGGCGCAGAACGCGCAGGCCGCGGCGAGCAGTGCGGCCGCCGCAGCCGAAGCATCCGCCGCACTGGCTCCTTCGCTCGACGCCGCCATCACGCGCGCGACCGATGCCATTCTCGCCGCGCAGAAACCGGACGGCCACTGGGTCTACGAACTCGAGGCGGACGCAACCATCCCCGCCGAATACGTGCTGCTGGTCCATTACCTCGGCGAGACGCCGAACGTGGAGCTGGAGCAGAAGATCGCGCGCTATCTGCGCCGCATCCAGTTGCCGAACGGCGGCTGGCCGCTTTTCACCGACGGCGCCATCGACATCAGCGCAAGCGTGAAGGCGTACTTCGCGCTGAAGATGATCGGCGATCCCGTGGATGCCGAGCACATGGTCCGCGCGCGCGAAGCGATTCTCGCGCACGGCGGCGCGGAAACCGTGAACGTGTTCACGCGCATCCTGCTCGCGCTCTTCGGCGTGGTGTCATGGCGCGCGGTGCCGATGATGCCCGTCGAAATCACGCTGCTGCCGATGTGGTTCCCGTTCCATCTGTCGAAGGTGTCGTACTGGGCGCGCACGGTCATCGTGCCGCTGCTCGTGCTCAACGCCAAGCGGCCGCTCGCGCGCAATCCGCGCCGCGTGCGCATCGACGAACTGTTCCGCGGCGCACCGGTGAACACCGGCATGCCGGCGCGCGCGCCGCATCAGCACGTCGGCTGGTTCGGCTTTTTCCGTGTCGTCGACACGGTGCTGCGAGCGGTCGACGGCCTGTTCCCCAAAGCCACGCGCGAGCGCGCGGTGCGCGAGGCGGTGGCGTTCGTCGATCAGCGTCTGAACGGGGAAGACGGCCTCGGCGCGATTTTCCCGGCGATGGCCAACTCGGTGATGATGTACGACGTGCTCGGCTATCCGGCCGATCATCCGAATCGTGCGATCGCGCGCCGGTCGATTGAAAAGCTGCTCGTCATCAAGGACGACGAAGCGTATTGCCAGCCGTGTCTGTCGCCGGTATGGGACACGTCGCTCGCCGCGCATGCGCTGCTCGAAACGGGCGACGCGCGCGCCGAGCAGGCGGCCGAGCGCGGCCTTGCGTGGCTGCGTCCGCTGCAGATTCTGGATGTGCGCGGCGACTGGATTTCGCGCAGGCCCAATGTGCGTCCCGGCGGCTGGGCGTTCCAGTACAACAACGCGTATTACCCCGACGTCGACGATACGGCAGTGGTCGCGATGGCCATGCATCGCTCGGAAGCGCTCACGCACTCGGGCGCGGATCGCGAGGCGATTGCGCGGGCGCGCGAATGGGTCGTCGGCATGCAGAGCAGCGACGGCGGCTGGGGCGCATTCGAGCCCGAAAACACGCAGTACTACCTGAACAACATTCCGTTCTCGGATCACGGCGCATTGCTCGATCCGCCGACCGCGGACGTGTCGGGCCGTTGCCTGTCGATGCTCGCGCAGCTTGGCGAATTCCCGCAGAACAGCGAACCGGCGCAACGCGCGCTCGACTACATGCTGAAGGAGCAGGAAGCCGACGGTAGCTGGTACGGCCGCTGGGGCCTGAACTACATCTACGGGACGTGGACTGCGCTGTGTTCGCTGAACGCGGCCGGCCTGCCGCACGACGATCCGCGCATCCGGCGCGCCGCGCAATGGCTTCTGTCGATTCAAAACGAAGACGGCGGTTGGGGCGAGGGCGGCGAGAGCTACAAGCTCGACTATCGCGGCTACGAGCGCGCGCCGAGCACGGCGTCGCAAACGGCATGGGCGCTGATGGGTTTGATGGCGGCGGGCGAGGTCGATCACGAGGCTGTGGCGCGCGGCATCGAGTACTTGCAGCGCGAACAGCGTGAGCATGGTCTGTGGGACGAGACGCGCTTTACGGCGACGGGCTTCCCGCGCGTGTTTTATCTGCGTTACCACGGTTATCGCAAGTTCTTCCCGCTGTGGGCGCTGGCGCGGTACCGTCATCTGAAGCGCAACGGGCTCACGCGCGTCGCGGTCGGGATGTAACGGATGGTTCGTTCAACAGGGCGGTCCGCCGATGCGGATGCCGGCTCACGCTCCGGCTCCGGCGATCTGCCGGTGATCGTCGTGACGGGCATGGCCTTCGAGGCGCGGATTGCGCGCGGCGAGGGCGTCGAAGTCGTGTATGCGGCACGCGCCGATCTGCTCGAGCGCGCGCTGAGCGCAGCGGTGGCACGCGGTTGCTCGGGCATCGTCAGCTTCGGGACGGCGGGCGGTCTCGCGCCGGATCTGAAGCCGGGCGCGCTGGTTATCGCCGACGCAGTCGTCGGCCCGTTCGGCCGTGTTCCGACCGATGCCGCCTGGGCCAACCGGCTCGCCGCCGCGCTCGGAACCGCGCCGCTCGCGTCGCGTTTGCGGCGCGGTCCAATGGCCGCGGTGGCCGCACCGCTCATGTCCGCCGATGACAAGCGCGCGCTTCATCGGTCGACGGGCGCGTTGGCTGTGGATATGGAGTCGCATCTGGCCGGCGCGATGGCCGCGGCGCGTGGCTTGCCGTTCGCCGTGTGCCGCGCGATTGTCGATCCGGCGTGGCGCACGTTGCCGTCGGCGGCGACTGCGGGACTGCGCGACGACGGTAGCACTGCGCTCGCGCCGATTTTGCGTGAGCTGTTGAGGCAGCCGTCGCAGATTGGCGCGCTGATTCAGGTGGCGATAGATGCTCGTGCGGCGCGGGTTTCGCTGGTGCAGGCGCGGCATGCGCTTGGCGCGGCTCGTGCGTTGGATATGCGCGTGGCTTGACTGCGAGCGGTGAGGGCGGCTGGGCCAGTAGTTTTGCCCCGGTCGCCCGCGCCGCATCCGCACAGTTCTGGCACGGCCAGCCGCTGCTCGCCCCGCCGCGCAGTGCTTATCTGCGACGTTCAGCTATGACGCCTACTTGCCGCAAACCCACCTGCGGCGAACCCACCTGCGGCGAACCCACCTGCGGCGAACCCACCTGCGGCGGCACGCCTACCTGCCGCCACTTCGATCCGACTGCTCTGCTATCCTCGCCCGCCTGAGCACACCCATCTGCCGCCCGACTGCCTGCGGCACTTTATAAGCGGACTGCTTGCCTATCTCCGCCCACCTCGGGACCAAGACTCGCCGGTGGCTGTTATTGCGCGGCGGGCGCTGAAGCCGGCTGTTTATTATCAGCAGGCGCAGACTGCGGAGCCGGGGTGGTCGTGCCCGGCGCGGAGGCCGCAGCCGGTGCCGTTGCCCCACTATTCGCTCCCGTCGCCGCACCACCCGCACCACCCGCCGGCGCCTCCCCCGGGTCCGTGTAATCCGGCACTCCCGCCGGCACCCCCGCCGGCGCGCCCGTAGCCGCACCAGACGCCGCATCCGGCGTCCCCGCCGTATCGCCCGGGTCCGCGTAGTTCGGCAGCGCGGCCGGCGCGCCTGCCGCAGCGCCTTTCGCCGGAACCGTCGCGGCGCCCGAGTCGCCCTCATCGTCGTATTCCGGCAGCGGCGCGGCGTTATCGCTCGTGCCGCGCAGACGCGCCCGCCGTTGCTGCGTGTACGCGTCGCGCACGAACGAGTATTTGTCCAACGCCGCCTGTTGCAGCAGATCCGTCGCGCCGAGCAGATCCGAGCGCACGCTCACGAACTGCAGCACATACAGCGGATTACGCACCGCCGGCTCCATGTAGTTCAACGGATTGAACTTCACGTCCACCACCAGCCCCATGCTGTCGCGCACCGTGCTCGGGCCGAACAGCGGCAACACCAGATACGGTCCCGACGGAATGCCCCAATGCCCAAGCGTCAGTCCAAAATCCTGGTGATGCTTCGGCAAGCCGGCGGGCGTCGCCCAATCGAGCAGGCCGCCAAGACCGAACGTCGAGTTGAACGCGAAACGGATGATGTCCTCGGTCGCGTCGGTGATCTTCAATTGCAGCAGCGCGTTCGCGGCGTTGCTGAGGTCGCCGAGGTTCGAGAAGAAGTTGCTCACGGCCGTGCGCAGCGGCTGCGGCGTCACCTTCTGATAGCCCTTCGCGACGGGCACCGCGACGTAGCGGTCGAGGCCGTCGTTGAAGTTGAACACCGCCCGG
The DNA here is from genome assembly GCF_046054045.1 of Paraburkholderia sp. RL17-368-BIF-A. NCBI lineage: Bacteria > Pseudomonadati > Pseudomonadota > Betaproteobacteria > Burkholderiales > Burkholderiaceae > Paraburkholderia > Paraburkholderia sp. RL17-368-BIF-A. The sequence goes on from NZ_JARESN010000019.1 coordinate 41,844, forward strand.
TTCATCGGCTCGAACGGATCGCCTGGCTTGCGCTCAGGACCGGTCGCGCAGCCCGATATGAGGCCGGTGGCGGCGAGCGCCAGCACAGTGGTACGCAGTTTCATGCTTATATTCCTTGGTGCTTCGCGCGACGTGGGCGCGGCTTGCCCATCAGCACAGGTTGAAAAACCACGGCGCCGATGAGTGTGCAAAAGAGCGAAAGCGCCAGCAGGCGACCCATGCTGGACGTCCCCGGATGATGCGATAGCCAGAGGCTGCCGAACGCCGTCGCCGTGGTCGCGGCGCTGAACAGCACGGCATGCGTCAGGCTCGACTGCAACAGGCCGGTCTGGCCATTGCGCCACGCCATCACGAAGTAAATCTTGAAGGCCACGCCGACGCCGAGCATCAGCGGCAATGCGATGATATTCGCGAAGTTCAGCGGCATGCCGAACACCACGCACAATTCGAGCGTGACGAGCGCCGACACGAGCAACGGAACCAGCGTGCGCAACATGTCGCCGAGGCGCCGCAGCGCGACCCACAACAGGATCGCGATGGACAGCAGCGCCCAGCCGGCAGCCTGCAGGAACGCCTTGATGATCGTGTCCGCGGAATGCAGGATCGAAATCGGCCCGCCGATCGCGCCCGGCTCCGCCTTCTTCACCGCATGCGCGAAGCGGGCGAGCGCGACGTCGTCGTTCGGATCGGCGCCCGGTTTTACTTTCGGCGCGATGTCGACGAGCGCGCGGCCGTCTTTCGAGACCCAGCCCTTCGAAATTTCCTTCGGCAGATTGTCGCGCGTGATTTCAGTCGGCTGCAGCAGGTTTTCGAGTTGCTTGAGCGCAATGCGGAGCGGCTCGGACATCGCGTTTTCCGCGCGGTCGCGCGTGGCGGCATCGGCGGCGGCGAGCTTTTGCAGCGTGTCCGACAAGTGTTTGGCTTCGGCCGCGCCGGGGCCGGGGTGATCGTCGGCGGCGAGCGAGAGCTGGTTCGACGCGCGCTTGAGCGCCGCGACGCGCACGGCGTCCGTGGCTTGCGGCGCGGGCTGCTGTTGAAGCGCGGGCAGCAGTTGCTGCGCGGCGCTTGCGATCAGCATCATCTTTTGTTGCTGCTGCGCCGGAACGAACGTGTCGAGCGTCGTCACGCGGCCGACTTCGGGCAACGCGCGCAAGCGCTCGGCCATGCGGTCCGCGTCGACAAGCGAGGGCGCGAGCGCATGCACGTTGTTCACCGCGGCCTCGGGCGAATCCTTCAGCGACAACAGCGTGGCCATCGACTCCGTATGCGGATCTTTCAGATGCAGCGGATTGAAGTCGAAGTGCAGACGCGTGAGCAGCGGCGTCGCGCCGATCACGACGATCAACGTGCCGATCAGCACGGGCTTGCGGTGACGAGCAAGGAAGTCGTCGACGGGAGCAAGCTGTTTGAAGCCAGGCGATGCGGGCTCGCCCGGCGGATTGAAGATCTTCAGCAATGCCGGCAGCAACGTCATGTTGGTCAGGTACGCGACGAACATGCCGACACCGGCGATCTCGCCAAGCTCGGACACGCCGCGATACGCCGTCGGCAGAAACGAGAAGAAGCTGAGCGCGACGGCGACCGCCGCGAGCGTGAGCGGCACGCCGATACTGTGCGCGGTATGGGCGAGGGCGGCGGACAGCCGGTCGTCGCGATTGCGCTCCTCACGATACTTGACGCCGAACTGCACGCCGAAGTCCACGCCGAGCCCGACGAACAGCACCATGAACGCAACCGAGATCATGTTCAGCGCGCCGACCATCATGAGGCCGAGCGCCGCGGTAATCGCCAGCCCGACGAAGAGCGTGATGAAGACCGCGGCGATCATGCGGCCCGAGCGCAGCGCGAGCCACAAGATCACCAGCACGACGACGAACGTGCCGATGCCGTTGAGCACTGCACCGTCCTTGACCGACGCGAATTCTTCGTCGGCGAGCGGCTGTTCGCCGGTCAGGCGCACGCTCGCGCCATAGCGCGAGTCGAGATGCAGCGAAGCGGCTGTATCGCGGATCGCCTTCGACGCGCTTGCGCCCGGCTCGAGCGCATCGTAGTTCACGACCGGCTGCACGACCACGAATGCGCGCGCCGGATTGGTGGCCGCACTCTTATCGACGAACGCGCGCCACGAGAAAGCAGCAGGCTTGCCGGCCAGCACGAGATCGAGCGTGTTGGCGCTTTGCGACAACAGGCGGCTCATGTCCGAGAGCTTCACCTGGCCGATTTGCAGCGGCAGTAAGAGGCTCGTGGTGAGCGTGCCGGCGAGTCCCGTGAGACTCGGGTCGTGCGCGAGCGTGTTCACGAGCGGGCGCGACTGCACCAGTTGCGAGGTGGTCGACATGACTTCTTCCGTCGACGGGAACAGCAGGCCGTTGTGTTCGAAGAACGGCCCGCCGGCGGGCTGCGAGACCGCGACGAATTCCTTCGTCTCGGCCTTCAGTGCGGCTGTGAGCGCATTCGCGGCAGCGTCGGCGAATTCGGGCGCGCGCGCCTCGACGACGACCAGCACCGTTTCGCCGCGATCGGGGAAGGCCTGGTCCATCGCGTGCTCGAGCGTGGACCATTGCTTGTCCGTTTCGATGAGACGGCTGATGTCCGTGTTGATCTTGAAGTGATGCGCGACATAGATCCCGCTCAGGACGGCGAGCACGATCGACAGTGCGATGATCCGCAGCGGATGGCGCACCGAGTAGGCGACGAGGCGAACGATAGATGACTTCAGCATGTAGGCGGAGCTGGCCTTATCACGGGTGGCATTTTCAGGAAAGTGCACAAGTATACAGAGCCGGAGCAAACCGGACCGCATTCGACGGCAATGCGCGTCGGCGGCGCGTAGTCGCGTCGGCATCGCCGGCGTGCGCGGCATGGCCGGCAGCAAGGGCGGTAGCAAATGCGGCTCCCGGACGCGCCGTTGGATGGCACTGCTCGCCGGCATCGCTCGATGGGGCGGGAACGCAATCTCGGTATACTGGTCTATCCAGCTTTCGCCGCCAGCTTGCTTATCCGTTGTGCTTGCTGGTTCGCTGCTTCGCGGCTAGCGGGCGGCGCACACTTTTTCCAGGTTGCCTGAGCGTATGAAACGTTATCTATCTGCTTTTCTGGCTGCGGCCGTTGTGTCGACGGCTGCCTATGCGCAAACTGCGCCCGACGCCGTGGTAAAAAGTGCCGTCGAGGGCACGGTCTCGGCAATGAAGGCCGATCCGCAGGCACGCGGCGGCGATATGTCGAAGATCACGCAACTGGTCGAGACGCGCTTCGTGCCGGCAACCGACTTTCAGCGCACCACGCGTATCGCGGTGGGCAAGGCATGGAGCACGGCCACGCCCGAACAGCAGAAGCAACTTTACGAGCAGTTCACGCTGTTGCTCGTGCGCACTTATGCTTCGTCGCTTTCGCAGTTGCGCGATCAGGACGTGAAGTTCAAGTTTCTGCCGGTCAACGCGCCGGGCGGCGCGAAAGACATCGTCGTGCAATCGCACGTGCTCAGCAATGGCGGCGACGACGCAATCGACTACCGGCTGACCAAGGGACCGTCCGGCTGGAAGATCTACGACATCAACATGATGGGCGCGTGGCTGATCCAGGTGTATCAGACGCAGTTCGCCGATCAACTGGCCAAAGGCGGCGTCGACGGATTGATCAAGTTCCTGACCGCGCATAACGCGCGCAGCGCGGGATAACTGCACTGCAAAGAAAGCTGCAAAGAAAAAGCGCGGTGGCCTCTAAAGCCACCGCGCTTTTTTATTCGATCCAACGCTCAGTGCGCAGCCGTAGCCGTCTGCACCTTCTTGCCCTTGCCCGCCACCTTGATCTCTTCCAGCTTGATCTCGACGTGGCGCGAGAACACGTACTCGGCCGGGCGCTGCTTGTCCAAAGGAATGTCTTTGGTGAAAGCACCGCTCGTCTTCGGGCCGCGCAAGCTCACCTTGAGCGCCTTCAGCGGATGCGCAACCGTATCCATCACGGCCGTCGCCTCGAAACCGCAGTGGACCATGCAGTCGGCGCACTTTTCGTAGTTGCCCGTGCCGTACTTGTCCCAGTCCGTGGTTTCCATCAATTCCTTGAAGGTCTTCACGTAGCCTTCGCCCACCAAGTAGCACGGCTTCTGCCAGCCGAACACCGTGCGCGCCGGGTTGCCCCACGGCGTGCATTCGTACGTCTGGTTGCCGGCGAGGAAGTCGAGGAACATGGCCGACTGGCTGAACGACCAGTTCTTGCCGTTGTTGCCGCGCTTGAAAATCTCGCGGAACAGATGCTTGGTCTTGTCGCGGTTCAGGAAGTGCTGCTGATCCGGCGCGCGCTCATACGCATAGCCGGGCGAGACGGTGATGCCGTCCACGCCCATCGGCCCGACCGTGTCGAAGAACGCGGCCACGCGCTCGGGCACGGCGTCGTTGAACAGCGTGCAGTTGATGTTGACGCGGAAACCGCGGCGCTTCGCTTCCTTGATGGCCGCGACCGCCTTGTCGTACACGCCGTCTTGCGACACCGAATGGTCATGCATCTGCTGATCGCCATCCAGGTGAACCGACCAGACGAAGTACGGATTCGGCTCGTAGTCGTCCATCTTCTTTTCCATCAGCAGCGCGTTCGTGCACAGATACACGAACTTCTTGCGCGCGATGATGCCCTTGACGATCTGCGGCATTTCCTTGTGCAGGAGCGGCTCGCCGCCTGCAATCGACACCACCGGCGCGCCGCATTCGTCGACTGCGCCAAGACATTCTTCCAGCGACAGACGCTGATTCAGGATGGGGTCCGGATAATCGATCTTGCCGCAGCCATTGCAGGCGAGATTGCAGCGGAACAGCGGCTCCAGCATCAGTGCGAGCGGGTAGCGTTTGTTGCCGGAAAGGTGCTGACGCATGATGTATGCGCCGACCCGGACTTTCTGTAGCAGCGGAATAGACAAGACGTCCTCCTTAAACTTCGCGTGCCGCGAGTGGTTGCATCAGCTTCGATGGCAACTTGAATTCGACTTTCTCTTCACGGCCCGCCATTGTCGTGACGTCGACGGGCCCCATTGCGCTCAGCGCATCAATTACGTTCTTGACCATTTCTTCCGGCGCTGAAGCACCGGCGGTGATGCCGATGGTCTGCGCATTCGCAAACCATTCCTGCTTCACCTCCGAACCGTCGGCGACGAGATAGCTCGCCACGCCGCTTTCGCTGCCGATTTCGCGTAGCCGGTTCGAGTTGGAGCTATTGGTTGCGCCCACCACCAGCAATACGTCGACCTGCTTGCTCAACTCGCGCACCGCGGCCTGGCGGTTTTGCGTCGCGTAGCAGATGTCGCGCGTGTCCGGCCCGACGATGTCGTTAAACCGGCGCAGCAGCGCGTCGATAATGCCGCGCGTGTCGTCCACCGACAGCGTGGTTTGCGTGACATAGGCAAGCGGCGTATCGACCGGCAGGTTCAGATGCTCGACCTCGGCTTCGCTCTGCACCAGCAGGACCTTGCCCGGAATCTGGCCGATCGTGCCTTCCACTTCCGGATGCCCGGCATGGCCGATCAGGATCAGCGTGCGCCCGGCGGCCACATATTGGCGCCCCTGCACGTGAACCTTGGTGACGAGCGGGCAGGTCGCGTCCAGCACGTCGAGGCCGCGCGCTTCCGCGTCGCGTTCGACCGTTTGGGCGACGCCATGCGCGCTGAAAATCGCCACGGCGCCTTGGGGCACTTCATCGAGTTCTTCGACGAAGCGCGCGCCTTTCTGACGCAGATTGTCGACCACGTGGCGATTGTGGACAATTTCGTGGCGCACGTACACGGGCGCGCCGTGCTGCTGCAGCGCCCGATCGACAATCTCGATTGCACGAACAACGCCCGCGCAAAAGCCGCGGGGTTGGGCAAGGATGACTCGCATATGTTGGCGGACTCCGACTGACGCGGGTTTCGAAGAAGCCGGAAATTCTGACTTTATCGCCGCGACCATCTAATTAGTTAGCGTCTTGAGCTCCGGCGACGTGCCGGGTACAGCAAAACCAAACGCGCATTCTAACGCTATCAGGCCAGCTTTGCTTTGGCGGCCCCGCCACAGTGTTGGGCGCACGCGGCACTTTCAATCCGCGCGCCGATAATTCGGGCGGCAATAATTGCACGCTGCATCGCTTTGGCGGAACCCTTAAACTACGTCGTCCCGTGGAGCGCTTCGCGCCCACATTAAAAATGATTGCGACGCTTGCTGGAAATCGAGGGTAACGCTTAATGGGCCTGGTGGCGGTAATTCTGTTTTTTCTCTCCTGTTTGTCCCTGCTGATTTGGGCCGTGCTGCTGTTCGCTCGGGGCGGCTTCTGGCGCGCGCGGCCGGCCGCGCCGCTCACGCCCGCGCCGCGCGACGCGTGGCCCGCGGTGGCCGCCGTGGTGCCCGCCCGCAATGAAGTCGACGTCATTGCCGAAGCCGTCACGACGCTGCTCGAGCAGGACTATCCCGGCGAGTTTCACGTGATCGTCGTCGACGATCACAGCACCGACGGCACCGCCGACGCCGCGCGCGCGGCGGCATTGCAGCTGCAATGCCCGGACCGCCTGACCGTGCTGAGCGCGAAGCCGTTGCCGCCGGGCTGGTCGGGCAAGGTGTGGGCGCAGTCGCAAGGCATCGAGGCGGTACGCACGCTCGGCTTGCCCGCGGATTTTCTGTTGCTGACGGACGCCGATATCGGTCATCCGCCCGACGCCGTCACGCAACTCGTGATCCGCGCCGACATCGAAAGCCGCGATCTCGTCTCGCTGATGGTCCGCCTGCGCTGCGATTCGTTCTGGGAGAAGGCGCTGATTCCGGCCTTCGTGTTCTTCTTCGCGAAGCTGTACCCGTTCGCGTGGGTCAATAACCCGCGTAATCGCACGGCGGCTGCGGCGGGCGGCTGCATGCTCGTGCGCCGCAGCGCGCTCGAGGAAGCGGGCGGCATCGAATCGATCCGCGCTGAATTGATCGACGATTGCAGTCTGGCCGCGCGCATCAAACATCGCGGCGCCGGGCGTCACGCAATCCGGCTCGACGTGGCGGCGCGCAGCGTGTCGCTGCGCCCTTACGACAGTTGGCGCGACATCTGGAACATGATTGCGCGCACAGCGTTCACGCAACTGCATTATTCGCCGGTGCTGCTCGCGGGCACGCTCGCCGGCATGACGGTTATCTACCTCGTGCCGCCCGTCGCCGCGCTGGTGCTCGGGCCGACCGGCTGGCCCGCATGGCTCGCCTGGGCGGCCATGTGCTGCGCGTATGCGCCGATGCTCAGCTATTACCGCCGCTCGCCGCTGTGGGCGCCGTTTCTGCCGCTCATCGCGCTGTTTTATGTCGGCGCGACGTTCGCGTCGGCGGTGCGCTACTGGCGCGGGAAAGGCGGGCAATGGAAGGCGCGGGTTCAGGCGCCGGTGCAGGAACGTTGAGATGGGTGCGGCCCGCATCGGGCCGCACGAAGCAGTGCAGGGCGGTAACGAAAAAGCGGCGCACACGCGCCGCTTCGTCATTTAGCCCTTCGTGAGCAGCATATAAAGCTGAATCACCATATCCGGCGAAAAAGTGAACGGCACCCAGCCGTGACCGGTATGGCGCATGACTAGCAGACGGTCGCCGTTCGACTGCTTCTGCACGGCCATGACCGGATTCTTCGTCGACACGAAACGCCAGCCCGGCGGAATGCCTGGCGGCGGCTCCGGCGTCATCGACGCGCGCGCGTTCGACAGTTCCTCGATCAGTTGTCCGATCTGCTCGGCACGCAGCGCGACGGTCTGACCGCCGATCGTCATGGTGATTTCGTTCTGCGCCGGACGATTGATTTCGAGCGTGGGCGGAACCGGCTCTGCGGCGGCTTCGTTCACCGCAGTTTCTGCTTCGGCTTCGTCCGCTACGGACGCAGCCTGCTCCGCCACCTCATGCGCGGCGTTCTCGTTGCGTGTCTCGGGGATATTCTCGGCCGGCGGGGCCACGACAGCCTGAATGAGCTGATCGACGCCCACTTCCAGCGCGCCGAGCTGTTCGTGAAGATTCATGCGAGGTTTCTCTGGTAAGACCCACGATTTTAACTGCTGCGCGCAGGCTTTTACCTTTCGCAACCACAGCGACGTTGTAACAAAATGCTTGCGCTACGGCTTCAGATAGCCGGCCTGCCGGAACCATTCGAGCGCATCGCTCAAACCCTCGCGATACGGTCGGGCTCGATAACCGAGTTCGCGCTCGGCCTTCGCGGAACTGAAATACATTTTGTTCTTCGACATCTTCAGTCCGTCGACGGTCACGAACGGTTCGCGCTTCGTGAACCTGGCGACGGCTTCCGCGCCCACGGCAAGCGGATACAGCGGCCAGCGCGGCAAGCTGACGGTGGGCGCCTTGCGGCCGGTGAGCGCCGCGATGTCCGCGAGCATCTGCTGAAGCGGCAGATTTTCGCCGCCGAGAATATAGCGTTCGCCGATCTTGCCGCGTTCGAGCGCGAGAAAGTGGCCTGCGGCGACATCGTCGACATGCACGAGATTCAGGCCGGTGTCCACGAAAGCCGGGATCTTGCCGAGCGCCGCCTCGACGATGATGCGGCCGGTCGGCGTCGGCTTCACGTCGCGCGGACCGATCGGCGTGGACGGATTGACGATGACCGCCGGCAGCCCGTCTTGGGCGATCATGCGCTCGACCGCGCGCTCGGCCAGCACCTTGCTGCGCTTATACACGCCGATGGCCTGATCGGCTTTGAGCGGCGAGGTTTCGTCCGCGGAATTGCCGGAGTTGGTCACCTTGAGCGTCGCCACGCTGCTCGTGTACACGATGCGTTCGACGCCTTCCTTCAACGCCGCGCGCATGGTGGCCTCGGTGCCTTCCAGATTCGAGCGCTCGATCTCGCTCGGGTCCGGCGCCCACAGCCGGTAATCCGCGGCGACGTGCAGCAGGTAGCGCACGCCGCGCAGCGCGTTGCGCATCGACGCTTCGTCTCGCATATCGCCGACGACGATTTCCGCGTCGAGCGATTCGACGTTTTGCCGTGGACTGGTGGCGCGCACCAGCACGCGCACTTTGAAGCCCTTCTGTTGCGCGATGCGCGCCACCGACGACCCGACGAAGCCGGATGCGCCGGTCACGAGCACGAGATCGCGATTCTGTTCGGTCATTCTGTTTCCGTTTCCTGCGTGACAGTCGGGGGATTGTACGTGGCGCGCGCGGCCGCTGTCGCCCAAGCAGGGTCGCCGCGACCCGACTAGAATGCCGGCTTGAAAGATTGTGAGGAGAGAACGGCATGGCCCCGGATCTGGATGAGCGGATCGAAACGTATTACGTGCGCGTGCGCGGCACTGTGCAGGGCGTCGGCTTTCGTCACGCGACGGTGCGCCAGGCGCATGCGCTCGGCATCAAGGGATGGGTGGCGAATCTCGAGGACGGCTCCGTCGAAGCCATGTTGCAGGGCGCGGCGAATCAGGTCGACCGGATGCTGTCGTGGCTGCGGCACGGGCCGCCGGCCGCGCGCGTGACCGAAGTGAGCGGCGAAGAACGCGCGACGGAAAAACGCTACGAGCGTTTCGAGCAGCACTGAGCGGTAAGAGGCTCAACCGCGGCGCCGTCTGACGCAAAAAAACGGCGCGCGATTTTTAGCATCGCGCGCCGCTTCGACTGGCTGCGTTGAAAAATCCGCAGCGTTATGAAAAGCCTTAAGCGCCCAGCCTGGCCTAGCGCGCCACCAACAGGCTCTCTGCGAATCCCCACTCGTTTTCCACCCACTGATGGCTGCACGCGAAACCCGCGTCGTCGGCGATCGCGGGCATTTCATCGGCGCGATATTTGTGGCTGCTTTCGGTCCAGATCGTCTCGCCTGCCTTTAGCGTGACGGTGAGCTTCGCGGCCGCGATATGCGCGCTCACGTCGCGTTTCGCGCGTAAATGCATTTCGATGCTGCGCGCGTCCGGATTGAAACGCGCGACGTGCTCGAACGCGTCGAGCGGAAAATCGCCGCCCAGTTCGCGATTGATGCGCGCGAGCAGATTCAGATTGAACGACGCGGTCACGCCGATCGCGTCGTCGTAAGCGGCAATCAATGTGGGCGTCGGCTTGATGAGATCGGTGCCGAGCAGAAGCGCATCGCCGGGCGCAAGCATGTTGCGGATGTCGCGCAGAAAACGCGTCGCCGCAAGCCGGCCGAAATTGCCGATCGTACTGCCGAGGAACAGCACGAGTAGCCGCTCGTCGGCCGCGCGCTTCTTGCTGACTTCCGCGAGACCGGCCAGATAATCGCGCTCGTAACCCACAATCGAAATACGTTCGATGTCGCCCAGTTCGCGCCTGCACAACTGCAACGCGCTGCGCGAAATTTCAATCGGGCAGTAAGAAGTGGGGCGCTTTTTACACAGCGCTTCAAGAATGCGCCGCGTTTTGCGGCCGCTTCCGCTGCCCAGTTCCGCGACCGTCACATCATGTGGCAGATGCTCGACGATGTCCGCGGCATGCTTGGCGAGCAGCCGTTCTTCAGCGCGCGTCACGCCGTATTCGGGCAACACGGTGATCACTTCGAACAACGCGGAGCCGACTTCGTCGTACAGATACTTGGAGGGCAACTCTTTCTGCGGCGAATGGGTGAGGCCGGCGCGGACGTCGGCGGCGAAAGCTGAGCGTAGATCTGGCGATGCGTCGTGCGAGATGGCTGGCTGGGTCATGCTGGCTCCAGTAGTCACATTCGGTTTGCGGGATTCGTGCGGGACGCCGGCACGCGTGCGAGTGTGCGATGCGTGCTGCGAAGGAAGCAGGTCCGGAAAAGCCGGCCCGGCTCGTGGATGTTGCAAACGCTGCAGGATGATCCCGAAGCAAGTTTCGCGCTTGAGCGACGGAGTGCTGCGTTGCGGATGCAGACGCGCGGGCGTTACCGCCCGCGCGCGTGAAGTTATGTTCTAGTTCATCGACGCGAGATGTGCACGGATTAATTTGCCGCTGCAACGCGAAAAAGCGCAGAACGCGCGCAACGATGCCGCGAATGCCACGTCGATAATCCGGCTAGAATGCCCGGCTTGCATCGTCAGATCAAAAGCAAAAAAGCGGCACGTAAGCGCTGCCGCTCACCGACTTTCACATCGAATGACAACAACTATAGCGATGCGCCGCCATCCCGCGCGACGGGCCGCGCAATGAACGCCTATTCGCCGAAGCGCGGCATTGCCTTATCGATTAGCGCGTGTGCGATGTTCGCGTTGCTGTCGGCATACGCGACGCTGCTCGCGCCGCTTAGCGGCCTCGACATTTTCGCGTGGCGTATCGTGTGGACCGTGCCTGGCGCGTTGTTGCTCGTCGCGTTGCGCAAACGCATGCCGATTCTGCGGCAGCTTCTTTACCGGATGGTGACGCAACCCACGCTCGGCCTCGCGATGATCGCGGCCGCCGCGCTGCTCGGCGCGCAGCTATGGGTCTTTCTGTGGGCGCCGCTGCATGGGCGCATGCTCGAAGTGTCGCTCGGCTATTTCCTCTTGCCGCTCGTAATGGTGCTGGTCGGGCGCTTCTACTATCGCGAGCGCCTCGACGGCTTGCAGTGGGCCGCTGTCGTCAGCGCGGCCGTCGGCGTCGGTCACGAATTGTGGGTGACGGGCGCATTCTCGTGGCCGACGCTGCTGGTCGCGCTCGGCTATCCGCCGTACTTCGTGTTGCGCCGCAAAATCCAATACGATTCGCTTGCGGTGTTCACCGTCGAAATGATCTTGTTGCTGCCGGCCGCGGTCGCGTTTGTCGTCAGCGGAGGATCGTTGCCGCTTATCTCCGGGCGCATCGACATGTGGTTGCTGCTGCTGCCGGGGCTTGGCCTGCTGAGCACGCTCGCGTTGGCTTCGTATCTGACGGCAAGCCGTCTGTTGCCGGTCGCGTTGTTTGGGATTCTCGGCTACGTGGAGCCGGTGTTGCTGGTGCTGGTGTCGATCACGCTGCTCGGCGAAACGTTGAGCGCCGCGCAACTGGCCACGTATGTGCCGATATGGATCGCCGTCGCGCTGACGGCACTGCATAGCATGCGGTTCTTGCGCTTCGGCTGAAAGATTAAAAGACTGAAGCCGCACGGTTCATGAGGCAAGGCGGCGCGTGTTATCGGTGTGCCGCGGCGCGGTCTTCGTTGATGCGCGTCGGCCCCACCTCGCGTTCTATCGCCTCACGCAATGCAGGCCGCCAGCCGATGCCGAACAGTGCTTCGGCCAACACAAACAGCGGCCCGATCAGGAGGCCAATTACATCGTCGATAAAAGCCGGCTTGCGATGCTCGTAGGCAACGTGCCCGATAAACTGGAACACCCAGCCGATCACGAAAAGCCCAACACCCGTTGCGAGCCAGGCCAACGTGGACTGCGCGGCGATCCACTCGCCGAATGCGATGCACAGCGCGGACACCACGGCCATCATCAAACCGAGCGGCACGTCGAGCACGAGGTAATAGAGCGTGGCCGCGACGAACAACAGCCACGCCGCCGATAACGCGAACGGCCACCCGCCCGGCACAAACGACGGACGGCTCAGCAGCACCGCCAACGCCAGCACGATCAGCGGAATGCCGATGAAATGCGTGGCGATGTTGCGCCGGTCGCGATGGTAAGCCGCATACTGCGTAAGCTGTTGCGTCAGCGTTCTCATGGATGCCGCTCCTCGGTCAAAGTCAGCATAATCGCGGCGATCGAAATTTGAAACCATCGGGTAGCCGACAATCGGCAATCGACAATCGGCACAGGCGCGATTCACATTCAATGACCGAAGCTCTTCCTCCGACTCAGCTCGCCACGCGGCTCGCACGCAGCGCATGGTTCCGCTCGGCGCCGGCCGCGTTGCAGACGCAATTGACCGACGGCGGACGAGTCGAGCGCCTCGCAGCCGGCGAGCGTCTTTTCACGCGCGGCGATGCCGACGACGGCCTCTATTGCGTGCTGAGCGGTCTGATGCGGATCGGCGCCGCGAGTGTGAGCGGCAAGGAAGCGCTGCTTGCTGTCATCGAGCCAGTGAACTGGTTCGGCGAGATCGCGCTGTTCGATGATCGTCCGCGAACGCACGACGCGTATGCCGAGCGCGAAACCGAACTGTTTCATGTGCCGCGCGCCGCACTCGCCGCGCTGCTCGAACGCAAGCCTGCCTATTGGCACACGTTCGGCTTGCTGCTCACGCAAAAGCTGCGTCTCGCCTTCGATGCAATAGAAGAAGCCGCGTTGCTGCCGGCCGCGCAACGCGTCGCGCGGCGCTTGCTGCTGATGGCGGGCGGCTATGGCGACGCGGGCGTCATGCGGCGTGTTATCGGCGTGCCGCAGGAAGATCTCGCGATGATGCTCGCGCTGTCGCGGCAAACGATCAATCAGGTGCTGAAGCAGTTTGAAACGCAGGGCGCGTTGAGGCTTGGCTACGCGGAAATAGAAATCGTCGATGCACGCAGGCTTGCCGAGTTTGCGCAGTCGAACACGAAACAGGGTTAATGGCGTGCGCGCATGTGCAGGCATAGCGCGATTGCCACACAACCATTGCCCCGCTGAAAAACGCCACGAAAAAAGGGCGAATCATACGATTCGCCCCTCCCTGAACGGCTTCGCCCGGCTTCGATTATCTGCTTCTAGCTTTTAATACATGCGTGGCCGGTGCGCGCCGAAACCGTACACGTGTTATTGCGTTTTGGTCGTGCCGGTCTTTGCGCCGTCGGCGTTCACCGGCGCGGTGCTGGTCTGCTGCGTGCCGTCCGTTTTCGTTTTCGCTTTCGCAGCGCTCGAATCGGCCGGCGTCTTCTTCACGGCTTTATGCTTCTTCGTGACGTGCTTCGAGGACGTCTTCACATGCGACTTCGCGGTCGTTGCCGAAGGCGCTTTGGCCGTGGCCGCGCTGTCGTCCGACGCGCCGGTTTGCACGGCGGTGCTTGCCTTCAGATTCGCCTGGCCGGCGGGCTGCGTTTGCGCGGGCTGCGCGGATTGAGACGCTGCGGGTGCCGCCGTTTGAGCGAAAGCGGTCGACACGAGCAGAGCGGAAGCGAGAGCGGCGAAAAGCGTCTTCATGGTTTTGACTCCTTGTTGAACCGGTGGATTCCTGTTTGGATTCCTGATCGCGGCTGAATTGTTCAGCGCTGCCGGTTTAACGCAGTCCGGAAGACAGCAGTTGACGATGCTCTGGTGACAAAAAGTAACTGCGGCGCAGTCGCGGAAACATATCGGCATGCGACTACGCTGCGCTTTAGACGTTACTGAAACGGGTTATCGACGACGCCCGGCTTCGCGTCTGGTTCCTCTTTCACTTTCGCGGGCAGCGCCGGCTGCGCCTGCAACGCCGCCACGATCGCATCCACCGCCTGCTTCAATGCGAGCGCGGCCTTCAGCCCGCGCTGATCTTGCGTGAGTTCGAGCGTGCCGTTGAGTACGACGCGCGTCGTGCCGTTGCTCACGGTCATGGCGTCGCCCTGGATGTTGAGCACGTCGTCGTCGTTCGAATAGGGTTTAAACACCTTTGAGTCCTCCCGGTCGCTGATCTTTGAGGTTCTCCGGAATGCCCGGAAAGCGGATGCCCGATACTGCCTCGAGTTCGTGAATCGTCCTGATGTCATAACGGTTCGTGGATACATTGTCGACCACGACCGCGAACGCGAGTTGCCGCGAAGGCACATAGACCACCTTGAACAACTGCGTCGGCACGAACACGCGCGAGGAGCCGATAGTCTGCAACTGCTGTCCGCTGAACATCGGGCCTGTCACGACGTAAGTGTCGTCATACGCCATCGCGATTTTACGCACCGACGTTTCGATGCGCGCCCACAAGCGCTGATTGTTCTCGCGATTTTGCGGCACCACGTTGGCAAGCGAAAACGATTGTGCCATCGCGTCCCGATTCCAGCGATTGCCCGCGGGGCTCATATGCCCGCGGTCGAAGCCGCTGCGCTTGTAGTCGGCGAGCGTCGCGCCTTCGCCGTCGGGCAAGCGCGCGTCTTCGAAGAACTTGTTGGTGCGCACCATGTCTTTCGCGGCTTCGATATGGTCGCGCGTCAGATGTTCCGCGGACCACAACGGACCATGCGTGATACCGGAATGCATGACGGCGAAATCGCTATAGCAAAGCATGCGCGCTTTGGGCGCCATCTTCTGATTCGTCAGAACGGGCCATTGCGCATTCGGTGTGAACTGGGTACAGGAAGGCGCTGCATTCGCGTGAGCGGCAAACGCGACGAGCAGACAGGCGAACCACTTCTTCATGTGTCGAACGGTGGAGAGGTAAGGGGCGCAAAGTATAGCGTCGCGCGCACGCATGAGGCGATGCAATGCGATTCGCGCGGGCAAAAAAAATGGGCCGCCTTGCAGCGACCCGAATGCGTGGATTTCCAACTCTACGCACGCAAACTTAAGGCCGGCTTAAGGGCATGCGTCGCGGAAACGCGTTTGGTGCGCTCGCACTCATATCGCGCTCACCTCATGCTCACTTCGCGCCGACACGTGAACAAAAAATTCCACGCGCGAGCCTCAACGACCCGCGCGTGGAATTTCGACCGAGCAGAAAGAGCTGCGGGAATTAATTGCCGAACACGCTATTTTCAGCGTGCACGTCTTGACGATCGACCGCTTGCAAACGCCAGAAGCCGCTCGTCGGTGCGCGATTGTGCATCGCGGTCCAGGCGGCGTCGCCTTGCGCCGCGCTCACACGCTGCTTTCGGTCGACATGCAAGCCGCGCAGCGTGCAAAGCGGCGCGTCGTTGCTCGGCGCGCACAGTGTCGTCACGCCGTCTTCGTCGTGCAGTTCGCCCCACGGGGGCAGATCGATCCCTTGATGCGCTTCCCTCGACCACCGGTGCTGGTCGGTGTCGAGCCATAGAACAGCGTAGTCGTGACTGACGGTGGGATCGGAACCGTTGATAAGGATAGTCAGGCGCATATCAGTTCCGTGCAAAGTGCCAAGAATTGCTTTAACAGTCTATGTCGCGGCACCGGTTATTCAAGGCGAAGCTATGAGTTTCGGCGTTAAAAAGCGACGCCGAAGCCCGCGCGGAAACACGCCTGGATGGACGCGCAAACGCCCGCCTGCGACACGAACGCGCAGCTCGCGCGCGCGTCCTTCGACGAGCTCACGCGAGGTCCAGCGGCGCCGTCAAATCGCCAGGCGGCACAAGGCCGTTACGGGCGAACGCGCGATCGCGCGCAACGACGCTATCGAGCGGCGCGAGTCCGTGCACGCGGCTGATCAGCCGAAGAATCGAGTTCGTGTCGTACACGGTGTGATCGACGTAGCCCTTTCTGGCAAGCGGCGAAATCACCAGCGCGGGAATCCGCGAGCCCGGCCCCCACCGGTCTCCCTTCGGCGGCGCGACCGGGTCCCACCAGCCGCCGTTTTCATCGACGGTGACGATTACGACCGTATTGGCCCACTGCGGACCGCGCTGAATATGCTCGATGACGCGCGCGATGTGCCGGTCGCCCGACTCGACGTCCGCGTAACCGGCGTGCATATTCAGATCGCCTTGCGGCTTATAGAACGTGACGGCGGGCAGACGCCCCGCGTCGATGTCCGCGATCAGACGGTTCGTCGACGGCTCGCTGCCGAGGCCCGCATCGCGGAGATATTTGCGCCGCGCCGCCGTGCCCGGCGCGTAGTTGGCAAAGTAGTTGAACGGCTGATGGTGATACTGGAAGTCGGGCACCGCGCCCGTGTCCTGATGCTCCAGCGCGTATTGCCACGCGCCGCTGTACCACGCCCAATCCACGCCTTTGTCCGAGAGACGGTCGCCGATCGTCGCGTAATGCTGCGGCGGCAGCACGCGCGGATTCGACGCGTCCGCGAATGCCGGGTCGCCGCCTTCCGCCGGGCGCACGTTGCTCGGCTGATACGGCGGCGCCATGGTGTTGACCGCGTAGCCGTCGGCGGTGAAAGCGCCGTCGTTGACGTATTTCGGCGGACCGTCCAATGCCGATGCCGGCGAGTCGGGCGCGGGCTTCAGCCGCACGCCGGTCGGATCGTCGCCTTCGACCACCGACACCATTTTCTTCGCCGGGCTGTTATGGATGTCCGGATAGAACGGCGCCTGCGCCGAAATCAGAAAGATGTGGTTCAGCCACGAGCCGCCGAACGCGGCCATGAAGAAGTTATCGCACAGCGTGTATTGCTGCGCGAGACTCCAGAGCTTGAGGGTATCGGCGGAATTGCGGTAATGGCCCATGACGAGGCCGCCCGAATCGCCCCACGCGGCGAACTGGTTGTTGCGCCCCGCGTTGATCTGCATCTGGTTCTGATAGAAGCGATGCACGAGGTCGCGCGTGATCACACCTGTGGGCAGCGGCGCGCCTTGCGCGTCGGTGAGATGAAAAGGCCCGTTGCGCAGATTGCCGAGGTCCTTCTGGCCGATCATGTAGCGCTTGCCGTCCACTTCCTGGGCTTGCGGAACGAGGCCGCCCCAGATGGCCGGCAGGCGCGGCAACGGCGTCTTGCCGTCGCGGTCGAGTTGCAGATAGCGCTCGGCGGCGACGGCGTCGAGTGGATGCTGGATGCCTGGAAAATTGCCGTAGAGATTGGCGAAACTGCGGTTCTCCGCGTAGATCACCACGATCTGTTTGACCTGGTCGCGCAGTGCGGCATCGAGCCGTATATCCGCCGCGCTGCGCGGGCCGGCGGCGCTCGCCATCTCTTCGGTCTTGCAGCCGCTCAGCGCGAGCCCGATGCCGACGGCGGCGAGGCCCGTCAGTACACGGCGGCGCTCGGGATTGAGAGGGTCGTCCGCGACGTTGGCGGGGTGATCGGCGCTGTCGGCGCTATTGGAGTTCGGCGGCGAGGAGTCGTGGTCTGTCATCGGTCGGTTCCCAGGTGGGCGTGACGAGCGTCAAATGCGGCTCGGGGCGGCGCGCAAGACGCCGGCGAAAGCTACGATCGTGCTGATGGTGCGGCGGGGGTTTGCAGCTAAGCGGCAACTAAGCGGCAACTAAGGCAAGCGGCGCTTCACGCGCCAACTGTTGTGCGTTGCATCGACGGCGAACAGCAGCCAATGCCTTGAATTGACCGGATGGCGCTGTTGGGTCGCGTAACCGTCGACGGTCAGTTCGAGTTCGTCGTGCGCCCGCAGATGACAGGTGGCATGAGCGCCCGAGCCGTCCGCGAATTCGACGATCGCGGCGGCCGCTCGCGCCGGCTCCGGTAAGTGCGCGATGTGCACCGCGCAGCCAGGATAGAGATGCGAATCGGCAACCTGAATCTGCACGGAATTAGGCATGAGCGTAGTCTCCGGACGCTTGAGCGGAACGAAGGCGCGGCTACGAGGCCTCGCGCAGCGGACCGCATCAAAGCATAGCACCGCAAAGACGCTATCATGCTGATCTGACCTCGATGAACAGCAGAAAAACGGCAGCCAAGATGGCAAAAGAAGAGCAGACAGGAGCGGCACGCAAGCAGACCAGGCCCCGCGCTGCGGCAGCGCCGGTTTCGCAGGACGATGTCATGCCTTCGGCGCAGGAAAGCGGCGTGGACGAAGACAGCGCCGGTGGCTCGACTTATCTCGTGCCGGGCCTCGAGCGCGGCCTGCGTATCCTCGCCGAATTCAGCGCGCGCGAACCTGTGCTCGGCGCTCCCGAATTGTCCAGGCGCATCGGCATTCCGCGCACCACAACCTTCCGTCTGTTGCAGACGCTCGAGGCGCTCGGCTTTCTCGAACGCGTCAACGGCGACCGTTATTTCCGGCTGAGCGTCGCGGTGCTGCGGCTCGGTTTCGAATATCTCAACTCGCTCGAATTGACCGACGTCGGCACGCCGATTCTCGAACGTCTGCGCGACGTCACCGGTTTGAGTTCGCATCTGCTGATTCGCGATCAGCGCGACGTGGTGTTCGTCGGCAAAGCGCAAACTCATGAGCCCATGTTCAGTTCGGTGAAGGTGCACGTCGGCACGCGTCTGCCCGCGCATGCGACGGTGCATGGCCAGGTGCTGATGGGCGATCTCACTTTCGACGAACTGCGTCAGCTATATCCCGAGCCGCAGCTTGAACGATTCACCGAACGCACGCCCGCGACTGTCGAAGAACTGTACGGACGAGTGCGCGAAAGCGCGGCGCTCGGCTATGCGCTGAGCGAGGCGTCGTTCGAGCGGGGCATTTCAGTAGTGAGCGCCCCGGTGCGCGACCAGAGCGGCAAGATCGCCGCCGCGTTGACGGTCACGATTCCGCGTTCCGATCTCGGCGAGAGCGAGGAGCGCGAGCCGCTCATTAGCGCCGTGTGCCAGGCCGCGCTCGAATTGTCGGAGCGGCTGGGCTATCGTCCGCGCGCGGACGACCCTACCGCGTCGCAGGCTCGCCGCAAACCGGTCACGGCGAGCTAGTTCGGAGGCTTCGAGATTCCGATCTTCCGCTCAGAACGAGTGGTGGATGCCCGTCAGAATGATCGTCTGGTTGCGGCCACTCGACACGCCCGCAGTGAAGAACGCAGCGTCGGTATTCGAACCCGCACGCTCGTAGAGCGCATTCACATACAGTTGCGTCGATTTCGACAACGCGTAGATGTCGCCGATCTCGAACTGCGTCCAGCGGTGCCCGGCGAGCGTGGTAGTCGCGGCGCCGCCCGACACGCTGTTGAACGGCGTGAACTGATAATTCGCGCCGACGTCGTAGCTCTGATAGGTGTCCGAGTGCCCGGCCGACTCCAGTTTCACTCGCGTGTAAAGACCGTGCACGAGCAGCTTGCCGAACTGGTACGACGCGCCCGCGCCCATGTTTTGCACCTTGTCCGCGCTGTAGCTGGCGGCGGGCACGCCCTGGAAACTGGTGATGCCCGTGGTGACGATCGACGGCGTGCGGTTGTGCTCGTTCGCATACGCCGCGCCGGCCTTGAACGGACCGTTCGCATAGCTAAGCGCAAAGCTCAGCGTCTTGCCGGTCGAGAAGTTCGTCGTGTTGCCCAGACCCATCATCGCGCCGACGCTGAAGCCGTTGAATGTGGCCGAGCGAAACTTCACCGAGTTGTCGAACGGCACGACGCCTGTGTCGGCAAGCTCGTCGATATTGCCCGGATGGAACGCATACCAGCTCGCCGCGAGATAGGCCGTGCTGAGCGGACCCAGCACGTCGAAGCTGAACGGCGTCTGATGGCCGAAAGTCAGCGTGCCGATCTTGTCCGAACTCAAACCCACGAACGCCTGCCGATTGAACAGCGTGCCCGCCTTCGCGAACGCGCCGGTGTTCGTGTAAAAGCCGTTCTCCAACTGAAAGATCGTCTTGAGCCCGCCGCCGAGATCTTCGACGCCTTTCAGGCCCCAGCGGTCGGGCTGCATGTTGCCCTGTTCCTCGATCCACTTCGCGTGGCCGCCCACGTTGCTGATGTACGCGATGCCGGCATCCAGGCTGCCGTACAGCGTCACGCTGCTCTGCGCCCATGCGCCTGTCGTTACGCAGATTGCCGTCAAACCGGCTGCAATGATGTGCTTCACCGTTGGTTCTCCTGATCACACGACGCGTGGCTCGGGCCAGTTTCGTCGTCCCTGATCGCTTGCTTTTTGGGTTGATGCAGCTTTGGTCGAGCCGCCAAATCTGCCGCGCTTTATGTTCCACCTATGGGCGTGTGTATCGCCTATGGAAAGTATAGTGACTTCGAAAGTGGTCAAAATAAATTTTCGGTGTCCGTAGAAACCCGAGTCTGGGCTTCGTCGGATGCGCTGGTTTTACGGCCGAAACCGCGCCGGCAAAGCGTTGTGGCCGTGTGTGCCGGTCGGAGCAATGCCGGGCGTGGTCAGTGACCGCCAGTGTTTTCCCCTAACGCTTGAGATTTTTATTTGTCGCGGCTAGAGTCACTCCTATAATTATCCATACACGAACTGATGTTCCTTGTATGGAACATATGGCTTCAGGAGAAGGCGAGAAATGACTGAACAATGGCGCTGCGCCGGCCATGCCGGCGACCTGTCCGACGACGCGCCGCTCGAGTTCAAGCTCGACGGCACGGAAATCGGCATCTACAAGGTGGGCGATGCGCTCTATGCGCTCGAAAACGTCTGTCCTCATGCATACGCGCTGCTGACGCAGGGCTTTATCGACGGCGACACGGTCGAATGCCCGCTGCACGAAGCCGTGTTTCACATTCCGACGGGCAAGTGCCTGAAAGAGCCCGGTGGCCGCGACCTGAAGACGTATTCGGTGCGCCTCGCCGGTGAAGAAATCCAGATCAAGGTGGAATGACATGCGAGAAGTAGCCGTGAACTTCAATCCCTTCCTGAAGCCGTGGCTCGCGCCGCAGCCGAACAACGTCGCCGGCAAGGGCGTGATCGAGAAGCCGGGCGAGACGGAAAACTTCATCTGGCAAACGCGCAAGGCCGAGCCGACGCAATACGAAAACGACTTCGGCGATGCACTCGAAAAAGTTTTCGAAGCCGGCGCGGTGGAGTTGCAGGAAGTCGTCGACGGTTTGAATGGCATTGGCTTTCGCACGCCGGAAGGCAATGCGTGGAACGCCGAACGCCTCGCCGCCGAATTTCGTCTGCTCGCCGAATAAGCGCGCTCTTTCGACCACGCTCACTGCGTCCGCATTCGCATCCGGAGTCTCTTCATGACGTCCCCCGCTACAAGTCAACCCGCAGCCGATCCCATCCAGTCGTATCTGGACCGCGGTCTGCGCAACTACTGGTATCCCGTCGCGCCGAGCTGGCAAGTCGGCGATGCGCCCATCGGCATCACGCGCCTTGGCGATCAGATCGTGCTGTGGCGCGACAAGGAAGGCAAAGTCCACGCGCTCGAAGACCGCTGCCCGCATCGCGGCGCGCGCCTGTCGCTCGGCTGGAACCTCGGCGGCAGCGTCGCGTGCTGGTATCACGGGATCGAGGTCAACGGCGGCGGTACGGTCACTAAAGTGCCGGCCGTGTCGAACTGTCCGCTCGAAGGCCAGAAGTGCGTGAAGTCGTATCC
Source organism: Paraburkholderia sp. RL17-368-BIF-A (assembly GCF_046054045.1). Taxonomy (NCBI): domain Bacteria; kingdom Pseudomonadati; phylum Pseudomonadota; class Betaproteobacteria; order Burkholderiales; family Burkholderiaceae; genus Paraburkholderia; species Paraburkholderia sp. RL17-368-BIF-A. The sequence continues at coordinate 63,657 of NZ_JARESN010000019.1, forward strand.
CGCCGAAGAACACGCGGGCGCGATCTTCCTCTGGTTCGGCGACGACGCCCACAAGGAACCCGCTCCGCTGCAATTGCCGGAAGAACTCGTCGGCGACGAATACGCGAGCTTCCTCTGCATGTCGAACTGGAAGTGCAATTACCAGTACGCGATCGACAACGTGATGGACCCGATGCACGGCGCCTATTTGCACGCGACTTCGCACTCGATGGCCGAAGGCGACAAGCAGGCCGACATGCGCGTGCGCAAAACCGAAACCGGTTTGATGTTCGAAAAGGTCGGCCAGCGCGACGTGAACTTCGACTGGGTCGAACTCGGCGAAACCGGTTGCCTGTGGATGCGCCTTGCGATTCCGTACAAGAAGAAGTTCGGCCCCGGCGGCAACTTCGGGATCATCGGCTTCGCGGTTCCCGTCGACGAAAACAATTGCCAGGTTTATTTCTGGCGGACCCGCAAGGTGCAGGGCTGGCAGCGCGACGCGTGGCGCTTCATGTATCGCAATCGCCTGGAAGGTCTGCATTGGGCCGTGCTCGAGCAAGACCGCTATGTGCTCGAAAGCATGGCGCCGAATGCGCGCGAGCATGAGTTTCTCTATCAGCACGATGTGGGCATGACGCGTGTGCGGCGCATGTTGCGTCAGCGCGCGCAACAGGATTTTGCTGCGCTGGAAGCGCATCAGGCGCAAGCCGCCCAAACCGAAGCAGCGGGCCAGAACCATGCATAACGACGCGTCCGCGATGCTCAACGGCCGGCGCGTCCTCGTGACGGGCGGCGCGCGCGGTCTCGGCGCGGCGTTCGTGCGGGCCTTGGTGCAAGCCGGCGCTCAAGTCGTATTCGGCGATGTGCTGCACGACGAAGGACGCGCGCTGGCGGCATCGCTTGCTGGCGAAGGCCATGCGGCGACGTACCTTCCGCTCGATCTCGCCAACCCCGAAAGCATCGCGCAATTCGCCGACCAGGCGGCGACGCAACTCGGCGGCATCGACGCGCTGATCAACAACGCGGCCATCACGAACTCGGGCGGCAAGTTTGCCGACGAGCTTTCCGTCGATACCTGGGATGCCGTAATGAATGTGAACGTGCGCGGCACCTGGTTGATGAGCGCCGCCGCGTTGCCTTATCTGCGTGACTCGGGCCGCGGCAGCATCGTGAACATTGCGTCGGATACGGCGATGTGGGGCGCGCCCAAGTTGCTCGCGTACGTGGCGAGCAAGGGCGCCGTGATCTCGATGACGCGCTCGCTCGCACGCGAATTCGGCGCGCATCAGGTGACCGTCAACGCGATTGCGCCCGGCCTCACCGAAGTCGAGGCGACCGCGTATGTGCCCGCCGAGCGTCATCAGTATTACCTGCAAGGCCGTGCGCTGACGCGTGCGCAAGTGCCCGACGACGTGACCGGGCCGGTGCTGTTCCTCTTGTCCGATGCCGCGCGCTTCGTGACCGGCCAGTTGCTGCCGGTGAACGGCGGCTTCGTGATGAATTGATCTTGTCGAATCGAAAGGAGAAAGAGATGGCGGACGCCGATATCGAACGCAAATCGTGGGACCAACCCGCGGACGCGAGCTTTGCGCAGTGGCTCGACAGCCGCGTCGCGCGCTTTGAAACGCGTCGCTACGACTGGGACGCGCTGAAATTCCAGGCCGACTTCGACCCGAAGTATCGCCGTGCGCAAATGCGCTACGTCGGCACGGGCGGCACAGGCGTCGCCAAAGATTCGAACACAGTGCCCGCAGGCGGCTTCACGTTTTCGACGATGGTGATTCCGGCCGGCAACATCGGCCCGAGCCATATTCATATGGATGTCGAAGAAATTTTCTTCGTGCTGCGCGGCAAGATGAAAGTGATCTGCGAGAAAGACGGCGAAACGTGGGAAGCCGTGCTCGGCGAGCGCGATCTCATTTCGGTGCCGCCGGGCGTGTATCGCACGGAGATCAACATCGGCGAAGAAGACGCGCTGATGTGCGTGATGCTCGGTTCGCCGAAGCCGATTACGCCGACGTATCCGCCGGATTCGCCGCTCGCCGCGCTCAAGCGCTAAGCGCTTTTCGTCAAAACGTCCACGAAGGAAATCATGTCCGCAGTCCCGTCCGCTACCGCCGCAGCTTCACACGCCACGCTCGAAGCACGCGTTGCGCGCTTTCCTGCGCGGCAGGTCGAACTGGCATCGCAGCGCGTGCTGAGTTATCGCGAAGCATGCGAGACGAGCGATGCATTGCCGCTCGTGTTGTTGCACGGTATCGGCTCGGGCGCGGCTTCGTGGGTGCAGCAGTTCGAGGCATTGAGCGCGAGCCGTCGCGTGCTGGCGTGGGACGCGCCGGGTTATGGCGAATCGACGGCGGTTCCCGCCGCTTCTCCCGCAGCCACCGACTACGCAAACGTGCTTTATGAATGGCTGGAAAAGCTCGGCATCGAACGTTGCGTGCTGGTTGGTCATTCGCTCGGCGCGATCATCGCCGGTTCGTTTGCCGCGATGCATCCGCAGCGTGTGGCGGGTCTGTTGCTGTTGTCGCCGGCCGGCGGCTACGGCGCGGCTTCCGCGGAAGTGCGCGAGACGAAGCGCGATCAACGGCTCGCGATGCTCAACGAACTCGGCCCGCAAGGTCTCGCGGAAAAACGCAGCGCCAATATGTTGTCCGCGCATGCAAGCGACGAAGCGCGTGCATGGGTGCGCTGGAATATGTCGCGTGTGATTCCGCACGGCTACGCGCAGGCCACGCATCTGCTCGCCAACGCGGACCTCGCCGGCGACCTCGCGCACTTGAAGGGCCGCTATAACGGCCGGCTGCACATCGCGGTCGGCGCGGACGACACGATTGCGACACCCGCGGCCTGCGAGCGACTCGCGCTCGCCGCGGACACCCAACTGCAAGTCGTGCCACGCGCGGGGCACGCCGGCTATATCGAAGCAAGCGCCGCGTACACCGCGATCATCGACACGTTCTGCCGCGCAAGCGTCGGACAACGGAGCCAATGAATGACGCCCGACACCCTCAACGAGCGCGACGCGGAAGAAGACCGCAACGACAGCAGCGATAGCAACAGCGATAGCAGTTACCGCGTGCCCGGTCTGGAACGCGGCTTGAAGATTCTCACGGAGTTCTCGCCGCGCGAGCCGGTTCTTGGCGCGCCGGAATTGTCGCGACGCCTGAAGATTCCTCGCACGACAGTTTTCCGCTTGCTGCAAACGCTGGAATCGCTCGGCTTTCTCGAACGCGCGGATAAAGACCGCAACTATCGACTCGGCGTCGCCGTGTTGCGCCTCGGCTTCGAATATCTGAGTTCGCTGGAATTGACCGACCTCGGCTTGCCGATCATCGAAGCCTTGCGCGACGAAACGGGTCTCACCGCGCACATCGTGATTCGCGATGGACGTGATGTTGTTTTCGTCGCAAAAGCACAAAGCCACGCGCCGATTTTCAGTTCGGTGAAGGTCAACGTCGGCACGCGCCTGCCCGCATATGCAACGACGCACGGTCAGGTCCTGATGGGCGACATGACGCTCGACGAGTTGAAAAAGCTTTATCCCGAGCCGGAACTTGAACGTTTCACCCGACAGACACCCGCGACGGTGGACGACCTCTACGAACGGATTCGCGACGACGCGCGGCGCGGTTTCGCGATCAGCGAGTCGTCGTTCGAGCGCGGCATTTCGGTTGTCAGCGCGCCGGTGCGCAATGACACGGGGCGCATCGTCGCCGTGATCACGACGACGATTCCGCGCCAGGAGATCGACGCGTCGCTGCTGGACAGCGGTCTGGTCGACAAAGTGCGCCGCGCAGCCGACGAGCTTTCGCAGCGGCTCAATTACCGGCCGGGCAACGGTTCGAATGCGGGCAGCAAATACATGAAGGCATTGGGACTCAAATGATTCAAATCGATCTCAGCGGGCAAGTAGCGGTGGTGACGGGCGGCTCGTCCGGCATCGGTCTCGCGTGCGCCGAACTGTTTTTGAAAGCGGGCGCATCGGTTGCCATCTGCGGCCGCGATACCGAACGTCTCGCGCAAGCCGAGGCCGCCTTGAACGCGCAGTTTCCCGCGGCGCAATTGCTCGCGCGCCGCTGCGACGTGCTGAATGCCGACGACGTCAACGGGTTTGCACAAGCGGTGCAAGCACGCTTCGGCCGCACGGACATGCTGATCAACAACGCGGGCCAGGGCCGCGTGTCGACCTTCGCCGATACAAGCGACGAAGCATGGCGCGAAGAACTCGACCTCAAATACTTCAGCGTGATTCGCCCCACGCGCGCCTTTCTGCCGATGCTGCGCGATGCAGCCAACGGCGGCGCGGGCAACGCGGCCGTGGTCTGCGTGAATTCGCTGCTCGCGCTGCAACCGGAGCCGCATATGGTCGCGACTTCGTCGGCGCGTGCGGGCGTGCAGAACCTCATCAAGTCGCTCGCGGTGGAACTCGCGCCGCAGCGTGTGCGCGTCAATTCGATTCTGATCGGCATCGTCGAATCGGGGCAATGGCGCCGACGCTATGCAAAAGAAGCGCAGCCGGGCCAGAGCTGGGACGACTGGACCGCCGAACTCGCGCGCAAGAAAAACATTCCGCTAGGCCGCTTCGGCAAACCCGAAGAAGCCGCTCAAGCGCTCTTTTATCTGGCTACGACGCTGTCGTCCTATACGACGGGCAGTCACATCGATGTTTCTGGAGGCGTTGCACGACATGTCTAACACAACCACCGTTGGCGAACTGATCGCCGCTTTTCTCGAGCAGTGCGGCGTAAAAACCGCGTTCGGCGTGATCTCGATCCACAACATGCCGATCCTCGACGCGATCCACAACCGCGGCAAGATTCGCTATGTCGGCGCGCGCGGCGAAGCGGGCGCTGTGAATATGGCCGACGGTCTTGCGCGCGTATCGGGCGGACTCGGTGTGGCCTTCACGAGCACCGGCACGGCGGCAGGCAATGCAGCGGGCGCGATGGTCGAAGCACTGACCGCAGGCACCGCGCTGCTGCATGTGACCGGCCAGATCGAAACCGAATATCTCGACCGCGATCTCGCGTACATCCACGAAGCGCCGGATCAACTGTCGATGCTCCAGTCCATCTCGAAGGCCGCGTATCGCGTGCGTTCGGTGGAGACCGCGCTGCCGACCATCCGCGAAGCCGTGCGCGTTGCGCAAACCGCGCCGAGCGGTCCGGTGAGCGTCGAGATTCCCATCGACATTCAGGCCGCCGAAATCGAATGGCCCGCCGACATGGCCGCGCCGCATATCACCACGCTCACGCATTGCAGCGAGCGCGTCGCGCAATTGGCCGAACAACTGGCGAATGCAAAGCGTCCGCTGTTGTGGCTCGGTGGCGGCGCGCGTCATGCGACGCATGCCGTCGAGCGTCTGGTCACGCTTGGCTTCGGCGTCGTGACGAGCGTGCAGGGCCGCGGCGTGTTGCCCGAAGATCATCCCGCGACGCTGGGCGCGTTTAACGTGCATCCGGCCGTCGAAAGTTTCTATAAGACTTGCGATGCGTTGGTCGTCGTCGGTTCGCGTCTGCGCGGCAATGAAACGCTCAAGTACAAGCTCGCATTGCCGCAACCGCTGTATCGCATCGACGCCGACGCGCTCGCCGATAACCGCGGCTATCGCAACGAGATGTTCGTTCACGGCGATGCATCGGCGGTGCTCGAAGAACTCGCGACGCTGCTCGAAGGACGCGTGAAGGTCGATCCTTCATTCGGACCGGATCTGGCCGCGGCGCGCGAAAGCGCAGTCGCCGATGTAGGCAAGGGTCTCGGTCCGTACAAGCGTCTCGTCGACGCGTTGCAGTCAGCGGTGGGCCGCGACTACAACTGGGTGCGCGACGTCACGATCTCGAACAGCACGTGGGGCAACCGCATGCTGAAGATTTTCTCGCCGCGCGCGGGCGTGCATGCACTCGGCGGCGGCATCGGCCAGGGGATGCAGATGGGCATCGGCGCGGCGCTTGCAGGTAGCGCTGCAAAAACCGTGTGCCTCGTCGGCGACGGCGGCCTGATGGTCAACGTCGGCGAACTCGCGACGGCCGTGCAGGAAAACGCCAACGTGATGATCGTGTTGATGAACGATCAATGCTACGGCGTGATCCGCAACATTCAGGACGCGCAATACGGCGGCCGCCGCTGCTATGTCGATCTGCATCAGCCGGACTTCGCGCAGTTCTGCGAAAGCCTGAAGCTCACGCACTACCGCATCAAATCGCTCGATGAAGCCGACGCGATCATTCGCGAAGGCATGGCGAAGACCGGTCCGGTATTGGTCGAGGTGGACATGCTGTCGGTCGGCTCGTTCGCCACCGCGTTCGCCGGGCCGCCGGTCAAGAAAGAGGAGCCGGAACATGCGTGATGCGGGCTACGCGGGGCACCACGCTCCCGTCGACGTCGCGATGATCGGCTTCGGCGCGATCGGCCAGGCGGTGTACCGCTCGGTCGCCGCTGACCCGACGGTGCGCGTGTCGCACGTGATCGTGCCGGAGCGTCATATGGCTTCGGTGCGCGAAGTGGTCGGCTCGACGGTGGACGTAGTGGCTTCAGTGTCCGCATTGAGCAGCCGCCCGCATTTCGCGTTGGAATGCGCGGGACACAGCGCACTGGTCGATCACGTTGTGCCGCTGCTGAAGGCCGGCACGGATTGCGCGGTCGCGTCGATCGGTGCGTTATCCGATATGACGTTGCTCGATGCGTTGTCCGCAGCAGCCGACGAAGGCGACGCAACGCTGACGTTGCTCTCGGGCGCAATCGGCGGCGTGGATGCATTGGCCGCGGCGAAGCTCGGCGGCCTCGACGAAGTGTTGTACACGGGCCGCAAGCCGCCGACCGGCTGGCTCGGCACGCCCGCGGAACAGGTCTGCGATCTGAACGCGTTGAAAGTCGAGCAGGTGATCTTCGAAGGCAGCGCGCGCGAAGCGGCGCGTCTCTATCCGAAGAACGCCAACGTTGCCGCGACGATTGCGCTCGCTGGTCTCGGTCTCGATCACACGACCGTTCGCCTGATCGCCGATCCGAATGTGACGCGCAACGTGCATAGGATTCTCGCGCGCGGCGCGTTCGGCGAGATGTCGCTGGAAATGTGCGGCAAGCCGTTGCCCGACAACCCGAAAACATCTGCGTTGACCGCGTACAGCGCGATTCGCGCGTTACGCAATCGCGCGGCGCGCTGTGTGATTTGAGACCTTGGCCGAATAGTTGAATAGCTGAAGCAAACCGGAATGACCGACATGACTCACTTCGATACCAGCCTTGTGCCGACCGGCGATATTTTTATCGGCGGCGAATGGCGGCAAGGGCGCGGCAACCCGTATAAAAGCCTGTATCCGGCGGACCAGTCGGTCAACATGGAAATCTCCACGGCGAATGCCGACGACGCCCGCGAAGCCGTGGAAGCCGCGGATATCGCATGGCGTCGCGCGGACTGGTCCGGTTTGAAGCCGCATCAACGCGCGCTGACTCTGTATCGCATCGCCGATCTGATCATGGCGCGTCACGAAGCGCTCGCGCAGTTGCAGCGCCGCGACAACGGCAAGCCGATTGGTGAGACGCGCGTGCTCGTGGCGAGCGCGGCCAACACGTTCCGCTATTTCGCGGCGTGCCTCGAAACGCTCGACGAAGAAGTCACGCCTTCGCGCGGCGATTATCTGACGATGAGCGTGTATGAACCCATCGGCGTGATCGCTGCAATTACGCCGTGGAATTCGCCGATTGCGTCCGACGCGCAAAAGCTCGCGCCCGCATTGGCAGGCGGCAACGCCGTCGTGCTCAAGCCCGCGGAAGTGACGCCTCTGACCTCGTTGGCGCTCGCGCGCATCTGCGAGGAAGCGGGCGTGCCGAAAGGCGTGATCAGCGTATTGCCGGGCAAAGGCTCCGTGATCGGCGACGTGCTCGTGCGTCATCCGCTCGTGAAGAAAGTGTCGTTCACCGGCGGCACCGAAGTAGGCCGAGGCATCGCGCGCATTGCAGCGGACAAGCTGATGCCGGTCTCGCTGGAACTCGGCGGCAAATCGCCGACCATCGTTTTCGACGACGCCGATCTCGATCACGCGGTGAACGGCGTGCTGTACGGCATTTTCAGCTCGTCGGGCGAAGCGTGCATCGCGGGCTCGCGTCTGTTCGTGCAGCGCTCTATCTATGATGCGTTCATGAAGCGTCTGGTAGAAGGCGCGCGCAAGTTGCGCGTCGGCGATCCGTCGCGCGTGGAAACGCAGATGGGTCCGCTGATCACGCAGGCGCATCGCGAAACGGTCGAGCGTTATGTCGCGCTCGGTCTTGAAGAAGGTGGACGCCTGCTGTGCGGCGGCGAGCGTCCGGTCGGCGATGGTCGCGAACAAGGCACCTATTTTCAGCCGACGATTCTCGAAGGTCTCACCAACGACGCACGCATCTGCCAGGAAGAAATCTTCGGCCCCGTGCTGGTCGCGATGCCGTTCGACGACGAAGCGTCGCTGCTCAAAGAAGCGAACAACAGTGTGTTCGGCCTCGCCGCCGGCATCTGGACGCGCGATTACAAGCGTGCTTATCGGATCGCCCGCGCGCTGGAAGCCGGCACGATCTGGATCAACACCTACAAGCTGTTCTCGATTTCGACGCCATTTAGCGGCTGGAAAGAGAGCGGCATGGGACGCGAGAAAGGCCGGCTCGGCATCCGCGAATACATGCAGCAGAAGAGCCTCTACTGGGGCTTGAACGACGCGCCGCTGGCGTGGGCTGACTGAAGACACACGATACGCAAGAGGCAGGTTATGACGATTCTCGGCATTGAACAGATTATCTACGGCGTGACGGATCTCGCTACCTGTCGACGCTTTTTCGCGGACTGGGGCTTGAAGGAAGTCGCGCACGACGAAACGCATGCGCGCTTCGAAACGCTCAACGGCTGCACGGTTCTCGCCGTCGATGCCAACGATCCGTCGCTGCCGCCCGCATTCGAAGAAGGTCCGACGCTGCGCGAAGTCACGTGGGGCGTTGCGACTAAAGCTGAACTCGACGAATTGCGCGGACGCTTTGCGGGTCAGCCGGGCCATTTCCAAACCGAAGATGCAGTCGGCTGCATTGATCCCAACGGCATGGCGATTCGCGTTGAAGTGACGCGCAAACGTGCGCTCGATATTCACGGCTCGCCTTCGAACGTGTGGGGCCAAACGCTGCGCGTGGATCAGCCGTCGCCGATTTACGAGCGCGCCGAACCCGTCGAAGTGGGTCATGTCGTGTTCTTCACGAACAGGCTGGCCGAACAGGAAAAGTTCTACCAGGAACTGCTCGGCTTCGAAATGTCGGACCGTTATCCGGGCCGCGGTGCATTCATGCGCTGCGCGCCGCACGGCGGCCATCACGACATTTTTCTGCTCGCGTTGCCGAACGGCAAGCGCGGTCTGAATCACGTCGCGTTCACCGTTCGCGACATCCATGAAGTGTTCGGCGGCGGCATGCACACCAGCCGCTGCGGTTGGGATACGCAACTCGGGCCGGGACGTCATCCGGTTTCGTCGGCGTACTTCTGGTACTTCCAGAATCCCGCCGGCGGCCTGATCGAGTACTACGCCGACGAAGATCAACTCACGCCCGAATGGCAGCCGCGCGATTTCGAACCGGGCCCGACCGTGTTCGCCGAATGGGCGATCGATGGCGGCATCGACGGCAATACGCGTCGGCAGAAAAACGCGAAGGCGCCGGAAGGCAAGTTCATGACGGAGCGCAAAAATGACTGACCCTGCTACTGAAAAGGCGCGAGCCGCGCATGCCGAGCTCGAAACGCCGCGCACGATTGTCGTGATCGGCGGCGGCCAGGCGGCAGGCTGGGTCGTGAAGACGCTGCGCAAGGAAGGCTACGACGGCCGCCTCGTGATGATCGCCGACGAAGTGCATTTGCCCTACGAACGTCCGCCGCTTTCGAAAGCCGTGCTTTCCGGCGAAGCGACTATCGACACCGTGCGTCTCGTCAAGCCCGACGATTTCGACGCGCTGAAGATCGAAGCGTGGCAGCCGGATTGCGCGACGTCGATTGATCGCGAGAAGCGCGTTGTTCGCACGCAAGCGGGACGTGAAGTGCAATACGACCGCCTCGTGATCGCGACGGGCGGCGCGGCGCGTCGCTTGCCGGATGCGCTGGTGAAGACCTCGCACGTGACTTATCTGCGCACGCTCGATGAAGCCGTTGCGCTCGGCGAACGGCTGCGCGCGAGCAAGCGTGTGCTCGTGGTGGGCGGCGGCTGGATCGGTCTCGAAGTGGCCGCGACCGCGCGCAAGCTCGGCGTGGATGCAACCGTGGTGGAAGGCGCGCCGCGTCTATGCGCCCGTTCATTGCCGCCGATGGTCTCCGACTTCCTGCTCGACCTGCATCGTGCGAACGGTGTGGACGTGCGCCTCAAAGCCGCGCTCACGAAGCTCGAAGATCATCCGAACGACGCAAATCGCATTCGTGCAACGTTCGCGGATGGCTCGACTTTGGACGCCGATTTCGCGGTCGCCGGCATCGGTCTTACGCCGCACACGGCGTTGGCCGAAGCGGCGGGCGTGAAGGTCGAGGACGGCATCGTGGTCGATCATTTCGGCGCGACCGACGACCCGCGCATCTTCGCTTGCGGCGACGTGGCGAATCATCCGAGCGCGTGGCTGAAGCGGCGCGTGCGTCTCGAATCGTGGGCCAATGCGCAGAACCAGGCGATTGGCGCGGCCAAGGCGCTGCTCGGCAAGTTTGAACCATACGCGGACATTCCGTGGTTCTGGTCCGATCAATACGACGTCAATCTGCAGATTCTCGGCGACATTCCCGCCGATGCGCAGCTCGCGATACGCGGCGATTTACCGGGCAAGCGCGCGACGCTTTTTCATCTGGAAGACGGCGCGATTCGCGGCGTGATCGCCATCAACACTCCGCGCGAACTGAAGCTCTCGCGCAAGTGGATGAATCAAGGCCGGACCATCGACCTTGCCACACTGACCGACGCCTCAACGGCGCTTGCCTAACCACATCTACGGACGGCACCACGGCATGAGAACCATCGACAACACCATTGGAGACCGCAGCGCCGCAGGCGTTTCGGGCCCTGTCACGAGAGGCTCGATCATCGCGCGGCTCGAGCGACTGCCGAAGAACGCGATGCAGGTGCGCGCGCGGATTCTGATCGGACTCGCCACGTTCTTCGACGGCTTCGACGTGATCGCGATTGCGGCTACGCTGCCGGTGCTGATCGCGAAGTGGCATCTGACGCCGTGGGAAATCGGCTTTCTGATCGGCTCGGGGTCGGTCGGGCAACTGATCGGCGCGTTCGTGTTCCCGTGGTATGCCGAGCGTCAGGGGCGAGTTCGAGCAATTGCACTGAGCTCGGGCATCATCGGCATTACGAGCATTGCGTGCGGATTTGCGCCGACGTTCGCGGCATTTGTCGTGCTGCGCGTGATTCAGGGCCTGGGACTCGGCGGCGAATTGCCGGTTGCCGCGACTTACATCAACGAGATCAGCCGTGCGCATGGGCGCGGCCGTTTCGTGCTGTTGTATGAAATTGTTTTTCCGGTTGGGCTGCTGGCTTCAAATGCGCTCGGCGCGTGGATCGTGCCGCGTTTCGGCTGGCAGGCAATGTATTTTATCGGCGGCATGCCGTTGATTCTGTTCTTCGTGTTGCGCAAGCTCGTGCCCGAGTCGCCGCGCTGGCTCGCCGAACGCGAACGCATGGCCGATGCCGATGCAGCAGTCCATGCATTTGAACGCGCCGCGAAGGGTCCGTTGCCGCCGGTTGTGCATTCGGCCGAATTCGAAGCGATGGCGAATCGTCATCCGAAGCGCCGCATGGGCGATCTGTTCGGTCCGGCGTATTTGAAGCGCACGTTGGCCGTTGCGATGCTGTGGATCACATGCGGCTTCATTCAGTATGGTCTGTCGACGTGGCTGCCGACCATCTATCGCACGATCTATCACGCGCCGTTGCAACTCGCGTTGAACCTGGCCGTGGCGGCTTCGGTGCTGGGCGTGGTGGGGTCGCTGACTTGCGCGCTGCTGGTGGACAAGGTGGGGCGTAAGCCGATCATTAATCTGTCGTTTCTGGCGTGCGCAGTTTCGCTGCTGATGGCGGGCGTGTTGCACGATTCGTCGGTGTATGTGGTGGCGACGTGCTGTGCGTTGTCCTTGGGCTTTCTTGCATGCGGCTTCATCACGGCTTATGTATACACGCCGGAGTTGTACCCGACGAGCATTCGCGCGATGGGTTGCGGCGTCGGCGGCGCATGGCTGAAAGTCGCGGCGATTTTCGCGCCGGCGATTGTGTCGAAGACGATGATCGGCGGTAATTTACAGATCGCGTTTTATATTCTCGCGGCCGTGCCGTTTCTTGCGGCGGTGGCGGTGCATTTTCTCGGGATTGAAACCAAGGGCAAGGTGCTCGAGCAGTTGGAGGCTTGAGGGCGGGTTAGGTGGGCGGTGATGTGAGGCCGTAATTGCGGGGATGAAAAGCGCACTGGGTGGTGCGCTTTTTGTTTTGGGGCGAGCCGCGTGAATGTCTAAAGCAGCGGGGCGTTGCTCACACCTGCTTCCGATAAACCACAAACCCCGACTTATCCGCCACCGCGTCGTACAACTTCATCGCCGTGTGATTCGTCTCGTGCGTTTGCCAATACACGCGCTGCGAACCGTCTGCTTTCGCGCGCGCATACACTGCCTCGATCAACGCGCGCCCCACGCCTTTGCCGCGCTCGGATTCAAACGTGTACAGATCCTGCAAATAACAAATCGGTCCCGCGAGCGTCGTATGCCGGTGATACAGAAAGTGCACGATGCCGACCAACTGCCCATTGCGTTCGGCGACCATCGCATGCATCGGCTCGTACACATCGAAAAAGCGGCCCCACGTGAGTTGCGTGATTTCACGCGGCAATGCAGTCTCGCCGGAGCGGCCGTAGAACGCGTTATATGCGTCCCATAGCGGCAGCCATGCATTGAAATCGTCGTGTTTGACGGGGCGGATCTGAATCGTGTCGGACATGCGCGGCTCCTTTGTTATATCGACGCAAACCGTCAGCATAAGAAAATCGGGCCGCGATTGTTAGCTCCAGCGCATGCGCAGAATTTGGAACCATGCACTCACTCAGCGCAAGATCAAGCGCCGTCTCTCACAACGTCGCTCACAACGTCCTCACACCGTTTCCGCTCTGAGCCACTGAACGAGCGTCGCGTCGTCATCGGTTTCGAGCGCATGCGCGACTCGCTGGCCCACGGCCGCGCCGAATTTGTAGCCGTGCCCCGAGCACGCCGACACCACGAGCGTCTTGCCGATGCGCTTCGAAAAGAACCGCTCATCTGCGGTGAACGTGTACGCGCAGGTCTTCACCTCCGTGACCGTGTATTCATCGATGCGGCTAAGCGGCGGCGCAAAGAGCCGTCGCAAGCGGTCGCCTTCGTCGGGCCCGGCGATGCGGTCGCTTTCCGCATCCGGCACCGACCGTTTGAATGCACGCGCACCGAACTTCAGACCAATACCGTCGCTGGGCGGCAATACATAGCCGTCGCTCGAACCGCCAATGTCGACGATTGCCGGCGCGTTCGACCACGCATCGTCGAGATCGGCGGGCGGCGTCAGATAAGCAACGGCGTTGCGATAGATCGAGAGGTTTTCCGCGAGCGACGGAAAGAGCCGCAGCGTCCACGCACCGGCCGTCACGACGAGCCGGTCCGCGTGAACCGTCGCGCCGCTTTCGATGCGCACGCTCGCGTTCTGCGGATCGATCGCCACGGCCTTCGTGTGCATGCGAATGTCGACGCCGCGCATGCGGAGCCATGCTTTCAGATCATGCGCAATGCGCTCGCTGAAAAGCGTGCCGCCGTCGCGATCAAAGTAGGCGTAGCGAAACGTAGCGGCATCGAGAAACGGGTAACGCTCGGCGGCCTCGCGCGGATCGAGCCGTTCGTACTCGAAGCCCATGCGGTCAAGGCCGATGCGAAACCGCTCGGCGCCATCGCCGGCAAACTGCGAAATACCGAGCACGCCGCAATTTGCATAGTGCGAAACGCCGAGATCGTCCCATAGCATGTCCCAACTATCGAACGCTTCGGCGATGGCCTGCGCATAGCCGTCGGCTTCGCCATATGCGCGGCGAATCATGCGATGCCGGTCGCCCGATGCGGCGAGCGGATTCGGGATCGAACCCTGCTCGATCAGCGTGACATCATGCCCCAGTTTGGTGAGCGACCATGCCGTGCTCAGCCCGGCGATTCCCGCGCCAACGATTGCCACACGCATGCCAATCCCCCGGTCGGTTGAACGGAGTTCAGTCTAGCAGCGGGAAAAAATAAGCGGTGTTTTACGTGCAATGGCGCGGGTATCGCGGCGTATATCGCCGCATGTATCAGGCTAAATCAACCGACGAATCGCATGACACGCGCCGCGATATTCAATGCTTGCGATGTGACGCGTCGCGAAGCTGGTCGCGCACTTTCCTCGCCGCGAAGAGCGGCACGTAATCCTGCACCTTGGCTTGATGGCGATAGTCGGCCAACGTGTCCGCGTACATCTTCGAGACCGTCTCGGTCGGCGTATCGGTCTCTTCCGCGATGCTTCTCACCACTTCTTCCACATTTGGCTCGGGTTGCGACATTGATGTCTCCGGTTAAGCGACGGTCGATAGGCGAATGCAGCCAAACACAGGGCTTTTATTAGAGGATGCGATTTCCGCCGATGCCAATTGAATTGGCCTATCGCGGGTTGCACGCCACAGAGATATTTTTCTTGCGCCACGAAGTTCTCGGGTCTAGCGCAAACTCGCCGAGGCCTGCCGACGTGAAATAAACCGAAACACATCATTAAGCACGTCATGGAATAAAACGGCACACTCAGCAGTTCTTGTCCGTGAATGGTGCGTCGCTTAAGCCGCTGAACGCGCCATTACAAAGACATTGCAACGATTCTCTCGCCGATCACATCACTCATGAATACGCACACTCAACGTCTGGCCAACCAGACCCACGCTTCGGCAGCCCCGCGATACACGCGCACGGCAATCGCGCTGCACTGGCTCATCGCGTTGCTGATCATCGGCAACGTGGTGCTGGCCTTGAGCGCGGACTCGTTGCCCGACGACTGGGTGCGTCCGGTGATCAATACGCACAAGTCCATCGGCATCACGGTACTGGGCCTCGCGCTAATGCGGATCTTGTGGCGCGTATCGCACAAGCCGCCGCCGCTGCCGCGCGAATTTCCGTCGTGGGAAAAAGTGGCCGCGCATGTCGCGCACTTCGTTCTCTATTTCCTGATGATCGCGCTGCCGCTCTCGGGCTGGCTGCACGACTCGGCATGGAAGGACGCGGCCACGCATCCCATGCGGCTCTTCGATCTGTTTCCCTGGCCGCGCATCGGCTACGTGATGAACCTCGAGCCGGCGTTGAAGGAGACGCTGCATGACCGCTTCGGCGCATTGCATACGTGGCTCGGCTATGCGCTGTACGCGCTGCTCGCCATGCATATCGGCGGCGCGCTGAAGCACGAGTGGATCGATCGTAAATCGGTTCTGAAGCGCATGGTGCCGTGACAACCGCATCGCTCATTTTCTGAAACGGCAGCAACCATCGACGCTTGGCAATTTTGAAAAAGACCCTGGAACAGGCGTTCGCGCTTGCATCGCCCCGCATCGTGCCGCGCGGCACGACGTGGTTGAGCACGCTGATTCATGCGGCCGTCGTCGCTGCATGGCTGCTGTTGTTTGCGCGTGCATTCTTTCTGCACGGCGTGGTTGCGTGGTCGACGGGTATCGCCTACGTGCTCTACGACACGTTGCTGCTCGCGTTCGTCACCTGGAAAAGCTTGCCGTTGATGCGCCGTGTGCCGCCGCTCGAGCCCGATTACGATCGGCGCGCTCTGCCGGACATGGGCGTGATCGTCGCCTCGCATAACGAGGCGGCCGTGCTGCCGGTCACGATCGCGGCGCTGCTGCGGCAGGTGCACGGCCCGGCTCAAATCGTCATTGCCGACGACGGCTCGACCGATCAAACGCACGCGCTCCTTACCGAACGCTTCGGTCTCACCGCGCCTGCCGAGGGCACGCTGAGCGCACCGAGCGCGCTGCATCCGAATCTGTTCTGGCTGCGCATGCCGCACGGCGGCAAGGCGCGCGCGCTGAACGCCGCCATCACGTTGATGACAACGAAAACCGTGATGACCGTCGACGCCGACACGCTGCTCGACGACGACGCCACCTACGCGATGCGCGCCGCTTTTGCGAACGACGCGAAGCTCGTCGCCGCGGCCGGCATTCTGGTGCCGGTGTGCGGCAAATCGGCGTCGGGCCGCGTGCTGCAATGGTTCCAGACCTACGAATACATGCGCAATTTCATCGCGCGTTTTGCGTGGATGCGCGCCGACAGTCTGCTGCTCGTGTCGGGCGCGTTCGCATCGTTCAAACGCGAGGCGCTGCTGGACGTCGGCGGTTTCGATCCGCAGTGTCTGGTCGAAGACTACGAGCTGATTCACCGGCTGCGCCGTCATTCCGTCGATCACGGCCTCGGCTGGGACGTGCGTGTGATCGGCAACGCGCATGCGCACACGGACGCGCCCGACAACCTCGCCAGTTTCCTGCGCCAGCGTCGCCGCTGGTTCGCGGGCTTCCTGCAAACGCAGTACTGGAATCGCGACATGACCGGCAATCCGCGCTATGGAATGCTCGGCATGCTGATGCTGCCCGTCAAGGCGCTCGACACGATGCAGCCGATCTACGGCCTGACGGCGTTCGGATTGCTGCTCGCTTTTTTGCTGGGCGGTCACGGCGCGATCGTCGCGTCGATCTTCGGCGTGATCGGCGTCAAAACGGCGATCGATCTCGCCTTTTACCTGTGGAGCATCCATCTTTACCGACGCTGGACCGGCACGCGCAGCCGTGCCGGCATGGGGATGGCGATGCTCGCGGCAATCGCGGAGCCGTTCACTTTCCAGTTGCTGCGGCACCTGGGCGCGGCGCTCGGCTGGCTGCATTTTTTGCGCGGCGGACGCTCGTGGGGCGTGCAGCGCCGCACCGGCCTGATAGCCGGCGACGACGCGTAGCGACACCCCCGAGCACCCGGCCGCCGGGCGCGGCGCGATGTCCCGCCCGCCCCAGGCTCCGCCCGGTTCGAGTAGACTGACGGCGATAACGGCCGCCACACGCGGCCTCCTACTCTATCCGCACGTGCACGGAGGCTCCACACTATGCATGCTGTTCCCCCGCTCGAACAAAACACCGTCGAGGCGTCGCCAACGCATGCGGCATCGCCAAAAGCCGCTCCCACACAGGGCCAGGCCGCCAACGACGCGCCGGTTCGCGACCTGCGCCGCGTCGGGATTCACCCGGACTACTGGTATCCGCTCGCGTGGTCACATGAGGTGAAGCGCGGCAAGACGCATGGGGTGACGTTCGCGGGCGATCCGATCGTGCTCGCACGCACCGAGTCCGGCAAAGTGTTCGCGCTTGAAGACCGCTGCGTGCATCGGCAGGTGCCGTTGCACCAGGGCGTGGTCGATGGCGAATCGATTCGTTGCGGTTACCACGGCTGGACTTACGACTGCTCGGGCAAATGCATCGACGTGCCCTATCTCGGGCGCGAGCGTTTGCCGAACGGCGTGCGCTCGTATCCGTGCCGCGAAGTGGAAGGACTGATCTTCGTATTCCCCGGCGACCCGGCAATGGCCGAGGTTCGTCCGCTGCCCACGCTCGGCTCCGTGTCGGACAAGAAGTACAAGACGCGGCGCTTCGGCCGTCCGGTGAATTGCCACTACTCGTTCATGCACGAGAATCTGATGGACATGAACCATCAGTTTTTGCATCGCCGGCAAATGGGACAGATGCGCGCGCGTTCGCTCGGGCGGCGGCGCGGCGAAGGCTGGGTCGAGGTCGACTATACGTTTGCGCGCATGGCCGGCCAGCAGCCGATCGGCGAGGCTATCGTGTTCGGCCAGAGCCGTAAAACGGGTGGCGACAACGACAAGGACGTGATGACGATCCGCACCGAGTATCCGTATCAGACGCTGCAGATTCGCACGTCGGAGAAGACACTCGTGATGGATCTGTGGATCGTCTATGTGCCGCTCGATCGCGAGCAGCGCACCAATCGCACGTTCGGGCTGCTGTCGATTCGCAAGCCGGGCATTCCTGGCGCACTGAATCTCGCGTGGCCGCTGCTGGTGTGGTTCACCGAGCGCATCTTCAAGGAAGACCGCGAAATCGTCGAAGCCGAGCAGCGCGCGCACGATTCGCAGGGCGCGGATTGGAATCACGAGGTGTTTCCCGTTATCAACGATCTGCGCGCGCTGCTGCGCGAATGCGGCTCGCCGGATCAGGTGGTCGGCGCGGGCACCGGGGATACCGAAGTGATCCGCTTCTGGGACTCGCGTCACGGCAGCCCGCTGGCGAAAAGCTGAGCGGAAGCGCGGGGCGGCCTACCGCGGGCGGCTTTGCGCCTGCCCGCGAATGAGTTCATCTCCGCGCCGTAAATAATCCGGCGCGTTCGCGCTGCGATAATGGCAACTGCTCGCCAATCAGGCGAGCCACCGCTTGCCCAACATCACACACGGGTTTGCGCAAATCGGCATGCGCCGCCGCGCGACCCGTGTACCATTTCGCTTTTTCCGATTTCCGAAGACCGTCTCGTGACCACGCAACAACTCCCCACCGCATCGCGCAAATCCCTCACTCTGCTTCAATTGCTCGGCCTGATCGGCGGCACTGCGCTTATCGCGGCCATCGTGCTGAATCTGGTCGTGTAACGCCGTCATGTACAAGAAGGGCGTAGCGCTGGAGATCCAGTTTTCCCCCGAACGGCTCAACGACGGCGCAGGCGATCCGTACTGGATCGACCTCACGCAAGACGAAGCGCAACGCCTGCTCGACAGCCTGCAGGCGCGCCTCGCAGCGAGCAGCGCAAGCGGCGCGAGCACGGAGGCGCCGCTCGTCGTCAGCCTGGACGAGACGCCGGCTTCACAGCAGCAAAGCGCGCCGGATTCGCCATCGGCGAATGCCACCAACGCCGCCAACCCCGCTTCCGCCGACGACTTCAAGCAGTGGGTCTGCGTGATCTGCGGCTGGATTTACGACGAAGCCGCCGGCTTGCCGGAAGAGGGCATCGCGCCGGGCACACGCTGGGCCGACGTTCCCGCCGACTGGCGTTGCCCGCTGTGCGACGTGGGCAAGGAAGACTTCGCGCTCGTCGAGTTCTAGGCGTCCGGGTAATCGGCGCCCACGGTGGTCGCTTCCCACGCATCGAAATCGCCGCGCATGAAGTCGAGCTTCTTGCGCGCGAGTTCGAGCGCGGTCTTGCCGAGCAGCAAACGCAGAGGCGGCTTGTCCGATAGTGCGGCGTCGATAATCGCTTGCGCCGCGCGCACCGGATCGCCCGCCTGATTGCCGCTGCGCGCTTCGGTCTGCTTGCGCCGCTCGCCGGCGGTGGCCGCGTAGTCGTCGATGACGGTGGCCGATTGCTTCATCGACGCACCGGCCCAATTCGTGCGGAACGGACCGGGCTCCACGATCAGCACGTCGATGCCGAGCGGCTTGACCTCGGCGGCGAGCGTTTCCGACAGACCCTCCACCGCATATTTCGTCGCGTGGTAATAGCCGGTCGCCGCGAAACTCGCGAGCCCGCCAATCGACGATACGTTGACGATCAGACCGCTACGCTGCTCGCGCATGACCGGCAACACGGCTTTCGTGATGTCGACGAGACCGAACACGTTGGTCTCGAACATCGCCCGCACTTCCGCGTCTTCGCCTTCTTCGATTGCCGCCAGATAGCCGTAGCCGGCGTTATTCACGAGCGCGTCGATGCGGCCGAAGCGCTGCTTTGCCTGTGCGACGACCTCCGCGATCTGCGCGCGGTTCGTCACGTCGAGTGGCAGAACGAGCGCGCGCTCGCCGTGCGGCTCGGCAATGTCTTTTATTTTCGATGCATCGCGTGCCGTGACCACGGCGCGCCAGCCGCGCTCGAGCACCAGCTTCGCGAGTTCGCGGCCAAAGCCGGTCGAACAGCCGGTGATCAGCCAGACGGGATTGTCTCGATTCATCATGTGGGAAAACTCCTGTTGATGGTCTGCGACATAGCCTCGCGCCTTTCTTTTTACTGACGCCTCGAAAGTTGTTCGCGCGAAGAAGGGGGCTTTGATTCTAGTCGCAGCGCGGCAAGCCTGCTTGCAGCGCCTCCATCAACGCGCCCGCACGGTGCGCGTGTACGACGCGATCATCGTGGCGAGTTCCTGCGCGGCGGGCGTGAGCGGAATCGCGGCGCGTTGCAACAGGCAGACGGTTTGCTCGATCGCGCGCTCGCGGACGTCGATCGTGGTCAGCGCGCCGGCAAACGCGCCCTGTGTTGCGACAATCGACGACTCCAGCGACAGGCAATCCGTCGCGCCCACGAGATGCAGCGTCTCGTACAAACCTTCGACGGTCGCGACGATTTTCGGCGGCGGCAAACCATGACTTTCGAACAGATGATTCAGTCGATTGACTTGCGGATCGTCGGTGAGATTCGGCGAGCGCGTGGCGATCCATGTGCAATCGGCGAGATCGGCAAGCGAGCGAGCCCGCGCCTTCGGATGACCCTTGCGGCAGACGATCACTGGATCGGAGCGATACAGCGGCGCGACGGAAAGATCAGCGGTATCGGTGTGCTTCGACACGAGTGCGACTGCGAAGTCGAGCGTGCCTTCACGAATCCACGAAATCATCATGCGCGATGTGCCGGTGCGCAGATGCAGCGCCACTCGCTCGAAGCGCGTGCGGAACTGCATCAGCACGGGCGCCAATGCATCGACTAACGGTTCTGTCGTCATGCCGAACGTGACCTCGCCCGCGTAGTCGCCGCGCAATTGCTGCACCTCCTGCTCGGCGCGCTCGCATTCGCCGATAATCGCGCCCGCTCGCTGCAACAGCCGCTGGCCGAGCGCGGTCAGCGCGATGCCGCGATTCGTTCGGATGAAAAGCGTCGCGCCCAACATCGATTCGAGGTTCTGTAACTGCTGCGTGATGCCGCTTTGCGCGACGCCGAGTGCACGCGAGGCCGCGCGCAAGCTGCCATGTTCGGCGACGGACTTGAAGGCCCGCAGTTGGGAGATCGTCAACGCCATTGGAGCGTCCGTGGTTCACTGCCAGTGATCGGCAAAGGTGATCATGATAGTCCGAAGCTGACTTCTATGAAGCGGCGCAGCGGCATACGATGGGCTCGCCGTGTTCCGTCCACTTCGACAACTTCCGCTCCCATGAAACTGCCTCTGATGATGATCGTAAGCGCCGCGCTGGCCCTCAGCAGCGGCGCGTTTGCCGCCGAGTCCGACACGCTGCGCCTCGGCATCGACCCAAGCTATCCGCCGATGGATTCAAAGTCGCCCGACGGCAGCCTCAAAGGCTTCGACGTCGACCTCGGCAATGAAATTTGCCGCCGCATTAAAGCGCGTTGCCAATGGGTCGAGCTCGAATTTTCGGGGATGATTCCCGCGCTGCAGGCACGCAAGATCGATGCGATTCTTTCGTCGATGGCGATCACGCAGAAACGCGAGCAGCAGATTCTATTTACGTCGAAGCTCTTTCAGTTCAAATCGCGGCTGATCGCGCGGCAAGGCTCGCCGCTCGCCGCGGGCTTGCAGGCGCTCTCGGGCAAACAGATCGGCGTGCAATCGGGCACGCAGTTCGAAGGTTATGCGCTGAAGAACTGGACGCCGCTCGGCGCGCATGTCGTCGCGTACAAGAGCCAGGACGAGGTGTTCGCCGACTTGCAGAATGGACGACTCGACGGCGCGCTGCTCGGCTCGGTGGAAGCGGACTTCGGCTTTCTGCGCACGCCGTCCGGCAAGGGCTTCGCGTTTGTCGGCGAACCGCTTTCGATGGGCGATCGCGGCACGGGCATCGGCTTGCGCAAGGACGAGACGGCAGTGCAGGCGTCGATGAACGCCGCGATTGCCTCGATGCTGAAAGACGGCACGTATGCGCAGATCGCGAAAAAGTACTTCGACTTCGACCCGTACGGCAATTGATGCCCGCGCGTTCCGCTCTTTAACTCCACGCTCGTCTCTCATGAACAGGCAATCGCATCCGCTCATTTCGCCGGCAATCGGCACCCAGCGCGAACTCGTATCGTTTCACTTCGGCGCGCCAGGCAGCGGCGAGAAGATTTATATCCAGTCGTCGCTGCATGCCGACGAAACGCCAGCGATGCTGACCACGCTTCTATTGAAGCGTCGTTTGATCGAACTTGAAAAGCAGGGCGCGCTGAATGCGGAGATCGTGCTTGTGCCCGTGGCAAATCCCATCGGACTCGGGCAATACGTACTCGGACAATTTATCGGACGCTTCGACCTTGCAAGCGGCAAGAACTTCAACCGGCACTTTGTGCGGCTGACGAAACTTGTCGCGCAAGCGCGCGAAGCGCTAGGTTCGGACGCCGCCGAAAACGTGCGGATCGTTCGTCGTCTGATTGCCGACGAACTCGCCGCGCAAAAGCCGTTGACCGAGTTCGAGTCATTGCAATTGGCGATGCTGAAGCTCTCGTTCGATGCAGACGTGGTGATCGATCTGCATTGTTCGCTCGAGGCCGCGATGCATCTCTACACGAGCGAGGCGGCGTGGCCTCAAGTCGAACCGTTCGCGCGCTATCTTGGCGCAGAAGCGTCGCTGCTGGCGACGAACTCGGGCGGCGAGGCCTTCGACGAAACGCATAGCCTGCTGTGGTGGGAGTTGCAGCAACATATGCCCGCCGACAAGCCGGTGCCTACCGGCACGATTGCAGTGACTGTCGAATGCCGCGGCCAGCGCGACGTTTCATACGAAGCGGCACAGCACGACGCCGATGCGATCGTCGACTATCTCATGTGGCGCAAGGCGATTCGGCTGGAAGCGAAGCCGCTGCCGCCGTTGCTGACTCCTGCGACGCCGCTCGCCGGAAGCGAGCAGTTCTATGCGCCCGTGAGCGGCATTCTCGTGCATCGCGCGAAGATCGGCGAGACGATTCGCGTCGGTCAACCGTTGTTCGATATTGTCGATCCGCTGACGGACGAAACCACTACGTTGACGAGCAATACGGAAGGCGTGTTTTACATGCGTCGCGCGATTCGGTTTGTGACGGCGGGCGCGCCGCTGGGGCGTGTGACGGGGACGCGGGCGTTTAGAACGGGGGTGTTGTTGGGGGCGTGATGACAGCAGCTTCGTGCGAACTCTGCTAGCAATCAACAGAGGCTGCGGCCAGACGCGCCGACACCACGCACGCGCAACCGCAACCGCAGCCTCAACCTAACCCGCCTTACTTGCCACCAACACCGGCGCAATCGCAGCCGGATCGCTAATACTCGGCCGCCCATTTTCGACGTGACCCGCAACGCGGCGCGAGAAGCTGTCGTCGTCGTTGCTGGTTATCGTCAAGTCGTACCAGTGATGGCTCGCTGCCAGCACCCACGCCTCTTCGATATGCGCGCCCGGCGGCACGATCACCGGACGCGGACGTGCGCCATACGCGTTATCCGTCACCGTCAAACGCGCAAAGCTGCCGCCCTTGTTGCTGAACTTGAGGAACACGTTGCCGTTCGCGACATCGTATTGCACCTTCACTTCGGGCTCCGCCGGTTTGCCATTGTGATGGCCACCCGCAAGCTGCTCTGCCTGCGCATTGCTCCAGACGTTACCCGCGAATTTGCGCACGAAACCATTCGGACCGAACACCTGAAAAGCGTAGACGCCGTTCGTCGATGTCAGATCGAACGACTCGCTGAGCGACTTGCCCGCTTCAACGGTGTAACGCCAGGGACCGTCCGTGCGATTCGTCGAGTACACATAGAAATGCGCGCCCTGGTCGCCGGTATTGCCGAATGAAATTTCGAACGCGTTCTGCTTCGCGTCCGCGTGGCCGTTCACATGCAATTCATACGGCAAGGCGCGCGCGAAACGAATGCCGCTTTCCTGCGGATCGATTGAGCCGGGCGTCGCGGGCACGGTCGGTTTCGGCTGCGTCGCGCACTGGTTGTCGGCAATGGTCTTGTAGTTGCTCGTGTCGGGCAGCGGCGGAATGCGCGAGTCGGGCGTGCGGAAATCGAACGCTGTCGTCAGGTCGCCGCACACCGCGCGACGCCATGCGGTGATGTTCGGCTCGTACACGCCAAAGCGCGTTTCGATGAAGCGAATCACCGACGTGTGATCGAACACCTGCGAGCACACAAAGCCGCCCTTGCTCCACGGCGACACGATCGTCATCGGCACGCGCGGGCCGAGGCCGTAGGGCAGGCCGTCGGCCGTATAGCTGCCGCCGCGTCCCGGGTTGACCACGTTGTGAATTTCGCCTTCGGTGCTGACTGTCGACTTGCCTTGCGCAGCCGTGGTTGCCGGTTGCGGCGGCACGAGGTGATCGAAGAAGCCGTCGTTCTCGTCGTACATGATGAAGAGCACGGTCTTGCTCCACACCTCGGGGTTCGACGTCAACGCATCCAGAATCTGCGACGTATATTCGGCGCCATACGCCGGCGTGTATTTCGGATGCTCCGAGTACGCGGCGGGCGGGCACAGCCACGACACTTGCGGCAGCTTGTTCGCGAGCACGTCGGCCTTCAGATCGTCGATGGTGCGTACGGTTTGGGCGCGCTCATACAACGGCGAGCCAGGCTGCGCGTTGATGAAGTTGCTGAAGTTTTGCAGGATGTTGGTGCCGTAGTTGCCGTTCAGCGGATCGGCGCCGGTCAGTCCCTGCTGATAGATCTGCCACGAAATGCCGGCGGCTTGCAGGCGCTCGGGGTACGTGGTCCACGAAAGCAACTGATAGTTCGGCGGGCCGTCGCCGTCGACCCAGTCGTTGTTGTCGAGCAGCGGTCCGCCGAACTTGGCCGTCGGGTCGACCGTGCCGCTCATCAGATACGAGCGGTTCGGATGCGTCGGTCCCGGCATCGAGCAGAAATACGCGTCGCAGATCGTGAACGCATCGGCGAGCGCATAGTGGAACGGAATGTCGCTGCGCAGGTGATAGCCCATCGTCATGTCGGTCTTGGTCGCGGGCCACTGGTCGTAGCGGCCGCCGTCTATCGCGGCATGCGTCTTGTACCAGCTATGATCGAGGTCGCCCACGCATTGCGCGCTTGTGGTCGACGTATCCAGATGGAAGGGCAGCACAGGCTTCGTGGGGTCCGCCTTCGACGGCTGATACCAGACCGGCTTGCCGTTCGGCAGCGGAATCGGGAAGCGGTCGTTGTAGCCGCGCACGCCGCGCATATGGCCGAAGTAGTGGTCGAACGAACGGTTTTCCTGCATGAACACGACGATGTGCTCGACATCGTGAATCGTGCCCGTGCGCGAAAACGCGGGAACGGCCAACGCATTGCGAATCGACTCGGGCAGCGCGGTAAGCGCAGCGGCAGCGCCGGCGGACGAAGCCACGGTCTGCAGGAAACGGCGACGGCTATTTGATGTCATGGAATATCACCTTCTGCGGGGGGAAGAATAGCGCGCCACGCGCGCCAGGGGAATCGGTCAGTTGCTGTTCGCGCTGTCGCCCGGTGCATAACGCATGACGGGCGCGACCTGCTGGCTGTCGGCGGCGAGGCTGGCTTGCACGTTCTGCGTGATGGCGTCGGATGCGAGAGCGGGATTCGCGGCGAGCGCCGACGATGCATTCGGAATAGCGGCTGCGGACAATGCCGCGGAAGATGGCGCATCGAGCGAAGCATCAACATTCGATGAAGAAGACGCATTGGCCGATGCGGAGTCATCCGCGCCGCAGCCGCTTAATGCACCCGTTAATGCACCCGTTAATGCGTACGTTGCGAGCGCAACGAAAAAGACACTCACGGGGTGTTTGTCTCTTCTCATGTCGGCATCCAGTTTTGTGAAAGCGGATGCAGTCTCCAACCCTTTCAAGAAATAATTGTGAAACGTTTGCGAGTGGGAAAAATGACTCGCGTTTGTGAGTTCTTCGAAAGGAACCGGAAAGTGATAAGTAGGAGAATGGACACGCTAATGCCTTCCATCGCAAGATCACTCACGCCATGACACGCATTGAACGACCTTTCGACATGCCGCGGCTCGAAGACGAATGGCTCGAGGCAGACGGCTTCGGCGGCTTCGCGTCGGGGACCGTGGGCACCGAGCGCACGCGCCGCTATCACGCATTGCTGCTGGCGGCCACGCGCGCGCCAGGCGGGCGCGTCGTGCTGGTCAACGGCGCGGAAGCCTGGCTCGAAGCGGACGGCGAGCGCTATCCGCTCAGCATGCAGCGCTACGTGCCCGATGTGCTTTATCCCGATGCGAGCGCGAATCTGCTGGCGTTCGGCACGGAGCCGTGGCCGACATGGCGCTTCGAGTTCAATGCGCAGATTGTCATCACGGCCGAAGTGTTCGTCAGCAAGGCGACGTGCGAAACGGTATTGCGCTGGCAATGGGAACGCACGCAGGCGGCGACGCCAACAGGCGCGCTTACGCTGAAGGTCAGGCCGTTGCTGTCCGGCCGCGACTATCACGCGCTGCATCACGAGAACGCGGCGTTCAACTTTGGCGCGCAAATCAGCGACGACGCGCGCAACGTAAGCTGGCAACCCTACGGCGACCTGCCGCGCATTCATGCCGCGACGAATGGCAGCTACGCGCACGCGCCCGACTGGTATCGCAACTTCTGCTACGTTCGCGAGCGCGAGCGCGGGCTGGATTTCAGCGAAGACCTCGCGACCCCCGGCGTATTCAGCTTCAATCTCGCGGATGAGCAAGCGGTCATGATTCTCAGCGCATCCGACGCAACACAAACACACGTAACCGCAACGCACCATGCAGAAACCCTCGCGGAAACCGAACAACAACGCCGCGAAGCATTCGGCTCGCGCCTGCAACGTTCCGCCGATGCCTACGTCGTGCAGCGTAACGAGGGCCGCACGATACTCGCGGGCTTCCCCTGGTTCACCGATTGGGGCCGCGACACGTTCATCGCGATGCGCGGCTTGCTGATCGCATCGGGCCGTCTCAATGCCGCCGAGGCGATCCTGCTCGAATGGGCGGGCACGTTGTCCGAGGGCATGCTGCCCAATCGTTTCCCCGATTACGGCGACACGCCCGAATACAACTCCGTCGATGCGTCGCTGTGGTTCATCGTCGCCGTGCACGACTATCTGTCGACGGATCACGCGGGCGCGGCAACAAGGGCGCGTCTCCAAGCCGCCGCCGACGCGATCCTCGCGGGCTACACGCAAGGCACGCGCTTTAACATCAAGGCATCGGCGGAGGACGGTTTGTTGTGCGCGGGCGTCGCAGGCATGCAGCTCACGTGGATGGATGCGAAGGTCGGCGACTGGGTCGTGACGCCGCGCATCGGCAAGCCGGTCGAAGTGCAGGCACTGTGGATCAACGCATTGCGCATTGCAGCAACGTGGAATGCGCAATGGCAACAACCGGCCGACCGCGCATGGCAGGCGTTCCGCGAGCGTTTCGTCGGCCCGTCGACACAGGCGCTTTTCGATAACATCGACGTCGATCATGTCAGCGGCACAGCGGACCGCGCGATTCGTCCGAATCAGATTTTCGCGGTCGGCGGGCTGCCGTTCGCGTTGCTCGAAGGCGCGGCGGCGCGCGCCGTGGTCGATCAGGTCGAAGCGCAATTGCTGACGCCGCTCGGCTTGCGCACGCTCGCGCCGTCGGACCCGGCTTATCGCGGCCGCTACAGCGGCGCCCCTTACGAACGCGACGGCGCCTATCATCAGGGCACGGCGTGGCCGTGGCTGCTCGGTCCATTCGTCGAAGCGTGGCTGCGCGTGCGCGGCAATACCGACGAAACGCGCCGCGAAGCTCGAACGCGTTTTCTCGATCCGCTGTATGCGCATCTCGATCACGCGGGGCTCGATCACCTTTCCGAAATCGCCGACGGCGATTTGCCGCACGCGCCCGCCGGCACGCCGTGGCAGGCGTGGTCGCTCGGCGAATTGCTGCGCGTCGAGCATTTGCTTGCCGGGTTGGATCGCCACATCGCGTAAACCGCGCTACGATGTGTGTCCCACCGCCAAGCCCGACGCAAGGAAGCTGTCATGCCACCGCTGCGCGCTGCGAATCTGTTCGCCACTGTTGAAGGTTCACGTCTGCATTCGGCGGATTGTGCCCACTGGCAGCGCTGGGGCCCCTACCTCAGCGAGCGTCAATGGGGCACCGTGCGCGAGGATTACAGCGCGGACGGTACTGCGTGGGACTACTTTCCGCACGACCATGCGCGCAGCCGCGCATACCGTTGGGGCGAGGACGGCATTGCCGGTTTCGGAGACGACACGCTGAGCTGGTGCGTGTCGCTTGCGCTGTGGAATCGCAAAGACCCGATCCTGAAAGAGCGGCTCTTCGGTGTCACGAACGCGCAGGGCAATCACGGCGAGGACGTGAAGGAGCTGTACTTCTATCTCGACGGCACGCCGACGCATTCGTACATGCGCATGCTGTACAAGTACCCGCACGCGGCTTATCCGTATCAGGATCTGATCGAGGAAAACGCGCGGCGCGGCGGCGACATGCCGGAGTACGAAATTCTCGATACGGGCGTGTTCGACGACTTGTGTTACTTCGACGTGCAGGTCGAATACGCGAAGCACGCGCCCGACGACATCGTGATGCGCGTCACAATCGAGAATCGCGCGGACGAACCCGCATCGCTCGATGTGCTCCCGCAAATCTGGGCGCGCAATTCGTGGTCGTGGAAAGAGAACACGGACAAGCCGTCGCTTGCCGCAGGCACGGACCACGAAGGCCGCGCGCAGTTGATCGGCCATCAGCATGGACATGAACCGATTGTCGTCACCGCGTGGTCGCACGACGCGCCGCAAATCGCGTGGCTATTCTGCGAGAACGACACGAACGTAAAGCGCCTCTTCAATATGGAAGGCGAGGGTCCGTTCAAGGACGGCTTCAACGATTACCTCGTGCATGGCGATCAGCACGCGGTGCGTCGCGATCGGGGCACCAAGGCGGGCGCGCATGCGCCAATCGAACTCGGTCCGCATGGGCGCGCGGTCGTGTATATGCGCTGGCGTCCCGAGGCGACGCCCGACGAAGTGCCGTTCGACGCGGACGCACTCTTTGCAAAGCG
Organism: Paraburkholderia sp. RL17-368-BIF-A; assembly: GCF_046054045.1. Lineage (NCBI taxonomy): Bacteria > Pseudomonadati > Pseudomonadota > Betaproteobacteria > Burkholderiales > Burkholderiaceae > Paraburkholderia > Paraburkholderia sp. RL17-368-BIF-A. The sequence continues at coordinate 92,650 of NZ_JARESN010000019.1, forward strand.
TATCGCCGAAGCCGACGAGTTCTACGGCGCGCTGCAACGCGACATGAACGATCCGGACGCGCGTCTCGTGCAGCGCCAGGCGCTCGCGGGCATGCTGTGGTCGAAGCAGTACTACCGGTACGACGTGCATCGCTGGATCGAAGGCGATCCGTTGCAGCCTCAACCGGCGGCCGCGCGCAAACGTGGACGCAACGCGGACTGGATGCACCTGTGCAATGCGGACATCGTGTCGATGCCCGACAAGTGGGAGTACCCGTGGTACGCGTCGTGGGATCTCGCGTTTCATGCGGCGGCGTTTGCGTTGATCGATCCGGCGTTCGCGAAACGTCAATTGCTGCTGCTGGTGAAAGACCGCTATCAGCATCCGAATGGACAACTGCCCGCTTACGAGTGGGCGCTAGGCGATGCGAATCCACCGGTTCACGCGTGGGCCGCGTGGCGCGTGTACGAGATCGACCGCGCGCTCACCGGCAAGCCCGATCGCGATTTTCTGGAACTCATTTTTCACAAGCTGCTGCTCAACTTTTCGTGGTGGGTGAACCGCAAGGACGCCGACGGTCACAACATCTTTCAGGGCGGTTTTCTTGGGCTCGACAACGTGGGCATCTTCGATCGTTCGTCGCCGCTGCCCACGGGCGGCCACATCGATCAGGCGGACGGCACCGCGTGGATGGCCGCGTATGCACTCGACCTCATGCGTATCGCGCTGGAACTTGCGTATGCGAACCATGTGTTTGTCGACATCGGCGTAAAGTTCTTCGAGCACTTCCTGTATATCGCGCAAGCCGTGAGTTGCGACGACGGCTGCGATACCGGACTATGGGACAGCGAGGACGAGTTCTTCTACGACAAGCTGCGCCTGCCTGACGGCACCAGTGTTCCAATGCGCGTGCGCTCGATCGTCGGGCTCATTCCGCTTTTTGCGGTGCATGTACTCGAAGAGCGCCTGCATGGCGAATTGCCCGGATTGCGCGAGCGGCTCGTGTGGTTCCTCAAGCATCGGCCGGATCTCGCGAAGCTCGTCTCGCGCTGGAACGAGCCGGGTAAGGGCAATGCATTGTTGCTGTCGGTTTTGCGCGGACATCGGATGAAAGCGCTGTTGCGGCGCGCGCTCGACGAAAGCGAATTTCTCTCCGATCACGGCGTGCGCGCGCTGTCGCGATACCACCGCGATCATCCGTTCGTGTTCGATCACAACGGCAATAGCTTCACGGTCAAATATCTGCCGGCTGAATCGGATACGCGCGTGTTCGGCGGCAATTCGAACTGGCGCGGTCCGGTGTGGATGCCCGTCAATTATCTGTTGATCGAATCGCTCTACGAATTTCACCGCTATTACGGCGACGAATTCCGCGTCGAATATCCGACGGGCTCGGGAAAGACCTTGTCGTTGTCCGAAATCGCCGATGAACTCGCGCGCCGCGCGACCACGCTATTCCTCAAGAACCGGGACGGCGAGCGTCCGGTCATGGGCGCGTACCCGTTGCTGCAAGCGGACCCGCGTTCGAGCGATCTGATTCTGTTCCACGAATACTTCCACGGCGACAACGGGCGCGGCGTCGGCGCTTCGCATCAAACCGGTTGGACCGGGCTTGTCGCATTGCTGCTGCAACCGCGTGAGATGGCCGCATCGGGCAGCGTGCCGCTTGCAGGCGAGCCTGGGCGCGCGCCGATTCCGGCAGCGCCGTCGGCTCCGGCGCGGCCCACGGAGCCCGCGGTCGAACCTGAAACGGTTTCCGCGCTGGCGAGCAGTGCGGTCAAATAGCGCGTGACCGTTGTTGAACTGTGTGGGGGCGGGCGCGGTCTTCTCTCTATTGCCACGTCCGTTTCATTGGCTTACTCGAGTGAATCCCATGTCGACTCCATCGAATCCCCAAGCCGCTAATTCTCCGAATGCGGATGCTAACGGCAACCTTGCCGCGCCGCGCAGTTGCAAAGTGAGTGCGAGTGCGCACGGCGAGCCGCCGTCGCCCGCCGGCAAGTGCCCGGCGCCGCCTTGCACGCTGGTCATCTTCGGCGCGGGCGGCGACCTCACCAAGCGCCTCCTGATGCCCGCGCTCTACAACCTCGCCGTGGATGGCCTGCTCGACGGCGGCATGCAGATTGTCGGCGTGAATCACGGCGAGCGCGAAACGAGCGCATGGTGCGAAGAACTGCACCAGTCGCTGCAAAAATTCGCCGCCGACAAAGCCAGCACTTTCCACGCCGGTAAGCTCGACGACAGCGCATGGGATTGGGTCGCGCAGCGCCTCACCTACATGGCCGGCGATTTCGACACGCCCGACACCTTCGCGCGTCTGAAGCAAAAACTCGCTCAGGCGCCCGGCGGCAATGTGATCTTTTATCTGGCCGTGGGCTCGCGCTTCTTCAAACCGATCGTCGAACATTTGGGCGAGACCGGTTTGCTGAAAGAGGACGGCGGCTTTCGCCGCATCGTGATCGAAAAGCCGTTCGGCACCGACCTCGCATCGGCGCGCGATCTGAACGCGCACATTCTTTCGCAGGCGAAGGAATCGCAGATCTATCGCATCGATCATTTTCTCGGCAAGGACACGGTGCAAAGCATTCTTGCCGTGCGCTTTGCTAACGCGCTGTTCGAGCCTGTGTGGCGGCGCGAATATATCGACAGCGTGCAGATCACGGCGGCCGAGACAATCGGCGTGGAAGGGCGCGGCAAGTTCTACGAGCAGACCGGCGCGTTTCGCGACATGGTGCCGAACCACCTGTTCCAGTTGCTCGGCATGGTGGCGATGGAGCCGCCCAATTCTTTCGACGCCGAAGCCGTGCGCAATAAAAAAGCCGAGATCTTCGACGCGATCTTGCCGCTCACACCGAACGACGTCGTGTTCGGTCAATACGAAAAAAGCGCTACGGGTGTGGGTTATCGCGAGGAACCGGACGTCGCGCCGGACAGCAAGACGGAAACGTATGCGGCCGCGCGCGTGTTCGTCGAAAACTGGCGCTGGGCCGGCGTGCCTTTCTATTTGCGCACGGGCAAGCGGCTTGCGGTGCGGCGCACTGAAATCTCCGTGCAACTGAAGCCGGTGCCGTTCCGTCTGTTTCGCGACACGCCCGTCGACGCGCTCACGCCGAACGTGCTGACGCTGCGTATCGATCCCGCGCACGGCACGAGCTTCGACTTCAACGTCAAGACGCCGGGCCCGGTGATGCAGATCGGCCCGGTGCAGTCTTCGTTCAACTATGGAGACTTCTTCGCGGAGCGTGCGAACGTCGGCTATGAAACGCTGCTGTACGACTGCATGCTCGGCGACGAGACGCTGTTTCAGCGCGCCGACAGCATCGAGACGAGCTGGTGCGCGGTGGACGATGTGCTGCATCCGAAAACGGGCGGCGCGATGCCCGTGCACGGCTATGCGGCCGGCAGTGAAGGGCCCGCCGAAGCTGATGCGCTGCTCGCACGCGACGGCCGCGCGTGGCGGCCATTAAAGACCAATGCAATCGAAAAGAAGTGAACGCGCTCGGTAAAACCACATCAACGGGGGGCAACATGGCGGCATCGAAAGACAAGGCAGCAACGCGTAACGAACGGATTCTTGCAATCGACGTCGGCGGCACTGGACTGAAAGCGGCGATCATCGACGCAAACGGTCAGATGCAAACCGAGCGCTTGCGCGTGGCGACGCCGCATCCGTGCACGCCGCAGCAACTCGTCGATGCGTTGGCAAAACTCGTCGAGCCATTGATCGCGAAGGCGCCGGCGCAGTTGATGTCGATCGGCTTTCCCGGCGTGGTCCGCAACAACCGCATTCTGACCGCGCCGCATTTCGGCGTGGAAGGATGGCGCGACTTTGCGCTTGCCGATCTGCTCGCGCAAAAACTGGGCGGCTTGCCCGCGCGCATGATCAACGACGCCGAAATGCAGGGCTTCGCCGCGATAGAAGGCAAGGGCATCGAATTCGTGTTGACGCTCGGCACCGGCGCGGGAACCGCGCTCTTTCGCGACGGCGAGTTGATGCCTCATCTCGAACTCGCGCATCATCCGGTCAGCAAGAAAGGCGTGGCTTATGACGAGTACATCGGCGACGCAGCACGCGAAAAAGCCGGGAATAAACGCTGGAATAAGCGTGTTCACAAAGTGATCGGCATTCTCGAATCGCTCGTGAATTACGACAAGCTATGGATTGGCGGCGGCAACGCGGCGCGGCTGACATTCGATTTGCCCGCGAACGTTGCGACCGTTTCGAACGATGCGGGTATTGAAGGCGGCGCGCGCTTATGGCATCCGAGGTCGGTGCGCGAAACGCGGCAATTGCCCGAAGCGAATGCACGCACGGGGAAGTTCAAATAGATCTCAACTGGCGCGAATCGCCGGGAGCAAACAACAATGATTCGAAGGGCTTACGTTGGCGCTGCGCGGCGCATGATTTCGTTGAGCGTCGGCGCGATGCTGACGTTCGCCGTTGCTCACGCCTATGCGGCCGAGGCTTTCACCTTGAGTTCGCCCGGTTTGGCCGATGGCGGCACACTCGAATCGACGCATGCGGCCAGCGCGAATAACTGCGGCGGCGGCAACGTGTCGCCCGCGCTGCAATGGCGCAACGTGCCGGCCGGCACAAAGAGTTATGCAGTGACGATCTTCGATCCCGATGGCGCTAAAGGTCTCGGCATCGTGCATTGGGTGCTATACGGCATTGCGTCTTCCGTGACCGCGCTTGGCGAGGGAGCCGCGCCGCCGCCTGGAAGCGTCGCCGGAACGAACCGCACGGGCGGCCCTGGCTATTACGGCCCGTGTCCGCCGGTCGGCGAGGTGCCGCATCACTATGTCGTGCAGATCTACGCGCTCGATCTCGCGCCGGATGCGTTGCCGGCCGGTCTGACGAGAGACGCGCTGCTCGCCGCCATGAAGGACCATGTGATCGCGGCCACCAGCACGGTGCTCAGATACGGGCGATGATCGCAGCGCGCGTGTTGCGGCTCGCGATCACTCGCCATGTCGGCTGACTGCCGCGGTTAGCGCGCCGCATCGCCCCAACGATATTCGACGCTGGCTTCGTCGAGTTGCTTCTTGATGTCGTCGTCCAGCACGAGTTCGGATGCGGCGAGCGTGTCGCTCAGTTGCTCGGCGCGGCTCGCACCGATAATCGCAGACGTGATGAGTGGATTCGCCAGAACCCACGCGAGCGAAACGCGCGTGAGCGATTCGCCGGTCGGCTCGACAATGCTCTTGAGCCGCTCGATCGTTTCGAATTCGCGGTGATGCCAGTAGCGCTCCTGATACATCGCGCCCGCCTTGCCGACGCTTTCGGTGAAGCGGCCCGACGCAGGCGCTGCATCGAGCTTGTGCTTGCCGGTCAGCAAGCCGCCCGCGAGCGGGTTGTATGGCATCACGGCGAGTTCCTCTTCGGCGGCGAGCGGCAGCAGTTCGCGTTCGATCTGGCGGAACAGCAGGTTATAACGCGGCTGTACCGAGACGAAGCGCGCGACGCGCAGCACGTCCGCGCGGCCGAGTGCGCGCGCGAGCCGATACGCGAGAAAGTTCGACACGCCGATGTAGCGCGCCTTGCCCGAACGCACGATCACGTCCAGCGCTTCGAGCGTTTCGTCGAGCGGCGTGTTGGCGTCGTCGGAATGCAGTTGATACAGGTCGACGTAGTCGGTGCCGAGACGCTTTAGCGAGGCGTCGATGGCATCGAGCAGATGCTTGCGCGACGCGCCCTGATCCCACGCGGAAGGGCCCATTTTGCCGACTGCCTTGGTGGCCAGAATGAAGCGATCGCGCTTGCCCTTCAGCCAGCGCCCGACGATTTCCTCCGTGCGTCCCGCGTTGTCCTCGCCGCCGCCGAGCGGATAAACGTTGGCGGTGTCGATGAAGTTCACGCCGGCATCGGCGGCTGTGTCGAGAATGCGGCGCGAAGCGTCTTCTTCGGTTTGCAGGCCGAACGTCATGGTGCCGAGACACAGGCGGGAAACAGTCAGCCCTGTGCGGCCGAATTTGCGGTATTGCATGCTCAACTCCGAATGGGACCAAACGATTGCGATGGAGAACACTGCGAGAAACGAGCAAAGAGGATAAACGCAAAACGAGAGTCGCGTTCGCGAGCGCTCGGCGTGCATTCAAATCGTAAGCATGCGTGGTTGCGTGCGTGCGAATGGTCGCTCACGCTAGAATCGTTGCAGTTGATTCATCCCCGCGATGACACGCGCCATGACCACCATCGGAGCACAACAATGAAAACGTCGCGCCGCCATTTTTTATTGATGAGTGTGAGCGCCGGCTCTTCGCTCATGATGTCGCGCGTGGGCTTCGCCGCCAGCGCAAACGCAAATGTACTCAGCGAGACCGACCCGCAAGCGCAAGCGCTCGGCTATAAGGAAGACGCGTCGAAGGTCGACAAAGCGAAGTATCCGCAATACGCAGCAGACCAGAAGTGCAGCACATGTTCGCTGTTTCAGGGCAAGACTGCGGATGCCTACGGCGGCTGTACATTGTTCGGCGATAAGCAGGTCGCCGCGCCAGGATGGTGCAGTTCGTATACGAACATGTGACGCGTGCGGGCCGATATTCGTCGGATCAGCTTGGGATCAGCTTCACATCAACGCATCTGTCGGCACGCGCGTTCGTGAATGGTCAAGTCAGCTCGTGCGGTGTCAGTTCTTATCCGCCATTCATTCTGCTTCAGTTTCCGCCGACGCACGGGGCGAGCGCCTCATGTGAAACTCTCTCTCATCTTCGCTCACGACTTTGAAGCCGAGCCGTTCGTAAAGACGCCGCGCCGGATTGCCCTTGAGCACCTTGAGTGCGACGGGCAAGGTCGCGGCGTCGGCGTCGCGCAGCACCGTGCGCAGCGCCCGTTCGCCGATGCCGCGCCCTTGCAGTGCCGGCGCGATCTGCAATTGAACGACTCGCCATTCGGTATCGGAACGATGCGCCTTGAGCAAACCGGCAGGCGTGCCGTCGACGCAAATCACGCGCGCCGCGTCGTAACGATGCAGCAAACGCGCGCGATGCTCGGCGTCGTCCGCGGGTTCGCCGACGCGCGCGAGATGCTCGGTCATCGTCGCCTTGCGCAACTCGAAGAGGAACGTTTCGTCGTCGGCGGAAGCGGGGCGCAGGGTTATCGCAGGTTGGTGGTCGGACATGTCGAGGCGCGCGGGCGCGCGGGCCGTTAGTAAGAATGGGCGCGAATTGTCATGCTGCCTGCGCGTTTTTACCATGCATCGGCGTGTGAACGTGCGCGCTTGCGCAGTTGATCGACGTATATCGCGGCTCACGCGACTGTCGACAACACGATGCACCGCAGCGGCTTTACCCGCGACGCATCAAGCGCCGCCTATGCTTTGCCGTTCGCAGACCGCGCTACGTTTGCACTTTATGGGGCTCGACGGAAACCGGACGCGGCGCGTTCGACACAGATTGGCATGTGCCTTGCTTTTGCCCTTACCCGCGGATTGATACGCGCGCAGGTCGAGACCTCGCGGCGCGACACGCCGAAACGCCGACAGACGGCGCCACCTGGCATACGACGAACAATGCTGAACCCGAGAACCGAAGTTCTGACGCGCGCAATCGAGGGCGACGTGACGACGCTCGTCTTCTATCCCGACACGGGCTGCCTGCGTTTCCGCGATTCGCGTGGTGTGACGTCCCACGAATTGCGGCCGCCGCATTCCTGGTTCGCGCTTGCGTCCGCGTCGCGCGGAGTGCGCGGCGGGACACACGCGATGTCCGAAGGTTTGAGTACGCTATTGCATGACTTCTGTGTGAAACGCTCGCGGTGGATGAGCGCGACGCCACGCATGCCCGAGCTGACGAACGCGCGTGCAGTTTCGCCTGCGCTTCGGTTGGGGCACGCTGACATGCACGCGTTTTCACGTTCGCTTACGATTGAGGTAACGGCGGCGCAGTAGCGGATTCATCAGCCGAAAGACCGATGCGGGCTTGCGTGTCTATTCAGTTTTGTTCGGCGTCGCTCGTTGAATACGACGGGCGGCATAAGCAACTTTGCGAGGTGGGCCATGGAGATTATCGAGCTTGAACCAAGCGTCTCCCCAGACGGGCGCGCGGTGATTTTCCAGCTTTCGGCGCGAGGACGGGAACTCGAATGCGCCGTCACGCGTGAAGCGCTGGAGCAATATTTCTGGTTGCAACGCGGCGCCGCGGAAGACCGCATGCTGAAAACTTTCGCCGATGGCCGCAAGCGCATCACCGCTGTGGCCGAAAGAAAGATGCTGGCGCGTCCGGGCGAAAAAGTCCTGCTGACGATCAGCGACTTTGCCGCGCGCTGATGTCGATTGATCGTTGCGCACGCAGCGTCTACGTGATGCTGCGTGCGCATTCGTTGTGCTGTGTCTGCTTGCGCTGAGTTGCTCTGATTCGCGCCGAGTTGCTCTGACTTGCGCGCGGCGGTGTCCGTTCGCGTTGTTCCCCGCAGTCTCTTCCACATGCGTCCCCGATTGTTACGTCCATTCGTCAAACAGGCGTGGCAATGCCCTTCCTTTTGCCCAATTGCTCGAGCGCTCGCTCGCATAAACTGTTTTCCATGGAGCGACAAATCACCGAGCCCATCGACGCGGTCTTCCCCCGCGTTGTTTTGAACCGTACCGTTGATGGCAGTTTGCCGTGGCAGTCGACACGGCAGGGCAGTAAAGCAGTAGGAAGTAGAAGCAAATGGCGCAGTGGCAGGTGAAGTAGCAGATCGTTTTTTTCAAGTTGCAGTTTGCAGTTTTTGCAGCACCGGTAATAGCTTGAGCAGCAATAACACAAGCAGTTGACGTCGCAACAAAAGTCTTCGCAGTAGCGGTAAAGCAGGCAGCAAACGTTTTGCTTTTCGCAGTAGCAGCACAAGCAGCAACAGCTTGGTTAGTTTCGATGGTTAAAGGTCGGCGAGCATCCACGCGCAAGCACGACTTCCATCCTGTCCGGCCCTGTTCTCTCGCGGGAACAGGGTTTTTTTTTGTACTTGCGGTGGACGACCGGGAATTTCGCCGTTTAAGCCGGTCTTAATAAAGGCTTGCCATCATGCTTACACAGACTCACATTAGAGGCTGTCGAGCCGCCGGCGCATCGGCGGCATTCGTCGCCGGAAAATCGTACCGATGTGGCGACGAAGCCGAGAGTTAGCGAAGGAGGTTGAATCTATGTCCAGTAAAGCGCGAGTCCGCAAACACAATGCGCCGGCCATGTCGCCGCTATTGCGTGCGCTCACTCACAGCCGCAGCGCACACGAGCCCGTTACCGCCGCGATGATCCTGCAGTGCTATGCGTCGCTCGACGCGTTCCAGCACGGCCACGGTTCGCGCGACCTACACATGATGTTGAGCCGGCATTTATTGGTGTCGCAGGAACTGGCGCGCCTCGGCCTCGGCGAAGACACGCTCGACGATATTCAGAGCGGGCATGCGGCGATGGTTCACCTCGACGAGCGCGAGCAGCGAACCGGCGCATGGAAGTTGAATGACGACGAATACGCGCGACTCTGCACGGCGCTGGCGATTCTCGATGCGCAACTTTCGGTGGCGTCGTTGAGCGAGATCGCGAACGCGCAGGCGCGCATGATCGAAGGCTTGATGCGGTCCGCGCGGACGAGAGCGATCGCGGAAGCGGTGCTTTAAGTCGGTAAGTTGAAGACGATAGAACGCCCCACGTGGGGCGTTTTTTTTGCGTCTGCTTTGCGTCTGTTGATCGTTGTGCTGCGTCACATTGAAGTGCTCAATCTTCTTCCGACTGCCGCTTAGTTTGAAGCAGACGTTAGCGCGTTCGCAACCGCTTCAAATCGGCGCAACGCCACGCGCGTGGCGAAACTCAATTCGCTTGCCGTCCATCTATTACGAGTCTTCGTAAAACTCAACCGCCGACGGCCGATTACCCATCGAGGCAGGTTTACCGGAACGATGCGCGCTTGTTAGACTGGCTTTCCGCGCTCGCATGAGCGTCCATTTGTGTCATACGACTGCCGGGCTGACGGTCCGCAGCGTCATTCATTGGAGACGCCATGTCTTATATGCTGCTGATCGTCGAACCCCCCGAACAACGCGCGCAACGCGGCGAGGCCAAGGGCCGCGAAGTCTACGACGAGATGGTGCGCTTCGGCGCGGATCTCAAGGAGCGCGGCAAACTGCTGGCGGCCGAAGCGCTCACATCCTCCAGCGACGCCGTGCGCGTGCAGGTGCGCGGCGGCCAGCCGAAACTGGTCGACGGCCCGTTCGCCGAAGCGAAGGAAATGATCGGCGGCTTCTACCTGCTCAATTGCGAATCGCGCGAAGAAGCCGTGGCGATTGCGCAAGCCTGTCCGGCGGCGACGTGGTGCACCGTCGAGGTACGCAAGCTCGGCCCGTGCTTCATGTAAGCGAGCGACGGCTTTTGACTCGGGGTTTTCCCCAAGCGACGCATCATAGCTGTCGAATCGTTCGTGCATTGCTCGTCGTGTGAGTAAGAGCGGCCAAGGCGCCGCACGCTCTCTACAACATCACGACAAAAGGAGTAACCGCGATGCGATTCATGATCCTGGTGAAGGCAACCGCCGCAAGCGAAGCCGGCGAAATGCCCGAAGCGTCCCTCATGGCCGCGATGGGCGCGTATCACGAAGAACTCGCGAAGGCCGGCGTGCTGCTCGACGCCACCGGCTTGCAGCCGACTTCGAAAGGGTGGCGCATTCGCTACAGCGGCGGCCAGCGTTCGGTGATCGACGGTCCGTTTGCGGATACCAAAGAAGTGATTGCCGGCTACACGCTGATCCAGGTGCGTTCGCGCGAGGAAGCGATGGAATGGGCGCGGCGTTTTCCCGCGCCGTTCGGCGAAAACGCCGATGGCGAAATCGAAGTGCGGCAACTCTTCGAACTCGAGGACTTCGAGCCGGGTCCGGAGCTTGAGCGTTTCCGTGAACTGGAAGCGGGCCGCCGCTAAATTGCCGCTGAGCCGCCGCGAACCGATTATTGGATTCCATCATGCACAAGCAAATTTTCGTGAATCTCGCCGTCGGTAATCTCGAACGGTCGAAGGCATTTTTCAGCGCGCTCGGTTTCGGCTTCGATCCGCAATTCACCAACGATCAGGCCGCATGTTTGATCCTCGGTGAAAACCTTTACGCGATGCTGCTCGTGAAAGACCTCTTCAAGTCGTTCACGCGTAAATCGCTTTGCGATCCGAAAGAAAGTACGGAAACACTCGTCGGCCTGTCGTGCGAAAGCCGGGGCGAAGTCGACGCGCTGGTCGCCAAAGCAGTCGAAGCGGGCGGCAGCGTGCCGCGCGCGCCGCAGGACTACGGCTTCATGTACGGCCACGGATTTGAGGACATCGACGGACATATCTGGGAGCTGATCTACATGGACCCGAACGCCAAGGCGGCGGGCTGAGCCTGTGACGAAACTGGCCACTCATCGTGCCATCGAGGCCGTCTGGCGGATCGAGTCCGCCAAGGTCATCGCCCACGTCGCGCGGATGGTGCGCGACGTCGGGCTCGCCGAAGAACTGGCGCAGGACGCGCTCGTGTCCGCGCTCGAACATTGGCCGGACGCGGGCGTGCCCGACAATCCTGGAGCGTGGCTGATGGCGACTGCAAAAAATCGCGCGCTCGACCGCTTGCGGCAGGAAGCGCTGCACGCGCGCAAGCGCCAGGAACTGGGCCACGACATGGACGCGCTCGAGGCGCATCTGGTGCCCGATTTCGTCGATGCGCTGGATGCGGCGCGTGCCGACGACATCGGCGACGACTTGCTGCGGCTCGTGTTCACCGCGTGTCATCCGGTGTTGTCGACGGACGCGCGCGTCGCACTCACACTGCGCCTGCTCGGCGGTCTGACGACGGATGAAATCGCGCGCGCGTTTCTCGTGCCCGAGCCGACCATCGCGCAACGGATCGTGCGGGCGAAGCGCACGCTGTCGGCGGCGAAAGTGCCGTTCGAGGTGCCGCAGGCCGACGCGCGCGCGCCGAGGCTCGCGTCGGTGCTGCAAGTGATCTATCTGATTTTCAACGAAGGTTATTCGGCCACGGCCGGCGACGACTGGATGCGCCCGGCGCTCAGCGAAGAAGCGCTGCGACTCGGGCGCGTGCTGAGCGGTCTCGTGCCCGATGAAAGCGAAGTGCATGGCCTTGTGGCGCTCATGGAGATTCAGGCGTCGCGCATGCATGCGCGAACCGATGCGCAGGGCCGCCCGGTTCTGTTGCTGGACCAGGATCGCAGCCGTTGGGACCCGCTGCTGATTCGTCGCGGATTGGCTGCGCTTAACACGGCGCATGCGCTTGGCGGCGCGAGCGGGCCGTATGCGCTGCAAGCCGCGCTGGCCGCGTGTCACGCACGCGCGCATCGCGCGGAAGAGACGGACTGGGCGCAGATCGTCGCGCTATATGACGCGCTTGCGCAGGTGGCGCCTTCGCCGGTCGTCGAATTGAATCGCGCGGTCGCGGTGGGCATGGCGTTCGGGCCGGCGGCCGGCCTCGATATAGTCGATGCACTTGCCGCCGATGCCACGCTCGCGAACTATCACTGGCTGCCGAGTGTGCGCGGCGATCTGCTCGCAAAACTCGGCCGCCTCGACGAAGCGCGCGCGGAGTTCGAACGCGCGGCGGCGATGACGCGCAATGTGCGAGAGCGCGAGTTGCTGCTGGAGCGCGCCCGCTCGGCGATGCAGTAGGGCGCCGTAGTTTGTGCGCATAAACTGGGGTGGACGCGGCGCGGCGTCATGCGGCGACGTCCGCGAACATACGCCCCCACCAACCCCCTACCGTATCAACTGCCGCACACCCAACGCGATAATCACGCCGCCGCACACGCGATCGACCCACGCCTTGCTGCGCCGATACGCCGATGCAATTCGCGCATGCGACAACGTCAGCGCGACAAAGCCATACCAGCTGCTTGCCACGACGAACACCATGCCGAGCATCGCGAGGAACGTGCCGACGCTCTCGTGCGGCGGCGCCGCCGACGAAAACACCGCGGCAAAAAACGCGACCGACTTCGGATTGGCGATATTGGTCGCGAAGCCTTGCGCGAACGCCTGACGAAGGCTGCCGCCAGGCGCTTGCGCGATCTCTTGCGAGTTGCCCGCCGAGGCTTTGAAGATCAGCCGTCCGCCGAACCAGATCAGATAAGCCGCCCCGGCCATCTTCACGGCAAACGCCAGCCACGGAAACGCCGCAAACACGATACCGACGCCGAGAATCGCGCAGCTTGCCCAGAACAGATTGACGAGGACGATGCCCGCCACCACCGCGAGCGCTTCGGTGCGCGTGGTCGACGCCGCCTTGTGCGCGACGGCCACGAAGTTCGGTCCTGGAATCACGACGCCGGCCACATACACGGATAACACGCCGAGAACGGCTGAACTATCGATCACACGAAGCTCCCGTCAAGCCGAGAAAAATGCGAGCGCGCCAGTGGCGACACCCACGGCCGCGACCACGAAAGACAGATTGCGCAGCCACTTCTTGCGCGTCAGCAACGTGATCGCACACAGCGCGATGGCTACCTGAATCAGCGTAGTAGCTTGCGCCCAGCGATGGTGACCGTGCAGCAGCACTTCGCTCTTCGCATTGTTATCGAGGACTTCTTTTTCGATCTCTTCGGCTTTGGCGCGGATCGGTTCTTTCTGCTGCTTATATTTGTCGACGTCCGCGAGAAACTTTGCGTGTTCGTCCGACTGACCCGCGGACAGCGCCGCGCCCAACTCCGCGAGGTTCTGCTTTTCGCCCTTGGCCTGGTAGTAATTCCATTGATTCGATGCTTCCGTCTTTTTGATCGCGGCTTCGTTCTTGTAGTACAGCGCGAGGTTTTCGCTGTTGCCGCTTTGATAGGCGCATAGCGCGCCGATCGTCGCGAGCACTGCCGTGATCACGGCCATGCGGCTCCCGAAAGAGTCCGCGTCGTGGTGACCGGCGTGCTGCACCGCATGGTCGTGCGGACCATGCACTTCATACTCTTCAGGCATCAGATTCTCCGAGGCAAACTGTCTTGTCGCGCCGGGCGTCGCGCGGGCCCGGCGGCCTCAATCTTAGCGTGTGATGCGGCGTGGCTGGAAAAGCGCTCGTTGTTTTGCGGCTGTGGGTGCGCGTGCGTTTGGATTCAGGCGCGATGACCCATCCATAGCAACAGCAGCGAGAGCGTCACGACGGAGCCTACCGTCGACAACAGAATGGTGCGCGATGTGATGTGCGCCTCGCGTTCATAGAACTCGGCCAGCATGAACGGGCCGGTGCCGGTGGGCAGCGCCGCGAGCACGACCGCCATTTCGACGAGCGCGGGCGAGAGGCCAAAGACACGCGCCGCGAGCCACCATGTCAGCGCCGGTTGCACGATCAGCTTGACGAGTGTGAGCAGCCACGCAATGCCGCGCGTGCCCGATTCGGACGGACGCTTTTCCGCGAGAAACAAGCCGAGGCTCACCAGCGCGCACGGACTGGCCGCGCCGCTCAACAGCTTGAGGAAGGTCTCCGCGCTCGGCGGCAACGGCACATGAAGACTGGCGAAGAGCGCGCCGGCAATCGGCGACACGATCAGCGGATTGCGCGCCAGCGAGCCCAGCACTTTCAGGCCGAGTTTGTGCGGCGTGCGCTCCGTCTGCAAGCCGACTTCGATCAGCACGATGGCGCCCGCAAACAGTACGCACGCGACCAGGATCGTCGCGATGGTGGTGGGCGTCAAGCTCGCCTGGCCGAACGCGATCATGCCGAGCGGAAAGCCGATATAGCCCGTGTTCGGATACGAGGCGGCGATTGCATCGACACTCGCGTCCGCGAGATGCCGTCCGTTCAGCAGGCGCATCACGAGTATCAGCGCGAAGATGCCCGCGCATGCAACGGAAAACGTGACGACGAACGCCGGCTGATACAACTGCTCCCACGTGGCGCGCGCCATCGTGTCGAAGAGCAGCGCCGGCAACGCCAGCCAGACCACGAAGCGATTCAGTTCCGATGCCGAGTTCGGTCCGAGCACGCCGCGACGGCGGCACGCAAAGCCCGCGAATATGAGGCCGAAGACGGGAAGCAGAATCTCGAGAGTGGCTAACATCGGTTTGGAACGCGCGGGCAATAAACGCGGATAGAAGGGCGAGCCGTCAGCGTAGTGATTTGCGTTGATACAATCAAATACCGTTTTTTGCCTTCGACGATACCTTTTGTGCATCGTTGGAAAAGGGGGATAGCAACGTGATCGACATCAAGCCGCTGCGCTATTTTGTGACGCTTGCTGAGACGCGCCATTTTGGGCGCGCGGCGGCGCGCCTGAACTTGTCGCAGCCTCCGTTGAGCCGCCAACTGGCGGCGCTGGAAGCGAGCCTCGGCGTGACGCTCATTGAGCGCAGCCCGCGCAGCGTCACGCTGACCGCCGCGGGCGAGCGTTTCTACGCGGATGCGAAGGCGATCCTCGCGTCGGTCGAGCAGGCGGTGAGCAATGCGCAGGCAGCGGCGTCGGGCGAAGCGGGCAAGCTCGCCATCGGCTTCACGATGTGCGCGGCCTATAACGTGGTGCCCGGTTATGCGCGTGCATTCGGCGCCGCGTATCCCGAGGTCGCTTTGAGTCTGCGCGAGGTCGTTTCGAACGATCTCGCCGCGCAGGTGGTGGCCGGGCATATCGACGCGGCCATCATGTTTCCGCATGTGCCGGGCAAGGGACTCGCGACGCGCACGATTCTGCGCGAGCCGTTGTGCGTGGCGCTATCGCGTGGTCATCCGCGAGCCCGCGCGCGGCGGCTCAGGATCGCGCAACTGGCCGGCGAACCGTTCGTGCTGGCATCGGAGGAAGTGGCGCCCACGTTGCGCGCGACGATCCTCGAGCATTGCCGCTCGGGCGGCTTCGAGCCCGACATCCGCTTCGAGGTGCAATTGCAGCAGACGGTGCTGAGTCTCGTCGATGAAGGCGTGGGTGTCGCACTCGTGCCGGCTTCAATGCGCAAGGCGCAGTTGGCTGGCGTGGTGTTCAAGCCGCTCGTGGATGCGCCTTTGGTCGAGCAGGTGCTGGCGTGGTCGCCGGCGAATCGTAATCCTTGTTTGGGGCGGTTTTTGGAGTTGGCGTGAGCCGCCGGCGGCAACTAATCGCTGCAATAATTTGCAGACGCGAGGAATCTGCGATGATGCAAGCGCAACGTCTTTGAGCGTCCACGTTCAACTTCTCAATCTTCAAGCTCACTCGCCGAGCCGCCGCTCCCTCAAATGCCCACGCCTCCTTCCACCCTCACCACCCCCCACCTCACCCTCCGCCCACACACGCGCGACGACTTCCTCGACAGCTTCTCTATGTGGTCCGATCCCGAGGTCGTCCGGTACATCGGCGGCAAGCCTTTTGCGCGTGAGGAAGTGTGGGCGCGTCTGCTGCGCTATGCCGGTCACTGGGCGCTGCTCGATTACGGCTATTGGGTAGTCCGCGAAACGGACACCGGGCGCTTTGTCGGCGAAGTGGGTTTCGCCGATTTTCAGCGCGAGATCGAGCCGTCATTGGCGGGCACGCCGGAAATGGGCTGGGCTTTGAGTCCGGCGATGCACGGCAAAGGCTACGCGACGCAAGCCGTGCGCGCCGCGTTGGAATGGGCCGATCAAAAATGGCCGGGCGCTGCAACCGCATGCATCGTCGCGCCGGAGAATGAAGCGTCGCTGCGAGTCGCGCACAAGGCCGGCTATCGCGAGCAGCTTCGCACGACGTATAAAGGTCAGCCGACCATCATGTTCAAGCGCGAGCCAGGCGCGGCGATGTAAAAGCAAAGCCGGCGCGAAAGCCGGCTCAAAAATTCATCGTTCGAACTGATATCAGCGGGACTCAATCAGACGCCGCTCTTCCCCGCGCAATCAAATCCGCCAGCCTTTCCACTTGCCCGCCTTCGGCATCGAAATTGGCATCACTCAGCCAACGCGTATAACTCGGCCGCAACACCGGCCATTCGCTGTCGATAATCGAAAACCACGCCGTATCGCGATTGCGCTGACGATAAACAATCGCCTGACGGAAGATGCCTTCGAACGTGAAGCCGTAACGCAGCGCCGCCGCGCGCGACGGTCCGTTCAACGAATCGCACTTCCATTCGAAGCGCCGATAGCCGAGCTCGTCGAACACATATTGCATCAGCAGAAACATGGCCTCGGTCGCGATGCGCGTTCGCTTCAGACGCGGCGAATAAACGACGTGTCCCACTTCGATCACGCCATTGGCCGGGTCGATGCGCATCAGCGCGAAGGTGCCGACCGCCTTGCCGCTCGCGCTGTCGATCACCGCGTAGTGCAGCGGATCGGCCGATTCGGCGAGCCGCGCCAAATGTTCGCGATACGCCTCTGCACTCTCGAACGGGCCGACGCCGAGATAGGTCCAGTCGCGGCCATCGTCGGCCGAATCGTAGGCTTCGAACAGATCCGCCGCATGGGCGTCGACGTCGACCGCTTCGATCCGGCAATAGCGGCCCGCCAACTGCGCGCGCCCTGGCGGCTTTGCGCCGCGCCACTCGGGCAGCGGCGCGCCGATCGGCTGGTCGAAGGCGTTACGTTGCGGTTCCATGTGTGCACTCCTCGCGTCGTGGGTGTCGTTGATCGTGGAAATCATGGAAGAACGATACGGCAATCGTGGTATGTTAAAAAGATCCAGCTCAATCGAATTCGATAGGTCCAGCCGTCATGATCGAGATTATTGGTCCGCTTGCTCATACGGCCGCGAACCGTGGCAACAGCGACCGCAGCGCCACTGGCAACCCCGCCGGGAAAACCGCGCCGTTGCAAAAGCAGCTGATCGAGCGCCTGCAGCAGGCCATTCTCGGCGGACGCCTGCCGGCCGGATCGCTGCTGCCGTCGTCGCGGCTATTGGCGGCGGAAATGGGCGTGTCGCGCAACACCGTCGTCATCGCGTATGAGCACCTGGCGGCGGTCGGCTATGTGGTCGCCGACAAAAAGGGCACGCGCGTGACCGCGCTCTCGAGCCGCGCGGCGCGCGCCGAGCCGCCCGCGCGACCCGCCGCGCCAAAAGTGGCCTACGCGGCTCGCGTCGGCGAATTCAAGGCGACGCGCACCTACATGGATGGCGCGTTGCCGCTGACGCCCGGCACGCCCGCTTTGGACCGCTTTCCGCTGGCCGCCTGGCGGCGCGCACTCGAACGTTCGATGGAGCGCGCGTTGCCGCTCGCGCTCGGCTACGGCACGCCGGCCGGCGAACCGGCCTTGCGCGACGCCATTGCCGCGCATTTGCGGATGGCCCGCGGCGTGCGCTGCGAGGGCTCGCAGGTGATCATCACCGAGGGCGCGCAGGAGGCGCTGAACCTGTGTGTGCGGCTTTTCACCAATCCCGGCGACGTCGCGTGGATCGAGGACCCCGGCTATCGCGGCGCGAAGGCCGCGTTCAGACAGGGCGACGTGCGCGTTCAGCCGATTCCCGTCGACGAAGAAGGCATGTGCGTGCCGCCCGGCGCGTGGGCCGCACATCCGCCGAAGCTGATTTACACGTCGCCCGCGCACCAGTATCCGACGGGCGCCGTGTTGTCCGTGGCGCGGCGGCTCGAGCTGATTGCCGAGGCGCGGCGCTGCGGCGCGTGGGTGATCGAGGACGATTACGACGGCGAATTCCGCTACTCCGGGGAGCCGATCGCGAGCATGCAGGGGCTCGTGGACGACGCGCCGGTTCTCTACGTCGGCTCGTTCAGCAAGACGATGTTTCCGGCGCTGCGCATCGGCTTCGTGGTGTTGCCGCCCGCCATCGCCGCGCATGCCGAAGTCGCGCTGTACGAGATGCTGCGCGGCGGGCATCGGCTGGAGCAACTCGCGCTCGCGCATTTCATGGAAGGCGGCGAATTCGGGCGGCACCTTGGACGCATGCGGCGGCTTTATCGCGAGCGGCAGCAGGCATTGCGCGAAGCGCTTACGGAGCACTTCGCCGCATCTGAAATTCTCGGCGGCGATTGTGGGATGCATTTGACGCTGCGCTTGCCGGCCGGCATCGACGACGACACGCTGACCGAACGCGCGTTCGCCAGAGGCCTCGCCCCGCGGCCGCTGTCCAGCTTCGCGCTGGAGCAGCGAGCCGGGACCAACGGCCTCGTGATCGGCTACGGCAACACCGCCGCGGAGCAGCTCACGCCGGCCGTCCGCGCGCTCGCGGAACTGGCTGCGGGCATCGAAAAACCGCGTCGGCGTCGCGCATAAGTTTTTGGGTTTGTCCGCGCGGCCCATGTCGCGCTATCGTGTCGTTTATGCGCGGCGACACCGGACACGCGATGTCGACCGATCGCCCGCATCATGTTCCGCGCGCCGTCTGGTGCGCGTCGCCGGATGGCTGTGCAGTCCGGGCATGAAGCTTCCCTTTGGTGTGTTTTCTATGACGATTTATCCGAGTGGAGATGACATGAAGGAAATCGAACCGACCCCGTGGTTTGAACTGGCCGCTCACTCGCCCGCGCGCGACGGCTGGTACGAGGTGCAATTGACGAGCGGGGACACGGCCTTTGCGAAATTCGGCGAGGGCGAGTGGACCGACAAGCCGGACGACGCGTTCACGCACTGGCGCGGGCTGTCCGCCGATCCATCGCAGGCGGCTGACGGCAAGGCGCAAGCCGACGCCGAGGCCACCGCCGACGGCGCCGAAGCCGCACCCGCAGCCGAGGCCAAAGGCGCCGATGAACCTATCGACGCCGAGGCCACTGCGGCGAACGGCGTGCGAGCCGCATGGAACGCGTTTTTCCCCGGCCTCGGGGAAGAGCAGCATAAGCCGGTGGACGCCGTTCCCAACGGCAAAGCGCCGCATTGACGCATGAAGGGCGGCGGCTTGCTGGCTGCCGCCCTGACAAAACCAGACCTTCGGGCAAAAACCAAGTATGCAAGCTACCCGGGAACCCGTGGCATTGCCGCGGGCCACGCAGTTACTCAATCATGGACCTGTGACGATCATCACCAGCGCGCATGGCGGGCGCTCGAACGTGATGGCGGCTTCGTGGGCCATGCCGCTCGACTTCGACCCGCCGAAGGTGATCGTGGTGGTGGACAGCCGCACGCTCACGCGTCAATTGATCGAAGCGAGCGGTGTGTTCGGGCTGCAATTGCCGAGCCGCAAGTTCGCCGCGCAGACGCTGGCCGTGGGCACGAACGCGGGGCTCGAAGTCGACAAGTTCTCAGCCTTTGAACTCGGGACTTTCGCCGCCGAAAAAATCGATGTGCCGATGCTGGCCGGTTGCATCGCGTGGATGGAGTGCAGGGTGATTCCCGACGACAGCCAGCGTCACGATCTGATTATCGGCGAAGTGGTGGCGGCGTACGCGGACAGCCGCGTCTACTCGAACAACCGCTGGCATTTCGGCGACGACCCCGAGCTTCGCACCTGCCATTACGTCGCGGGCGGGACGTTTTTTGCCACGGGCGAAGCGTTCGAGGTGTCGCCTGCGGCAAATGCCTTGAGCGCTTCGCCGGCGAGCCGGTAGCGCACCCATTCGCTTTGCGCGCTCGCGCCGATGGATTCATAGAAACCGATGGCGGGCGCATTCCAGTCGAGCACGCTCCATTCGAAGCGGCCGCAGCCGGTCTCGCATGCGATGGCCGCGAGGTGGCGCAGCATCAGTTTGCCCGCGCCGCTGCCGCGCGCTTTCGGCGACACGTACAGGTCTTCGAGATACAGGCCTTTTTTGCCGAGCCACGTCGAGTAAGAAAAGAAGTAGACGCAAAAGCCGATGGGCTCGCCGTTCATTTCGCAGATGAGCGCGGTTGCTGTCGATGCGTCGGAGAATAGGCTTGCTTCGATGTCTGCGACGGTGGCGACGACTTCATGCTCGGCCTTCTCGTACACCGCGAGTTCGGTGATGAAGTGGAGGATGAGCGGGGCGTCGGAGGCGGTGGCGGGGCGGAGGTGGGTGGTCAAGGGGGTGGGGTAGATTCGGTTCGTGCGATGGGTGCTGTGGATACTCGCCAGCGTGCAGAGCTTCATTTGGCTGGCGCGCCATTTAGCTTAGACGGGAAGCATAGCAGGGACGCGTAGGGGTTGTTTAAACATGGGTTCGTCAAGATTCGTCACAGGCACTTGGCGAGTTTTTAGGGTGCTGCGAAGATACCCGCTTGCGATGGAAACGCCGCGTTCGGCCGCAAGCCGCCGTTGCGTCATGGGACGGACGTATAGGTGTCGGCTTTGCCCAGTAACCCGCCACTCGATTGTTGCAGTCGAACGCTCTTTCATCGACAGCTCTTGGCGAAAGCCAATAGGGTTCAGATAGCGAGGTACAGACGACTGGCATGGATCCATAAGCACTTCTCATGCCGCGGCGCGCATGGTCTAATATTCGGCGCGAGGCAAACCTGCTCTGATTCTGTCGCGTCATTCTTGGCGGCTTTGGCTGGATGACAAAGTCACTCGGATTGAAGTCGAATTCTTATGCGAGCGGATCTTTAACCCCTCTGAGTTACCGGACAAGCACATGGCAAAGATCAACCTGAGAAAATTTATTGCCGAGCATTACAAAGGGGGAGTAACTGTCCGGGATGTAATCCGTGAGGCTCTTACGAACGCCATCCATGCAGGGGGCAAGCGTATCTCTGTTGATCTGCAGTTCGTTGAAAGGAACGGGCAAATAATTCCTGGAACCGAAGAGAGGAAGTTTCTTGAGAATATCGCTATCGTGGACGACGGCGAAGGTTTCACGT
Organism: Paraburkholderia sp. RL17-368-BIF-A; assembly: GCF_046054045.1. NCBI lineage: Bacteria > Pseudomonadati > Pseudomonadota > Betaproteobacteria > Burkholderiales > Burkholderiaceae > Paraburkholderia > Paraburkholderia sp. RL17-368-BIF-A. The sequence continues at coordinate 114,195 of NZ_JARESN010000019.1, forward strand.
CTCAGAACCTTCAATATTTTGACGAGGTTTGCACTAGCCACAAAGACAGTATTGGCGGAAAAGGCGTCGGTCGGCTGGCGTTTCTGAAATATGCTAATCTCGTCGAGATACGAAGTCAGTTGCAAAATGAGTTAATCGAATTCAACTACACGCCAGACTTTAATCCAGAAAAAGTCAAAAAAACGCCGATTCGTGGTCCCCAAAGCACCAGTATTGTCCTGGGGAACCTTAAAGATAAGATCAATACTCATGTTGCGAAACTGATCAATTCGATCTGCGACGATCTTCGGCTGATATTGTTTTTGAAGTATCAGCAGGGACATGATATTGAATTAACATTCACCCATAACTCAAATCAGCAGTTTGAAAATCCATTTTCGTTCTCAGGAAAGAACATAAAGGCATTGGCCGAAAGAGAGTTTGATCTCGACGAAGAGAAATTCAAGTGCTATCTCTTTAGGGACGAACTGCCAAGGAAAGGCATTGTTGCAATGCTCTGCGCAGACGAACTTTGCATTGAGGAGTATGTTATCAGCAGGCGCTTTGACGTCTGCAGACATCTTATTTTTGTGACGTCAACGTATTTTAACAATCGTTCAAATCTCGAACGTCAGAGGCTTGAGCTACCGAAAACTGACGACGATGTAGACATGGCCTCTCACATCAGTCGCGAAAAAATTACGCTGCGGATTCGTGAAGAATGCATGGCAATGATCAACGAAACGGCCAGCGGGGATATTGATGCGTTTAGATCAAGCAATATTAACAAGTTGAAGAAATACTACCCCTTTATCAACATCAACTCGGTGGGAGACGACGTAGCATTACTTGATGCTGATGAAGTAGTGAAAACATACAGGGCACAACAGGCGCGTCGGGAAGACCAGCTTGTAGACGCATTGGAGACTGGTAAATACGTCTCAATGGATGATGTTTCTCACTTGGCTAGCGACGACCTTGCGAGGTTCATCGTTCATCGTGCATTGGTGATCGACTCGCTCGCGAAGATGCCGCCTAGCAGTGCGGAGGATGCCATTCACAACGCCATTCTTCCGAAGAGAAATAGCGGAAATGAAATTAGAGAAAATAACGTATGGTTGGTTGATGACAAATTTTTGTCTTACTCCAGCATCTACAGTGACGAAACGCTGACGAAGATCGTTCAAGAAGTTGGAAAAGATGTCGAAACTAAGCAAAAGAGAAAGCCAGACGTTGCGGTGTTTTTCTCAAAGGATGATGAAAATCATCCGAACAAATTAGTGGTCATCGAGTTTAAAAAACCGGGCGCCGATATATTCGACAACAATAAAGCTTTGCTGCAATGTAGGCTTTACTCCGGTGAGCTGGCAGACAAAATAAAAACCGTAAGAGAGGTTTTTGCATTTTCTATTGTTGAAATTGATGACGAATTTTACAGGGATATGAAGCAAACCGGATTCAAAGACGTTTTCTCTTTAACGGAGCGAGTCGTCTATAACGACTTCTTGATTGGATCCGATACCAACATTCCTCTCCATCTATATGTGATGCCGTCTTCCGCGCTTATTAAGGATGCCAAGGCTAGAAATCGCGTGTTTGAAGAGGTGCTTCAATTCGACATGACGAATTAGTACACGGTCGTCATTCCGGTACCCATCGTTCGGGCGCTTTAGTACCGACAACGAAGCCGTATCCCGTTCGGGGAATGACCAACTGCGAGTCAAACCAAGGACTATGAGGCTCGTAAAGTGGAGCACTGGCGTTGGACTCCCGGCAGACAGCCGATATGAGTAAACATTGCGTAATCTCCTTGCGCCATGCGTTTTGCCGTAGGTCGTTCAAGAGAACGCCTAAAGGTGCTGTTAATAAGGGCTCTTTGCCCGGCAAGGGAGGCTCGCGTCCTACCCGTCCTATCCCCTTCGGCTAAATCAACAAACATCGGCCGCGGGACTTGCAGCAACCTCAATCGCGTCCCTTATAATCATCCAGTCGCCGGGAGACACCCAGCGACCAGGTTTGACAGCCTGACGTTCCAACCGCACACCCGCTCAGGCGGGTCGTGCGTCTATCTCTGCACGTCTATATTTCAATGGGCGGGCGGTGGTGGGGGAGCCGAAAGGCTCGCCGGATTGTTGGAACGCCGGTCTGTCAACCACATCACATGCCCGCTCACCCCTTCCCTAAAGAACCGAGTGCCCGGGCGACCCACCGAAACACAGGGAGATCGCACCATGACCAAAAAGTCACTCAAGCTTCAACCCACGACGCCCACCCGTCCCCCCGTCGACGCCCTCCAATACGAAAAGCTCGCCCTCTCAGCCTTCGACCTCTGCGACCGGAGCCTGACGCAATTGGACACACTGATCACACTCGCGTCGTCGATACATAGGAATCCTGCGCTCACGCGCGACGACCGTCAGCGTCGCCAGAAGCTGATCGAATTGCTGGTGGACACGGCAGAGCAATATCAGCAGGAACTCGAATGCGACCGCGAGCTCTTTCAGGTCATCGCGTTGGATGCAAAGGGCGTCCCGCACAGCCGCATCACCGCGCGCCATGCGGCGAATCTGCTCGCGGAGGCAGCGCAGAAAGGCGGCGCGTCGCAGGAGGCTACGGCAAACGGAAAACGCGGCAAAACGTCGTCCGCGAAAAACGCCGCTGCATTGGGAGTGGACTCGACGCCGCAGCCGCTCGCCGCGCCTCACTGAGTCGCAAAGACAAAGGCAAAAGCAAACGGCAAAGACCACGGCGGGCAGCATAAAAATGCCCGCCCAACGCACCCATCCACAAACCAACCCGGATCACGCCTTCAAAGGCAACCAGATCTCCAACCCGCCCATCCCGCTAACCGGATCGAACTTCTCGTCGTAGCGCTCGAAGTTGGGCGCATCGGCGGGAAGGTGTCCTGATGCCGGCAGCCACGTGTTCCAGATCGTGTTCCACGTGCGCCGTATCGTCGACACATGCTCGCGATGGCTGAACACCGCATAGCGCTGTGCGGCAATCCGCAAGCGGCTGAATTCGGCGGGCAAGGCTGAGAAGTCGCCGACTTCGACGCCGCACAGGTAGTCGATGTTGCCGGCATCGTCCGCGTTGTAGCAGACGCCATACGCGACGTTGCCCACCTGGCCCGGCACTTTGCCGAAGTACTCGTTAAAGCGCTGCCACTGCGATGGAATCGCGGCGGCGCTCTCGCACGTATAGCGCTCGCTCAGACCCGCGACGAGAAACGGCCTGCCGTCTTCAAAGCGCGGCGGCTCCAGATGCGTGAGAAGAGTTTCGTCCATTTTGATCGGCTCCACGATGACAAGATTGTCGAGATGACCACGCGCGCGCAGCGCTTCGGGCGTGAGCCCGAATTGCTCGCGAAACGCGCGCGTGAATGCTTCGTGAGAGCCGTAACCGGCGTCGATGGCAACCGTCAGTATGTCCGGCGCGCCGTCCGCGAGCCGACGCGCAGCCTCGCTCAAGCGACGCCCGCGGACGTAGCGCATGACCGGCACGCCCGTCGCCGCTTCGAAAGCACGCGCGAGGTGAAAGCGCGACACGCATCCACAGTGGGCGATGTCGTCGAGCGTGAGTTCTTCGGCAAAGTGGCTTTCGATAAACCACAGCGCTTTTCCAACCGGATTCATAGCGGCTCTCATGTCAGCATGAAGCCAGCATAGCCAGGCGCAACCGCGTGCGTTTGATCGCGCTTGCGGTTTTGCAATTCATGCACGCGATGCAAGCGGCGCGACCGTTGCGACCACGGCGACCAAGCGTGAGCGCGACAGCCAGCCCACGCTCAGCAGCCAGCGAGCCGCGTGCCGCGCATCACGTCGCGCACCACGCGACGCGTCCGATCAAACGTTCTCCGTCGCCGCCGTATTCCCCGCCGAACGCGGACGTTCGGCAGCGGCCACGCCATGTCCATCACCCGCATCCGCATGAGCAGCAGCATCCGCAGCGCCCGGCCGTCCCGCGCGCAGCATCACACCGCCGATCACGCCCGCCGCCGCCGCGAAGATCGCGCCGACCGCAAACGCGACGTGATAGCCGCTGTTGAGCGCGGCGAGCGCGTTTTGCGTCGACAGCATCTCGCCGCTGCGCGCGGCCGCGAGACTCGCGAGCACCGCGAGGCCGAGTGCGCCGCCCATCATGAACGACGTATTGACGATGCCCGACGCGAGCCCGGAATCGGCGGGATCGACGTCGCTCATCGCCGCGAGCAACATGGGATTGAACGCGATGCCCGCGCCGAAGCCGAGCAGCATCATGCCGGGCAACACATCGACGATGAAGCTGCCGCCCACCGGCGCGCGCGCGAACAGCGCAAGACCGCACGCGGCAACCAGCAGACCCACCGCGAGCGGAATCCGCAGACCGAAGCGCATCACGACGCGCGCCGACAGTCCCAGCGAAAAGAATCCCATGATGAGGTTCGCCGGCAAAAACGCGAGCCCGACTTGCAGCGGCCGATACCCGAGCACGCGCTGCAAATACAGTGCGGAAATGAAGAACCACGCAAACATCGCCGCGGCCCACAGCACGCCGACGACATTCGCGGTCGCCACGTTACGCAAGCGGAACAGGCCGAGCGGCATCAACGGATGCTGAACGCGCGACTCGATGATCAGGAACGCGGCGAGCAACGCAAGCGCGACGAGCAGCAAGCCGAGCGTTTGCGCCGACGTCCAGCCGGCTTCGTTGCCGTTGACCACGGCATAGACGGCGAGCATCAACGAAACGGTGACCGACACGGCGCCGGCGACGTCGAGTCGTTCGCCATGCGCGTGACCGCGCGCGGACGGCAGCAGCGCGACGCACAGCGCGTACACGGCAATGCCGATAGGCAGATTGACGAGGAAGATCCAGTGCCAGCTCAGCAGGTTGGTCAGCAATCCGCCGAGCAGCACGCCGATGCTGCCGCCGCCCGCGCAGACGAAGCCATACACGCCCATCGCTTTCGCACGCTCGCCTGGCTCCGTGAACAGATTCATGATGAGCGACAGCGACACGGCCGACACGATAGCGCCGCCCAGGCCCTGCACGGCGCGCGCGCAGATCAGCAGGATCTGCGAATTGGCGAGGCCGCACGCGAGCGATGCCACGGTGAAGAGCGTAATGCCGCCGAGAAACAATCTGCGATGACCGTACAGATCGCCGAGCCGTCCACCGAGCAGCAGACAGCCGCCGAACGTCAGCATGTACGCGTTGACGACCCATACGAGCGATGTTTCCGTGAAGCCGAGATCCGCGGCGATAGAAGGCAACGCGACGTTCACGATGGTCGTATCGAGCACGATCATCAGCACACCGAGGCACAGCACCATGAGCGCGAGCCAGCGCTTATTGCCGTGGATGGAATGGGTCATGCGAAGGCTCCTGTGCCGCGATCGTTTGAAATTGCCGGCGGCTTCGAGCAAACGTGGGCTGTTTCAATGCGATGCCGGACGGGCCCGCCGCCCGGCGCGATGTTGATCAACCGGATGTTGACCAACGTATTGGCAAGTTGTTGAGGGCGAGGGGTTTTTCAGTCTAGCACTCGCGAGTTTTGCGTCACAACTACGAATTCCTGGGCGGGTGGGGCGTACGTCGACGGCCTCGGCACGGTCTGCACCGATCAGAACCCAGACTGGCGGTGAACAGAAGAATGGCGACGTCTTTCGATGTTCGCACGTTCGCACGTTCGCTCGGCGTCAGGCGTCAGGCGTACTTCATTCGATGCGAGTGGGTCCACCGTCTTCGCGTGACATCACAATCCATGTCACTGGCCCTTCGCGACGGTCGCGACCGATGCCCTCGGGGAACACATCGCCTTCCCTGAACATGCGCTCCTGGAGGAACGCCCCCGGCGATTCCAGCACGCCCCAGCGGCCTGCGTGCGGGCAGCGCTCGCCGGTCCTGCGTGAGATGTGCGGCTTCTGGACTTCGCCCCGCGGAGCCGTCGCCTGCTCGCGCGCGAAGTCCACCAGGTCCTTCGGATAGAAACGCATGTCGCGGTAGCTGCTGTCGTCAACATTCCATAGCAGCGTCACCAGCCCGGCTTCGAAGGACCAGTAGCCGAAGAAGAACACGCCAAGATTTTTGTGGCCGTCATACCAGTAGCAGTCTTTCATGCCGCCGTACCATCGCTTGAGGTAATTGGCCATCGCTTTTTGCTGTTCCTCGCCCTGCGCCTCTGTTGCCCGGAGCAGGTCCGCGTAGGGCTTCTCGTGAATCAGCGATTCACCCGGCAATGACACGCCGAAGCGGCTAAACAGGCGACTCACGAGCACGTCCTGGCCGTCCTCGGGATCGGTGCTGATCCACGTCGCGATCGTCGTTACCCATTCCTTCAGTCCGAGGAGCGCGGCCAGCGACAGCAGCCACATCACGTACTGATAGGCGTCAGGTTCCCAAAGCTTGAGTTTCGAGCCTGTACGCGCGTAATAGCCCTGGAATAAATCGAATACCCGCTGCGCATACGGTCTCAGTGATGTTATGTCCTCACCAGCTGAATACCGCGCGATGAGAATACGCAACGCGTCGCCTACCTGAGACCACATCAATTGCCTTTTATGTCCCGGAAATTTTTCCGGGGCAGCAAGCATTTGCTCAAGCTTCCCCTGTCGGTTTTCCTTGTACTCCAGCTTCTCCCGGTAGTGATGCTCGGGAAGCAAAGGCTCGCGCTTGATCTTGTTAAATGGTTCATTCATTTTCGTAGCTATCCCTTTGTATGCTCACCGGACAAAGCCATTTAGTTCACTGCCACGGTAACAGGCTGTCCCGCAGCATCGAGCAACGCATTAGCGTTCTCATCGAGGTTGGTAATGCTTGTTACCTTGCCATTCTCGTCAACGACCATTAGCCAAGCCTCGTACCCTTCGTCAATGATCATGTCTGCTTTCTCGTCGTCGCCAACTGCCTGCGTAAGCCTGTCGGTAATCCACTCCGAACTCATTTGTTTGCCCGACCCCTTGGTCATGGGCAACTGGCTCGGGCTGAAGTTTCCTCCGGTCCTGAACTTCGTCTCTGTAATCACGTATGGCGGTGGCGGCTCATTGTTCCTATACACGCCGTCGATACCCCGGCCCGTCGGCTTCTCTTCCAGCAGGCGCATCTGCCGGTCCGCTGACAGTTCCGACGTGAACTTCCGCGCCTTCATCCAATCGTCGCTGACCTGCTCGCCAAAAATACCCTTCCGCGCGCTACTCATCTTTGCGACATCGTCGCGATGCACGTTACTGCTTTCCGTCTGAGCTTCCTGCGGCTTCGGCGATTCACCGCCGTGCGCCGCACCGCCCGCTGCCTCCGCGCCATCGCGCAGCATCGGCAACAGTTTCGCTGGCCCGCCGATGCCCGGGCTCACGCGCACCTTCGGCGGCGTCACCACCTCGGGCTTCGGAGCCGGGACGCCCGCATAGGCCGGATGATACGTCGGCGGCAACGTGTCCTTCAGCAGCTTCTGCAACGCCTCGTCCAGTTTCGCCAGCGCCTGCGGAACCTGCTTCACTGCGTGGGTCTGTACCGCATAGAAGCGCTTCTCCATGCGCTCGAGTTCGGCTAACGCTGCCTGCGCCCGCCCGATGTATTCGATCCGGCTTAGAAGTCCTTTCGCATACCTGATTTTCTCCAGCACCCACCGGAAAAACCTGTCGAGGTTTTTTACCAGCGGGTCGCCATAGTCGGCGAAGTGAATCTTATCAAGCAGCCTGACGATGTTGCCCTTCGTGAAGCGTGCCAAAAAGCCAACCACCCTTTCGAGCACCAGACCGCTCCGTTCGATCAGCAGCAGACATACCGTGCGGATCACGGCGGCGGCTTCGTCGCCAACCATTGCTCCCGCAAGCCCACCCACCGCCGCACAGATCGCCGGGCCAAACACGCCCAGCGCCGATGCAACCAGGATCACCCACTCCTGCCACTCCGGATGGGCGGCGTTCTCAACGTCAGTCGATGTGCCTTCATACCGTCTGCCGAGCCGCAGGCTCACCGCCGCGAGATCGCGCGCACTCGTCACAACCACCGCGCCGGGGACCATGATCGCCGCCAGCATGTCGGCCACGATCACGCTCGTGGGTCTGTCTTCCGCGAATTCCCCATAGGCAAGCGACCTGAGCCAGTTCAGGGTGCCCACGGCATCGTCCCACACGTCGCCGAGCGTACTCATGCCTTGCTCCCGGCCGACGGCACCAGTTCGCGCAGGTCCTCATCTGCGGCGACGCTGTGGATGCTGCCATGGTGATTCGGGTCGTCCAGATACCTGACCTTCGCATCCGTGCCAGCGGGCACGCCACTCAGGCGCATGTAGCCGTCGGCGTCGAGCATGCCCCGCTGCGAGCGGCCATTGATCCAGGCCACATAGCTGCATCCCGCGACCGGCGAGCCGTCGGGGTAGACATGCCGGAACTCGAGATCTGTGGCGACGGGCGCTGCACGCGGTATGGACGGCATGGGCGTATTCATCGACGCCTTGCCCTGTTTCTGCACAGTGATGGTCTTGAAGAACAGGTCGAACGGACCGCCGAGCGTAATGCTGCCGTCCTTCAACTGGATGAACGCGCCGCCGCATTCCAGGATGATTTCTTTCGCGGCGGCCAGATTGACCTTGCCGTTGACGCTGGCAACGTTCAGGTCTCTGTCCGCGATGAACGACATCGGGCCGTCCTGCGCCTGGATTTCGACCGCACCTTTGGCCGCGAATATCTTCAGCCCGGACTTCTGCGCGAACAGCGAAATCCTTTTACCCGCAGCGACCGTGAAGCGCTTCAGCACACTCCAGTCGGCACTCTTTCCGGCGACAGCCGAGATACTGTCCTGCGCCGAAAGCTGCACGCCGCCACCCGCGACAATAGCCGCCGATGCAGGCGTGCTCATCAGCAGCGCCGGCTGCTTCAGGCCGTCGAAACCCTCCTTCATCTGCTGCTGCGCATCAGTGTCGGCAGGCTCGGCCTTTGCACCGCTGGCCGAACTGGCCAGCGCCTTTGCAAGCTCCAGCGCGCTCTCAAGCTGCGCGATGGTTTCCTGCATGTCGAGCTGCTGACCGGTTGCAGCAGGGCGGTCATATGCGCTCAGATGCAGTCCCTTGCCCGCGCGATTCCCCCCGTAGCCCGATGTCCTCAGTTCATAGCCTTCACCCCTTTGCTCGAGCTTGCTGTTGACGAGGTAGCCGAGGTTCAGTTGCGACTTGCCCGAGTGT
>NZ_JARESN010000002.1:0-659525 GCF_046054045.1 Paraburkholderia sp. RL17-368-BIF-A
CGGCCGATCACTGAACTTCGGCCGCGCGCATACGGCCGGCTCTTACTTCAGCCCGCCCAGATAGTCGAGCTTGCCGAGCTCCACACCGTTATGGCGCAAGATGTCGTACGCGGTCGTCACGTGGAAGAAAAAGTTCGGCAGCACAAATCCCAGCAGATACGACTGACCGGTGAACTCGATCGGTCCGCTGCGCATTTTCAATGTGATCGCGCGCTCTTCCGAGCCGTCGATCTGCTGAGGGGTGAATTCCTTCAGATAGTCGATCGTCTTTTGAAGGCGAGCGTGCAGTTCGTCGAAAGTCTGTTCGACGTCTTCGTACTTGGGCGCTTCGACATCCGCAAGCCGCGCGGCGCAGCCCTTCGCGGTATCGCTTGCGATGTACACCTGACGCGTGAGCGGCAACATGTCCGGCGCGAGGCGCGCGTTCGTGAACACCGCGGGTTCGATCTGCTTTTGCGCGGCGTGCGCCTGAGCTTTGCCGAGGATGCCTTGCAGATTGGTGAGGCCGCGAATCAGCACGGGCAGTGATGCTTGATACATCGAGATTGACATGAGGTTCCTCTGATTCTTCGATCTTGCGCGCGGACGCGCGAGGCAATGCAATGTAACGGCTAAACGGCCGCTGCAGCATCATAGCCGAGCGCCGCGGACCACGCATCGGACGCCGCGGCGCCTGGCCATTCGGCCGACTGCCGCTCGGACTGGAACTGTGTTCGAATGCATTGGTCCGAAGGTTTGCGAAGTCCCGCATGCCGCGCTTCGCATGCAGCACCTTCCAATAGCTGTCGTCGGGCGTTGAGTGGATGGGCGCGTGCGCCGGTCCGTCTCGCATCCGGCGCCGTCATGCCAAGAGGAGAGTCGCACATGGCCACCAAGCATCCGCTGCCCGGAAGCGAGCGCAACGTAGAACGAGGTTCCAAACTCATCGGCGACTGCGATCCATCGGAGAAGATCGAGGTCTTCGTGATGCTGCGCCGTCAGCAGCAGGCGCAGTTCGACGCGCTGATGAGCCGGATCGAAGCCGGCGACCCCAACGTGAAGCCGCTGTCGCGCGAGGCGATGGCCAAAGACTACGGCGCAGCCCCCGACGACGTCGCCAAAGTCAAGGCATTTGCCGCCGCGCATGGGCTGACGGTGGTGCGCGAGGATCTGGCCGCGCGCTCGGTGCTGCTGTCGGGCACTGTCGCGCAGTTCCAGAGCGCGTTCGAAGTCAAGCTCGAAAAGTATCAGCACCATACGTCCGGCGAATTCCGCGGACGGACCGGCGCGGTCAACGTGCCGGACGATCTGCACGACGTCGTCGAGGCGGTGCTCGGGCTCGACAACCGCCCGCAGGCGCGGCCGCACTTTCGCATTCGTCCGCCGTTCAGGCCGGCTAAAACACATCAGGCTTCGTTCACGCCGCTGCAGTTGGCGTCGCTCTACAAGTTTCCGCAGGGCGACGGCAACGGCCAGTGTGTCGGCATCATCGAGCTGGGCGGCGGTTACGATCCGGCGGATCTGAAGTCGTACTTCGCGAGCCTCGGCGTGCCTTCGCCCACGGTGAAATCGGTCAGCGTCGACCAGGCGCGCAACGAGCCGACCGGCGATCCGAACGGCCCGGACGGCGAGGTCACGCTCGACATCGAGATTGTCGGCGCCATCGTGCCGGGCGCGACGATCGCGGTGTACTTCGCGCCGAACAGCGACGCCGGGTTTATCGATGCAGTGAGCCGCGCGGTGCACGACACGGTCAACAAGCCGTCGGTGATTTCGATCAGTTGGGGCGGCCCGGAGTCGATCTGGACGAGCCAGTCGCTGAAGGCGTTCAACAGCGTGCTGCAAACCGCGGCGGCGCTCGGCGTGACGGTGTGCGCGGCGTCCGGCGACAGCGGCTCGAGCGACGGCGCCAATGGCGGCGATAACGTCGACTTTCCGGCGGCGAGCCCGTATGTGCTCGCGTGCGGCGGCACGAGCCTCACCGCGTCCGGCACGTCGATTACGCACGAGGTGGTGTGGAACGACGGACCGCAAGGCGGCGCGGGCGGCGGTGGCGTGAGCGGCGCGTTTGCGTTGCCGGCGTGGCAGGAGGGGCTTTCGGTGGCGTTGTCGGCGGGCGGCAAGAAGCCGCTTGCGAAGCGCGGCGTGCCCGATGTCGCCGGCGATGCCTCGCCGCTTACCGGCTACACGGTGCTGGTCGGCGGCACGCAAACGGTGGTAGGCGGAACGAGCGCGGTCGCGCCGCTGTGGGCCGCGCTGATTGCGCGCATCAACGCGGCGAAGGGCGCGCCGGCGGGCTTCGTGAATCCGAAGCTGTACAAGGCGGCGGGCGTGTGCAACGACATCACGCAGGGCAATAACGGCAGCTTCGCGGCGTCCAAGGGCTGGGACGCCTGCACGGGACTCGGCAGTCCCAATGGTCAGAAAGTGGCTGCCGCACTATAGTCAGCAGGTTGATCGGCGAGTTGTCTAGCGAGTCGATCGGCACGAGTCCCGCAGCACCTGCACAAGACGTGAACGTACCCATGGAGCGATCATGACAAGCACAGAGCCAGCGTCCGTTAGTCCGCAGTCGCCGCACAATTCCGAAGCGTCAGCCAGGCCGGCAGCGGCGGGCAAGCACAAGGCGGGCGACCAGCCCTTCTTCGATCCGGTCGCCTACGGCAACGGCCCCGACGATTCCGTCACCGCGACCGACGAGAACGCTGCGATCACGCATCACTCGGTCACGATAGACGGCAAAAAGATCGACTACACGGCGACGGTCGGCCATCTGGTGATCGTCGACCCGAGCAGTTCGCAGCCCGCCGCGCGGATGTTCTACGTGGCGTTCACGCAGGACAACCAGAAAGAGGAAACCCGGCCGCTCACGTTCTTCTATAACGGCGGGCCCGGTTCTTCCGCGGTGTTCGTGCTGCTCGGCTCGTTCGGGCCGCGCCGCATCAGGACGTCGATGCCGAACTTCACGCCGCCCGCGCCGTACACGATCGAAGACAACCCCGACAGCCTGCTCGACAAGAGCGACCTGATTTTCGTCAACCCGGTCGGAACCGGCTATTCCGCGGCCGTCGCGCCGAAAAAGAACCGCGACTTCTGGGGCGTCGACCAGGACGCCGATTCGATCGCGCAGTTCATCAAGCGCTTTCTGACGAAGAACAATCGCTGGAATTCGCCGAAGTATCTGTTCGGCGAGTCGTACGGCACCGCGCGCAGTTGCGTGGTCGCTTACCGGTTGCACGAAGGCGGCGTCGATCTGAACGGCATCACGCTGCAATCGTCGATACTCGATTACACGCAGGCCGGCAATCCGGTCGGCGCGCTGCCCACGGCCGCCGCCGACGCGTGGTATCACAAGAAGCTCGGCATCGCGCCGCGGCCGACGGATCTCGGCGCGTTCGCCGAGGAAGTCGCGCAGTTCGCCCGCACCGATTACCTCGCGGCGTTGCGCAAATTCCCGACCACCGACGCAGCGACGGTCGAGAAGCTCGCCGAATACACCGGCATCGACAAGACGACCTTGCTTGCGTGGAGCCTCGACATAGCGTCGTACGACAGCCGCGGCAATTCGCTGTTCCTGACCACGCTGCTCAAGTCCAAGGGTCTCGTGCTGGGCGCCTACGACGGCCGCGTCACCGCCATCGGCACCGGCATTGCGGGCAAGATCGATCCGAACTCGGGCGGCAACGATCCGACCATGACGGCCGTGTCCGGCGTCTATACGACGATGTGGAACGTCTATCTGAACGAGCAGTTGAAGTACACGTCGAACTCGGCCTTCACGGATCTCAACGATCAGGCGTTCCAGTTCTGGGACTTCAGCCACATCGACCCGACCGGCGCGCAGAAGGGCGTGGACGACAAGGGCAACGTGATTCTCTACACGGCCGGCGACCTCGCGGCGGTCATGGCGCTCAATCCCGATCTGAAGGTGCTGTCGGCAAACGGCTTTTATGATTTCGTCACACCGTTCTATCAGACGGTGCTCGATTTGCAGCAAATGCCGCTGCTCAGTCAGCAGGTGCGGCAGAACCTGTCGGCGCGCTTTTATCCGTCGGGCCACATGATTTATCTCGACGGCGGCTCGCGCACCGCGCTGAAGGCGGACCTCGCGCACATGTACGACTCGACGGTGGCCAACACTGAGGCACTTAGCCGCATCCGGGCGTTGCAGGCGCGCACGGCGCAATAGCGAAAGGGCGGGGTTCCACGGCGGCTGTCGCGGTCGCCGTGGAAAGTTTGTAGCGCTCCCGCGCACCGCTCAGAGTCGGCGGTTTTTTCCGTATGCGGATCGAATGTGTTTTAATTGCCTTGCGAATTGAACTACCGCGTGCCTCGACAGGCGCGCCGACGAATGAAGGCAGGCATTGCAGACAGGCGTCGCGGCGAGGCTTCCGGCGACCACATAGGCAGTACTTTTCGACCGCGCGCAGTTGCGTTCGCGCGGCGGCGCGCGTGGCGCGCGCGTTTCACGCTGACGCTGGGCCTTGCCGCGCTGCTCGCAGTGCGCGTCGGCGCAGTGTATGCGCAGGACGCGGCCATGCTCGACGAACGCGTGACGCAGCAATCCATCCGCGAGACGATTTGCCGCCCTGGCTATGCGAGCGCGGTCTCGCCGCCGTTCGATGAACTGATGGCGCACAAGGACCGGATGCTCGCGGAGCGCGGCATCGACGCAGACGACGGCGCCGAGTTCGCGCTCGATCGGCGCGTGCCCGTGGTGCTCGGCGGCTCGCCGGACGCGCCGTCCAATCTCGGCCTTCTGCCTTGGGCGGGACGGCAGGGCGAGCGGCGCAAGGCGCGCGCGGCGGTCATGCTCAAGCGTTGCGTCTGCGAGGGCAAGCTGAGTCTCGCGGAAGCGCAGGCGGCGATCGTCGGTGATTGGTCGGTGGTCTATTCTGGCTTTAGCCAGGAGTCTTGCGACATCAGCCGGCTGGATGTCGCGACGAGCGCCGACAGCGGGCGCGCAGCGGGGCGCGGCACGCAGCCGTAACGGTTGGTGTCGGCGCGGATCGCGCCGCGCTTGCGAAAAAGGTTGAATGCGCCGGAACGCTCGATCCTGTCTCCAGCTTTGCGGGCGTGACCCACAAACGCTTTTTGTCAGCGCGTGCCGCCAGCCCGCATTACTTACTTGTCGTCGCCGCTCGCCGTCTTTCAGCACGCGGCTTTCGCATCGAACTCGCCGAATCAACTCATTCCTGGAGAATTACCATGACTTATTCACGTCTTGCCGCAGCGACGCTTGCCGTGCTGAGCGTTGCATGCGCCGTCGGCGCCGCGCCCGTGTTCGCCGCCGAGCCGGCGCATTGCGGCAAAGCCGACGCGCTGCAAATTCGCGGCGATGTGCCCGCGGCCATCAGCTTCGATGTCTATCGTCAACTGCGTCCGCTGAACGCGCAGCGCATCGCGCTCTTTCAGTCGGCCGGAGAAGTGAAGCATTTGCCCGACGGACTCGCCGTGTGCGAAGTGGCGGACGACGGCGTGGACGATCCGTCCGCGGTGCTGGTCGCATTGCCGCAAGGCAAGAACGCGTGGTGGGTGAGCGCGGCCAACGTGCAGGACGCGGACTGACGCTCGCGCGGCGAGCAGCAGCTTCCGTTCGCCGATCGGCGCAACGAACTCCGGCATGCGTGCCGCGGTCCGCTTCTTGCAACCCGCGTCTGCACGCGCAATGTTCAGCACAATTTCCAGGCGCCGCGGCGCAGTTAGTCAAAACAGTGTTGCTGCCGAACGGAAAGGGCGCGGTTCAGGTACAGTGCACATTGATCGTGCTACCGGTGCGAGCTTGTCATGGTGACGCCGCGTCGCATCGCGTGTCCGATCGTAAGTGGCTATCCTTAAACAGGACCCGGCGGGCTCATCGGAATACCGCGCGGAATATCGGAGATTCAAATGATCGCTTTCTACCTGTCATTGGCCGCGCTCGGCGCGGCGGGCACCGCACTCATCCGCGAACTGGCCGCCGCGCAGGCGAGACAACGCGCGGCATTGCGCCCGGCGCGCGTGCGCGTCGACAGGTCCGGCGGCAGCCGCCAGGAGTAGGCAGCATGAACCTGATCGTGCGCAACATCGCGCCGTCGTGCACCGAGCAGGAAGTGCGCGAATTCCTCAAGCACGAGCTGGGGCATTACGCGCGCAACGTCGAGGTCGTCGACGCGGGCACGCCTGGCGCCTACGCCACGGTCGAACTCGATGCGCAAGTGCCGTATGTCGGCGAAGTCATCGCGCGGCAGATTCATGGCAAGCACCTGGGCGGAATGGCGCTCGAGGCGAGCGCCGATCTTTTCACCGACGACTCGCCGCCCGCCCAGCCGCCCGCGCACTAAGCGCTGAGCGGCGGTTCGCGTTGCGGCTCACGCTTCGCTCGTGGGCGCGGGCCAATCGAACGGCGTGTACGGCAGCGCGCGCTTGTGCTGCGTCACATCGTAGAAACGCAAGATGATGTTGCGTGCTTCGTCGCTGACCGGTTTGCCTTCCAGGAAGTCGTCGATCGTCTCGTACGGTACGCCGTAGGCATCTTCGTCGGGCCGTTGCGGGCGCAACGCTTCGAGGTCCGCGGTCGGCACCTTGTGCGCGAGCGCGTCCGAGGCACCGAGCGCCTTCGCGACCGCACGCACGCGGCGCTTGTTGAGGCCCGCGAGCGGCAGCACATCGGCGCCGCCGTCGCCGAACTTCGTAAAAAATCCCATTAGCGATTCCGCCGCGTGATCCGTGCCGATCACGACGCCCGTGCGCGTGCTCGCCACCGCGTACTGGGCAATCATTCTTTGCCGCGCCTTGATGTTGCCGTGCACGAAGTCTTCCTGCGCTTCGTCCGCGAACGGCAGGCCGCTTTGATGCAGCGACGCGAGCATCGCGTCGGCGGCGGGCTTGATGTCGATGGTCAGCGTCTCGTCCGCACGAATGAAGGCGAGCGCCTGCTGCGCGTCGGCCTCGTCTTTCTGCTCGCCGTGCGGCAGGCGTATCGCGACGAAACGCGCGTCGTAATTTTCCGCGCGCAAGCGCTCGACGGCCAGTTGCGCGAGGCGCCCGGCCGTCGTCGAATCCACGCCGCCGCTGATGCCGAGCACGTACGTCTTCAGGCCGTTGCTGCGCAGATAGTTCGCGAGAAAAGAGATGCGGCGCTCGATTTCCTCGTTGGCGTCGAAGCCGGCGCTAACGTGCATTTCCGCCGCGATGTTGGTCTGAACAGTGGCTGGATCGGTCTGCTTCATGGTTGTCTTGCTCCTTGCTGGTGGCGCAGTGCTTTCTGATGAAGAACGGCTTCCGCGATCGTACGAGCATGTAGCGGACCCGCGAAGTTTTGATCGGCAGAACGCGACGGGCCGCGCAAGCACATCAACACATCAACGCGTCACGCCAACATCACCACATCAACAACACGGTGCCCGCGCCGAGGACGCCGCCGCACAACACACATGCCCACAACAGCGCGCGCGTGCGCCGATATTCGCGGCCGATCTCGGCAAGCAGTCGAGCGTTTTGTCCCGGCGAGCGCGCGCGATCGTGCTCGTGCTGCAGATAGCGCACGGCCAGTTGCGGCACGCGCGGCAGCATGTGCGCGAGATGCGGCAGTTCGCGTGAAATGCGCTTGAACCAGCCGCGGTGATCGATGTCGCGCCGCGCAATATCCGCGAGCACACCGCGCGCGATATTCCATGTATCGACGCCCGGATGCAGCGCCCGCGCCAGCATTTCGGCCTGCTGGAACGAGCGTTGCGCGGTGGCGAGGCGGCTCGATACCGTACCGTCGAACGGATGCACCGCGTGGAGCAGATGATGAAACAGCGAGCCCGCCGAACGGTCCTCTGGCGCCGCCGCGAAATGCGCTTCGGCACGCGTGCGCAACTCCGCTTCGAGCAGCTCGGCGCGCGTGTCGTGCGGCACGTGTCCCGCGTCGCGATGCAGTTCCGCGAGCCGTCCATAGTCCTGCTCGAACAGCGCAGTCGCGCCGTGCACGAAGAACTCGCGCTCGCCGGTCGACAGGCTCGACATGATCGAAAACTCGGCCAGCACGAGACGGCCCAGCGAATCCGGTTCGATGCTCACGCGAACCCGCCGCGCGTCGAGCGTCGCGTGAAAGAAGCCGTGTTCGAAAGCCTGCTCGGTCACGACTTCGACAATATGCGCGGCGAGCGGCGCGAGTTTCACATGATGCGCGTGCAGGCCGCTCAGGTCGCTCGCCGGCAATGTGTCGATGCGCTGCATGGTGAGCGTGAGGGGCGTGCACAGGTCCCAGATCACGTTGGGCACGACGATGCGCGTGTCGCCGTCGAAATGATGGCCGGTCTGACTCAGATTGGCGGCTTCGGCGCGCAGATCGAAGCGGCGCAGGATGTCGTCGGTGAAGGTTTGCGCGAGCGCCCGCAGCCGCAGGCGGCGCGCCGTGCCGGACACTTTTTCCAGCCAGCGCGCGACCCAGCGCAACAGCGCGAGTTCGTCGCCGATCTGCTGCAACTGGCCGGCGCGCAGCAGCTTGATCGCCACCTCGCGATGACCGTTGACCGGCATGATGAGCCGAGCGAAATGCGTCTGTTCGGCAAAACCGCTGCGCACCGGAACCAGGTCCACCGCGCTGAAAAGCGTGGCAAGCGGGCGGCCGAACGCGCGCGCCAGCGCCTCCTCGGATTCGCGCGGCGGCAGCGGCGTTTCCAGATGATCGACGGCGTCGATGGCGTCGTGCAATGTCGCGTTCGCCAGTTCGGGACGCTCGACTAGCGTCTTCGCGAAACGGCCGGCAAGCGGGCCGAGCGCCGGCAGCAGGCCGTGCACGCTGCGCGCGCTGTCCGCCGACGCATGCACGCGGCCGACGAGTTCGATCATCCAGTGGAGCTTGCGATCGGACGGCGCGGCGAGCCAGAGCAGGCGCGCGCCATATCGCAGCGCGTGGTAAAGCAGTAGTAAGCGGCGAAACAGTGGCGGCATCGGAGTTCGATCGACGGCAATGCGGCGCGCGTCCAACTGCCGCGCCGCGGGGCCAGGACGCTCAGATTATCAGGGATGCGCGGTGTGCGGCGTGCGGTCGCATTCAACGACGTGTTGCCGAATGCGCACGACCTTCATCTTCAATTCGATAGCGGCGCCATCAGCAAGCAAACAGGCTTCCGGTTGCCGCCTGAACGGCCCGCGCATGCCGAGGGTAAAATGAGTCCGGTAAGTACATTTTTTTACCGATTTGGAACAACCCTTATGAGTCAGAGTGACGACAGGCAGGATGTGACGCGCGAAACAGAGGAGCAGTTCCGGATTCTCGTTCAGGGCGTCACTGACTACGCGATATTCATGCTTTCGCCTGCCGGAGTTGTCACGAGTTGGAACGTCGGCGCCGAGCGGATCAAGGGGTATCGGCAGTCGGAGATCATCGGCGAGCATTTCTCGCGTTTCTACACGGACGAGGACAAAGCGGCCGGCGCGCCCGCGCAGATACTCGCGATCGCGGCGAGAGAAGGCCGTGCCGAACGCGAAGGATGGCGGGTTCGCAAAGGCGGCAGCCGCTTCTGGGCGCATGTCGTGGTCGACGCGATCCGCGACGAAGCGGGTGCTCTCGTCGGATTTGCAAAGGTGACGCGCGACATCACCGAGCGCAAGGAAGCCGCGGCCGCGCTCGAGAAGGCCAACGCCGCGCTGTTCCAGGCGCAGAAGATGGAAGCGATCGGGCGGCTGACGGGCGGCGTCGCGCACGACTTCAACAATCTGCTGGCCGTGCTTTCGAACGGTCTCGAGGTGCTCGCGCTGCAGGCGCGCACGCCGCTCGACAAGAAAATGATCGACGGGATGCGGCGGGCGATCGACCGCGGCGCGTCGCTGACGCAGCAGTTGCTGTCGTTCGCGCGGCAACAGCCGTTGCAGGCGCAGGTACACGACCTCAACGGATTGATTCGCGAGTTCACGCCCATGCTCTCGCGGGCCGGCAACCGCAACACGCATGTCGAGCTTGGCCTGCATGCCACGCACGCTTTCGCATCCGTCGATGCCGCGCGTTTCGAGGCCGCTCTGCTCAATCTGGTTGTCAACGCGGTCGACGCCATGCCGACCGGCGGCGCGGTCACGATTACCACCGACACGGTCCAGTCGGAGACGGAAGTGACCCCGGCGCTGCCTGCCGGGCACTACGTCCGCATTTCGGTTGCGGATACCGGTAGCGGCATGTCGGAGGACGTGCTCGCGCAGGCGTTCGAACCGTTTTTCACGACCAAGCAGCCAGGCAAGGGCACGGGACTGGGCTTGAGTCAGGTGTACGGGTTTATCGCCCAGTCGGGCGGCGACGTGCATCTATCGAGCGAATTGGGCAAGGGCACGACGGTCGATCTTTATCTGCCCGTCGCGGAGCCGCCGGCAGCCGTCGGTCTGCCGTCGACGGCAAGGCATGAGACCGTTTTGCTGGTCGAGGACGAGCCCGACGTGCTCGGCGTTGCGTCCGAACTGTTGATGAACATCGGCTACGAAGTGGTGCCCGCGAGCAGCGCGTCGGAGGCGGCGCTGATTCTCGAGGAGCGGGCTGACATCGATGTTGTTTTCACCGACATCTCGATGGCCCACGGCATGAGCGGACTCGAACTGGCGCAACTCGTGCGCGCGCACTATCCGGCGATCAGGGTGGTGCTCACGTCGGGCTATTCGCCGGCTCCGCTGCACGACGAGAAGAGTGAACTGCGGGATCTGATATTCGTGCAAAAGCCGTATCGGTTGGCCGATCTTGCGAAGGCGCTGCGGGCGTGAGCGTGAGCGTGAGCGGGAATTGCGGGAGCTCGCTTATGGTCCGCTTTGTCCGCTTTGTCCGCTTTGGCTGATCAACGAGTCGCTTGCGAAGACGCGATACGGCGACTCATCGAGGTTCAGATGATCGGGCATAGGGAACGCATTTACGCAGTAGTCGTGCGCTAACGCAATATGCCGACACCATTGGAGTAAGCGATGACAGGCGCAACCGTGTTTAACGAGCGGACCGATCACTGGCTCGTCGCGCGGCGCGATCCCGAGACGGGCATTGAAGGGCTGCGTGCGCATTTCAGAGGCCACGCCTACGATCCGCACGATCACGACGACATGTTGATCGGCTACACAGAGCAAGGCGTCCAACGTTTTCAGTGCCACCGGTCTTTGCACACGAGCACACCGGGTCGGGCGATCCTGATCGAGCCCGGCGCGCTGCATGACGGTCACGCGCCGGAGGCGAGCGGCTTCACGTATGCCGCGTTGTACCTGCCGCAAGGCTGGGTCGAGCACGCGGCGCGTCAACTGAATCTTCCGGGGTTGCGCGGGGTTGAGGCGGCCTTTAGCCATACGCTGGTGGACGACCAATATCTCGTCGATGCGATTCGGGCGGCTTTTTTCGCCATTTATCACGACGAGGGCAGGCTCGCGCGCGACCAGGCGCTCGACCGCATGCTGACGCAACTCAGCGGTCACGTGCTCGATGCGCCGTCGACGAATGGCTCCGCGATACCGCTCGCCGCGCTTCGCGTGCGCGATCTTTTGCACGAGCAGATGGCCGGCAATATCGGACTCGATGAACTGGCGACGGCTGCGGGCATCGACCGCTTCCGGTTGACGCGCCTCTTCAAGCGCGCGTTCGGCACGTCGCCGCATGCGTATCTGGTGCGTTTGCGTCTGCGCGCCGCGCGTCAAATGCTGGCGAGCGGTCATCAGCCTGCGCAGGTTGCGGCGGCTGTCGGGTTCTCGGATCAGAGTCATCTTGGCCGCTGGTTTCATCGCGCGTACCGGATGACGCCGGCGGCCTATCGGCGCATGTGCACAAACGTTCCAGACTGATCGCCGCGGATCGTGGACCATGAGCGTTCCAAGGAGGGACGTTCATGTTCGAAACAAAAGTGGCGCTGATCGTGCGCGACGATCTGGCTGTGTGGCAAAAACTCAACGTCGTCGCATTTCTCGCGACGGGCGTGGCGGCTGCGATACCCGATGCGCTAGGCGAGCCTTATGAGGACGCTGCGGGACGTCGGTATGGCCGCATGCTCGGGCAACCGATGCTGGTGTTCGCCGCCGATTTGCCGGGTTTGCAGGCTGCGCATCGGCAGGCAGTTAACCGCGAGCTCGAGATTGTGCCGTATGTCCATGCGATGTTTTCGACTGGGCACGATGCGGCGAATCGTGAGGTGTTTCGTGCTCAGGATGCGGGTAATCTGGATTTAGTGGGGCTCGCGGTGCATGGGGCGAGGAAGGCGGTGGATAAGGCGGTGAAGGGGTTGGGGTTGCATGGGTGAGGGGAGAGCGTGAAACGGGACGCGCTGAAATGAGCTCCCGGTGCCACCTAAGGTCGCCGCTGTGGTTGCCTGTCGTGGGCTCGATTCTTCATGCAATCGTCGCCAAGGCTTCCAGTTCTTCCGCCCAAACAGCGCCTTGCAACTGACCCTGATCCCCCTCACCCCACCTCCACCCCCACCGCCGTAGCCTCCCCCCCACCGATACAAAGACTAGCCACCCCACGCTTCCCCCCGCGTTGCCGAAGCGCATCCAGCAGCGTCACGATAACCCGCGCGCCCGTCGCGCCGATCGGATGACCGAGCGCGCAAGCACCGCCATGCACGTTCACGCGCTCATGCGAAAGCGCCAGCTCGCGCATCGCGGCCATGACCACCACGGCGAATGCCTCGTTGATCTCCCAAACGTCGACATCGCTCGCCCGCCATCCCACCTTGGCGAGCAACTTCTGAATCGCACCGACGGGCGCAGTCGTGAACCAGGCCGGTTCCTGCGAATGCGTGGCGTGTCCGCGGATAACGGCGAGCGGCGCCAAGCCATGCTCGCGTGCGGTCGACTGGCGCATCAGAACGAGGGCCGCCGCACCGTCGGCGATGGAACTCGAGTTCGCGGCCGTCACCGTGCCGTCCTTCGCAAACGCGGGTTTGAGCTTCGGGATCTTGTCCAGTTGCGCCTTCGCCGGCGCTTCATCCTCGTCGATGAGTATCTCGCCGTTACGACCCGGCACGGTCATCGGCGCAAGCTCCCAGCGGAACAGGCCGTCGCGCTGCGCCTGCTGCGCCCGCAGCGTGGAGGTCGAAGCGAACGCGTCTTGCGCCTCGCGTGTGAAATCGAAATGGCGCGCGCAGTCCTCGGCGAAGGTGCCCATGAGGCGGCCATCGGAGGCGAGGCCGTAGTGATCCTCCAAGCCGTCGAAGAACATATGGTCGAGTACCTGGCCGTGTCCCAGACGCTGACCCGAGCGTGCCTTGGGCAACAGGTACGGCGCGTTGCTCATGGATTCCATGCCGCCCGCAACGATCACTCGTTGACTGCCGCTGAGCAGCAGATCGTGCGCGAGCATCGCCGCCTTCATCCCCGAGCCGCAGACCTTGTTGATCGTGGTGCAGCCCGCCGATAGCGGCAAACCCGCGCCAAGCGACGCCTGGCGCGCGGGCGCCTGGCCGAGGCCCGCGGGCAGCACGCAGCCCATCAGCACTTCATCGACGGCGTCGGGTTGCAGTCCGGCACGTTGCACCGCGGCCCGGATCGCGTGCGCGCCCAGTACAGGCGCCGTCAGCGAAGCGAAGTTGCCCTGGAAACCACCCAGCGGCGTGCGGGCAGCAGCGACGATCACAACGGGATCATCGGAAGTCGAAGAGGCAGTCATGCGAGTCTCCATTCGCCGCTTCATGGCGGCGTTGCAAAGGGTGAGGAAGGTGTCGTCGTCGATGAATCATTGCCACTCGAACCCGGCGGCGGCGATGACTGAGTTCACTTCGCCGCCATACGAATGGCGCCATCAAGACGAATCACCTCGCCGTTGAGGTAAGTGTTTTCGACGATATGCAGCACAAGTGCCGCGAATTCTTCCGGCCGGCCCAGGCGCGGGGGAAAGGGCACCATCTTCCCAAGCGCGTCCTGTACTTCTGTGGGCATGCCTTTGAGCATCGGCGTCTCCATGATTCCGGGCGCGACGGCGAGCACTCGAATGCCGTGGCGGGCCAATTCGCGCGCGACAGGCAGCGTCATCGCCACGACACCGCCTTTCGATGCAGCGTAGCCCGCTTGCCCGATCTGACCGTCAAAGGCAGCGACCGAAGCGGTATTGACGATGACCCCGCGCTCGCCATCGGCCTCGGGCGTGTTCCCGGCCATGCACGCCGCGGCCAGCCGCACCATGTTGAAGGCGCCGATCAGGTTGATCTGAACGGTGCGCGCAAAACTTTCCAGCCGATGCGGGCCTTCGCGTCCGAGCACTTTCTCGGCGGGCGCAACGCCTGCGCAATTGATCAGGCCATGCAGCGCGCCGAAGGTCTCGCAATACGCGGCCAACGCACGCTCGGCGCTCGCGGAGTCGGATACGTCGGCCCTCGCGAAGTGGGCATTAGCGCCGAGTTCCGCCGGGAGTGAGGCACCGGCGTCCTCGTCGAGATCGATCAGCAGCACGCGGGCGCCGCCCGCTACCAGACGGCGCGCCGTGGCTGCGCCGAGCCCTGAGCCGCCGCCTGTGACGACGAAACCTTCCCCTTGAATCTGCAATGCTGTCTCCTCAAAGTGACCGGCCGGCAAAGCATATTCGCGACGACCAACTGGGTGATCATCGTAAGCGGCACGCGAAACCACGCCCATGTCCATCGACCTCTTCCTGCGTGCGCCTTTCGGACATATCGTGCGGCTCATGCTCAGTGATACCAGGTTTCGCTTACGCCCGGCAGCGATTAACATCAGTGCACTTTCTGTAGGTAGACCCTGACCATGAATGACGCTCAAGACAAGGGCACAACTTCTATCGGCCTCGTGCGCGAAGCAATTCTCGTTGCCACGCAGCGCAATCTCGACGTCTCGGCGGTTCTCCAGCACGCGGGCATCGCGGCGGAATTGCTGAATGCGCCGAGAGCCCGAGTGCCGGCATTAGCCTTTTCGCGTTTGTGGGCGGCTCTCGCCGACTTGATGGACGACGAGTTCTTTGGTCTCGATAGCCACGCATTGCGGCGAGGCAGTTATGCGCTGATGTGTCACGCCGTGCTGCATGCCGACAATCTCGAGCACGCGCTGCGTCGCATGCTGAAGTTCCTGCGCGCGGTTCTCGACGACATTCATGGCGAGTTGCGCTGCGAAGGCGAGCATGCACTGATCGTCCTGCATGACGATGGCCGAACGCGCCGCCTCTTTGCCTACGGGACCTGGTTTATCCTCGTGCACGGTCTCGCGTGCTGGCTCGCACGCAGACGCATTCCGCTGATCGAGATGAGGTTCCGCGCTTCGGCGCCAACGGATGACAGCGACTACCGTATGCGCTTTTGCGAGGATGTGACGTTCTCCGCGGAAGAAACGCTGATCCGGTTCGATCGCAGTTTTCTCGACCTCAAACTGTCCGAGACGGAAGCGAGCCTGCGTGCTTTTCTGCAAAATGCACCCGCCAATATCCTGGTCAAGTATCGCAACGAATCGAGTACTACGGCCCTCGTCAGACGCCGGCTAAGAAACCAGATCCCCGACGACTGGCCTGACCTCGACGAGCTATCGCGATTAATGAATCTATCCGCGGCCACGCTGCAACGCCGCCTGTTGGCTGAAGGCACGAACTATCGGCAACTGAAAGACGAATTGCGGCGTGACATCGCAATCGAGTTGTTTTCGAACAGTACTCTCACGGTCGCAGAAGTCGCTGCACGCACTGGATTTCAGGAAACGAGTGCTTTTCACCGGGCCTTCAGAAAGTGGACGGGGGCGAGTCCGGGAATGTACCGTCAGGGCAAGGCGAGTTCTTAACCGTTAGAACACATAGCATCGTCATCACACCATTCACGCGTTCAGATGTGCTTGCACGTCTGAATGGTCGAAAGATTCAATCCTCTTCTCCCAATCACGCCTCGCGCGAACGCTCATTCGATTAAGCGGAGCGTGTCCGCACGCCTCATGAAAACTGAGGTCGGCGGACATGGATCGGTGCGCCGAGCAGGCTGACACTGCACTCGCGTTCGGCAGATCAAAGGACGCGTCGCGCCCGGTTGCGCAAAGCAACCGAGCCACTCATTGCGGTATAAAAAATAGACGGAGACGAGAATGAGAACCCGGTTGAGAAGCCGCCGAAGCTCGGCAATGGTGAGTGCTTTATTCGCCGCATCGGCGATTGCCGTATCCGGCTGCGGCGGCAGTGATTCCGCGCCGGCCAACGTCGCGGTCGCGACGCCCGCCGCGAAATGTAGTGCGTTGGCGGGTACGACCGTTCCCGCCGGCTCGATCGGATTGCCGACAACGGGTGCCACTATCGTATCCGCGACGCTCGTTGCAGCTACCGATTCCGGCAACGGCAACGGCGAATACTGCAAGGTTCTCGGAGCTATTCATCCGGTGGATTTCAATGCGCCGGATATTCGAGTGGAGGCGGATCTACCGACTAACTTCAACGGCAAAGTCGTTCACTTTGGCGGCGGGGGATTCGACGGCACCATCCCCGATACTGAAGGCTTTCCCGCGGACGGGTTCTTATCCGGAGCAGAGCCCGCAGGCGTCAGTACACCATTGCGCAGAGGTTATGTGACTGTCGGCAGCGACGCTGGGCATGAGGGAAACTTTATGGACGGTTCGTTCGCGGCAAACGATGAGGCACTCGCCAACTACTCAGGCGACCACATCAAGAAGACGCGTGACTTCGCAGCGTACATCGCAAAGGCAAGATACGGCTCGGACTTCACGCACAGTTATTTTATTGGCGGTTCAGGCGGAGGCCGGCAAGGTCTGATTGCGGCACAACGATTCCCGCATGACTACGACGGCATCATTTCCACATATCCCGCTTCAGGAATAACAGGACTGTGGCTTCAGATGGGCAGGATCTCGCGATCGCTGCTGGCGCCCGGAGGATACGTCACGCCTGCCAAAGGCAAGGTTCTTCTCGAAGCAGTCATCAAGCAATGCGATGCTCTGGATGGCGTGGCTGACGGCATTATCAGTAACCCCGCGGCATGCGTATTCGATCCAGCAACGATTCGTTGCCCGAGCGGCGTCGACACTGGCGATAGCTGCTTGTCGGACGCGCAAATCAATACGATGACCACCGCCGGCACGCCGCTTAACCTTAGCTTCAACCTGGTAAACGGAGTCCAGACTTTCCCCGCATTTAACGCGTTCACGGGAGCAGACTTCTGGTCCGTCGCCTTTGCATGGGGCGCGTCAGCCACCGATGCGGTAGTCGAGCCTGGCGTGATCGGCAAAAGCGCGTTCTTCTATACGTTTTCAAATGACATGCTTCGATTCGCGGTTGCTCGCGATCCTGGCTTGAGCACGCTGAACTTTAATCCGGCCAACCCCGGATCATTAACCTCGCGCGTGCAAGCGGTGAGCGCGCTCATGGACAGCACGAGTACCGACCTGAGTCAATTCCAGGCGCGCGGCGGCAAGATCATTCTGCAGCACGGACAATCGGATCAGTTCATTCCGGCGCAATTGTCGATTGATTACTACGACCGGCTGGTATCCCGGTTCGGGCAGGGACCACTGGGTCAATTTCTAAAGTTCTATGTGGTGCCGGGCGCGGCGCACAGTGCCGGCGGGCAATTCAATGGTTCATATGACGGTCTGACGGCATTGGACAACTGGGTGACGAAAGGCGTCGAACCCAAAAATCTGATTATCACCGACCTCGCTCCGCCGGCAGTCGGACGCACGCGGCCAATCTGCGAATACCCGCAGTGGCCCAAATACGTCGGCGGCGATCAGAACCTTGCGGCCAGCTTCGTGTGCTCTAACTAATCGCGTTGGCAGCGCGCGCCATGTCCGGTTCCGGGCGTTAGCGTTACACCGGAACCGCCAGTGTCACAACACCGCAAACGCAGGTGTTCGGCGACCTCACTCATCTTGAAGTTAATGGGCATCGACTGTCCGCAGCCTTCGCCCGACACTGCTTGTAACACAGCGGCCTGCGCGGACTTCGGCCACGACATTAAACCAAAGGAGACAAGCATGAACCAGATCGATGTTCATTCACTCGCGGGCCAGGCCAGGTTCAACGGCTTGCACAGGCTGGTCCTGTTCTGGTGCGTGTTGATGCTGATAGTCGACGGCTACGATCTCGCCATCGTCGGTGCAGCGTTGCCGTCGATCATGAAGGGCATGCACATCGACGCGACCAGTGCCGGCATCATGGCCGCATCGGCACTGTTTGGCGTGATGCTCGGGGCTATTTTCCTCGGCACGCTGGCTGACCGTTTCGGCCGGCCCACGATGATCTGCGTGTGTGTGGCGCTGTTCAGTCTCTTTACCGCCGCCGCCGGACTGACGAACGATCCCGTCAGTTTCAGCGTGACCCGATTCATCGCGGGCCTCGGCATCGGCGGCGTCTTGCCGATCGTCACCGCGCAAATGGCGGAGTTCTCGCCCAATGCGTTGCGCACGCGATTGGTCACACTCGTATTCGCGGGATATTCGGTTGGCGGCATTCTGGTGGCGCTCACTGCAAAGGAGCTTATCGGCAGTTATGGCTGGCAATCCGTCTTCTTTGCCGCGGGCCTGCCTGTTCTGCTAATTCCGTTCATCATTAAAACGATGCCTCATTCGATGACCTTTCTGGTCAAGAACGGCCGACATAAAGAACTGCGCGCGCTCGTGAAGCGCCTCGTGCCCGACTATTCGTTGAGTGACGACGAGCAGTTTTCAGGACCGTCGTCGGACAAAAACAGGGACGTCTCGGTGCGACGACTCTTTCAGGACGGCCGCGGTTTCAGTACTACGATGATGTGGGTCGCATTCATGACCGGCCTTTTCATGGTGTACGCACTGAGTTCGTGGTTGACCAAGCTCATGGCGATGGCGGGATACAGCCTCGGTTCGGCTTTGAACTTCGTGATCGTGTTTAACGTCGGCGCGATTGCGGGTGCGATTCTCGGCGGCTGGCTGGGCGACAGGGTCAATATCAAGCGGGTGCTGATCGCGTTCTACGTCGTGGGAGCCGTCGCACTCTCGCTGATGGGTTACACGAAATCGACAGCGTCATTGTTTGTCGTTGTATTCGTTGTAGGCGCATCGACGCTCGGTACTCAATTGCTCGCCTATGCTTATGCGGGCGGCTTCTATCCCCATGCAATCCGCTCTACGGGTGTCGGTTTTGCTTCTGGCGTGGGCCGCATCGGCGCGATCGTGGCGCCCGTGCTAATCGGCTGGCTGGTGTCGCTGAAGCTGCCGCTGGAACAGAACTTCATGGCAATCGGCGTGGCAGGTTTGATTGGTGCAATGGCCGTGACGCTGATCGATCACGCGCGCGCCGATTCCTATCGCGGACGCAGTGCGGCTATTCCCGCAGTTCAGCACAGTGCAGGGCGCTAAGAGCGCCTATTGCAGGTTATTCACTCGAGAAAAGCCACGTTTACGCGGCAGTACATTTTCAAACATGCAGAAAGAAATGGATCGTCTATCTCCGCCTCCTTTCACCTCGTTTATCGACGTCAGTCGAGCCGTCGACTGGGCGCTCGTCACCCGGCGCAGCGTTCGCGCTTTCTTGCCGACACCGGTTGCGCGCGAGGACATCGAGTCCATCCTGGAGGTCGCGCGCTTCAGTGCTACCGGCGTCAACATTCAGCCGTGGCATGTGCACGTCGTGACAGGCGCGAAGAAGTCGCGGCTGTCTGCCGCCATCAACGAGATCAATGACGATCCCGCCCGCAGCTCGGACCTCGACGAGCCCTACGACTACTACCCACGCGAATGGATCGCGCCGTATGTGGACCGTCGCCGCAAGGTCGGCTGGAACCTGTATGGATTGCTCGGCATCGAGAAGGGCGACAAGGAACGAATGCACGTCCAGCACGGCCGCAACTATCGTTTCTTCGATGCACCCGTCGGCCTGTTTTTTACAGTGGACCGCGTCATGCGCGAAGGCAGTCTGCTGGATACGGGCATGTTCCTGCAAAGCGTGATGCTCGCCGCTCGCGCGCGCGGCCTCGACACTTGCCCGCAAGCGGCTTTCAACAAATTCCACCGCGTGATCGCCGACGAACTGTCGATTCCCGACAACCAGATGCTGGTCTGCGGAATGAGCCTCGGTTATGCCGATCACGACTGTATCGAGAATTCGCTAGTGACGGACCGTGTCCCAGTGAGCGATTTCACTACTTTCTATAATGAATGAACGGAGACAAAGTCATGAGTGCAAAGGCCTACTCGCGAGGGCTCGAGAAGAATCCGGCAAACCACGTTCCATTGACGCCATTAACCTTCCTCGACCGAACCGCCGACGTCTATCCGCAACGCACCGCGATCATTCATGGCGAATTCCGCCAGACGTGGGCGACGACTCGCGAGCGTTGCTATCGCCTCGCGTCGGCGCTCGTTCAATTGGGAATCGAGCCGGGCGATACCGTGTCGATCATCGCACCGAATACGCCGGCGATGCTCGAAGCGCACTTCGGCGTGCCGCTCTCGGGGGCCGTGCTTAATGCCATCAATTGCCGTCTCGATGCTGACGGCATCGCGTTCATTCTGCGCCACGGCGAATGCAAGCTTCTGCTGGTGGATCGCGAGTTTGCCGCGTTGGTCGAAAAAGCGTTGCAGTCGGTTCCGAATCCACCGCGTCTCATCGACATCAACGATCACGAAGCGCCCGACGGCGCCGCCATCGGCGAAACCGATTATGAATCGCTGCTCGCGAGTGGCGACCCGGCATTTGCCGGCCGTGGCCCCGTCGATGAGTGGACGCCGATCGCGTTGAACTACACATCGGGCACGACAGGCGATCCGAAGGGAGTCGTTCCGAGCCATCGCGGCACGTATCTGATGAGCCTGCTGCAGATGACGAATTGGCCGCTTCCACGTGCGCCAATTTATCTGTGGACGCTCCCCATGTTCCATGCGAACGGCTGGTGCTTCACATGGGCGATTACTGCCGCGGCGGGAACGCATGTATGCCTGCGCAAAGTCAACGCGGCGAATATCCTTTCCGCGATCCAGAAACATGGCGTCGATCATTTCTGTGCAGCACCGATTGTTCTCGCAGGCATCGCGAGCATGCCGCAGTCGGAACGGCAGCCGTTGCCGCGTCGGGTGCGCGTTCTCACCGCCGGCTCGCCGGCGCCCGCTGCGGTGCTCGAAGCCGTCGGCGCAATGGGCTTCGACGTCGATCACGTGTTTGGAATCACCGAGATCTCCGGCACGCCGATTAGCTGTGCATGGCACGACGAGTGGGATACGTTGCCGCCGGAGCAGCAAGGCAAATTGAAAGCGCGGCAAGGCGTACGTGCGGCGGCGTTCGAGAAAATGTCGGTCGCCGATCTCGCGACGCTCGAACCGGTGCCGGCCGATAGCCAGTCGTGCGGCGAAGTTCTCGTCCGCGGCAATACGGTGATGATGGGATATCTCAAGAATGCCGACGCAACCGAAAAAGCTTTCGCCGGCGGCTGGTTTCATACCGGAGATCTTGCGGTCGTTCATCCGGACGGCTATATCCAGATCACGGACCGCTCGAAGGACGTCATCATTTCTGGTGGAGAAAACATTTCATCTGTGGAAGTGGAAGAGGTGATCTATCGCATGTCGGGTGTACTCAATGCAGCCGTGGTCGCGCAGCCGGACGACACATGGGGCGAGACGCCTTGCGCTTTTATCGAACTGAAGCCGGATGCTCTCGACATAACCGAGCAGGACGTCATCTCGTTCTGCCGTGAAAGACTGGCTCATTTCAAATGCCCGCGCCGCGTCGTTTTCGGCGAATTGCCGAAAACCGCTACAGGGAAGATCCAGAAGTTTCGTTTGCGCGAGCAGGCGGGCAGTCGGATAGCAATTACCCGCCTGGCCGGATGACGCACGTTGTCTTGCGAAGCCGCCATTCGCTGCGCAGTCAAGCGCGGCTGCAATCACACGCATTAGTAGGTATGCTGATGATTGTGCAAGAGAGACGGAGATAGAGCGTGAAAAGCTTCGTTGGAACAAGCTTCGGCATCGGCTCCTATGCGTTAGTCGATGAACCGATGCCGGATCCCGGTCACGGACAACTGCGCATCCGCATCGAAGCAACGGCTCTGGGTTTCGTCGACGGGCTGATGATGCAAGGCCGCTATCAGATCAAGCCGCGCTTGCCTTACGTGCCCGGCGGAGAGATTGCCGGCGTCGTCGACGCTGTGGGTCCGGGCGTGACGCGGCCGCTTGTCGGTGAACGTGTCGTCACCTGGCAGCTTGGCGGCGGCCTCGCGGAATACGTGGTGGTCGATGCCGCTGACGTTGACATCGTGCCGAGCGGGCTACCCATGCCCATTGCCGCAGCCATGCTGGTGGACTATCAGACGGCACACTATGCGTTGTTCGATCAGGGACGTTTGACAGCCGCCGATACGCTGCTGGTGCTCGGAGCGGGCGGCGCGGTGTCGTCCGCCGCCATTCAGCTTGCGGTGCATGCGGGCGCTCGTGTGATTGCGGCGGCATCGAGCGAGTCCAAGCGCAAAGCCTCATGCGAACTCGGCGCCGTGGCCGCGATCGACTACAGCCTTCCCGACTGGCGCGAGGCGCTCAAACGTGTGGCGCCCGAAGGCGTCGACGTCGTGCTCGACCCCGTCGGCGCAAACATGCTGGAGCCTGCGTTCCGCTCGCTTGCGAAAGGCGGCCGCTATCTCGTGATCGGATTTGCGGGCGGCGCGATTCCGTCGCTGCCGGTCAATCTCGCGCTTCTCAAGAACGCCACGCTGCATGGCGTCGATGTGCGCTATTTCCTCGCAACCCGGCCGGAACAGGCGCGGCGTGTAC
Source organism: Paraburkholderia sp. RL17-368-BIF-A (assembly GCF_046054045.1). Classification (NCBI taxonomy): domain Bacteria; kingdom Pseudomonadati; phylum Pseudomonadota; class Betaproteobacteria; order Burkholderiales; family Burkholderiaceae; genus Paraburkholderia; species Paraburkholderia sp. RL17-368-BIF-A. The sequence goes on from NZ_JARESN010000002.1 coordinate 22,630, forward strand.
GCGCCGCGCTGTTTTCGATGGTCGCGCGCGGTCATCTTCGACCGCCTGCGACCATCGCTTTCCCACTCGCCAACGCAAGCGACGCTGTGCTCGCAACCTTCGACCGCGAAAGACGCGGGAAAATCGTCGTGCTTCCCGAAGCGGTCATCGGTTCGAGCGACGCGGGCTAACGCCTGCGCTCCGCTCAGCCGAAGCGGGTCAGGCCGTTGCCCGATAACGCTCCGCAGCTTGCGCTTGCCGGATATCGGAGAGCAAACCCTGGCGCGCGGCGTCGAGTGCATCCCAGCGTTCGGCGACGTGAAGCGGCGGTATGGTCACCAACTCGCGGCGGTCGTAGCCGATCAACGCGGCATCCACCAGTTCACCCACTTCCATCACTTCGGGCAGCGTATCGATATCGATGCCGGCGCGCTCCCAAATTTCGGTGCGCGTGGCCGCCGGCAGCACGGCTTGCACATACACGCCTTTGGGCGTCAGCTCCAGGCTCAAGCCCTGCGACAGGAACAGCACGTACGCCTTCGTTGCACCGTACACGGTCATGCCGAACTCGGGCGCGAGACCGACGACCGAGCCGATGTTGACGATCGACCCTTCGCCGGCTTGCGCGAGGCGCGGCGCGATGGCGGCCGCGAGCCGTGTCAGCGCGGTGATGTTGAGCGTCACCAGACGATTGATGGCGTCGGCGCTTTGCTCGACAAAGCCGCCCGATTGCGCAAGGCCGGCATTGTTGATCAGCACGCGAATGTTCGCGTCTTCGCGCAGGCGCGCTTCGACTGCGGCGAGATCGGCGGGCTCCGTCAGATCGGCCTGCAACACGTCCACATCGATCTTCGTTTCGTCGCGCAAGCGGCCGGCCAGCGCTTCGAGCCGCGCCTTGTCGCGCGCGACCAGAACGAGAGGATGGCCGCGGCGCGCAAAACGCTCCGCATAAACGGCGCCGATGCCCGAAGAGGCGCCGGTAATGAGGACAGTGGGCAGGGCTTTCATCTTGGTGTTCCTTGGCTTGAGTGGGGACCGCTGCCGCCCATCAGCGAGGGCGGCGGTGCAGGCTGGCGTTAATAATGATGGTCGTCATCAAAAAAGTCAACGACTTTGATGATGATCGACATCAATGTATAGTTAAAACTTTAGCGTGGCGTTAGTCGAAGAGAGGCACCGAACATGAAGGTCACTAAAGCGCAAGCGCAGGCGAACCGGGCGCGCATCGTCGAGACGGCAGCGACGCTGTTTCGCGAGCGAGGCTACGACGGTGTGGGCGTCGCGGACCTGATGGCGGCCGCCGGTTTCACGCACGGCGGCTTTTATAAGCACTTTGGCTCGAAGGCCGATCTGATGGCGGAGGCGGCGGCCTGTGGCTTTTCGGAGTCGGCGGCCGGCAGTGAAGGGATCGACATTGCCGCGTTCATCAAGCAGTACTTGTCCCGCGAGCACCGCGATACGCCCGGCACCGGCTGCACGATGGCGGCGTTGTCCGTGGATGCCGGGCGTCAGCCGGAACAGGTCAAGCAAGCCTTTGCCGACGGCATTGAACGGCTGCTGACCAGCATGGTGAGCAAGCACGGCGCGGCTAATGCGACTAATGCGACTAACGCGACAAGCGCAGCGGCCAAGCGTGAAGCGCGAGCCCGCTCGATCGATGCCATCGCGCAACTGGTGGGCGCGGTCGTGCTCTCGCGCGCCTGTCCCGATGACTCGCCGCTCGCGGATGAAATCCTCCAAGCCTGCGAGTCGGGCGCGCTTTCACGCCTGTCTGCACCGAAGAAGAAGCCGTAGCACTCGTCGGCGCCAAGGCGCGAACGCTTCGTCAATTTTCATCGACATTCACGATGCGTATCGGACGCGTCCCGATCTTTGCGCCGGTGACTTCGTCGATCGCAATCGCCTTGATCTCCGTTCCCGTTTCCGCGTCCAGGAAGCGAACCAGCTTGCTATCCCCGCGGTGTTGCCGCCCCCATGCGCCGATGATGAACAGCACCGGCAGGAAGTCCATGCCCGCAGCCGTCAGCACGTATTCGTCGCGCGGCGGGCGCTCCGAATAGCGGCGTTTCTCCAATAGACCTTGTTCCGCCAGCGCGGCCAGACGCCGCGTCAGCATGGTCGGCGCAATGCCCAGACTTTTGCGGAACTGGTCGAAGCGCGTCAGACCCGCGTGGGCGTCGCGCAAGATCAGGATGCTCCACGCGTCGCCCGCGACAGCCAGGCTGCGCGCGATCGGACACGGGTCATCGCATGAATTGATGTCGTCCATACTATTTTGATAGTGACATGGATTTGATTTCCCAGTATAGTCGATTTCAATTTGATAGTGACGCGGGCGTTCCGCACATGGAGCTTGAAATGACTGACAAAAAGCCGTTGGGTGTCGCCCTTGTCACAGGCGCGTCTTCGGGTATCGGACAGGCCGCCGCGCAGCGATTGAGCGAAGCGGGCTACAAGGTTTTCGGCACAAGCCGGCGGCCAGTGCCTGCGGGCGAGCATTCGTTCGACATGCTGACGCTCGACGTCACCAGCGACGAATCCGTCGACGCCGCGGTCGCCCAGGTTATGCGGCGAGCCGGCCGCATCGATCTGCTCGTGAACAACGCGGGCTTCGGCGTCGCGCCCGCCGGCGCCGAGGAAAGCTCGATTGCGCAGGCGCAGTCGATCTTCGACACGAACTTCTTCGGCGTTGTCCGGATGACCCGCGCGGTCGTGCCTTATATGCGGCGGCAGGGCAGCGGCCGCATCGTCAACATCGGCTCAGTCCTAGGTTTTGTGCCGATGCCGTACGGCGCGCTCTACGCGGCAACGAAGCATGCAATCGAGGGCTATTCCGAATCGCTCGATCATGAATTGCGCGGCTGGGGCATTCGCGTGTCGGTCATCGAACCGGCTTATACGAAGACGCCGTTCGACGCGAACTTCCTCGCACCCGATTCCACGCTCGATGCGTATCGCGAAGCGCGTGCTGTCGTCAGCAAGCGAGTCAATGAAGTGATGGCGACCGCGACTGAGCCTTCGGTTGTCGCTGAAGTCGTGTTGAAGGCGGCAATAGCCGCGAAGCCGAAGCTGCGCTACCCAGCCGGCGCGCTTGCGAGCCGTCTGCAAATGCTGCGCAGATTCGCGCCGGCCGCGCTCGTGGATGCCGGGCTTCGTAAAGACCTTCGACTCGACACGATACCGGCGTCGCAGTCGGTAAGCCCTCTCTTGCAAGAATGAAAAACATGCAGCGCCAGATCACACCGGGGGACCCGAAAGCATCATGAGAGCATTCATTCTCGAGCGATACGGACGCAAGCATGGCGCGCATATCGCCGACGTGCCGGAGCCGCAACTACGCGACGACGACGTCCTGATCCAGGTCCACGCCGCCAGCCTTAATGTTCTCGATTCGAAAATACGCGACGGCGAATTCAAGCTGATTTTGCCGTATCGTTTGCCGCTGATTCTCGGCAACGATGTAGCCGGCGTGATCGTGCGCGTCGGATCGCGCGTGCAGCGATTCAAGGTCGGCGACGAAGTTTACGCGCGGCCGGATAAAGACCGGATCGGCACGTTCGCCGAACTGATTGCAGTGAAAGAAGCAGACGTGTCCATCAAGCCCAAAGCACTCAGCATGGAAGAGGCCGCCTCGATTCCGCTCGTGGGTCTCACTGCGTGGCAAGCGTTGATCGAAAACGCGCAGTTGCGGAAAGGACAAAAGGTCCTGATTCATGCAGGTTCCGGCGGCGTCGGAACGTTCGCGATCCAACTGGCGAAGCACCTGGGTGCATTCGTCGCGACGACAACGAGTACGGCGAACGTGGAATGGGTGAAGGGCCTCGGGGCCGATGTCGTCATCGATTACAAGAAGGATCACTTCGAGAAGACGCTCGCCGGCTATGACGTGGTGATAAACAGTCTGGACGCGGCGACGTTGCACAAATCGCTTCGCGTGCTGCGACCCGGCGGTCGGCTCATCTCGATCTCGGGGCCGCCGGACCCCGACTTCGCAAAAGAGCTTGGTTTGCCGGGCTTCCTGACGCTGGCGACGCGTCTACTCAGTTACCGGATCAGGAAGGCGGCCAAACGCCTGAAAATCAGCTATTCCTTCCTGTTCATGCGCGCAAGCGGCGACCAGCTCGCGCAGATCACATCGCTTATCGAAGGCGGCGTGATACGCCCGGTTGTCGATCGCATCTTTGCATTCGATTCAATCGGAGAGGCGATGGCCTATGTCGATAGCGGACGCGCCAAAGGGAAAGTGGTTGTCAAAATGCGGTGATGGGCGCGCGCATCATTGTTCTTCCACGGTCGCTGCCAGGACAGGTGCCTCCTGGCGGCGGCCGTACCACGAAGCCGCAAGACGTTTTCCCAGATTATTGCCTGCATCTTCGACGAACTTGTTGCTGAGCATCGAGAGCGGCAGAGTGATAATCAAAGTCGACACGCCCAGTAATGAAGCCATGAGCAACGGCTGCTGTTGAACGGCGGACGTTCCGAGAGCTTTTACCACGCAGGCACCGAGACCGAACACGATCGGAAAATGCAGCACGTACACGCTGTATGAGATTGTGCCCATGTACTCGAATATCGGCCGATCCAGAAGCGGCATCCTTCTCTTATTGTGAAACAGGCAATAGACGATGCCGAAGGCAATCAGAATCTCCATCGTTTCTATATTCTTCACATCAAAGATACCTTCCAGCAGGATGCGCGAATACATTAAGACCGGGATGAGGCCGAGGCCGATCAGGCGGTAACGGAAATGACTGATTCCGCGCGTGAGCGGAATCAGCGCGCCGAGACCAAAGGCCAATGCATAGTGCAGCGACAGCGTACGCGGAATCGGAGCGAGCGCGACCAGTGCCAGGAAAACGAGAAACGGCTTGCGCGTGCGCGGGTTTTGCACGAGCAGATAGATTGCCGGGAACAGAACCGAATAAAACAGCTCCACGCGAAGTGTCCACATCGGCCAATTCAAATGGACGTATATAGATGCGAGCGAGAGGCCGACCAGCGGAGCCGAGATCTTTGCCGGGAAGGCGCTCGTCGCCCAGGCGCTATAGGCCGGAGAGGACAGTCCCGTCTTGATGAGCGGCCACAGCGCGAGGGCAAGCGCGATCGACAACCACAACGCGGGATAAATGCGGAAAAATCTTTTTACATAAAACGTCTTGACCCACGACGGCTTATTCGCGGCTGAGCCGCTCATCAACGACAAAGCGAGTACACATCCGCTGAGAACAAAGAAGACTTCGACGGCAGCTTGTCCGTTGAAGGTTCTGTCAACGAATATGGCTATCTTGTTCTGAAACGAATCCACGCCGTATCGCGCGGTGATCAGGCGCTGAAGGTCGAATAGGGTCCAGACATGAGTTCCTACGACAGCCAGACAGGCCAAACCACGGAGTGAAGTAAAACTCTTGATATTCATTGGCCACTTCCTCCCCGAAGAAGACAAACGCATCCGAGGTCGGGAGACATCGGACAGGATTTAGTGCTTTCTGAAAACTTTCGATGCCGAGGCGGACCCGGCAAGCGGCATGTAGATAGCGGACTAGCGTGGCACTCTTGAGTGCCGTCACGCAGCGGGGGAGTATAGGTTCAATCGATGCGCGCGATGGCTTGTGAGTCTCCATATCGCGAACTGTTGGCGCATTTCGATTAGTGAATACGGCTTTTTCGGCGGTTGTCGTTTAGCGCGGGCGCGTATCGCGTATAAGTAAAACGCGCCATGTGATTAAGCGCAGTGGCCTTCTGCGCTTAAATCTTGCGACTTCGTTGTTTGCGATAGTTCGCAGTACGCGGATTTTTTTGCTTTGTGACAGCACTGCGTTCCGTTTGACCCGACGGACTTAAATCAGCACTCCACCAGCGCCTTGACGACGGTCTGTCCTGGCTCCATCAGCTTCGGGAACTCGGTGGGTACATCCGACAAGCTCATTCGGTGCGTATTGAGTGCCTTGTCGGGAATGCGGCCCGCGCGCATCGCTTCGAGAACTGTCTCGAAGTCTTCGGCGGTCGCATTGCGGCTGCCGAGCAGCGTCGCTTCACGCTTGTGAAACTCGGGATCGGAGAAGGTGACCTCGCCGGGTACGATCGAGATCAGCACGTATTTGCCACCGTGAGCAATGAACTGGAAGCCGCGATTCATCGCGTTGATGTTTCCGGTTGCATCGAATACGACGTCGAAGAACTCGCCGCCTGTCATCGCCGCGAGTTCGTCGACGTCGTTCGGTCCGATCTGAACCGCTGACACTCCAACATGCTCGCGGCAGAATGCGAGACGATCCTCGCGCGTGTCGAGACAGGTGACCTGTGCGCCACGCAGGTTCGCGAACAGCATGGCCGCCATGCCGATCGGGCCCGCGCCCACGACAAGAACGCGCTGGCCGGCCGACACATCGGCACGGCGAACCGCGTGCGCGCCGATCGCGAGAAATTCGAGCATGGCCGCCTGATCGAGCGTGACGCCTTCGGCCTTATGCACGAACTGCGCGGGCACCGAGAGAAACTCCGTGAGCGCGCCGTCGCGATGCACGCCGAGCACTTTGATATTGACGCAGCAGTTGGTCTTGCCCTGCCTGCACGCGATGCAGCTTCCGCACGACAGATACGGCATCACATAAACGGCGTCGCCGGGCACGACGTGCGCATTTGCATCGGCCTCGGCGACGATGGCCGACAGTTCGTGGCCCATCACACGCGGATATTGCAAGTAAGGCTGGTTGCCGGAATAGATGTGCATATCGGTCCCGCAAATACCCACGCGGCTGACGCGCAAAAGCACTTCGCCTTCGGCACGGTGAGGTGGTTCGCGGTCTTCACGGCGCAGCACGCCAGGCGATTCGCAAATGACGCTAAGCATTTCGGCATCCTCTTGATTGGTCTTGTCGATCACCGGACGGCGGATCGATTCTGTAAAAAAACGGCATACGTTGCCGATAAAACGTTGGCGTGGTCACGAAGGTCGTCCGCATGGTCACATGCCGGCGCGCAGCTATAAAGCGCCGCGCCAGCGAACGCTCATCAATAGAGAACGTTCTTTGCCTCGGACGAATCGAGGTTCTGTTTCTCGACCATCATCACTCCAGTGTCGACCTGCTTCGACACAGGCTTGCGCTCGATCACCTTCACGATCGTCTCGATTCCCTTGTAGCCCATCTGATACGAGCTTTGAACCGCAATGGCCTGGATCGTGCCGTCGCGAACAAAGCCCTGCAAATCCTGATTGCCGTCGAAGCCGATGGCGATCACCTTGCCGCTTTTCCCAGACTGTTGAAGGGCGCGTCCCATTCCCACGGCGGTCGGCTCATTCGCGCCGAACACACCCTTGAGGTCGGGATTGGCCGACAGTACATCGGTGGTCTGATTGAGCGCATTCGCCATCTGCGACTGCGAGTAGAACGGGCCGACCAGTTGCAGCTTCGAATGCGCGGCAATGTACTTGCGGAATCCACCGACGCGGCCCACTTCCGATCCGGCGCCCGGCACATACGACATGACCGCCACTTTGCCGGTCTGTCCGACGCGGTCGATCATCGCCTTTGCGCAGAGTTCGCCGGCCTTCGCGTTATCGGTCGACAGGAACGACTGGTAGTACTGCTTGCCGGCATCGGACACGGACGAGTCGATCAGCACAACGGGAATATGGGCTTCCCACGCTTTCTTCATCGCGGGCACGAGCGCATCCGGGTCCGACGGCGCGAGGACGATGCCCGCCACATGCCGGTTCACAGCGTTCTCGACCATGTTGACTTCGTCCGCGATAGCCGACTCCGTCGCGGGACCCTGGAAGGTCATCGTGTAGCCCTTCGCATCGGCCATTGCAGCGGTCGCGCCTTTCTGGACGTTCTGCCAGTAGTTAGAGTTGGCCGTCTTCACGATTACGGCAATCTCGCCGCCTGCCGCTTGCGCATACGCGCTGAACATTGCACACATCGCCGCGGCCGCAGCCAGTACGGATACCTTTTTCATGTCTCGCTCCTTGATTTGTGGTTTCAACTGCGTCTTCTGATTACGACTTTATGACTTCCGGTTTCGGAGTTGATCGATCCATACGGTGCCGAGAATCACCACACCGATGATGATCTGCTGGATAAAGCTCGATACGCCGTTCATGTTCAGCCCGTTGCGCAGCACGCCGATCACGAATGCGCCGATGGCCGTGCCGGAAATCGTGCCGACGCCGCCCATCAGCGACGTGCCGCCGATCACCGCGCTCGCAATCGCATCGAGCTCGTACATCACGCCCTCGTTCGGCTGCGCGGTGACGAGGCGCGACATCAGCACGCAACCGGTCGCGCCGGCCAATACGCCGGACAGCACATAAGTGAAGAGCTTGACGCCCTGCACGTTGACGCCGGAAAGCCGCGCTGCTTCCGCGTTCGATCCGACCGCATAGATATGACGGCCAAGCGAGGTGCGCGAAAGCAGGACGGACACCGCGACGAACAGCACGACCATGATCACGACCGGATACGGAATGCCCGGAAAAACCGTGTCGGGAAAGCCGTCGGCGCCGATGTGAGAGACTTTGAAAAGCGCGCCATTGCCGAGTTCGCCGAAGGCGTCGCCGAGACCGGAGACAGGTCTTGCGCCCGTGATCTGCAACGCGACGCCGCGGGCGACGAGCATCATGCCGAGCGTTGCGATGAACGGCGGCAAGCCCATGCGCGTGACGCAAATGCCGTTGACCCATCCGCAGGCCGCGCCGACCAGCATGCCGCCCAGCATCGCGACGGGCACCGGTACGCCCGCCTTGACGAGCAGCGCGGCCGCGACACCGGCCAGCGCCAGCACCGATCCCACCGACAGGTCGATGCCGCCCGTGATGATCACGCACGTCGCGGCCACGCCGAGATACGCGATCGACGTGACCTGAAGCGCAACGGTCAGCAGATTGCCCACCGAGAAAAACGCGGCACTGGTCAGCGAAAACGCGACAACCAGAACTGCGAGACTCCCAAGCGCTGCGAATTTCTGGATCAGGTCGCGGCGTCGCTGCCGCGCCTGCTTCTCGATGGCCTGCTCGCGGCCCGATGTGATCTCAAGCATGACTTCTCCCTGATGCATGGTGCAAGATCTCCTCCTGATTCGTTTGTCTTGTCTCGAGGACCGCGGTAATGCGCCCTTCGTGAAATACGGCAATGCGATCGGTCATGCCGAGCAGTTCCGGCAACTCCGAACTGATCAGCACGACGCCGACGCCTTTGGCGGCGAGTTGGTCCATCAGCGTATAGATCGCGTACTTCGCGCCGACGTCGATGCCCCGCGTCGGCTCGTCGAAAAACAGGATGCGCGAGCCGCGGTACAACCATTTGCCGATCACGATCTTCTGCTGATTGCCGCCGGACAGGTTCCGCGTAATCTGCCTGACCGTCGGCGTGCGGATCGCGAGTTCGCGAACGTAGCGTTCCGCGATTGCCGTCTCTTCGGCGAAACGCAAAAAGCCGCGCGACGAGATGGCGCGAACGTTGGTAAGCGTGATGTTTGCCGACACCGGCATCGACAGCGCGAGGCCGTCTTTCTTGCGGTCCTCGGACAGATACGCGATGCCGTGACGAATCGCTTCGCGCGGTGAGCGGATCTCGACCGGCGTATCGCCGAGCAGAATCGAGCCCGAGTCGGGCCGCTCGGCGCCGAAGATCGCGCGGGCGACTTCGGTGCGTCCCGCGCCCATCAAGCCGGCGAAGCCGAGAATTTCGCCCTTGCGCAACTCGAACGAGACCGGGCCGAAGGTGCCCGCTCGCTGCAGATCGCGCACCCTGAGCAGAATGTCGTTCGTCGGAGTGGACTGACGCGCGGGATAGGCGTCGTCGAGCGCGCGGCCCACCATCCGCGCGACGATTTCATTCACGTTGGTCGCCGCGAGATCGGTCGTTGCGATATGACGGCCATCGCGCAACACCGTGACGCGATCGACGATCTCGGCCATTTCGTCGAGCCGATGCGAGATATAAAGAATCGCGACACCGTCGGCGCGCAGTTCCTTGATGATGCGAAACAACTGGACCGTTTCCGATTCAGTCAGCGACGACGTCGGCTCGTCCATGATGAGCACGCGCGCATTCAGCGACAGCGCCTTCGCGATTTCCACCATCTGCTGCTGCGCAATCGACAGCGCGCCGACCAGGGTAGTGGGCGACACGTTCAGCGCGATGCGTTGCAGCAGGCGCTGCGCGTTGGCGTTCATCGTCCGGTAGTCGACGAACGGGCCGCGCTTCGGTTCGCGCGCAAGGAAGATGTTTTCCGCGACGGACAGATGAGGCACCAGGTTCAGTTCCTGGTGGATGATCGCGATGCCGGCCGCCTGCGCCTCCGAGGTGGAAGAGAACTGCACGGGCGCGCCGTCGTAGCACATCACGCCATCGTCCGCGTGATATTGACCGCTGATGATTTTCATCAACGTCGACTTGCCCGCGCCGTTCTCGCCGCAGATCGCGTGCACTTCGCCGGAGCGCAGATCGAGATCGACGCCGTCGAGCGCCACGACGCCGGGGAAACGCTTGCCCACTCCCTTGAGTTGCAAGACCTCCCGGGGAACTGGCGGCTCAGGCGCCTGGCCTGGCCGCGGCTGCGCGGTCGTTTGTGTCAATCCCGTCTCCATTTGTTCAGGAATCTGCGAGTCGGCACACAGGAACGGAATCCCGCCGACTGGTCAGTCCAATTTGAGCAAATTAGAGCGCATAACCGCTTATCTGGTCAAGCCAATTTAGCGTTGCACAACTGGTCATTCCAATAAGGGAAACCCTGAGTTCGCAACTGCACGCGTGGCCGGGCCTCGTGACCGCGTGCTAGACTTTGCCGCGGCCGCGCTTTGCGGCCCTCCGACGGACCCTGCGGACAATGAAGCAAACTGAGCCAAAGCGGCTTTACCAATCTGTGGCGACGCAGATTCTCGCGCTAATCCAACAGGCCGGGCTGCAGCCGGGCGCGCGTCTGCCCGCCGAGCGCGAGCTTGCCAATACGCTCGCCGTATCGCGTCCTTCGTTGCGTGAAGCGTTGATCGCGCTGGAAATAGGCGGGCAGATCGAGATACGGATGGGCTCGGGCGTCTATGTCCGCGATTCGAAGACCGGCGGCGACAATGCGGTGCCGGCCCTCGGCGAGAGTCCTTCCGAACTGATGCAGGCGAGGGCGGCAATAGAGGGGACTGTGATCGTCCTGGCAGCAGGCAAGCTGTCGGCGGCCACGCTCGACAGATTGCGCCGCACGGTGCTGCGAATGAAGCGCCTCGCGGCTGCGGGCAAATCGCCGGTCGATGCCGACCGGCAATTTCATATGCTGATCGCGGAGATTGCCGGCAACTCGGTGCTGAGCCGCTTCGTTGCCGAGATGTTCGATAGCCGCCATGACCCAATTGCGGCGGCGATTCGCGATCACTCCGAAAGCACCGAAACCTGGTCGGCCGCGGTACGGGAGCACGAGGAAATTCTCAAGGCGCTGCAGAGCGGCGATCCGATTGCCGCGCAGACGGCCATGCGGACGCACCTCAAAGCGTCGGAGGAACGCTGGATAGCAGGTGTATTGCGGCAGGGCGACGTTTAAGTTTATCTTGCGTCGCTCGCCTACAAGTGCCGGCCATGTCGGAACATGGCGGCCAATGCGCGACTAATTAGTTAGGATGGCGAACATCGAAGTACGTTGCCGATACGCCGGGCAATTCCATCAGCGTAGGCCGCGCGCGTTGTACCACTCGACAGCGTCTTCTCCTGCGGGAATATTGAACGGGCTCGAAGAATCGGTGGCCGCGAGCCAGACGGCTTCCGCGACATCCGCTGCGTGCGTGACGGTCGTCTCTTTCTCCCAGTTTGCGAATATCTGCTCGACGAGCGCGCCGTATGCCTCGGGAAAGCCGCTTTGCATCCGCGACCGTGCGTTCTCGCCGAAGCGCGTGGAAGGCGCGCGTCCCGGCAGCACGACACGTACGCGCACATTGAACTGCTCGAGTTCGAGAGCCAGCGATTCGCTGAACGCATTGACCGCCGACTTGCTCGCGGTATAGACCGAGAGCAGATGCAACGGCCTGCACGTCACCGTCGACGTGACATTGACGACCACGCCTTCGCGGCGCTCGCGAAACTGCGGCAATACAGCCTGTGTCATTGCGATGGTGCCGAGCGTGTTGGTCTCGAAGATCTCGCGCGCGGTGTCCATCGGCGTACCTTCGACGGCGTTCAGAAAGCCGATGCCGGCGTTGTTGACGAGCACGTCGATCGGACCGGCCGCATCGACGGCGGCGCGAATGCTTTGCGCGTCCGTTACGTCGAGCGGAAGAATCAAAAGACGGTCGGAAGCTGCGAACACATCGTCGCGTGGCGTGCGCATGGTGGCGATCACGCGCCAGTCGCGAGCCAGAAAATAGCGCGCGATTTCCACGCCAAAACCGGACGAGCAGCCGGTAATCAAAACGGTCTTCATGTCGACTCCTGGGGTCGGTGACAGTCCCCAGACGATACGTCGTGAAGGGTCGGACTTGCTACAATCGAACGTCCATGTTTCATTCGAAATCGTCCATCCATGACCGATCCGCTCGCTGAAGTCGTCACCTTGCTTCAGCCGACTCCGACCTTCTCGAAGGTGCTGAGCGGCGCCGGGCGCTGGCGCGCGAGCCGCACGGAAATCGGACAGCCGTTTTATTGCGTGGTGCTCGACGGGTCGCTGCGTCTGTCCGTCAACGGCTGCGAGCCGCTCGTTCTTCAGGCCGATGACTTCGTGCTCGTCCCGGAGGTTTTCGGCTTTTCGGTAACGAGCATGGAGCCGCCCGACGACGACGCGTTGCCTCAGAGCGCGCCTACCGCGCTGCCCGACGGCACCTTTCGTTTCGGCGATCCCTCCGCCGCGCCGGAAGCGCAGTGGCTTGCCGGCCTCTGCGCGTTCGGTTCGCCGGATGCCGCGTTGCTGGTCTCGCTTCTACCCAGGCTCGTGCTGGTGCGCGGCGATCGCCGGCTCGCGACGCTCGTCAAACTCGTGCGGGACGAATCGCGCGCGCAGCGGCCCGCGCGCGAAGTCGTGCTCGCGCGCCTGCTCGAAGTGCTCTTCATTGAAGCATTGCGATCGACGCAAACCGGCGCATCGCCTGGACTCATCCGCGGTCTCGCTGACGCGCGTCTCGCGCCTGCCATTCGCCAGATGCACGAGAGCCCGGAAAAGCTTTGGACCGTCGCAGAACTCGCGAAGGCCGCTGCGCTCTCACGCTCGTCTTTTTTCGACCGATTTAGCCGCGCAGTCGGCGTCGCGCCGATGGAATACCTGTTGTCGTGGCGCATGGCGATCGCGAGAAACCTGCTGCGCCGGGCCGAGGTCGGCGTCGCGACCATCGCGATGCGCGTAGGTTATAGCTCGGCGAGCGCATTCAGCGTCGCGTTCACACGTCACGTCGGCATGCCGCCGACGCAGTACGCCCGCGAGGCTTCAGGCGCCGCGCTTCGAGAGGAATAGGCAATGCAGCGTGCTTGCACGTTGCCTGGCATGCTCAGCCATCCGTCGAGACAGTGACGCTTTCCCACGCGCTGATTTCATCTTCGAGCGACGACAACTTGCCTCGCACCAGCGCGAGTGCATCGCTGCCGAGCAAGAGATGAACGGGCGGATTGGCTGCGTCGATTGCGGCAAGCATCGCGCGCGCGGCTTTTCGCGGGTCGCCCAGTTGCTTGCCGCTTTTTTCCTCGCGAGCCTGGCGCACGGGATCGAACGTCTGGTCGTAGTCCGCGATCGAGCGTGGTGTCCGTTTCATCGAGCGTCCGGCCCAGTCGGTGCGGAACGAGCCGGGCGCCACGGCTGTGACCGCGATACCGAATGGCTTGACCTCTTTCGCAAGCGCTTCGGACATGCCTTCAAGCGCGAACTTGCTGCCGCAATAGTAAGCGATGCCAGGCATGGTGATGTAGCCGCCCATCGACGTGATGTTCAGAATGTGGCCGCGCCGGCGCGTTCGCATGAAGGGCAACACGGCTTTGATCATGGCGACCGCGCCGAACACATTCACATCGAACTGTCGACGCATCTCCGATAAAGGCGATTCCTCGAGAATGCCTTCATGACCGTAGCCGGCATTGTTCACGAGTACATCGATCGGGCCCACGCTGGTTTCGATTTCGGCCACGACGCCGTCGATGGCATCGAAATCGGTCACATCCAGAATGCGTCCAATAGCGCCGCTCGCGCTGAGCGACTCGAAATCGCGCCTGGCTTCCGCGCTTCTTACCGTACCGACGACCAGGTGGCCCATCGCAAGCGCTTCTTGCGCGAGCGCCCGGCCAAAGCCGCTGCTGACGCCCGTGATAAGCAGAGTTTTGCTGGATGACATTGAAGCACGCTCCGTCGTGTTGAGTGAAAAGTGCATGCTAATCTTGCGAGCGGAGCACCGAAAGCCCGGTTCCGCTAATTTTCTTGCCTAAAGCTATGAACGCAAACTATGAACGCAAAACGCGTCTTCGCCGAGCAGCCTGAACTGTTGCGCGCCAACCAGAAGCGCATCGTTGCGCTGCTGCGCAAGCTCGCGCCCGACGAGGGCTACAACCTGACCGCGTTGCCGGGCGTGCGCATCCTGCGCTCGAACCGGGCGCTGTCGCGTACGCCGGTGCTCTACGATCCCGGCATTGTGATCGTTTGCCAGGGCCGCAAGCGTGGTTACTTCGGCGATCAGCTCTATCTGTATGACGAGCGCCATTACCTCGCCGTGTCCGTGCCCGTACCGTTCACGATGGAAACCGACGCGAGCCCGGCGCGTCCGCTGCTTGCGCTGTATCTGCATCTCGATCTCGCGATGGCCGCGGAACTCGCCGCGCAGATCGATCGCGAAGGCGTGACGGAAGCCGCGACGGAAGCCATCGAGGCGCCCCAGAGCATGATGTCGACGCCGATGGATGCGGCCATGCAGTCGTCGGTATTGCGCTTGCTCGAAGCGTTGCATCGGCCGCTCGAAGCCGCTGTCCTGGGGCCGGGGCTGCTGCGCGAACTGTACTTCCGCGTGCTCACCGGCGCGCAGGGACGCTCGATGAGAGAGGCGCTGGCGATGCGCGGACAGTTCGGCCGGATCGGCAGATCGCTGCGCCTCATCCATGCCGCTTTTGCAGAGCCGCTCGACGTGATGCAGCTTGCCGACGAGGCGGGCATGAGCGTGCCGAGCTTCCATAGCCACTTTAAGGCCGTCACGCAGGTGTCGCCGATGCAGTACGTGAAGTCGACGCGTCTGCACCAGGCTCGTCTATTGATGGTTCGCCAGGACCTGACGGCGGAAGCCGCCGGTCACGCCGTGGGCTACACGAGTCCTTCGCAGTTCAGCCGCGAGTTCAAGCGCCTGTTCGGCTTGACGCCGGCGGCGGAGGCGAAGCGCATGCGCGAAAGTTTCGCGCTGCCGGCCTTCGCGGATGCGACGTATGTGTCGTCGCATTGAGCGTTGCCGAGTTGGCCATCTTCGCCGACGTCCGCACTGTGAGCCAGGAACACGGCATGCGCCGCCGTGATCGTTGGATCAAGTTTGGCTAAGTTGGATTAAAGGAGACACCACATGAAGATCGCGACGAAGTTCGAGCCGCTGCTTGCGGCGTTGGTGCTCTCGCTCGCCGGTTGCGCGACGGGCGGCATGCAGCAGACCGCGCAACGGCATCTGAGCGCCGCGCAATGCCGCGATCTCACCGATCTGCGCAACAAGGCGCCCGCCACGCACGAGCGCAGCATGAGCGAGCTGACGGCGCTGCGCAGCGCGGGCTATCACCCGGAATGGCGCTTCGATCCTTATTACCCGGCCGATCTCGAAGCGGCGCAGCGCCAGGTGAACATCTGGTACGAGACCGAATGCACGCAAGCTCAACCGGGCTGATTGCAAGGCGCGCCAGGCATAGCCCATGCTCGGTACGTCGTGCCAGATGGACATGGACCCAGGCATCCGCGTATCGCGAGCGGATGAACGAGGCCGCCATCGCCTTCGACGAGCAACGACCGCTGCCCACGCATCGCAGGCGGTGGCATACGGGAGAGCCGACAATGAATCGCATCGACAGCACTAGCGGCGCGTCAACCCAGGCGCGCAACACCTCGCGCCACGCGCAGCAACGCTGGCTCTTTGCCGCGCTGTGTTGCGCCACGATGCTCGCCGCAGCGGGATGCCGTTTAATGCAGTCGGGCGCCGAAGTCACGCCCAACGATCAGCAATTCATGCTGACGGCGGCGAGCGTCGGAACCGCTGAAATCGACCTCGGCCAATTGGCGGCGACGCGAGGCAGTTCGCCGGAGGTCCGCTCGTTCGGCGAGCACATGGTCGCCGAACATACGCGGATCAACGCCGAGCTCACGCAGCTCGCGGACACGAAACATGTCCGGCTCCTGAAGGCGATGGACCCCGCGAATCACACGCTATATTCGGAACTCTCGCATATGTCCGGAGCGCAATTCGATCGCGAATATGTGATCTCGCAACTGCACATTCATCGAATGGGTAACTCGCTCTATGCCAGCGAGGCCGCGCAGGGCGAAGACCCGGACGTCAAGGCATTCGCGGCGCGAGGTGTACCCGTCGGCAAAGAACATCTGCAACATGCAGCCGAGCTGGCGCAAGCGCTTGGGGTGTCTTCGTCGAAGTGACCTATCGAAGCGCCGCTCGCGAAGCAGCGCTTGTTTTTTGGACCGGCGACGTGTGCGGCTCGCGCGTCGCTGGATCGTTACCGCGCCATGCGCAAATGGAGGATCAATCGTGAAGACCGCTCCCCCCGATAATCGCACCGAGCAGGATGCCAAGGCCGAAGCAAATTCCGGCAAGCCCGCAACGACGCCCAGCGGCAAGCCGGGCAGCGGACAACACGCGGCGAATCACACCAAGGCCGGCAAGGACCACGGCGCCGGCGGCGGCGCAAAGCAACGGCACGGGCCGCGTTAGCGCTTGTTGCCGGTATGCGCCGCGTGGCACGCGGCTAGCTGTATTCAGCAAATGCATACGCGCACGCGCGGTTCGGCGTGCGCCTTCAATGTGGACGATGTGAGAGAGTGAAATGAAGCTATTCGGCCGCTCGTCAAATAACGCTTCGGATGCGACAAAAGGGCTATACGTGTCGCCCTTCGAGCAGTTTCTCAACCAGTACAAGGCGACGCATCCCGAGGTGGACAGACAGCAGATGGAGGGCAGGGCGTTGCTGTGGGACAAGTTTCCAATGCAAGGCAATACGACCGATGAACCGTACGGACAGGTTCGTCTGCGTCAGCCGGGCTACGTGTACTACAGTGGAGACGAATAGGCGCTGTTCCAACATTCGCGTGTAACGGTCGTAAATTCGACATGCAGTACTTTTTCGGAGCGCAACCGGTATGAGCACACGGCAAACATTTCGGCCGGCACGGTGGGCACTGCCGGCAGTGTGGGCATCGTCGGCTTTCGCGCTTCTGCTCTCCGGTTGCGTGGTCGGCGGCGCGCCATACGCGGGACCGCATCTCAGCCCGACGGAATGCCGCGACCTCGCGGCGCTAAAAACCAACGCGCCGCCGACGATGGGCCAGCATCAAAGCGAACTCGCGGCTCTCAGGAAAGCCGGCTACGACCCGTCGCCCTGGTATGACGATCCCTACTATCCCGACGATCTGCAAGCCGCGCAGCGCCTCGTCGACTACTGGTTTCAGACGGAGTGCCCGCAATCGCAGACCGGTTGAGCCGCGCCGCGATTGATAACCACCGTGCATCGATCATTCAGAAAATAGCACTTATCGTTTCCCGCGCGCCGGGCGAAGATTCGACAAACAACAAACCGCCCGCACCCCCGCGAGTTCGAAATTTCTGGAGACACCCTCGATGCATGCTTCCTCAACGCCTGTGGCTCCCGGGCAATCGAAGACATCCGCCGTGCTGCGCGTGACGGCAGGCAACTTCCTCGAGCAGTTCGACTTCTTCCTGTTCGGCTTTTACGCCACGCAGATCGCCGCCGTGTTTTTCCCGGCGGGCAGCGAATTCGCTTCGCTGATGATGACGTTCGCCGTGTTCGGCGCGGGCTTTCTGATGCGGCCGCTCGGCGCGATCATCCTCGGCGCGTATATCGACGATGTCGGCCGGCGTAAAGGCCTCATCGTCACGCTGTCGATCATGGCGAGCGGCACAATCCTGATCGCATTCGTACCCGGCTACGCGACGCTCGGACTTGTTGCGCCGGCGCTCGTGCTGATTGGACGCCTGCTGCAAGGTTTCTCGGCGGGCGCGGAACTGGGCGGCGTCTCGGTCTATCTCGCCGAAATGGCGACGCCGGGCCGCAAGGGTTTCTTTACCAGTTGGCAGTCGGCGAGCCAGCAAGTGGCGATCGTGATCGCGGCGGCGCTCGGCTTCGGGCTCAATCAGTGGCTCGATACGGCGGCGATCGCTGCGTGGGGATGGCGCGTGCCGTTCTTCGTCGGCTGCATGATCGTGCCTTTCATCTTCATCTTGCGACGCAATCTCGAAGAGACGCGGGAATTCAAGCAGCGTCAGCATCGCCCGAGCATGAAAGAAGTCTTCGCGACGCTCGTGCAGAACTGGAATGTCGTGGTCGCGGGCATGCTGCTGGTCTCGATGACCACCACGAGCTTCTATCTGATCACGGTGTATGCGCCGACCTTCGGCAAGACGGTCCTGCATCTGAGCACCGCCGACAGTCTGCTCGTCACACTGTGCGTGGGAATCTCCAACTTCATCTGGTTGCCCATCGGCGGCGCGCTGTCCGATCGCATCGGGCGCCGTCCGCTGCTGCTCGGCATGACGCTGCTGGCGATCGCGACGGCCTATCCCGCGCTGTCGCTGCTGGCTCACGCGCCGAGCTTCGTCAACATGCTGCTGGTGCTGTTGTGGCTCTCGTTCATGTACGGCATGTACAACGGCGCGATGGTCGTCGCGCTCACCGAAGTGATGCCGGTCGAAGTGCGCGTGGCGGGCTTCTCGCTGGCCTACAGTCTCGCGACGGCGGTGTTCGGCGGCTTCACGCCCGTCATCTCGACCGCGCTGATTCACATGACAGGCGACAAGGCCGCGCCCGGTTACTGGATGAGCTTCGCCGCGATGTGCGGCCTCGGCGCGACCATCGCACTGTATCGGCGGCGTGCCGCGCCGCTGCGTGCAGCTTAGTGATGCATCGCTGCGTCGCTCGTTCGGACTTCACACTGACATTCTTCCGACCATGAAATCCTTCTTCCTGAAGTTGTGTACCGTGGCGTTGCTCGGCAGCGCCGCCGCTGTGACGAATGTGCAGGCCGCCGATCTGCGCGTGATGAGCTCGGGCGGCTTCACGGCCGCCTACAAAGTGCTCGGACCGCAATTCGCGGCGTCGACGGGCAATACACTCGATACCGCGTTCGGCCCGTCGATGGGCAAGTCGCCCGAAGCCATTCCGAACCGGCTCGAGCGCGGCGAGCCGGCCGACGTGGTGATCATGGTCGGCTATGCACTCGACGACCTCATCAAGCAGCGCAAGGTGATCCCCGATTCGCGCGTCGAACTCGCGGATTCGCGCATCGGCATGGTGGTGCGCGACGGCGCGCCGAAGCCCGACATCGGCTCCGAGGCGGCGCTTAAGCAAACCTTGCTGCATGCCCGGTCGATCGCTTACTCGGACAGCGCGAGCGGCGTGTATGTCGAGCGCGAACTGTTCAAGCGGCTCGGCATTGAGGAACAGATGAAGGGCAAGGCGAAGATGATCCCGAAGATCCCGGTGGCGTCGGTCGTTGCAAGCGGCGATTACGAATTGGGATTTCAGCAGGTGAGCGAGTTGCTGCCCGTGAAGGGCGCGGCGTACGTCGGCAAGATTCCGGAATCGCTGCAGTCTGTCACGCGCTTCGCGGCCGGCATTCCGGTCGGCGCGCAGCATCCGAAGGAGGCCAAAGCGCTGCTTGAGTATCTTGCGTCGCCCGCCGCGCAGCCGGAAGTGCGATCGACCGGGCTCGATTCCGTCGCCTCGCACTGACGAAGGCAACCATTCAACGCAATCATTGAAGGCAAGCACTCAGCCCGGCAGGTCGGCGGGTTGATCGAATGCTTCTTCCGGCGCGTGCGCGAGGCTCAATGCTTCTCTGAGACGCGTCCGGTCGCAGGCACGCTCCCACATTGATACGAAAATGACCGCGCACGCGTTGCTGATCACACTCGTCAGCGCGCGCGCTTCGGACATGAAGCGATCGATTCCGACCAGCAGCGCGACGCCCGCAAGCGGCAAGTCGGGAATCACGGCGAGCGTCGCGACGAGCGCGACGAGCCCGCTGCCCGATACGCCCGCCGCGCCCTTCGACGTCAGCAGCATGACGGCAAGCATCGTCGCGATCTGGCCGCCGGAGAGCGGGACATCGCAGGCTTGAGCGATGAACATCGAGGCAAGCGTCAGGTAGATCGCCGTGCCGTCCAGGTTGAACGAGTAGCCCGCCGGCAGCACGAGACCCACGATGCCCTTGTCGCAGCCGAGCGCTTCGAGCTTGACGATAAGGCGCGGCAACACCGGTTCCGTCGACGACGTCGCGAGCACGATCACGAGTTCCTCGCGAATGTAGCGCAGCAGCCTCCACAGCGAGAAGCCATGCAGCCGCGCGAGCGGACCGAGCACGCAGATCACGAACAGCAGACACGCCACGTAGAACGACAGCATCAGCATGCCGAGCGAGCCGATCGAACGAATGCCGAAGCGGCCGACCGTGAACGCCATCGCGCCGAACGCGCCGGCGGGCGCAAGCCGCATGATCATCGCGAGGATGCGGAAGAGCACGTCCGCGACACTGTCGATCATTTCCTGCACCCGCCGCCCGGCTGTTGGGCTCGCGTTCAATGCAAAGCCGAACAGAAGGGCGAGCAGCAAAACCGGCAGCACTTCGCCTTTCTCGAACGCGCCGACGAGCGTCTGCGGAATCACATGCAGCGCGAATTCGACGAGTCCGTGCGACTCGGTGCGCGCCGAATAGTGCGCGAGGATGGCCGTATCCAGATGATGCGCGTCGATGTGCATTCCCGCGCCCGGATGCAGCGCGAACGCGGTGCCGAGCCCGAGAACGAGCGCGACGATGGTCAGACAGTAGAAGAGCGCCAGCGCCTTCAGGATGGTCCGGCCGATCTTCGAGCCGCTCGCGAGCGAAGTAATGCCGGTGACGATCGTGCAGAACACGATCGGCGCGATCATCATGCGTACCAGCGCGACGAACGCATCGCTGAGCGGTTTGAGCGATGCGCCGATCTGCGGCCACACATGGCCGACGGTCATGCCGAGCGCCATGCCGAGCAGCACCTGCACGTAAAGCAGCCGCAATGGCCTGGCCAATGTCATTTCGAAGTCTTCTTGGCCGCGCGCGCCGTGCTGCTGCGTCTGGCCTCGAGAATCATCTGATGGAACTGTTGCGCGGCCGGCGCAAGCGGGCGGCCGCGGCGTTTGAGAATGCCGACGCGCCTCGTCACGACCGGATCGACGAGCGGCACGCCGGTCAAGATTGGATGATCGCGCATCGGCATCGCCATCGAAGGCACCGCGGCCACACCGAGTCCCGCTTCGATCAGGCCGAGCAGGGTGGTCACATGGCGCGTCTCGCAGACGCTCGGCACGGGCGGCGCCACGCTGGTCAACGCCTGATCTAGCAGCAGGCGGTTGCCGGATGTCTTGTCGACGGAAACGTATTCGTGTTCGTAAAGCTCGCTCCATGACACGCGCGTCTTGCGGGCCAGTGGATGATCGCGCCGGCATGCCGCGACAAACCTTTCCTGCAGCAGAACCTTGAACTCCACCTCGGGCTCCTGGCTGCCCATGAAGCTGACGCCGAAGTCGGCTTCGCCGCTGATGACCGAGCCGAGCACTTCGTTGGCGCTCGAATCGAGCAGCTTGACGCGGATGCGCGGATAGCGGGCGTGATAGGCGGCAACGACGCTCGGCAGGAAATAGTACGCAACTGACGGCACGCACGCGATGGTCACATGACCGAGGCGGCTGCTGGAAACGTCGCGGATGCCGAGCAAGGCGACGTCGAGATCGTCGAGAAGCTGTTCCGCGCTCGGCGCGAACACGCGGCCGACGGTGGTCAGCGTCACGCTGCGCGTGGTCCGCTCGAACAGCCGCACGCCGAGCGCCGCTTCGAGTTTCTCGATGCGCCGGCTCAGCGCCGGCTGCGAGATATTGACCGCCTCCGCTGCCTTGCGGAAACTGCCCAACTCCACGACGGCTCGAAACGCCTGCAAATCGTTCAGGTCGAAGTTGACGCCCAAGAGCCATCCCCCGTATTTGATTCGACGCTCGCCGTCACCAGCTCGCGCAATCCTCGATAAGCCTGCTTCAACGTCTTGCCGCTGGTGTCGTAAGCAACGTCCGCGCGTGCATAGAGTTCGGAGCGGCCGGCGAGGATGCGGCGCAGGTCGTCCATTGCTTCGCTTCGGCCTGCCATCGGCCGCAGATCGCCCTGATCGATAACACGCTGCATGTGGTCCTCGGGCGTCGCGCGCAACCAGACGGTGAAGCAGCGCGACAGAAGCAGATTGAATGTGCGCGTCTCCGATACCAGTCCACCCGGCGACGCGATGACCGCTTCCGCTTCGCGCTTCAGGACTTCTTCGAGGGCTCTGAACTCATAACGCCGATAGGCGGTCGCGCCATACAGCGCATGAACCTCGGACGGCTTGCAGCCCGCAATCCGCTCGATCTCGCGCGTGAGTTCGATAAACGGCAAACCCATTGCATCCGCGAGCATTTTGCCGAGCGTCGATTTGCCGGCGCCTCGCAAGCCGATCAATGCAATGCGCCGATAGCGGCCAGGGTCCGCGGAACGGGCGGCGAGCGACTGCCTGAGTGTTTCGAGCGCGTGCTGCAACGCAGCCGGTGGCTGATCGCGCAACAACTCCAGGATCTGCTCGCCTTCGGCCGAGCAGCTCAACGGATCGCCGACGAGCGCCGCGACTGAGCAGCCCAGCGTCTGCGCGAGTTGCGCGAGCACGAGCAGGGACACGTTGCCGCTGCCCATCTCCAGATTGGCCAGATGACGTTCGGACACGTTCGACTGATGAGCCAGATCGCGCCGCGTCATGCCTCGCCGCGCGCGCAAAAGACGGACGCGCTCACCCAGTGCGACGAGCACGGGCTCTTTGGGCGCTGCGTCGGCGGCCGCGTCGGTCGGCGATGAATTCATTCGATTCCCACGAAGGCGGACGGCTGAAGTAGCCGAGTATATCGCCGCCCGGCGGCCGTCGACGGAGCGGCCCTCCGCGAGCCCTTGCCGACCCGATGTAACGCGCTGCGCTAGTGTTAACGAGCATTATGGTGCATGTTAAATGTGCTCTATAGTGCATTCACTCGGGGGCGAGCGGGTTTGGCGATGCGGCTAACGCTGCCGCCGCGTGCATCGAACTAACGAACGGCATTACAGCCGCGCCGAAATCCCGCCAAGGGCACTTACACGAGCGGCAATCCCAATCAGGCCGCCAGCTACACCTGTTCCTGGCACGCCGTGCGCGTGCGCCTCGTTCAAGCCGGTTCAAGGAGAACCAACATGCGGCACATCGATATTCACAAGCTTGGCGACGACGCGCGCTTTACGCGTCTACATGCAATCGTGCTCGCCATGTGCACGCTGGTGATCATCTTCGACGGCTACGATCTGGCGGTCGCGGGCATCGCGTTGCCGTCGATCATGAAGGAGATGGGCATCAAGGCGACCAGCGCCGGCTTCATGGTCAGCACCGCGTTGTTCGGGATGATGTTCGGCGCGGTGATCTTCGGCACAATCGCGGATCGTATCGGCCGGCGCTGGACAATCGCTGCTTGCGTCTTGCTGTTCAGCGTCTTTACCGCGGCGGCCGGCTTCGCCAGGGACCCGGTGACGTTCGGCGCGTTTCGCTTCGTCGCCGGATTGGGTATCGGCGGCGTGATGCCCAACGTGGTCGCGCAAATGTCCGAGTACTCGCCGCGCAAAATCCGCAGCACGATGGTGACGTTGATGTTCAGCGGCTATTCGGTCGGCGGCATGCTGGCGGCGCTGCTGGGCAAAGGCTTGATCGAGCGCTTCGGCTGGCAGTCCGTGTTCATCGCCGCGGGTCTGCCGGTTCTACTGATTCCGTTCGTATTGCGAATGATGCCGGAGTCGATGGCGTTCCTGCTTCGCACGGGCCGCACCGACGCGTTGCGCTCCATCGCCGCGCGTCTCGTGCCGGATTACGTTCCGCAGGAAGGCGACCGCTTCGTTTTGTCCGATGGCGGCACGGCGCGCGCGACGCCGATCGGCAAGCTGTTCCAGGATGGACGCGCGTTCGGCACCGTCATGCTGTGGATCGCCTTCTTCATGTGCCTCTTCATGGTCTACGCGCTGAGTTCGTGGCTCGCGAAATTGATGGCGAGCGCCGGCTACACGCTCGGCTCGGCATTGACGTTCGTGCTGGTGCTGAACCTCGGCGCGATGATCGGCGCGATCGGCGGCGGGTGGCTCGCGGATCGCTTCAACATCAAGCATGTGCTGGCTTGCATGTATGCGCTCGCCGCCGTGTCGATCACGTTGCTCGGCTTCAAGATGCCGACGCCGGTACTGTTCTTCGTGGTCGGACTCGCCGGTGCGTCGACGATCGGTACGCAGATTCTCACTTACGCATATGCGGGGCAGTTTTATCCGCTGGCGATCCGATCGACGGGAATCGGCTGGGCGTCGGGGTTTGGCCGAAGCGGGGCAATTCTCGCGCCGATCATCATCGGCATTCTGATGGAAATGGCGTTGCCGCTGAAGCTGAATTTCGTCGCCATTGCCGCGCCCGCGGTGATTGCCACGATAGCCGTTCTGTTCATGGATAAAAACAGACAGAGTGTGGCCGCAGTAGAGCAAGCGACGGCGTGAGTGGCTCAGGGCGCTAGGCACGTGGCAATCATTTGCGCGCGTTTCGTTTATTCCGTTCGCGCGGTTGAACGCCTGTTTCGACCGGCGTGAACGGCGCCTGAAACCGGCTGACCAAAAAGTCGATGAAGGCGCGCGCGCGAACCGTCTGGTTCTTCTGCCGCGGGTAATAGACAAACAGATCGGCCGATGGAAGCACCGTGTTGGGCAACACGAGATTGAGTCGTCCGCTCTGCACGTACTTGGCCAGATCCCATTCGGAGCGGATCAGGATTCCGTGTCCGTCCAATGCCCAGCGAAGCACGATGTCGCCGTCGTTGCTGGACAGCGCGCCTTTTACCTTGATCGCCTCGATGTGGTCGTTGACGATATAGCGCCAGACGCCGTACGCATCGTCGTTTTGCCGATGGATGATGCAGCGGTGTTCGGCGAGATCGTCAACGCGCTCGGGCGTGCCGTACTTCTCCAGGTACTTCGGCGACGCGCAGAGAAAGCGGCGGTTGCTCATGATGCGCCGCGCGCTGAGCCGGCTGTCCGGTAGTTCGCCGAATCGTATTGCCATATCGAACGCGCCTTCGACCAGATCGACGGGACGGTCCGTTACTTCGAACTGAACTTCGACGGCCGGAAAGCGCTTCGCGAACTCCGAGACGAGCGGCGCAATCGTCGTGCGGCCAAAACCGAGCGTCGCGTTGATGCGCAAAAGACCTTGCGGGTCGCGCTTCGCTCCTGAAATCGCCTCTTCCATCTCGCGCACTTGCCCGACGATTTGCGACGCATATCGCAGATACGTTTCGCCTTCGGGCGTGAGACTCACGCTTCGTGTGGTTCGATTCACGAGGCGCACGCCGAGGCGCTGCTCGATCACGCCGAGTCGCTTCGTTGCCGCGGGCGGCGACAGATCGAGCGCTCGCGCCGCACCGGACAAGCTCCGCAGTTTCGCAAGCAGAATGAAAAACTCGAAGTCGGTGGCGGGTTGGGTGGCAGTATTCACCGAATGTGAAAAATGAAATGAATGGAAGTGCAGTTTAGCAGCGTTTCCGGCGATTAAGCTACGTCACATATTGCAATCGACGTATCCCAATCCTCTGCCAAAACTCTGGAGACTGTGCCGTGAGAATCGTTGAAATCCGCGAAAAGACCGTTCCGATCAGTTCCCCGATCCGCAACGCGTATATCGACTTCAGCAAGATGACGCTGAGTCTGGTCGCCGTCATCACCGATGTGATCCGCGACGGCAAGCCGGTGGTGGGCTACGGCTTCAATTCGAACGGCCGCTACGGCCAGGGCAAGCTGATGCGCGAGCGCTTCATTCCGCGCATTCTCGAAGCGGACCCTGCCTCTCTCGTCAACGATGCAGGCGACAACCTCGATCCGCACAAGATCTGGGCGACCATGTTCACCAACGAAAAGCCCGGCGGTCACGGCGAGCGCTCGGTTGCAATCGGCACGATCGACATGGCGATCTGGGATGCAGTGGCGAAGATCGAAGGCAAGCCGCTGTTCCAGTTGCTCGCGGACCGTTATGGCAATGGCCAGCCGGATCGCAAGATCTTCGTGTATGCGGCGGGCGGCTATTACTACCCCGGTCAGGATCACGAGAAGCTGAAAGACGAGATGCGCAGCTATATCGACCGCGGGTATACGGTCGTGAAGAAGAAGATTGGCGGCGCGTCGCTCGATGAAGACCTGCGCCGCATCGACTCGATTCTCAGCGTGCTGCAAGACGGCCAGAAACTCGCCGTCGACGCGAATGGCCGCTTCGATCTCGATACCGCGATTCAGTACGCGAAGGCGCTCTCGCAATACGACCTGTTCTGGTACGAGGAACCGGGCGATCCGCTCGACTTCGAATTGCAAGCCACGCTGCGCAACTATTACGACAACCCGATGGCAACCGGCGAAGACCTGTTCTCGATGCAGGATGCCCGCAACCTGATCCGCTACGGCGGCATGCGTCCCGACCGCGACTGGCTGCAGTTCGACTGCGCGTTGAGCTATGGCCTCGTCGAATACCTGCGCACGCTCGACATGCTGCGTCAGCACGGCTGGTCGCCGAGCCGCTGCATTCCCCACGGCGGCCATCAGATGTCGCTGAACATCGCGGCTGGACTCGGCCTCGGCGGAAACGAGTCGTATCCGGACCTGTTCCAGCCGTATGGCGGCTTCCCCGATGGCGTCAAGGTCGATAACGGCTACATCACGATGCCGGATCTGCCGGGCATTGGCTTCGAAGGTAAGTCCGATCTGATCGTCGAAATGCGCAAGCTGTCCGTATAAAACCTCGCAGTAAAAATGCACCGGCGGCGCCCGTCGGTGCACACATAAAAAATACAACGAAGGCGAAAGCGAGCCGTGGTCGCCAGGGCGGATTGCTCCGCTGTGGCCGCACGTTCTCTTTCCAGAAGACGCCAGTCACAGGAGACAGACATGCTGGTATCGAAAGGCAGGAAAATCGTCTCGAAGCTCTACGTGCAGGTTCTCATCGGCATCGTCGCCGGTATCCTCGTCGGGCACTTCTATCCGGACATTGGCTCGCAACTCAAGCCATTGGGCGATCTCTTTATCAAGCTGATCCGGATGCTGCTTGCACCGATCATCTTTGCCTCTGTCGTGGTCGGCATTGCGCGCATGAACGATCTTCATGAAGCGGGGCGAGTCGGCGTGAAGGCCGTTGTTTACTTTGAAGTTGCATCGACGATTGCGCTCTTGATTGGAATGGTGGTCGTCAATGTCATCAAGCCGGGTAGCGGAATGAACGTCGATCCGTCGCATATCGACGGCGCGGCAATCGCGACTTACACGCACGCGGCGAAGCAACACGGCATGCTCGAATTCTTCATGAGCATTGTTCCGAACAGCATTGTCGGGGCATTCGCAAACGGCGAAATGCTGCCGATCATTTTCTTCTCTGTCCTGCTCGCCATCTCGCTTGCCAAGCTCGGTCCACGGACCGCGCCGTTTGTCGACATGCTCGACATGTTCTTGCAGGGCATGTTCGGGGTGGTGCGGATCGTCATGTACGTTGCACCGATCGGTGCGTTCGGCGGCATGGCGTTCACGATCGCGAAGTACGGTATCGGCACGCTGGCGTCGTTCGGCGAACTGATGCTTTGCCTGTATCTGACGTCGATTTTCTTTGTCGTCGTCGTGCTTGGCTTCGTGATGCGGCTGTGCGGACTTTCGCTCTGGAAGTTCCTTCGCTATATCAAGGACGAAATCCTGATTACGCTTGGCACGGCGTCGACGGAAGCCGTATTGCCGCAAATGCTCATCAAGATGGAGAAGATGGGATGCTCGCGTCCGGTAGTCGGCATGGTGCTGCCGACCGGCTACACGTTCAATGCGGATGGCACTGCGATTTACCTGACGATGGCGGCGTTGTTCATCGCGCAGGCCATGAACATTCATCTGTCGATCTGGGACCAGTTGCTCGTACTCGCCGTGCTTTTGCTGACGTCAAAAGGATCGGCGGGCGTCGCCGGAGCGGGATTCGTTGCGTTGGCGGCTACGCTTGCGTCGATGCACAAGATTCCCGTCGAAGGGCTCGTATTACTGCTCGGTGTCGACCGCTTTCTCAACGAGGCGCGTGCGGTTACGAACCTGATCGGCAATGGCGTTGCTACTGTCGTGGTCGCGCGTTGGGAAGGGCAGCTCGATATGGACAGGGCGCGTGTGGTGCTGAATCGGGAGAACATCGACGAGATCGAAGACTTGCGGCCGGCCGGGCATCCGGCCGCGGAACCAGCGTCTGCGAGCGAAGCGCCGGTTGGTTCGAACGCGCATTGAGTTAGTGGAGGCGAGCGCGGATAGATAGCGAGTATGTCAATATCAGCATGACGGCATCCGGTTGTTCAACACCGGATGCCGTCATTTCTATTTCATCCACGGAAAAGGAAAATTGCTGATGGACCTGAACCTGAAAGGCAAACTCGCGCTGGTTAGCGGAAGCACGGCCGGCATCGGCCTCGCTATCGCCAGCACATTGGCGCAGGAAGGCGCTCGTGTGATCGTCAATGGCCGCTCGCAGTCGTCGGTGGATGAAGTGGTCGCTCAACTGAAAGCGGACACCGGCGGCGACGTGGTCGGATTCGCTGGCGACCTCAGCACGGCCGCCGCAGCCGACGAACTCGCGCGCCGCTATCCCGCTGTCGAAATTCTGGTCAATAACCTGGGCATCTTCGAGCCGAAGCCGTTTGAAGAGATTCCCGACGCGGACTGGCAACGTTTCTTCGACGTCAACGTGCTGAGCGGCGTACGCCTTGCCCGCCTGTATCTGCCCGCGATGAAGCAGGCGAACTGGGGGCGCATTATTTTCATTTCGAGCGAAAGCGGCGTGCAGATTCCCGCCGAAATGATCCACTACGGCGTAACGAAAACCGCGCAGCTCGCGGTCTCGCGCGGGCTGGCCGAAGCCGTCGCGGGCACCGGCATTACGGTCAATAGCGTGCTGCCGGGGCCGACCAAGTCGCGCGGCGTGGGCGAATTCGTGGAGACGCTCGCGAAGGCCGACGGCAAATCGTTCGAAGCATTCGAGAAAGAGTTCTTCGAGAAGGTGCGTCCCACATCGCTCATCAAGCGATTCGGTTCGCCGCAGGAAATCGCGTCCCTCGTCGCGTATATCGCCAGTCCGCTTGCGTCGGCCACGACCGGCGCTTCGTTGCGCGCCGATGGGGGCGTCATCAAGAGCGCGTTCTAGACGACAGATGGCCGGCACTGCGCCGGCCTCTGCGCACTTCGACTTCGCGATTCGCGGCGGAACATGTCACGCGCTGTGGACGGCATCGACCGCATCGAGCACCAGTCCAAAGAACTCGTTGGCGGCGGCCGGATTCAACCAGCGGACCACAACGGTCATGCGTCGCTCGGGTTCGATCCACGTAAAAGAACTGCCCGCGCCGACGCCGAAATAGCTCGATGCCGGCACGCTCGGAAACACGTTCCGGTCCGTATTGAGCCACACGAGATAGCCGTAGAACGGCGCGATCGCGCAAGGCGTGCGCATGCGCGCGATCCATTCTTGCGACAGAACACGGCGGCCGTTCGCCACACCTTCGTCGAGCAGCATCTGCGCGACCTTGAGCTGATCGTTCGCGCTCACCGACATGCCGCCGCCCCAATGCGTGCCGCCCGGCACCGATTGCATGCGCCGTCCGTCTATCTCGACCCATGCGTTGTCATAGCCGACCCATTGCCAGTTTTCGCTTGCGCCGGCAGGGCGCATGATGGCTTCGCGAAAGACCTCGGGCAACGGTCGACGAAACAGATGAAGCAGCGCAAGCGACAACTGGTTGATCCGCACATCGTTGTATTCCCAGTACGTGCCGGGACGCTGCAACGGACGCAAGTCGCCCTTCTTGCCATTCGGCGGCGCGGCGAAGTTAACGGCGCGATAGTGATCGGCCTGGTCGGACAAACCGAAATAGGTGCCTTGCCACTCGCTGGTTTGTTGAAGCAAATGCGCCCATGTGACGGCTGCGTTGTGCTCGTCGTCGAAACCGATGTTGGGCACGCGCAGACGCACGGGCTCGTCCACATCGGGCAGCAAGCCGCGATCGTGCGCGACGCCTGCGAGCAACGCGAGGTACATCTTCGCGACGCTGAAGGTCAGGTCCGCGCGATCGGGTTCGCCCCAGGTGGTCAGCACGCGGCCGTCGACGGCGATCGCGCCCGACACCGGCCCGCGATCGTGCACGGGTCCGAGCAAGCGATTCCACGGCGGCGGATCGTTCACATGCACACCCCACGCACCGTCGACGTGACGATCCCACAGCGACTCATGTTCAACTGCAAACTGCACGGCTCGTTGCAAATCTTCTTGCATTCCAGATTTCCTGCTATTAACGGGTTCAGCGTGATTGGACGATCAGCGCGCGTTCAGCCGCGCACGCGCCCAGACGAGTGTGCCGAGGCTGATGACAGCCGCGAGCATCAGATAAAGACCCGGCGCGAGATTGTTGCCGGTTGCCGCGATCAGCGCCGCCACGGCGAGCGGCGTGAAGCCGCCGAACACGGTAGTGCCGATGTTGTAGCCGAGCGCCATGCCGGTCGTGCGCGTGCGGGTCGGGAACAGCTCCGACATCAGCGCGGGAATCGGCGCGAAGTAAGTCGCCTTGAGCAGCGCGACCCATACGACGGCGGCGAGCAGCGTCACGAGCGACGGAT
Source organism: Paraburkholderia sp. RL17-368-BIF-A (assembly GCF_046054045.1). Taxonomy (NCBI): domain Bacteria; kingdom Pseudomonadati; phylum Pseudomonadota; class Betaproteobacteria; order Burkholderiales; family Burkholderiaceae; genus Paraburkholderia; species Paraburkholderia sp. RL17-368-BIF-A. The sequence continues at coordinate 53,539 of NZ_JARESN010000002.1, forward strand.
GCGCGTTCATCAGCATGAAGGCCGGATAGACGGTGACGAGGAACAGCACGCCGGCGCCGAGCATGATGCGCGTGCGGCCCACTTTGTCGGACCAGTGACCGACTATCGGCGTGAGCACCATCATGATGAAGCCGGCCAGCAAGGTCGCGACGAAACCCGCCCACGGCGCGAGGCCCAGTTGACGCGACGCATACGTCGGCATGTAAAGCAGCATGTAGTTGGCCGTGGTGGTCAGCACGAGCGCGCCGATCGACACGAGCACGCGCGACTTCTGCGTGGCCAGCAGTTCACGCACGGGCGAGGCGGCTTTTTCGGCGCGCTCGAATTCGGGCGTTTCGTCGATGCGTCGACGGATATAAAGCCCGACCGGACCGATTAGCATCCCGAATAAAAACGGAATGCGCCAACCCCAGCCTTCGAGTTGATCCTGTGTCAGCGTACTTGTCAGCACGGCGCCGAACGCGGACGCGAGCAGCGTGCTTGCGCCCTGGCTTGAGAACTGCCAGCTTGCCATGAAGCCTTTGCGCTGAGGCGCATGCTCGATCAGAAACGCCGTCGAACTGCCGAACTCGCCGCCGGCCGAAAAGCCTTGCAGAAGCCGTGACGCGAAGATGCCGATCGGCGCGAGCACGCCGATCGCCGCATACGGCGGCATCAGCGCGACGAGCCCGGTGCCGAGCGTCATCAACGCGATGGAGAGCGTCAGCGATGCCTTGCGGCCCTTGCGGTCGCTGAACGAGCCGAGCACGAGCGCGCCGACAGGCCGCGCCAGATACGACAGCGCGAAGGTGCCGAGCGTCAGCAGAAGCGACACGGTTTTGTCGTGAGCCGGAAAGAACAGGCGCGATAGAACCGTGGCGAAATAGCCGTACACGACGAGGTCGTAAAACTCGAGCGCGTTGCCGATGGACGTCGCGAGAATCAGACGCGACAGGTGCGCGTTCGATGCAGGCGCCGCGATCGTGCCGGCTGCGGTGGCGGTATCGGTGCTCATGACGGTTGTCCTTGTGCAACGTTTCGTGGAAGTTGCGATGCACCGGCTTTCGCGCGATGAGGCGCGTCGGCATCCCGCGCGCCGAGGTCCCAGAAAAGGCCGGCCATCATGCCGAGTCCTTCGCGCACCACCGGACCGAGCAGATGCTCGTCGGGCGCATGTTGCGAGCAGCCCGGATACGAATGCGGAATCCACAGCGTGGGCATGCCGAGTACGTCGGCGAACGCGTCGTTGGGCAAGGTGCCGCCGAGATTCGGCAGCAGCACGGGCTCGACGCCGGTCGTTTGCCGCAGCGAGCGCAACGCCCACTGCACCCACGGATCGAGAGGATCGACGCGCGTTGCGGGCATGCCGCGTTCGACATCGATATCCACCATGCTGAAGCCGTTCTCGTCGAGATGCCGCCGCAGGATTTGTTCGAGGTTTTCCCAATCGGTGCCGACCACGAAGCGGATCTGCATGTATGCGAACGCGTGCGGCGGAATCGCATTGACCGGCTTCTCGGGATTACCCGTACGGAATGCGAGCACCTCGAGATTGTTCCAGCCGAACACGCGCTCAGTCGGCGTGAGGCCAGGCTCGCCGTAGTCGGCATCGACTTCCGGCTCGCCCGGATTGCCGCCTACAGCGATGTCGGCGAGCGCCTGGCGAACCGCGTCGGGCACGGGCGGCGGGCGCAAGCCTTCAACGAGGATGCGGCCGTTCGCGTCGACCATCGACGCAATCGCGTTCGAGAGCACGACCGCGGGATTGCGCAGCAAGCCGCCCCAGTTGCCCGAATGATGGCCGCCGTCGCGCAGCTTCACGTCGAGGCGGAAGTTCACGAGGCCGCGCGAGCCGAGGAAAATCGTCGGACGTTGTGCGGCGAGGCGAGGGCCGTCCGAGGCGATCAGCACGTCGGCGGCCAGTTCGTCGCGCAACTGCGCGCAAACCGCGTGCAGTCCCGGCGAACCCACTTCCTCGCCGGTTTCGAACAGCACTTTCAGATTGAAGCCGGGCTTGCCGCCGCGCGCGCGGAGCACCGCTTGCAGCGCCGCCAGGTTGATGCTGTGCTGGCCCTTGTTGTCAGCGGTGCCGCGGCCGTACCAGCGTTCGCCTTCGATCGTCACGCGCCACGGTCCCAGGCCCTCGCGCCACTGCGCGTCGTAGCCGCGCACCACGTCGCCGTGGCCGTAGGTCAGCACGGTCGGCAAGCCGTCGCCCTCGTGGCGGTGCCCCACCAGAAACGGCCCGGCGCCCGCAGCGGGATTGTCGACGATGCGGCAGGTGAAGCCCATTTGCGTCAGCGTCGGCGTGATTTCGTCGCGCAGATAAGCGTGCAGGCGCGCGCCGCTGTCGGCTTCCTGGCTTTCCGTGCGAAGCGCGACGCGGCGCTGCAGGTCGTCGAGAAAACGGCCGGAGTCGTACTGATCCGTGGCCTCGTGGATTGCGGTGTCGCGTGTCAACATGGTTCTCCAATGGCGCAATGGCGCGCCGCGGCGCTAACGGTTGATAAGGCGTTATCTGCAATCCTGGCGTGGACGATATTTGTGGACAATTACAATATTTGGCACCGATCGTTGCCGAAACGGCAAAGGGCAGCTCGACCGATATGGACAACACCGCACTGCGTTATTTTCTGGAGGTGGCTCGCAGCGGTTCGCTCAGCCAGGCATCGACGCGGCTGTATGTGGCCGTGTCCGCGCTGAGCCGGCAGATCGCGAAGCTTGAGGAAGAGGTGGGCGCGGCGCTTTTCGAGCGGCGTCCGCGCGGCATGGTATTGAGCGATGCCGGGCGTTTGCTGGCCGAACACGCGCAGCGCAGCCTGCTCGACGCCGAGCGCGTGACCGAAGAAATTCGCGGGCTGACCAACGGCGGACGCGCGACGATTCGCGTCGCCAGTTCCGAAGGCGTCGCGCCGCATTTCTTGCCGCAGGTGTTCGCGCGCTTTCTGAAGACGCATCCCGCGACGCATTTCCAGCTCGACGTGGCGGCGCCGTCGGCCGCGACGCAGCGTGTGCGCGAAGGCACCGCCGACATCGCCGTGTGCTTCAGCATCGCGCCCGAGAAGGACATCAACGTGGTGTACTCGCAGCGCGCGCCGATCTTTGCGCTTCTGCGGCGCGATCATCCTCTTTGCAAGCACGACTCGGTGACGCTCGCGGATCTTCTGCAGTGGCCGTTCGCGATCAACAATACGGGCGTGACGATCCGTCAGCTATTCGACATTGCATGCAGCCTCGAAGGGCTCGTGTTCGATCCCGTGTTCGTGAGCAACTATCACCCGGCGCTGCAAAGCTTCGTGCGCCAAACGGATGCGGTGACGTTGACCGGGCTGCTGACGGTACGCAGCCGGCTCGCCGCGGACGGCCTCGCCGCGCTGCCGATTCGCAACCCTGCATTGCATCAACGCACGCTTCAGATTCAGACGATGGCAGGCCGATCGTTGCCGGTCGCGATGCAGGCGTTTCTTCAGTTGCTGACGGGAGCGATTGACGACCCGCAACTGGTCGACTGACTTGCGCCGTTCGATGCCTCGTCGAGTTGACGTGACGTTCCTTCGGACACTTCAACGCAACACGGCTTCACGCCCGGCCGTCATCTGTGTGCGCGTGCTTCCTGAGTTGAGCTTCGTCGCAAATCAGCCGCGGATGTCGCGGATCACTAAGGTCCATCTGGTCCCACGCAAGCCGATGGCGGCGCGACTGATTCCTGCGATGGACCACTTCACGCAGCCACTGCGGCAATAATCCCACCGCGAGACGCTCAAGCAACGCATCGGGGCCGATGTGGAATTCGCTGATGAATAGCGAGTCTCCGTTGCGTGCGAGATGGATTGCTTCTATATGTCCGAGTCGCTTGCCATCGCGAGAGCGCACTTCGCGACCGAGCACAAGCTCGATGTTGAGTTGTGTCATCGCCGAGCCCCCGGAATGCGCCCGACAATATGTTCGCGCAACCAGTTCTGCCGCCTGCCAAGCGGCGTATCGGCCACGTCGGCGTCCACGCCGATATCGATCTCGATGCGGCGCACGCGATTCCATGGAATGCGGTACGGCTCGCCGTTCTGTGGGCCGCCGATACGGATCATGAGACGCGTGACCCAGGCCGCGGCACTCTTGCCGATGCGTCGCCCTATGGTTATCGGGCCGGTCTCGAGCGCAATCACCTCGGGCGGCCGGCCGTGGCGCAGCTCAACGACGATTCCATCGACGCGGCCCATCTTCGCGCCGTGCCGATCCACCAGTTGTTTGTCGAGTATGTCTCGCACGAGATCCATCATGTGCCTCCGGCTATCTGCAGCGGCAGCGTGACGATTGCCAGCACGAAGCTCAGCGCGACGATCGCCGTGACTACCGCATTGGAGAACGCGCCGTTGCGATGACGTCCGACATAACTCTCGTCGTTCATCAGCACGAGAAACGGAACGACCGTGAGCGGCAGGCTAAACGCGCTCAGCGCCATCGAGAATACCGTCAGTTTCAGCGGATCGGCGCCCGCGGCAATCGGGATCGCGCTGATTGCGAGCGCGCAGGTGTACACGAGGCTAAACCCTGGGTCGTCGCGCGGCTTGCGATTTTTGCCCCAGTTCCAGCCGAAACCTTGCGCGACGAAGTACGCCTGCTCGAGCGCCATTTCCAGCGTCGCGCCGAAGCACGCGAAAGCGAGCGACGCGATGAACAGCACGAAGCCCCAGAAGCCGAACACCGCGACGAGCGTCAGCGGCAACTGCTGATAATCGTCGACGCGCGTGATGCCGTGCGCCGGAAAAACGACGGCGGCCGCAATCAGAACAGCCAGTGAAATCCCGCCGCCGAAGGCCATGCCCAAACCGGCAATCGCCCGATTCGCGCCGAGATAGCCGCGGTCCCAGTGATCCTCGATAGCGCCTGACGAATAGAACAGGTACAGCGAAGGCGTGATCGACGCACCGAGAATGCTGACCACCGTGAACCAGTAGTTCGCGGGATCGTGATGCGGCGCGCTGGGCACGAGACCGCGTGCCACCTGATGCCAGTCGGGCTTGAGCACAATAGCCGCGGCGACAAAGCTTAATGTGACGAGGCCGAGCAGCGAGGTTCCTTTTTCGATCACGCCGAATGTGCTGCGCCACAAGACACACCACGCAAGCAATGCAACGGGAAACGCCCACCACGGATGCTTGATGCCGGTCGCCATCTCGAGCGCGACGCTGACGCCGCCGATTTCCGCCGACATAACCAGCGCGTTGACGAGGACGACCGCGATGAGCGGCAACAGGAAGAACTTCACGCCGAAGCGGTCGCGAATGCCGTCGGCGATCGTATGCCGGCTCACCGCGGAGAAACGGCCCGCCATCTCGGTGAGAAAGACGAGGCACACGGTGCCGACGAGGATGGCCCAGCCGGGCTGAAAGCGAAACGCGGCACCGCCTTGTACGGCTGTCGCCAGCGAGCCCATCTCCAGAAAGCCGCCGACGCCGGTCACGACGCCGAGGCAGATTTCGAGCAGTTTTTTCATCACCCGGCCCGGCAGGAACTCAGCCGTCGTGCAGCATGATTTGTTCCCGGCGTGATGACTTTACGTAGGCGAAAGCATCGGCCGATCAGTTGTTTGCCGACACGGTCGCGACTGCGTCATGCACATCCCAGCCGCCGCCAAGCGACCGATACAACGAGACGGCCGAAAGCGCATGCTCGCGTTTGGCCTGGTTCAACGACTCCGCGTCACGCAGATACGCCTCCTGCGCGGCGAGCACATCCAGGAAGCTCGACGCGCCGCCCTTATAGAGTTCGCTCGATAAACGCAGCGCCTGGTTCGACGCATCCAGCGCACCGCCAAGGCGTTGCACCTGCACTGCGCCGTTGACGAGATCGCTGCGGTTGTCCTCGATCTCCTTCAGCGCTTGCAGCATGGTCTGCTGCAATGCGAGCTGCGATTCGCGCATGCGGCTTTCGCTCGCATCGATATTCGCGGTGATGCGGCCCGCGTTGAAGATCGGACTCGTCGCGTTCAACGCGGCACTGAACAGGTTGTCGGTGAGCGTCGGCAAGCCGAGGTAAGAGGAGGCCAGCAGGCCGTCGGCGAGATTGAGGCGGAACTGCGGATAGCGCTGCGCTTTCGACACGCCGACTTCCGCGGCGCGCTGTTCGACCGTCGCGTAGGCGGTGCGTACGTCCGGCCGCTGCAACAACGCTTCCGAAGGCAAGGTCTGCGGCGCGCTTTGCGTGGGCACCGGAATCTCGCGTGCGCTCGCGAGCACCAGCGTATCGACGCTCTCTGGCGTGCGCCCCGAATACACCGCGATCAAACTCAATTGATGCTGCACCGCCGATTGCACGCGCGGAATCTGCGCCCGCAAATCCTCAAGCTGATTCTGCGCGCGCGCCACGTCGAGTTGCGTCGACAGCCCGTAGCGCAGGCGCTGTTGCGTGAGCTTCAGCGCGCGGGCGCGGATCGTCTCGTTGTCGCTGAGAATCTGCAACTGCGCTTGCGCCCAGCGCAGATCGATATAGGCTGCGGCGGTATTCGCCGCGAGCGCGAGGCGCACTTCGTTCAATGCCGACTGCCGTCCCGAAACTTGCGCCTGAGTGGCCAGCACGGCGAGACGTTCGCCGCCGAACACGTCGGGCGTCCAGCTCGCCGTCAAGCCGACCCCGGCCTCGCGCACATAGCCGAGGGGCGGCGGCGTGTTTTGGCGCGAGTTCGACGCGGTGGCGCTCGCGTTGAGTTCAGGCAGCAGCGCCGCGCGATTCTGCTTCGCCAGGTCTTGCGCCTGCCTGACGCGCTCCACTGCCGCCTGCACATCGAGGTTGCCGGTCAACGCGGATTCGACCAGTTGATGCATGACCGGGTCGCCGAATTGGGCCCACCATGCGTTGGCGCTCACGGCGTCTTGCGGCGCATCGACATTCCACGCGGCAGGTGCGACGGTCTTCACGGTGAGCGGCAAATCCGCATGCTTTTCCGGTTGCACCGCGCACGCCGCGAGCGTCAGCAACGCGGCGCTCGCCAGTACTTTGACAAAGTTCGGTTTCATGTCGAATTCCTTAATGGGCATCGGGCGGCGGCGCTGCATTACCGAACGGCCGCGATAACAGCACGCTCAACAGCCCGACCACGAAACACAGCGACAACGCGAAGAAAGTGTCGGAGAACGTAAGCACAAGCGCTTCGCGCATCAGCAGCGCGTGCAGTTGCGCGAGTCCGGCGTTGGCCGCGTTCAGCGCGTTGCCGCCGACTGCCGCGAAATGCGCGGTCTGCTGCTGCAACACCGATTGGACGACGGGGCGCCCCGCGTTCAGATGTTCATCGAGCCGCTCGTAGTGCAGGTTCAGGCGGTCGTTCAGCATCGTGCTGCTCACCGCAATGCCGATCGCGCCGCCGAGGTTGCGCATCAGATTAAAGAGGCCGCTAGCGGAACGAAGCCTCGACATCGGCAACGAACCGAGCGCCATCGTCACAATCGGCGGAATACAGAACTGCTGGCCGATGCCGCGTAACGCCTGCGGGATCAGCAACTCACGCCAGCCCCATTGACTGGTCAACGGCACATACAGATAACAGCCGAGGCCGAACAGCACGAGACCGATCACCAGCAGAATCCGCATGTCGACGAAGCGCGCGACGACCGAGTACACCGCCATCGCGGCCAACTGAAAACAGCCGACCGATAGCAAGGCCACGCCGATCTGCAGCGAATCGAAACCACGCACACGCGACAGGAACACGGGCGTCAGAAACACCGCGCAGAAAATGCCGATGCCGGTAATGAACGACAGCAGACTGCCGATGCCGAAGTTGCGGATGGCCAACGCGCGCAGATCGACGATCGGCTCTTTGGCGGTGAACGCATGCACGATGAACAGAAAGCCGCAAATCGCCGTGATCCACGTACACGTCACGATTACGTCGTCGCCGAACCAGTTCTTGCGCGGCCCTTCCTCGAGCACGTATTCGAGGCACGCCAGAAAGCCTGACATCAAAAGGATGCCGAAGTAATCTCCCTTCTTCAGCAGCGACAGGTCGGCGTTGTCGAAGTGCACATATTTCGGCACCAGCAGCGCGACGGCGACACCCGGCACCAGGTTCAGATAGAACAGCCAGTGCCACGACCATTGCGACGTAATCCAGCCGCCGATCACTGGGCCGATGGTCGGCGCGAGCGTGGCGAGCGCGCTGATCGTGGTCGATGCAATCAGCCGCTGCTTGCCGGGAAACAGCACGAACGCCGTGGTGAACACGGTCGGAATCATCGCGGCGCCGAGCGCGCCTTGCAGGCCGCGAAACAGGATCATCGAGTTGATGTCCCACGCGAGGCCGCACAACATGCTCGCAATGGTGAAGCCGAGCGCGGAAAACGCGAACACCCAGCGCGTGGAAAACACACGCGTCAGCCAGCCGGACATGGGAATCACCACGATTTCGGCGATCAGATACGACGTCTGCACCCACGAGAGTTCGTCCTGACTCGCGGACAAGCCGCCGCCGATGTCCTTCAGCGACGACGCAACGATCTGGATGTCGAGCGTTGCCATGAAAAAGCCGACGCACATCAGCGTGAAGGCGAGGACTTTGATTCGCGTCGGCAGGTCGGCGGGATTGGCGGGGGCGGCGGGCGTGGCGGGGGTGGCAGGGCCGGCGGAGTTGGCGAGAGCTTGCGTCATGATGGGCTCAGCCGCGCGCCGGCGTCTTGCCGCTATCGACATGCACTTTCACCGTGGCCGACAGGCCCGGACGCAACGCGCCCTCCATGTTCTTCGGCACAGTAAGATGCACCCGCACCGGCACGCGCTGCACGATCTTCGTGAAGTTGCCGGTGGCGTTTTCCGCGGGCAGCACGCTGAAGGTCGCGCCGGTAGCCGGCGCCAGACTTTCCACCACGCCGTGGATGGGCGTGCTGAAGGCGTCGAGATCGACGTCGACGCTGTCGCCCACGCGCATCTTCTTCAACTGGTCTTCCTTGAAGTTCGCGTCGATCCACAATCCGCCCGACGGCACCACGGTCAAGAGCGGCACACCCGCGCTCGCCAGCACGCCGACACGCGCGGTGCGATTGCCGATATAGCCGTCGATCGGCGCACGAATGGTCGTGTACTCCACGTTCAACGCCGCCACGCGCTCGGCGGCTTGCGCTGTCGCGATGCGCGCCTCGGCGTCGCCGATCTGCGCATCGAGCACGGCAATCTGGCGTTGCGCCGCGGTCAACGCGGCCGCGCTGCGATCGACCGCCGCGCGTGCCTTGACGAGATCGGCATCCGCGCGCTCGACGACCTGATTCGACACCGCATCGTCCTTCACGAGTTCGCGGTAGCGCGTTTGATCCGCGGCGCTGCGCGTCAATTCGGCGCCGGACGCGCGCGCTTCGGCGGCCTGCTGGTTGATGGTGGCGAGCTGCAACGATTTCTTCGCCTGCAGTTCGATCACTGCGGCTTGCGCGCTCCGCACTTCCGCTCTGGCTTGCGCGAGCCGCGCGTCGTAATCGCGTGCATCGAGCTGGATCAGCACGTCGTTCGCGTGGACAAACTGATTGTCACGCACGAGCACGTTCGTCACGAAGCCGTTGACCTTCGGCGCCATCACGGTGACGTCGCCACCCACGTAAGCATCGTCCGTTGTCTCGTAGAAGCGGCCGACGAAGAACCAGTACGAGACCGCAAGCGCGAGCACGGCAAGCACGGTGATGATCGCGAGCAGCATCCACGGAATGCGCCGTGCCGGTCTCGCGGTCTGCGCCGCGCTCGGCGGGGCGATAGTCGATGGAGTAGTGGACATGTTGTCGGCCTGTGTGTATGCACTCTTTACGTTGAAAAAAAGCGGCCCGACGATTGCGTGAGCCGCATGTCGCTGTGTCCGCGACTTCAGTTGGAATCGTGGGTGACGGCAAACAGTTCGCCGCGCAATGCGGCCGCGCGCCGTTCGCCGAAACGATGCTCGAATTCGGCTTGCGCGGCCTGCCAATGTTGACCGCCCGCCTTCAGACGTTCTTCTCCCGCTCGCGTGATCGTGATGGTCAGCGCGCGCGCGTCGGCGCCGAGTGCGTCGCTCGACACGAGGCCGTTGCGGCGCAGCGGCTGAACCGTGCGAACGAGGGTAGTGCGTTCCATGCGCATGGCTTCGGCCATTTGCTTCATGGTCATCGCGCCAGTGCGTCTAAGCCTTCCTAGCAGCGAAAACTGCGTAATCGTCAGCCCAACATGAGCGAGGTGCCGGTCGTATATTTGCGAGACATAGCGCGCGGCCTGGCGGATTGCGAAGCAATCGTCGTCGAACAGTTCTTGCATTTCCGCGTTTCCTTATCAGCTAGTGCATATGCACATTTAAAGGCGAACCGATCTCTGTTCGAACGAGCAGGCGAGTCGCAATTAGTCGGTGATGCTAAAGAGTTCGGTACGAAGAATTTTGGCGCGCGCACGGCCGAACTTCTGTTCGAATTCGTCCTGCGCGGCGCGCCATGCAATGGCGGCCTGATCGAACATGGCTTCGCCTTGCTCCGTCAGGCTGAACAGAAACGTACGGCCGTCGTGTTCCGCCGATTCGGCCACCACCAGTCCGTCGCGCTGCAAGGGCTTCATCGCGCGCAGGAGCGTGGTGCGCTCCATCACCATGGCGTCCGCCAGGTCCAATATCGGCAAGTTTGGCGTGCGCGCGAGCTTGGCGAGAATCGTGAACTGGGCAGCCGTCAAGCCCACGCGGCCGAGATGGCGCTCATAGATTTGCGTGACATGACGTGCCGCCTGGCGCAGCGCGAAGCAGTTGCATTCGTCGTAGGAGATAGGGCGGTTCATGGGAAGCACTCTATGTGTGTATAAGCACACTGTCAAGCGGATCAACGGTCGATGCGTTGAAACGCTGCATTGCTGGAACTACAACAGCGGTGCCGATGGCGGCGCTGAAACGCTATTCGCCGCTGGCCGGGTTCGTAGCGCGCGCGGCCGTTTCACGCGTGGCTTCGTCGAAACGCCGGTTGGCTTCCGCCACTTCCGCGCGGAACTGCTGCAATGCATTCACCGCGGGATCGGGCGGCGTCAACGCGGCCCACAGGACTTCGATCAGCTGATCCGCGGTGGCTTCGATGTCGGTATGCCGCTTCGCCAGCGTCGCGTCCCACAACACGTGTTCCATCGGGCCGAACACCATCGAGCGTAATAAACGCAACGGCATGTCCGCGCGAATCTGGCCGCTTTCCTGGCCTTCCGCCAGGACGCGCATCAACGGTGCGGTGTAGCGGCGCTGCAATTCGGTCAGCGCTTCGCTCAATTCATGATGCCGCGCGCGGCCTTCCGATAGCACGAGCGCGCAGAGGTCGGTGCCGTTCACGAGCATCAGCCGCAAATGCGTGCGCACGATGAACGCGAACTGCTGACGCACAGTGCCGTCGCGCGGCAGTCCGGATTCGATTGCGCCGATGATTTCGTCGTACCAGTCGCCGATCACCCGCGCGCACAACTCGCGCTTGCCGCGGAAATAGCTGAACACGGTGGCCTCCGAAACGCCAAGCCGCTGAGCGATCTCCGCGGTTGTCGCGCGTTCATAGCCCTTTTCGGAGAACACGTCGCGGCCCGCCTGAAGAATTTCCTTCACGCGCTGCTGCGACTTGCGCCCGGCCGGCTGGCGGCGCGACGCGGGCAGTTCGGGCTTGATAGCAACCGTCATATGAGTCGAGGTCAAATTTATCGGCGAGCTTCGTATGGAAAACCCGGTCGATTCGATGCTATCACAAGCGGCAAGCCAATGAACCGGGTCAACCTGTTTTCTGAGTGACACTCAAAAATACCTATTGACGCTTACGTAAATCTGGCGTGAAATGCGCGTTGAACGTCGCGCCTTAAAGATCGGAAGATGCGATTCCGCATACGGCCGCAGACGTGGCCACACACGAATTCGCCGGCAAAGCCAGCCGGTCGCCAATGAACTCTGGAGACACAGCAATGAGCAACCTGCCCGGTTTGCAATTCCCACTCGGCGAAGAAATCGAAATGCTGCGCGACAGCATTGCCGGGTTCGCTGCGAAAGAAATCGCGCCGCGTGCCGGCGAGATCGATCGCACGGATCAGTTTCCGATGGACCTGTGGCGCAAATTCGGCGATCTCGGTGTGCTCGGCATGACGGTCTCCGAGGAATACGGCGGCGCGAACATGGGCTACACCGCGCATATGGTCGCGATGGAAGAGATCTCGCGCGCGTCGGCGTCGGTCGGTCTTTCATACGGCGCGCATTCGAATCTGTGCGTGAACCAGATTCATCGCAACGGCACCGACGCGCAAAAGCAGAAGTACTTGCCGAAGCTCGTCTCCGGCGAGCATGTCGGCGCGCTCGCGATGAGCGAGCCGAATGCGGGCTCGGACGTCGTGAGCATGAAGATGCGCGCCGACAAGAAAGGCGACCACTACGTGCTGAACGGCACGAAGATGTGGATCACCAACGGCCCCGATTGCGACACGTTGGTTGTGTATGCAAAGACCGACGTCGAAGCGAATTCGCGCGGCATTACCGCGTTTATCGTCGAAAAAGGCATGAAGGGTTTTTCGGTTGCGCAGAAGCTCGACAAGCTCGGCATGCGCGGCTCGCATACGGGCGAACTCGTGTTTCAGGACGTCGAAGTGCCCGAAGAAAACATTCTGGGTCAACTGAACGGCGGCGTGAAGGTGCTGATGAGCGGCCTCGATTACGAGCGCGCCGTGCTTGCGGGCGGCCCGACCGGCATCATGGTCGCGGTGATGGACGCGGTCGTGCCGTATATCCACGACCGCAAACAGTTCGGCCAGTCGATCGGCGAATTCCAGTTGATTCAGGGCAAGGTCGCCGATCTCTACACCACGTTGCAGGCGTGCCGCGCGTATCTGTACGCGGTCGGCCGTCAACTCGATACGCTCGGCACGGAGCACGTGCGCCAGGTTCGCAAGGACTGCGCGGGCGTGATTCTCTACACGGCCGAAAAAGCCACGTGGATGGCCGGCGAAGCGATCCAGATTCTCGGCGGCAATGGCTATATCAACGAGTATCCGGTTGGACGTCTGTGGCGCGATGCGAAGCTCTATGAAATCGGCGCGGGCACGAGCGAGATCCGTCGCATGCTGATCGGCCGCGAGCTGTTTGCGGAAACGATGTAAGCCGGGCCAACGAGGAGAACGACGCGATGCCGATCATCGAATCCAAGCTGAATCCGCGCTCCGACGACTTTCGCGCCAACGCGGCCGCGCTCGAGGCGCTGGTCGACGATCTTCGCGCGAAGGTCGAGAAACTCGCGCTGGGCGGCGGCCAGGCCGCGCGCGAAAAGCACACGGGCCGCGGCAAACTGCTGCCGCGCGAGCGCATCGAAAAGCTGCTCGATCCGGGCACGCCGTTTCTCGAGTTCTCGCAACTCGCGGCTTACGGCATGTATAACGACGACGCGCCGGGCGCGGGCGTCATCACCGGCATTGGGCGAATTGCGGGCCACGAGTGCGTGATCGTCTGCAACGATGCGACGGTCAAGGGCGGCACCTACTATCCGGTCACCGTGAAGAAGCACGTGCGCGCGCAGGAAATCGCCGCGGAAAACCGCTTGCCGTGCGTGTATCTGGTCGACTCGGGCGGCGCGAATCTGCCGAATCAGGACGACGTGTTTCCCGACCGCGACCACTTTGGCCGCATCTTCTACAACCAGGCGAATCTGTCCGCAGCGGGCATTCCGCAGATCGCCGTGGTGATGGGCTCGTGCACCGCGGGCGGCGCCTATGTGCCGGCCATGAGCGACGAGTCGATCATCGTGAAGAACCAGGGCACGATTTTTCTCGGCGGTCCGCCGCTCGTGAAGGCGGCAACCGGCGAAGTGGTGAGCGCCGAAGACCTCGGCGGCGGCGACGTGCATACGCGTCTTTCCGGCGTGGTCGATCATCTCGCGCAGAACGACGCGCATGCACTCGCGATTGCGCGCAGCATCGTCGGCAATCTGAATCGTACGAAGCATGTGCCGGTCGCGTTGCAGGAACCGAAGCCGCCGCGCTACGACGTGAAGAGCATGTACGGCGTGATTCCCGTCGACACGCGCAAGCCGTTCGACATTCGCGAGGTGATCGCGCGCATCGTCGACGACTCGGCATTCGACGAATTCAAGGCGCGCTACGGCACGACGCTTGTGTGCGGCTTCGCGCATGTCTGGGGGCATCCGGTCGGCATCATTGCAAACAACGGCATTCTGTTTTCGGAGTCCGCGCTCAAGGGCGCGCACTTCATCGAACTATGCTGCCAGCGCAAGATTCCGCTCGTGTTTCTGCAGAACATCACGGGTTTCATGGTGGGCCGCAAGTACGAGAACGAAGGCATCGCGCGTAACGGCGCGAAGATGGTGACGGCCGTTGCCACGGCGAAGGTGCCGAAGTTCACGGTGATCATCGGCGGATCGTTCGGCGCGGGCAATTACGGCATGTGCGGACGCGCGTATTCGCCGCGCTTCCTGTGGATGTGGCCGAACGCGCGCATTTCGGTGATGGGCGGCGAACAGGCCGCGTCGGTGCTTGCCACGGTCAGGCGCGACGGCATCGAAAGCCGCGGCGGTTCATGGAGCGCCGACGAAGAAGAAGCCTTCAAACAGCCGATTCGCGAGCAGTACGAGCATCAGGGGCACCCGTACTATGCCAGCGCGCGCCTGTGGGACGACGGCGTGATCGACCCGGCGCAAACGCGCGACGTGCTCGGCCTCGGTTTGTCGGCGGCGATGAATGCGCCGATCGAAGACACACGCTTCGGCGTGTTCCGGATGTGACAGAGCGCGACGCATGGGAGCCGCCACGATGCACTATGAAACGCTGAATGTCGAGATCGCCGGACACGTCGCGACCGTCACGCTGAATCGTCCTGACGTGCGCAATGCGTTCAACGAAACGATGATCGCCGACATCACGTCGGCCTTCACGGCGCTGAACACACGCGACGATGTGCGCGCAGTCGTGCTCGCCGCGAACGGCAAGGCGTTCTGCGCGGGCGCCGATCTGAACTGGATGAAGAAGATGGCCGGCTACTCGCACGACGAGAACCGCGCCGACGCGATGTTGCTCGCCAACATGCTGTCGTCCATCTATCGCTGCAACAAGCCGGTGATCGCGCGCGTGAACGGCGACGCGTACGCGGGCGGCATGGGCTTGCTGTCCGCGTGCGACATCGTGGTCGCGGTGGAAAGCGCGCGCTTCTGTCTTTCTGAGGCGCGTCTCGGCCTGATTCCGGCGACCATCGCGCCGTACGTGATACGCGCGTTGGGCGAGCAGGCGTCGCGGCGCTACTTCATCACGGCCGAGCAGTTCGACTGCGCGACCGCGTTGCGGCTCGGGCTCGTGAGCGAAGCGGTCAGCGAGGAGCAACTCGACGCCACCGTGCAGCAGATCGCGCAAACGCTCTGCGCCAACGGTCCAGAAGCGGTGCGCGCCTGCAAGCAACTCGTGCAGGACATGGCCGGCCGCGAGCTGAACGATGCATTGATCGAAGACACGGCGGCGCGCATCGCTCGCACGCGAGCCGGTGCGGAAGGCCGCGAAGGCGTCGCGTCGTTCCTCGAAAAGCGTACGCCCGCCTGGCGCGACTGACGTGCGGCTCACCGACATTGCGCGGCGCCTTGAGGCGTTCACCAGAAGAATATCCCGAGACCGAGACAACACATGTTCAACAAGATCCTGATCGCCAACCGGGGCGAGATTGCGTGCCGCGTCGCGGCGACCTGCAAGCGGCTCGGCATCGCCAGCGTGGCCGTCTATTCGGATGCGGACGCCGATGCCAAACACGTGAGCGCGTGCGACGAAGCCGTGCATATCGGCGGCGCGAGCGCGGCGGAAAGCTATCTGCGCATCGAGCGCATTATCGAAGCGGCACGCGCGACGGGCGCCCAGGCGGTGCATCCGGGCTACGGTTTTCTGTCGGAGAACGAAGACTTCGCGCACGCATGCGAAGCGGCGGGCATCGTATTCATCGGACCGCCGGTCGAAGCGATTGCGGCGATGGGTTCGAAAGCCGCCGCCAAGGCGCTGATGCATGCGGCCGCGGTGCCGCTCGTGCCCGGCTATCACGGCGATGATCAGAACCCCGAACTATTGCATCGCGAGGCGGATTCGATCGGCTATCCGGTTCTGCTGAAGGCCAGCGCGGGCGGCGGCGGCAAGGGCATGCGCGTGGTCGAGCGCAGCGAGGATTTCGTGGCGGCGCTCGCTTCGTGCAAGCGGGAGGCTGCGAGCAGCTTCGGCAACGATCGCGTGCTGATCGAAAAGTATCTGACGCGGCCGCGCCACGTCGAAGTGCAGGTTTTCGCGGATCGTCACGGCGGCGCGGTGTATCTGTTCGATCGCGACTGCTCGGTGCAGCGTCGTCATCAGAAGGTGCTGGAAGAGGCGCCCGCGCCGGGATTGTCCGCGGAAATCAAGCGTGAAATGGGCGAGGCCGCGGTCGCTGCCGCGCGCGCGGTGAGCTATGTCGGCGCGGGCACGGTCGAGTTCATCATGACGGCTACCGGCGAGTTCTATTTCATGGAAATGAACACGCGTCTGCAAGTCGAGCATCCGGTCACGGAGATGGTGACGGGCCAGGACCTGGTGGAATGGCAACTGCGCGTGGCCGCAGGCGAGCCGTTGCCGCTGACGCAAGATCAACTCAAGATCGACGGCCATGCGATCGAGGCGCGCATCTATGCCGAGCATCCGGCGCGCGGCTTCTTGCCGTCCACCGGCACGCTCAAGCATTTGCGCATGCCTGAAGGCGTGGAATTCGCGATCGACGCGGCCGGCCTCGGCGAGCCGGGCCGTAAAGCGCCGGTGCGTATCGACAGCGGCGTGCGCGAGGGCGACACGATCACGCCGTTCTATGATCCGATGATCGCAAAGCTGATCGTGCACGGCGCGACGCGAGAAGAAGCACTCGCGCGAATGAGCCGTGCACTGCACGCATGCGAAGTGGTCGGGCCGCATACGAATGTGGAGTTTCTGCAGCGCATTGTCGAAAGCGAGCCGTTTGCGAGCGGCGATCTGGACACCGGTCTGATCGAACGGCATCACGAGGCCCTGTTCGCGCCCGTGAAAAAGCCTTTCAAGGAAGCACTCGCGCTCGCATGCGGCGCGTTGCTCACGCGCGAAGGCGGCACCGCGCATGGCGCGTCGCCCTGGGATGCGCTGTCGCACTGGCGTCTGAATGGCGGCTACGCGCAGACGCTAGGCTGGCGCAGTGTCGAAGACGACAATGCGTTCACGGTCACGTTCGCGCGCGACGGCGGCACGCAAACGCTCGAACACGACGGTCTGCGCGAAGGCTTCACGTGGTCGAGCGGTTCGGGCTTGCATGAGTATCGTGCGACCATCGGCGACGCGCGGGCCACGGGGCGCGTGTTTATCGACGGCGATACGTTTCATGTGTTCTGCCTCGGTCACGCACTGGCGTTCGAGTGGCAGAACCTGCTCGCGCACGCCGCGGATGCTGAACACGGCGAAGGCCGCCTGACCGTGCCGATGCCGGGCAAGGTGATCGCGGTGCTCGTCGAGCCGGGGACGGTGGTGGAGAAGGGCACGCCGCTCATCGTGATGGAAGCGATGAAGATGGAGCACACCATCGGCGCGCCGGCGGCCGGCGTTGTGTCGGAAGTGCTGTATGCGGTGGGCGATCAGGTTGCCGACGGCGCGCAGCTTCTGGTGCTGGACGTGCAGTAACGCGGGAATAGGCGCACGATTAAGCGCGCCGACAGGCTGAGCCAATCGGCGCCGTATCAGCCAAGCCGCGTATACCCCACCGCGCGCGCCTCGCTCTCAAGCTGCGCGATGCGCTCGTAGTCCTCGAGCGGCAACGCGGAAAACCCCTGCAAACGCAGGCGTTTTGCGCGTTCGGGATGCAATGCCAGCGCTTCGTTCAGTGCGTCGCGCAGTGCTTCAACAGTCGCGGCCGGCACGGTGTCGGACGCAATCAACGGCAGACCCGGCGACGCCGCTGTCATGCCGATGCGTCGAACCTGCCGCGCCAGTTCCGGCATTTCATCGCAGACGAAAGCGAAGGTCACGCAATCTATCGCGGCGACGTCCGCGTGATTGTCCGCAACGGCCCGCAACGAGCCGACATGCGAGCCGGTGCGCAGCGCGGCGCGGAAAAACGCGCCTTCCTGCGAGTGCGGCGCCACTGCATGACGCAGCGCGTTCATGCCGCTATTCGAATCGTCCTGATTGTAGGCAACGCGCGCGCCGCGGCACGAGGCGAGCGTATCGAACGGCGCGTCGGCGCGCGTGACGATGACGCTCGAGTAATGCGCGCCTTCGCAACCGGGCGCGTCGAAACGCGGCGTCGCGACGAGTTGCACCTGCTCGCGCAGACCGTGCATCAACGGATAACCGCAGGTTTGTGAAATCAGCAGATTGGGCCGCCGCCAGAAGCCGTGCAATTCTTCATCGGGATCGACGATACGGCACGCCGGCTTGACCATGCGCAGCACGTCCGCAAGCCACCCGCGCCACTCGTTTTCCAGCGAGGGCGTGACGTTGTACATCGGCAGGGCGGCGATCCAGGTCATGGCGCAGTGCTTGCATGGCGAATGGGTGGACTAATGCATGATCATACGGAATTCGTCGACGCCTAGTGGCACTGGCTCTGTCGGCCGGAACGTCCACTTGCGTGCGGCCACTGTGAGGATCTCGCTTTGCGCGCCCTCGAAGGCGAGCAGCAAGTCTTTCTTGCGCGCGCTTGCCGCGCCGCAATAAGCGATGAGCGCGTCCGCGCTGACTTCGAAAACCTGCGCCCGGTCGTCCCAGCAGACCCTGAACGCGACCGTTGCGCGCTCCGTGACACAGGGCCGGAATCCTTCATCCACATAGACCGACATGGCGACCTCCTTTTCGCGCGCGCGCCTGAGTCGTCAGCATGACAAGCTCCGCACCGCCAGTATGTGGGAGAGCCAGCATTCGCGAGAAAAAGCCAGTGCATGCCAACGGACGCGGTGCGCGGACCAGGGTTGTGCAATAGGGTGTCACTGAAACGGGATTCGCTTGATTCGATCGCCCCGCTTTAATAATTAGAAATGGAAAGGCGAGTTAATAAAATGAAATATAAAGCCGAGATAAAGAGAGCGTGAAAAGATGAGGAAAGGAAACTCAATCGACCGCCGCTTGACTTCACGCAATCGCGCTGGCTAAATGCATCCCGTTCGGTTCTTTCTCCACGTCTCCACGCAGGGAAAGTCGTTGCGCCGGGCTCGGGGCTATGTGTTCGCACATAGCCCTTAATTATTTGTAATCAATTGGCGATACTAATCGTGTTGCAATTTCCAAACGCTTTTATTGATTTTTTAATTAATCAAGGTATGCTGCGCGTCCGCAATGTCTTTCTGAAACGTGAATAAAGGAACAAGGATGAAAAAGACAGCATTGACTTCCGCCTCTCTCGCACTGCTGGTCGCGGCGGGGTCCGCCCATGCACAGAACAGCGTGACGTTGTACGGCGTGATCGACGCCGGCATCGGCTATGTGCATAACGCCAGCTCGGGCAGCAATCTCGCGGGCATGCTCAACGGCAATCTGAGCGGCGACCGCTGGGGCCTGAAGGGCCAGGAAGATCTGGGCGGCGGCCTGAAGGCGATCTTCACGTTGGAAAATGGCTTCGACGTCGGCACCGGCAAACTCGGTCAGGGCTCGCGCGAGTTCGGCCGCCAGTCGTTCGTCGGGCTGACGGGCGCGACATGGGGCACGGTGACGGCCGGCCGCCAGTACGATCCGATCACGGACATGGTGCAAGGCGTCACCGCCGACAACTTCTTCGGCTCCGCCTTCGCAACGCCGGGCGACGTCGACAACAACGACAACAGCGCGCGCGTATCGAACGCGGTCAAATACGTGTCGCCGAACTACGCCGGCCTGCAATTCGAAGCGCTGTATGCGTTCAGCGGCGTCGCGGGTCAGGCGGGCCAGGGTTACACCTACAGCGGCGCGGTGTCGTACTCGAACGGTCCGTTCTCGCTCGCCGGCGGCTACCTGCGCGCGACCAACGCATCGTCCACGACCGCGCGGTCGAGCTGGGCGAGCAGCACGACCGACTCGATCTTCGACAGCCATATCAACGACGGCTACGTGACGGCGAAATCGGTCAGCATCGCGCAGATCGGCGGCCAATACGCGCTCGGCCCCGTCACGCTCGGCGCTTCGTATAGCAACACGCAGTTGAAGAGCGACGGCGCGTCCACCTTCACCGGCACCGAGAAGTACAACAGCGGCAAGGCCTTCGTTGCTTATCAGGCGACGCCGGCGCTGGTCGCGGGTCTGGGCTACGCGTACACGGCTGCCTCCGGCGACACGTCGGCGCATTACCACCAGTTCAGCATCGGCGCGGACTACAACATCTCGAAGCGCACGGACTTCTACGCGGTCGCGGCCTACCAGCACGCGAGCGGCACGCAGCGTCTCGCCGATGGCACGACGCAGGACGCGCAGGCTTCGATCGGTTCGTATGGCTACAACGGCACCGATTCGCAGGCGCTGGCGATCGTCGGTATCCGTCATAAGTTCTGATGTTCTGCTGCGGTTGATTCTGCTGTAGCGGCTTGTTCGCGGGCTTGTTGGCGAGCTTGCTTGCAGCAGAGAAACCGACGACCCGGACGCGTAAGTGTCCGGGTCGTTTTCATAGTGGGCGGCGAGAACTACGGCGCGGCATCGGCGTTTAGGCGCTCATCGCGCCGCGCAAGCAGATCGGGCAACTGCGCGAACGAATCGATTAACGCATCGCACTGCAAGGCCGTCGCGCCATCGGGGCCGCCATAGCCGTAGCGCACGATAAACACCGGCATGCCCGCCGCGCGCGCCGCGCTGACATCGACGGGCGAATCGCCCACCAGGACGCTGCATTCCACATCTGCATCCAGCAGCCTGCACGCGTGCCACAGCGGTTGCGGTGCAGGCTTCATGCTGTCGATCGAATCGCCTGCGACCAGTACGTCGATATCTTGCGCGAGTCCTGTCATGCGCAGCAGCGGTGCGGCCAACGCCTCCGGTTTGTTGGTCACGCACGCGAGCCGATAGCCGCGCCGCGCGAGTGCGCGAAGACCGGCGGCGACGTGCGGATAAACATGACCGAAGCGCCCATTCGTCTGCCGATAGTGCCGATCAAACACCGCGAGCGCGGCGTCCATGTCGACTCGTCCATCGAGCGCCGCCGTTTCGAGCGTGCGCTTTACGAGGTTCGGCACACCTTTGCCGATAAAACTGCTGACCGTGTCGAAGGGCAACGGCGGCTGATCGAAATCGGCGAGCATGCGGCTCACCGCTTCGACAATATCCGGCGCTGTGTGGACCATGGTGCCGTCGAGGTCGATCAGCACGGCGCGCGTTCGTGATCGCGGCAACGCTTGCGTTAGCGTTAGCGCTTCAGGCGAAAAAACCGGCGGCGTCGTCATACGGCCGCAGCCTCGCTCAACGCATTGCGATGCCAGCCGCGCAATGTGTCGAGATCCACCCATGCGGGCCGCTCATTCTCGTTCGCAGCCGTCGAAGCGAGCGGCGCATGCGGATCGCCGAGATGAGGCAGCACGGCGAGCGCGCCGTCGAAGGAATGATGCGCCGTGTACGCTGTCGGCGTCACGATAGTCGGAACAAACGCTGCACGCGCCGCGCGCAAGCCGTTCGCGGAATCTTCGAACGCGATGCAGTCCTGGCCTTTGAGGCCGAGTTGACGAAGCACGTCGAGGTACACATCGGGCGCGGGCTTCTTTGACTGCGTCGTGCTTGCATCGCCAATCGCGGCAAAGCGGCTGCGCCATTCGGGGCCGAACGGTCCGTGCAACAGCGCGTCGAGATTCGCGGGCGTGGTGGTGGTCGCGATGGCGACGGGGATAGAGGCCGCGCCCGCTTCATCGATCAGGCGCGCGATGCCCGGCCGCAACGGCAAGCCGCCATCGCGAACATGCGCCGCATAGTGACGCGTCTTGATCGCATGCACCGCGTCGATCACGCGGCTCACGCCGGGGCCTTCCGCCTCCTCGGGATCGACGATGCGCCAGTAGTGCAGCAGACGCTCCTTGCCGCCCGCTACTTCCAGCAGGCGCACATAGAGCGCTTCGTCCCAGTGCCAGTCGAGACCGGCTTGCGCGAACGCCGTATTGAACGCGTGCAGATGCGCGCTTTCGGTATCGGCAAGCGTGCCGTCGACATCGAAGATCAGGGCTTGCATGGGCCGGTCCTCTCGCAGTGATGGAGAGCCGGCGCGATGCGTGACTGCATGAGTGCATGACTGCATACCGCCGGTATGCAAGCCACGATAGCGGAGCGCGCACGCGATTTGAATTCAGAGATTCTTTGACGGGCGATAACGCATCGTTTAACGGTCCATCATCCGTGCGGCAATTGCAGGCCCGTCACGAAGTACGCGTGCAGTCCATGTGCGAAGCGCTTGAGCCGCGTGACGATCGACTTGTTCGCGCGCGTGAGACCGTTATACCCGAGCACGGCCGGTATCGCGACGAAGAGCCCGAACGCGGTCATGATGAGTGACTCGCCGACGGGTCCGGCCACATGATCGATCGACGCCTGACCCGTTTCGCCGATCACGATCAGCGCATGATAAATGCCCCACACCGTGCCGAAAAGCCCGACGAACGGCGCGGTGCTGCCGATCGACGCCAGCACCGCGAGGCCGCTTTGCATATGCGCGACGGCGTCGTCGATGCTGCCTTGCAGGCGGCGCGCGATCCAGTCCGATACGTCGATGCGATCCTGCAAATGCGGCCTGGTGTCGCGATGATGCGCGGCCGCCTCAGATGCGGCCATCGCGAGAGCGAGCAGCGGATTGTCGCGCAGCGCCTCAGCCGATGCCTCACTACTGTGGCCCGCAAGGCCGCCCAGATTTTTGAGCCCGTGTTCGAAGTTGTCGGCCTGCCAGAACTGCGCGTCGGTGCGGCCGGTTACTCGCTTGATGCGCAGCACATGCCACAGCTTGACGACGATAACCGTCCACGACAGGATCGACATGATGAACAATATGCCGAGAATCGCGCGCGTGATGAAATCGCCGCTTTGCCAGACATTCGCGAGACCATAGTGCTGCATGACCGTTTCCTTCGACTCGTCGAGCCGCCGCGTTCATTGTCCGCCGCGGCCCGGTGTTTTAGTACCGTTAGCGGCCTTGCCAGGTCAATTCGGGAAAATCTCCCGCCTTCGTCCGTTGTCAAACGATCCTCTAATGAACTACTTTGCTTGAATGCCGGCCTTGTGCGGCACAGTGCTTTTACAACGGAGCAGAACATATGCTGGAGACACGGTTTCGCAAAACAACACGGGGACGCGCCATCGTTTCAGCCTTGATCGCGGCGGGTATGGTCGCGGCGACGGCGTTCGGCGCCGCTTCGGCGCATGCCGCGGCGCCTCTCGCCTATGTGACGAGCGAGAAGGGCGGCGTCGGTGTGATCGACCTCGACAAGATGACGTTGACCCGAACCTTCCCCGTAGGCGCGGACGGCCCGCGCGGCCTGAGCCTCAATGCGGACGGCTCGCGCCTGCTGGTCGCCAACAAGAACACGGGCGATCTTGCCGTGATCGATACGGCTTCAGGCGAAGTCGTGCAGCGGGTGAAGATCGGTCAGAACCCGGAGTTTGTGCGCGTGCACAACGGCTATGCGTATGTGACGTATGAGCCGGGCGAAGACGGCGGCCCGCCTGCAGCGAGCGGACAGTCTGGGAAGCCAGCCGAGAAGCCAGGCGGCAAGCCAGCCGAGAAGCCAGGCGAAGCGCAAGCCGGCAAACCCCACGCCGACGACGATGACGACGCCAACAAACCGCCCGCCGAGATCGCTATCGTCGATATGAAAAGCTGGCGCGTGGTGCGCTCGGTGACGAGCGGCCACGAAACCGAGGGCATCGAATTTTCACGCGACGGCAAGAACATGCTCGTCACCAACGAAGGCGACGATACGGTCTCCGTCTATCACGCGCGCACGGGCGCGCCCGTGAGGACCGTGAAGCTCGCGGCGGGCGGGCGTCCGCGTGGCATTCGCCTGTCGCCGGACGGCAAGGACTACGTGGTCACGCTGGAGTCGCTGAGCAAACTTGTCGTGATCGACGCGCGCACGTTCAAGGTGAAGAAGACCGTCGATACCAAACTGGGTCCTTACGGCGTCGCCTACGGTCCCGACGGCAGGCGGCTTTTCGTCGCGGCGGCACGCGACAAGACGGTGCAGGTATTCGACGGCAAGAGCTACGAGCATCTTGCCGACGTGCCGGTCGGTCAGCGTTGCTGGCACTTCAGTTTTACGCCCGACGGCACAAAGCTGCTGGTCGCATGCGGGCGCTCCGATGCCGTTTATGTGCTCGACGCGCGCAGTTATCAGCCGGTCACGCAGATTGGTCAACTGCCGCTCGCGTGGGGCATCGTCACCTATCCGCATAGCGACGGCTCCATCGAATCGCACTGAGCACGCGGAGGTCATGCGCGAGCCGACGCATGACCGCCCTCACTTCCACCTACTTCCACGCATAGCGCAGGCCGACCCAAAACCCGCGCGGCGCGCCCGGTCCGACGAACTGCTCGTTGCTCGGATTCGCGCCGTCGAACGTATGGTTCGGGCCGTTGAAGAAGTTTTCTCCGAGCGAACCGAAGCTGGCATAGCGCTTGTCGAGCAGATTCGAGACGCTCGCAAACACCTGCAACTGTTTGGTGACCTGATACGACGTGTCGAGATCGATCAGAAAATAGCCGGCGATCTTGCCATTGACGTCCTGATTGTTTTCGTCGCCCTGTGCATAGATGCCACCGCGCCACGTGAGGTTCGCGCCGACTCTCCACTTCGCGGTCGCCGCGTAGTCGAGTTGCAGCTTGACCGTGTTCGCCGGAATGCCGGGCAGATGATCGCCGGGCTTCACGTTGATGTTGCCGTTCGCATCCGCGCTGGAATTGCTCGCGCTGTTCTCGGTCCACGCGGTGCGATACGTCGCGTCGATGTAGTTGTAGCTCGCAGTCACCGCGAGCGGGCCTAGCTGGCTGCGTCCCGAGAGTTCGAACCCTTGCCGGCGCGTGCGGCCCACGTTCTGAAAGAAGCCGCGATTGCTCGCCGCGCCATTGCTGGCGATGAATTCGATGTCGTTATCGAGCGTGGTTCGATAGACGGCGGCGCTCCAGCTTGTCGTCTGGCCGATTCGTCCGCGTGCGCCGATTTCGAAGGTCTTCGAGATCACCGGTTGCAGCGGCGGGTCGGACACGAAGTCGTTCGGCAGCGAGCAGGGCGCGGCCGGGTCTGCACACGCGAGTTCGATCGCGGTCGGCGAGCGCATGCCTTCGTTGTAGGTTGCGTAGGCGGTGAACGCCGAGGTCGGATTCCAGTTGATGCCGACCGCCGGATTGAAGCGCGAAAACGTATGGTGTCCGTCCAGTTGCGGCTGAAGGCCGCTCGAATCGCCGATGGTCGCTTCGGCCCAGTTGTAGCGTCCCGCGAGCGTCAGCGTCCATTGCTTCGTCAGCGATAAAGTGTCTTGCAGATAGATGCCGTAGTTGCCGTTATGCGTTTTCGCCGCGGTTTCCTGCGTGAAATCGCCGATGCCGACCGTCGCGCGCGAAGCCGTGAAAACCGCATCCTGCGACGATTGCGTGTAGCGCGAATTCGCGATGTCCGCCGACACGCCCGCAACGAACTGGTTCTGCATGCCGCCGAGTTTGCCGAGCAGCGTGAGTTGCAGGCTCGCGCCGTAACTATCGGTAGAGACGACGGATTTCTCGTTGGTCGCCTGCGTGGTGTCGACGTCGCCGTCGTCGTCGATCGAACCGAAGTTCGGATTCGTGTTGCTGCTCACATTGCTATTGCGGAAGTGCCGGTAGTACGCATTGCCGCTCAGCTCGACGTTATCGCTGAAGTAGTGTTCGCCCGACAGCGTCACGTAGCCCGCGCTGTTCAGGTTCTGATCGGGATACGTATAAGGCTGCTTCGGATTGCCAAGGAATGAGCGCGGAATGGTTTGCGTGCCGTGCAGATCGTTGTCCGCGCCGCCTGCGGATAACGACAGCGTGGTGTCGGCATCGGTATAACGCAGCTTGCCGAAAATCTGCCGCACGCGGCTCGCATTCTGCTCGGCCCAGCCGTTGTCGTTCGTGACGTTGCCGGTCACGTAGTAGTCGAGGTTCTGGCCGATCGTGCCGCCCTGTTCGATCTGCGCGGTCTTGCGGCCCCACGAGCCGAGCGCCACTTCGGCCTCGCCGCCGGGGCTCGTCTTGCCGTTCTTCGTCGTGATGGCGAGCGCGCCGCCAAGCGTATTCAGCCCATACGTCGGATTCGAACCGGGAATCAATTGAATGGTGTCGATGGCCTGTTGCGGCAGCACGTCCCAGTTGACCACGTCGCCGAAAGGCTCGTTCACGCGCACGCCGTCGACGAACACCGAAATGCCCTGCGGTGTGCCAAGCAGCGGCGACGCCGTGAAGCCTCGATAGTTGACGTTCATCTGATAGGGGTTGCCTTGCGCATCGGCGATGTCGACGCTCGGCAGATTCTTCGCGAGGTAATCCGTGAGATTGAAGCGATGCTGCGCTTCGATGTCTCGCGCGCGAACGGTCTGCACGTTGGCGGGCACCTGCGCGAGCGGCGTGCCGATGCCGAGCAGCGGCGTCGTGCCGACCACGACCACGGGCGCGAGCGTGGTCGAGGGCGTATCGTCTGGCGCATTGGCTCCGGCAGCCGCCGAAGCCGGAGCCGCAGCCGCAGCCGAAGCCGAAGCCGGTACGCCAGCCGCCGGCTCCGCTTGCGCCCATGCGCCTATCGACATGCTCGCGAGCGCGCTGCCGAATCCAAGCGTGATGCCGGCTCGCCGCCTGAAGCCGAGGCCGGGTTTTCCGCGGCGCACGCGTGATGAGATATTCATTATTCTGTCTCCTGCCGAATCGACGCTTTCTTCGGACGCAGCCGCGTGGCGGCATACGTAGCGCTTTCTTTCAAGGTGTGCAAAGCTTCGCATGCGCGCTCGCGTGAAGGCTCGGGAGCTTTTCCCGAAATCGCGAGGAAGCGTTCCCAAACTGGTTGCGACGAACTTCGTGTCCGATTGGCCTGACTAGAATGCAAACGTGATGTCGAGCGAATCCACCCAACCTCATCAAACTCGCCGCAATATGCCGCGCAATTCGCAGCATTCAGCGGTGCCGCGCGATCTTGCCTGCGTGCTCGCGCTGACCTTGCTCGCGGCCGCGCTCGGCTCGCTGTTCGATGTCAGCGAGCGCGCTTATCGGTGGACGCGCGGCGTCGAGCGCTTTCAACTCGACGAGTTGCCGCTCACGCTGTGCGTGCTGTCGCTGGGGCTTGCGTGGTTCGCGTGGCGCCGCTATCGCGAGACGCGCAGCGAACTCGCGCATCGCCGCGTGCTGGAAGAAGAGGCCGAACGTCTGCTCGCCGACAACCGGCGTCTTGCGAACCAGGCGTTGCAGGCAGAGGAACTCGAACGCCGCCACCTCGCGCGCGAACTGCACGACGAACTCGGCCAGTACCTGAACGCCATTTCACTCGACGCAGCACGTATTCGCGATCTCTCCGCCGCGCGCGAGCCGGAGATTCATCGCATATCGGTGGAATTGATGCGGAGCGCGAGTCATGTGTATCGGCAGATCGGCGGGATGATTCGGCGCTTGCGGCCTATCGGTCTCGACGAATTCGGCTTGCCGAGCGCGCTCGAGCATTGCATCGACGGATGGCGCGAGCGCTTGCCCGACGCGTCGTTTTCGCTGACGATAGAAGGCGATTACACAGGGCTCAGCGACGCGCTCACCATCACGCTTTACCGGCTGGTGCAGGAAGGGCTGACGAACGTGTCGAAGTTCGCGCGGCACTCGCGCGTGGAAGTGTTTATGGTGCGCGCGCCGCGCGAGGCGCAAGCGCCGCAGAAAAGTGCGCAAGACAGTGCCCAAAAACGCGCGCCAATCGATGAAATCGTCGTAACGATGGCCGACGACGGTCCCGGCGTCGACCTCGATGCGCCGCGCGCGGGCCTGGGGCTCATCGGCATGCGCGAGCGGGTCGAAGCGCTAGGCGGCGAGTTTCATGTCGCGAGCAAGCCCGAAGGCGGCTTCCTGTTTTGCGCACGCGTGCCCGCTCAAGCGGGACTGGCGGAGCCGGTGAACTGAAGGCCGAGGCGGCTTGCCATTTGTGCGAGTTGCACACCGTTGTCCGCGCCGAACTTCTGCCGGATCACCGACTGATGATTGGCCACGGTCTTCTGGCTGAGGCCCAATTTTTCGGCGATGCTCGGCAGCGTGTAGCCTTGCACGAGCAAACGCAAGACCTCGAATTCGCGCGCGGACAACTGCCGTCCGGGCGGGCCTTCGCTGAATGCATTGCGCAGCGCGAGTGCCTGCGAAATGTCGGGACTTAGATAACTGGCGCGCCGCGCGATCGTGCGCACCGCTTCGACCAGCACGTCGGGCGCGCTGGCTTTCGTCACATAACCGAGCGCGCCGGCGTCGAGTGCGCGGCGCACGAAAATCGCCTCTTCGTGGACGCTGAAAATCAGCACGCGCGCATCGGCCTCGCGCGCGAGCATGCGCCGCATCGCTTCGATTCCGCTTGCGCCCGGCAACGAGACATCCATCACGACGACATCGGGCCGCAGCGCGCAGAAGCGCTGATAGGCCTGAGCGGCGTCGGCTGCTTCACCGCACACGTGCACGTCGGCATTCACTTCGAGTAGCCGCCGGTAGCCTTCGCGCACCACGGCGTGATCGTCGACGAGCAACACTGAAATGTCCGCCGCTGTCATGGTCAACCCCCGGTGTGGCCGTTTTCGTTTGGCTCGTCGTGCGCCGTTTTTTGCACCTTGTTTTGCGGTGCATGCGCGCCCGTCAGCTTGCGCGAGTTTGCATCGTTGCGGAACATGATGGGCTGCTCTCGCGGTTCATGCGCCGCCGCCGCGAGACGCGTCACGTCGACCACTTTTTCATGCAACGGCGACTTGTCGCACACAGGGTCCGCATTGGCCGCATCGCCGGTGAGCAGATACGCCTGGCAACGGCAGCCGCCGAGATCGTTTTCCTTCTCGTCGCAACTGCGGCACGGCTCTTTCATCCATTGCAGACCGCGGAAACGATTGAATGCGTCGCTCTCGTACCAGATCTCGCGCAGCGGCATGTCTTTCACATTCGGCAGCACGAGGCCGGGCAGCGCGCGCGCCGCGTGACAGGGCAGCGCGGCGCCATCCGGCGCGACGCCGAGAAACACCGCGCCCCAGCCGTTCATGCAGCGCTTCGGGCGTCGCTCGAAATAGTCGGGCACGACGAAGAAAATCTTGCAGCGGTCGCCATGCGTGCGCCGATAGCGTTCGACCACCGCTTCGGCTTCCTCCAGTTGTTCGCGGGTCGGCATGAGCTGCGCCTGATTGTGATGCGCCCAGCCGTAGTACTGCGTGTTCGCGAGTTCGAGGTATTCGGCGCCCATCGCGAGCGCCATGTCGATGATCTTGTCGACGTGCGGCAGGTTATAGCGATGCAGCACGCAGTTCAGCACCATCGGAAACCCATGCTGTTTGATCGATGCCGCGACGCGCTGCTTCAGATCGAACGTGCGTGTGCTGCTCAAGAAGTCATTGAGTTCCTGAGTCGAGTCCTGAAACGACAACTGAATGTGATCGAGCCCGGCCGCTTTGAGGTCGCCGAGGCGCTTGTCCGTGAGACCGACGCCCGAGGTGATCAGATTCGTATAGAAGCCGAGCTTGCGCGCTTCGCCGACCAGCACTTCGAGGTCGTCGCGCATCAGCGGTTCGCCGCCCGAAAAGCCCAATTGCGCGGCGCCGAGCGCGCGCGCCTCGCGCAGCACGCCGAGCCATTGTTCGGTGCTGAGTTCGCGATTGTGATCGGTGTAGTCGACGGGGTTATAGCAGAACGCGCAATGCAGCGGGCAGCGATACGTCAGTTCCGCGAGCAGCCACAGCGGCGGCGCGACGCTCGCGGGCGTCGCTTCGGGCTGTGCTTCAGTGTGAATGTCGGCAGCAGGTTGCGAGAGATCGGTCATTGCGCTACTCCAGCCATCCGCGCGAATGCGCTTCGGTCACGAATGCGCGTACTTCGGGGCCAAGTCCTGTTGCGTTGAACGCCTGCTCCAGATCGGCGATAAGCGTTTCGATGTCGCGCGTGCCGTCGCAACGCTTGAGGATTTCCGCCGCGCTCTGATTGAGCTTCACCATCCCTTCCGGATAGAGCAGCACATGCGCGTTCTGCGCCGGTTCCCATTGCAGCCGGAACAGCTTGTTGAGCGCGGGACGATCGGCGTTGGACGTGTCGTTCATTGCGGAAAGGCCTTTTCGATCGAGTCCAGCATGGTCCACAGAATGTCGAGCTTGAATTGCAGAATCTCGAGCGCGCGTTCCTGTTGTTCGCGCCGCGTGAAGTAATTCAGCGTGACTTCGAGGCCGTGCTCCACGTCGCGCTGTGCGAGCGTGATGCGCGAGCGAAAGTACGCGAGGCCGGACGCTTCGATCCACGGATAGTGTTCGGGCCAGCTCGCGAGCCGGTCGCGATGAACCTGCGGCGCGAACATTTCGGTGAGCGATGAACACACCGATTCCTGCCACGGCGCGCGGCGCGCGAAGTTCACGTACGCGTCGACGGCGAAGCGCACGCCAGGCGTCACGTGTTCGAGCGACCACAGTTCGTCGCGCGAGAGGCCCACTGCATCGCCCAGGCGCGCCCATGTTTCGATGCCGCCTTCCTCGCCGCCGTAGCCGTCGTGATCGAGAACGCGCAGCACCCAGCGGCGGCGCGTTTCGCGATCCGGGCAATTGGACATCACGGCCGCGTCCTTCAGCGGAATGTTGATCTGATAGTAGAAGCGGTTCGCGACCCAGCCGCGAATCTGTTCGGGCGAGCAGCCGCCGCTATTCATCTTCACATTGAACGGATGATGAATGTGGTACGCCGTGCCTTTCGCGCGCAACTGCGCTTCGAATTCCTCACGGGTCCAGGCTTCGTCGCGGGCGCGCTCGCTGCCTGGCGTCGTACCCAACGTGTCTTTCGCGTTCATGCAATCTCCCGTTCCTGCGCGACGCGTGCTGCGTGGCCGCGCTTCATAGTTCGAAGGTCATGCCGTCGTAGGCAACTTCAATGCCGTGCTCCGTGAGAAGGCGGCGTTCCGGGCCATCGTCGACGAGAATCGGGTTGGTGTTGTTGATGTGGATCAGCACCTTGCGCGCGTTGTTTGCGTCGAGCGAATCCAGTACTTCGATCATGCCACCAGGTCCCGATTGCTGCAGATGACCCATATCCGCAGCGGTTTTCTTCGAGAGGCCGAGGCGGATCATTTCATCGGCGGTCCACAACGTGCCGTCGACGAGCAGCAGATCCGCCGCGCGCATCGCCTCGAGTACGTGCGGTTCGATCTCGCCGAGACCGGGCGCGTAAAAGACGCGCTTGCCGGTCTGCCGGTT
Source organism: Paraburkholderia sp. RL17-368-BIF-A (assembly GCF_046054045.1). NCBI lineage: Bacteria > Pseudomonadati > Pseudomonadota > Betaproteobacteria > Burkholderiales > Burkholderiaceae > Paraburkholderia > Paraburkholderia sp. RL17-368-BIF-A. The sequence continues at coordinate 84,850 of NZ_JARESN010000002.1, forward strand.
CGTGAACACGAGCCCGATGTTGTCGCCGCGCTCAGGCGAATTGCGATGCGGCGAGTAGGGCGGCGCCTTGCTGGTGAGCGGCAGCGCGTCGATCTGCACGCCGGGCAATGCGTCGACGCTGAGCGGCGCGCCGTCGAGCGCGATCCGCCGATGCTCGACGCCGCAGTAGTGCGAGAGAATCGGCGCGATTGGAAAACCGCTCGTCAGGTCCTGCCAGACGGCGTCGGTTGCATGGAGCGGCAGCGGCGTGTCGCGCTCGCGCAGCATCAGGAGGCCGGTGACGTGATCGATCTGCGCGTCGATGACGAGCACCGCCGCGATGCCGCTGTCGCGCGCGCGGCGGGCCGGTTGCAGTTCGGGGTTCGCGGCGATCTGCGCGAGCAGATCGGGCGACGCATTCACGAGCAGCCAGTCCTCGCCGTTCGCGCTCACCGCAATCGACGATTGCGTGCGGCGCGTGGCCTTCAGCGTGCCGCGCCGCACGCCGTCGCAATTGCGGCAGTTGCAGTTCCACTGCGGAAAGCCGCCGCCCGCCGATGAGCCGAGTACCTTGATTTTCATGCCGCGCGGCGCAGCGTGCGCCCCTCGTCGGTGAGTGGAAGAAACAGTGTTGTCAGTGCATCGGCCACGCGTGCATGCAAAGCGGGATCGCTTGCAAGATGGCCGGCGCGCACGCATTCAATGTGAGCATTGGGAACCGCTCGCGCGAGGCGTCGCAGGTTATCCGGCGGACACACGGGATCGCGCGAACCGTGCACCGCAAAGAGCGGTACGCCGGCCGCGGCGGCGCGGCGCGCGAACGACAGCAACCGCGCTTCGCCGAGCCAGCAGTGATGCATCAGGTAATGCGCCTGAATGCGGTACTTGCCGACGAGCTTGCGGCTGTCCTTGTGCGAGAGCCTGGCCGGTACGAGCCTGCGCCGCGTGTTCGCACTCGCGAGCACGGCGTTTTCATAGCCGCGCCATGCGAGCGCGAGCTTGCGCTGCTGGGCCTCGCTTGCGCGGCCGCGTTGCAGTCGCGCATGGCATTGCGAAAGCAGCGCAGCGGGCCGCTTGCAATGCGCAGCGGCGCAGAGCTTTTGCCATGCGCGCGGCGCGCGTTTTCGCGACGTGACGAACAGGCCGCGAACCTCGCGCATCGACGTGAGAAAAAGGCCGCGCAACACCACGCCCGTCACCGATTGCGGATGCCGTCCCGCATAGGCGAGCGCGAGCGCCGCGCCCCACGATCCGCCAAGCACGCCCCAGCGTTCGATGCGAAGCCGCGCGCGTACCGCTTCGATGTCTTCGATCAGGCGGTCGGTGCGATTGCGGCGCACGCCGCCGCGCGGCGTCGAGGCTCCAGTGCCGCGCTGATCGATCAGCACGACCCTGAAGCGCGTCAGGTCGAAGAGCCGCGTTGCGTCAGGCTGACTGCCGCTGCCTGGGCCGCCGTGCAGGACGACGACCGGCACGCCGTCGTCGGCGCCGGCAACCGTGAACGACACGCGATGCGCGTCGCGCGTGCGCAGCGTGCCGGTTGTTCGCGCCCGCGTCATGGCAGCATCCTCGCGAGCAGATTGTCGCGGTCGATCCATTGATGCTTGATCGCGCCCGCCACATGCAGCACGATCAGCGCGATCAGCAAATACGCCGTCACTTCATGAATGCCGAAGAACAGTTCGCGCAAGCCGCGATCGTCCCAACCCCACTTCGGCAGCGGAATGCCCCAGAAGCGCGTCCCATAGCGGTTGAACGACGAGCCGAGATAGCCCGACACAGGCATGACGACCATTGCCACGTATAAAAGGCCCTGCGTAGTGCGCGCGGCGGCGCGTTGCCACGGTCGCATCGGCGGCAGGGGCGGCCGATGAAAGGCCGCCCGCGCCGCGATGCGTAGAAGCACCAGCAGGAAAACTGTGAGTCCGATGGATTTATGAAGGTTCAGCAGCGTCGCCTTGAGCGGCAGGCCCTTCGGCAGTCCGACCATATAGAGCCCGAGCGCAAGCAGGCCGATGATGCCGAACGCGATCAGCCAGTGCAGCGCGATCAACGAGCCCGCATAGCGCTGCGTGGACGTGTCGGCGCGGCGTTGTGCGGAAGAAGCATGCGCGGTCGTCATCTCTGCCTCCCTGGTTAGCTCATCACGAGTATTTCGCCGCGCCCGTCGACGGCGGCGTCGCCCGCATAACGGCGCGGCAGCGCGGTCGCGCGCCACTGCGAAAACGGCGCGATTTCGCCCGCGAGACTGCGTACGAGCAAGGACCAGAATACGTCGAAGCCGCGGCCGCCGTCGGCGAAAGTGGGCGGCAGACTAGTGGGACGCTGCGCAAGCAGCAGGGTTCCGCGCCGCATACCGTACGCATAGTGTGCGCCCAACCGGCCTGCAATGCCGATGGTCCCCGCCACGAGCCGCGACGCCGCGAAGTCGCCCGCATCGCCGCCGACCAGCACGAGCCCGCGGCGCATCCGGTCGGCGAGCCGCGCGCCCGCGTTGCCGTGAATCGTCAGCGTGCCGCCCGTCATTCCTTCGACATCGCCGGCAAGCGCGCCCGCCGCGAAATCGCCGCAATCGCCCGCGACGGTCAGCCGTCCGCCGCGCATTTCGCAGGCGGTGAAGTGACCGGCGTCGCCGTCGATACGCAATACGCCGCCCGCCATCTGGAAGCCGCTGTGATCGCCCGCCGAACCGCGCACGATCAGATGGCCTTGCGTCATGCGCGCGCCGAGACGGTCGAGCCACGGGACGGCGTCTTCGATCACGAGCGCGGCTTCGGCGTTCTGTGCGTTGTGTGCGTCGGGCGCTGCGTCGCCGTCGCGCGACACATCGAATACATCGCCGACGACGCAACGATCGTTGCCCGCGGGCAGCACGAGGCGCTCGATGTCCGCGACCGCGAGCGCCGCCAGCGTTGCGGGCAGCAACGCCGAAGCATCGACGCGAAAACCTGGCGCGGTACGCACGCGCAATGTCGTCACGACGCTCATGCGCTGCTCCCGCCGAGGCCGCCGGCCAGTTGATGCAGATGGAAGTGATACGGGCCGAGCTTGCCGCCGTAATTGCCCGCGGAAATGCGCAGCAGGCCGCCTGCGCGCCCGAGCCCCGCAGCGGCGACGATGCCCCCCGTCATCGCCGCGCCGACATCCGCTTCGGTGAGTCCGTCGATCACGATTTCCAGCACGCAGCCCACTTCCGCGCTCAACTCGCTGCGCGCGGAGAGGCCGGCGAGCGTGGGACAGAACGCGTCGTTGGTGGACGCGGTCGCGCCTTTGTACTTCGAGCCGACCTTCGATCCCGACCGTACGACGCCGCCAGGAAACGGCAGGATCACGCTCGGCAGGCGGCGCATCGCGTCGACGGCGGCTTCGGCGGCGGCGAGCGCAGCGTCGATGTCGCGCGCGAGCAGGATCAGATTGCCGCCGCCCACGGCCTTCACCGTGGGCGCGGTTTCTTCGCAGACGAACTCGCCGTCCATCACCGGCACGCGCCAGTAACGCGTGTCGCCGAGCATCTTCGAAATCTGCCAGCCGTCGCCGAAAAAGCGCAGGTTCTCGCCGAGCGGCGCGAGATCCGACAGCGGCGCGCGGCTCGTTTGCGGATCGATGCCGCGATACACGGCCGTGGTCGGACACGTGAGCACGCATTGACCGACGCGCCGCTCGATCTGCTTCGCCAGTTCCTTCGACGACACCGCGAACAGCAGCACCGCGACGCCGGGGCGACCATCCGGCGTGTCGTCGCCTTCAAGCGTGCGTTCGATGCCCGCCTCGCAGCCGCAGCCGATCACCGAGGTCGCGAAGCCCGTCAGCGAGTGCGCCGCGTTCATCGCCCACGCCGGCGTATGCGCGGTGATGACGAGCCGCGTCGCCTTCATCGGAAACGCTTCGGCGAAGGTGGCGTCGATCGTGGTGCCGTTGATCTGCAAGGTCGGCGTGTCGCTCATCGTGTGCGGGTCACGGTTCGGGGTGACGGTCGTCGGGTCAGCGGTTTCAGCCATGTCGTTGACCGTTCGCGAAGCATTCGACCGGCAACAGCTTGCCGCCGCGGCAGCAGTGGCAGATCTCGTCGTCGCCGATTGCGGCATGCGCGAAGTTGCTCGCGAGATTCGCTTCGCTGTACGCGCGGATTCGCTTCTCGATGCCGCGATCGAATTCGGGCGACACGAAATGAATGCCGCCCGTTGGCGTCGAGACCAGCGTGCCGTCGCGCGCGACCAGTTCGCCGTCCTTGAACACATAAGCGGGCGACGTGAACATCCGCTCGCGGTCGGCATCGTCGCGATACACGGCGATGTCCGCCGCCGCGCCCACGCCGAGATGGCCGCGGTCCTTCAGGCCGAGCAGACGCGCCGGCCCCGCGCGCGTGATGGTCGCGATCTCGTACAGCGAGAATTCGCGCGTCAGTTGCGGCAACGCGCTCGCCACTTGCGCGTCGGGATGCAGCTTCGCGAGTTGCTCGTCGCGAAACGATTTGTCCATCAGCAGACGAATCAGATGCGGATAGCTCGTAAACGGTCCGCCGTTCGGATGATCGGTCGTCATCGCGACGCGCCACGGGTCGTCCACCAGCAGAAAGATTTCGAGCCCGATGATCCACTGCAACGCATTCACGTAGCTCTGCTCGCGATAGCGGAACGGCACCACGCCGCAGCCGGCGTCGCATTCGATGTCGCCGACGATCCACTTGTGCGGCCGCGCGAGCGGCGCGTTGCGGAACTGCATCATGGTGTCGCCGGAAGCGGTGACAGTCTGCCCGAAGATGATCTGGCCGACGTCGATGGACACATTCGGCCGCGCATTCACGGCCTCCGCGATGCGCCGCGCGCCCGACGAAAACTTCTGCGGCCCTTCGACGCCATAGCTATGAAACTGGATATGCGTGAGGTGGATGGGCAGGCCGTCGGCGGCGTCCATCGTCGCGATCGTCGAATCGATGTTGCCGGGCACGCCGAGATTGCTCGCGTGCACATGCAGCGGATGCGGCACGCGCAGTTCGGTGAGCGCGCGTGTCAGCGTGTGCAGCACTTCGCGCGGCGTGATGCCGTAATGCACGTGCGGTTCGTCGACATCGAGCGAGCGCTGGTTGAACTTGAACGCCGAGATGCCGCCCGGATTCACGACCTTCACGCCGAGCGCCTTGCTCGCATGAATCGTCCAGCCGACGTAGTCGCGCAGATGCTCGAAATCGTCGCGCGCGGCCAGCATTTGCAGGAACAGTTCGTCGTTGCCGAGCATCACGTACGCGCCGTGATCGATGATCGGCGTGTCGCCCATCTCGAGGTGCGTGTGGCGCGCGTTGGAGGCGATCATCGCCGGTTCGAATGCGGCCGTGTAGCCCATTTCGGCGTAACGGTAGCCGGTTGCGAGCGTGCCGGGCGCGCAGACGCCGCAAGACGGCAGGCGCAGATAGCGGCCGTTTGCGTCCCGCACGGATTCGTACGATGCGTCGCGCACGGGATCGTCGCGATGATCCTCGGGCAGCAGGAGACGCGACAGATTGGTCTTGCCGCCGCCGATATGCGAATGCATGTCGATGCCGCCCGCCATCACGATCATGCCGGTCGCGTCGTATTCGCGGTCGGCTGGAGCGTTCGCGGGGACGTCGACGATGCGGCCGTCGCGGATCGCCAGGTCGCGGCGCTCGCCGTCGACGCCGTTGGCCGGATCGAAGAGGGTGCCGCCCTTGAGGCGGATGAGCGTCATGGCTGGGCCTCTGCGTGAGACGCGGCGAGCGGCGTGGCCAGCAGCGCGCCAAGCTTTGCGGCAATCGTTCCGACCGACGGAAGCCCGGCGCGGCGCGCGGCGGTGAGCGGCATCACGACCGAGCTGTCCACACGGAACAGATGCCCGCCGCTGTCCACAGCCGGTGTCGCCACTGGAATAAACACGGTGTCCTTGCCGCGTGCCGCCGCGCGCTGCGCGAGAGCCGGATGCCCGAGCACGATGAGCGGCACATCGTCGGCAAGCGCTTCGGGCCACGCGGGCGGCGCGAAACTCGCGACCCACAAGAGCGCGTCGACTTCGCGATTCGCGAGCAGTCTTTCGGTGCGATAGCGATACGGATCGTAGTCGAGCGGCGCAGTCCCCGCGATACGCGCCGGTGTCGATACGCGCGTGCGAAGCGGCAGTCCCGAGAGCCAGGTCACCGTCTGGTTGACCGTCAACGCGCCGTCATCGCCGCCGAGCGCGAGGCCGCCCGCGCGCGACTTCAGATTCGATGCCTTCACGATCCGGTTCAACGCTTCGATCAGCAACGCCGCATGAGGGCCGGGCAACGACGCGGGTTCGTACACGAGCACCGTGTAGCGCGCGGCATCGATGCGAGCCTGAAGCGCCTGCAACGCGGCAAGCGTGCGCTGCGCGTCTTGCGCATCGGCGACGTCCTGATGCAGCGAAGTCGGCGGACGCCGGTCGCTGATCGTCGACCACAGCGCGAGCGTATCGAACGGATCGGCGTCGGGCAAAATCGACTCGACCCGCACATGCCCGGAGCCAGGTCCACTCGCCGCCGGGTCCGCTTCGCAGCCGATGAATACGAGTTCGCGCGGCGTCGTCGTTCCCTCGATGGTGCGCGTGAAAAAGCGCGGATAGCGCCGCGATGGCTGGCAGCCGAAAAACAGCAGCAAATCGGCGCGCGACCGCACTTCGGAAAGCGTCGTGAAGAACGAGCCGCGGTCCTGAAGCGCGAGCGTCGCGGCGCTCATTGCATCGCCATGCCGATGATCGAGGATCGCGCCGCAGCCGGCAGCGAGCGTGTACAGCGCACGCGCGCCGGCCACATCGGTCGCCAATGCGCCGAACAGCGGCCGCGGCGCTGACGACAGAATGTGCGCCGCGCGCGTGAGCGCCGCGTCGAGGTCCACCGCGTTTCCGTCGATGCTCGCACTGCATTGCGCATCCGCGGCGCCATAGTGCGTGAGCGCTTCCAGGAGGCGCGGGCAGTCGGTGTTCTGCGCGGCGAGCGTCGCGTCGTCACGCGATTCGATCGCGAGGTCATCGCAAAGCAGCGGACAGAACGGGCAGGTCCAGTCGCGCGTGATCGACGCGGCGGCCGAGGGGGCCGCGCCCGAGGGGCTGGTCGTCGACGGATCGGTGGGCGAGAGGTGCATGGGGCGACTTTTAGCAAGCTCCATGCCGACGCGTTTCATCGCGCGGCAATAGTGCGGTGCAAATGCATGGTGCTTAGGTCGCGTTGTGCTTGAATGTGTATGCCGGGCGAACGGCCGCGAGGGCGCGCCGTGTCCGAACTCAGACCCACAAACGCCTGCCGATTGAACAGCGTGCCCGACTTCGCGAAGGCCGCCCGCTGCGCCGCGCCGCGCTATGCGCCTGCGTTGTCCGCGTACAGGTTGTGTGCCGTTCTGGAGCAGAGTGTCACCCGTGGCCGGCGAAAGCACGATAAAGCCTGGCCGTTGTTTACCACCGCACCGCTTCCGCCGATTGGCATGGAACTTGTTTTGCTCGCCTACGTCGACGCTGCGAGCGGCAGGCCGATGCGGCCATCGTGCAGCGCCGACGCGACGAGCCAAGCGCTTGCGCCGGTACGGGCCGCAGCAGCCAGATCGCCGCGATCGCGAATGCCGCCCGCGCCGATCACCTGAGTATCGGCAGGCGCGCTGGCTCGGATGCGTTCGAAGGTGGCGAGATCGGGACCGTCGTAGCTGCCGACCTGATCGAGCGTCATCGCGATGACTCTGCGCGGCCACCATGAGCGCGCGGGCTCCTGGCATTCGTGAGCGGCAGCGGCGCTAAGCAGTTGGCCGGCGCGATGGTCGAGCGAGAGGATCGGCGAGGTTGGCGAGATTGGCGAGGTTGGCGACGCGGCTGTTTCGGCGGCGCGCAGTGCGTGAATGTCTTGCAACGATTCTGTGCCGAATACCGGCACGAGCGTCGCGAGCGCGTGCTGTGAGTGCTGCGGGTGTTGCGGGTGCTGATTGCTTGCGTCGATGCGCGCGAACAGCGCCTGCATCGACGCGAAGTCGGCATAGCCCGCGTCGAGCCAGATGTCGATGCCGGGCAGCGCGGCGCGCAACGCGGCAAGCGTCTCGATGTGAGCGCGCTGCTGAAGGATCGCGCCGAGGTCGGCGATGTAGAGCGTACGGGCGCCGCTTGCAGCAAGCAGCGCGCGGGCGATGGCAAGCGGCTCGCTGGTGGCGGCAAGCGACGAACGTATCGGCAGATAGGCGCTCCGTTCGCCGCGTACCGCGCGCACGACGTGGCCGTCGAGCAGATCGAGAACCGGTATCACCTGCATAGGGGCGCGTCCTTTGACCAAGATCTTTGTCTTCGAGTATCTCACCGGCGGCGGCATCGACCCGGCATTGGCCGGCGCGGCGAGTCTCGCCGACCTGAGCGCGCTGATCGTCGAAGGCCGCGTGATGCGCGACGCGCTGGTCGCGGACCTGCGTCAACTCGACGATGTCGAGCTGAGCTTCGCAACCTCGCGCTTCGAAAACGTCGACCCCGCGCTCGCTCATTGTATGGCCGCGCCGGGCGAATCGATGACGGCTTTCGTCGCGCGCGCGGCTCGCGAACATGACTACGCATGGATCGTCGCGCCCGAATGCGACGGCTTGCTGCTGCATCTGTACGACGCGGTCGGCGCGGCGCGCTGGCTCGGCTGCGCGAAGGAAGCGATCCGCGTCACGTCGAGCAAGAGCGCGACCGCCGCGTGCCTCGCCGCGAAGGGCATTGCGACCACGCCGGCCATCGAGCCCGGTCATGCGGCGGCCAATGCAATGGCTCACGCGGGGCGCAAGTGGGTCGTGAAGCCGGACGACGGCGCGGGCGGACTCGACACCTTCGTATTCGACGATTTCGCCGAAGCCTGCACCGAATACGATGCGCGCGCGGCAGCGGCGCGTAATCCGGTGTTGCAGGAGTGGGTCGACGGCGAGCCGCTGAGCCTTTCGCTGATCTGCGACGGCAAGCGCGTCGAACTCGTCAGCATCAACCGGCAACGGATCGGGCTCTCGGAGAGCACGGCGCCGGGGCAGCGCGCGAGCATCGTCGAATTCGACGGCGTGACGGTCAATCAGATCGACACGGCCAGCGACCAGGGTCGGACGCTGCGCGAACTCGCTCATCGCGTCGCGGAGGCGATACCGGGGCTGCGCGGGTTTGCCGGAATCGATGTGGTGTGGCATCCGTCGCGCGGTCCTGTGGTCATCGAGGTCAATCCGCGACTGACCGTGGCTTATGCGGGTTTGTCGGCGGCGCTTGGGCGCAACCTTTCCGCGGTGTTGCTGGGCGCGCATGGGGTTCGGGTTGGCGAACCTCGCAAAACCGCGAGCGCCGCGGCGCGCGAGTTCGACACTCACTCCGCTTGCGGAGCGCAGCCATGAACGCGCCGCGCATGGAACCGGTAGGCCGCTCGCCGGTGTTCGGCTGGGACGTCGGCGGCGCGCATGTGAAGGTGTCGATGAGCGATGCCGGCGGCGTGCTGCTCGACGTCGGCCAGTGGGCCTGCCCGTTGTGGCAAGGGCTCCAACATCTCGAGCGCACGATCGACCTTGTATTCGAGCGCTGGCCGGTCGCGAAGACCTACGCGGCGCGTCATGCGGTGACGATGACCGGCGAAATGGTCGACCTCTTCGAGGACCGCTCGCAAGGCGTGCGCGCGATCGCCGCCGCACTGGCGCAGCGGCTCGGGCCGCGCGTCGCTTTCTACGCGGGCGAGGCCGGCTGGTTGACGCGTGAGACGTGCGCGGCCGGCTGGCGCAGCGTCGCGTCGGCGAACTGGCTCGCGACCGCGCACTGGCTCGCGACGCGCGTGCCGAATGCGTTGCTGATCGACATCGGCAGCACGACGACCGACATCATTCCGGTCGCGAACGGGCGTGTGGTTGCGCGCGCATCGACGGATGCCGGGCGGCTCGCGACCGGCGAACTCGTGTATCAGGGCGTGGTGCGCACGCCGCTGTGTGGCATCGCGCGGCGCATCGAATTCGGCGGCGCGGCCGTCAACGTGATGAACGAATGGTTCGCGAGCACCGCCGACGTCTACCGGCTCACGGGCGAACTCGCGCCGCAATACGACCTCTACCCGAGTGCCGACAATGGCCCGAAAACCGAATTGGCGAGCCGAAGGCGAATCGCGCGGATGATCGGCCGCGACGCGCACGAAACGAGTCCCGCCGAATGGCGCGCGTTCGCGTTGCGCTGGCGCGAGTTGCAATTGCGCGAGATCGGCGCGAACCTGACGCGCGTGACGGCCGCGCATCCCGAACTGGCGGCCGCGCCGCTGGTGGGCGCGGGCTGCGGACGTTTTCTCGCGGCGGCGCTCGCACGCGAGGAGGCGCGCGGCTACATCGATTTCGGCACGCTCGCGGGAGGCGCGGCGGATCAGGCGGAGTGGGCGGCGACCTGCGCGCCGAGCGTCGCGGTGGGTTTGCTTGCAGCGGCGCGGTATGGGAACGCGGGCGACGTGACGGCCGGCGAGGGCGCCGCGAGCGTCGATGCGGCTTTTCGCGCCGCGTGAAGGGGACGCGGGCGATGCAGTGATTGTGGCTAGAGGAAAACGCAGGCAAACGGCACAAACCATCCACAGGAGGACCGGCATAGAAGCAAACAGGCAGCGAAGCGGACAAGCAAACGAGGTTAATCGCAAACGAGGACGACGATCATGTGGGTGGTCAAGATCGGGGGCAGCCTGAGTCATGAGCCGGCGCTGCGCCAATGGCTCATGGAGCTATGCGAGGTGGGGGGCGGGCGCATCGTCATCGTTCCCGGCGGCGGCGATTTCGCGGACAAGGTGCGCCAGTACCAGAGCGAGTGGTGTTTCGACGACCTCGCCGCGCACAACATGTGTCTGCTCGCGATGACCCAGTACGCGCTTCTGATGCAGGGCGTGCTGCCCGAACTCGTGCTTGCATCGAGCGAGGCGAAGATTCGCCGCGCGCTGCGCGATGGTCACGTCGCAGTCTGGGTGCCGACCGCGCTGATGCGCGACACGCCCGACGCGATGAGCAACTGGGACACGACCTCCGACAGCCTCGCCGCCTGGCTCTCGACGATGCTCAACGCCGAGCGCCTGATCGTCGTGAAGTCGTGCCCGATAGCGGGAAACGAACGGCTCGACGCGCTCGCGGCGTCGGGCGTGGTGGACCGCCGTTTCGTCGATTACGTGAACGAAGCGAACTATGTGGTCGAGCTTTTCAACAAGGACAACGTCGAATTGATGAGAGACCGGCTGTTGAATACGCCGGTGATTTGAAGGCTGCCGCAGTGGTGCATGCGTTACCTGCACGACATGCGGCTCTTGCAGCGAGCCGTGGTCGCCACACGCGCTCATTAAGCGCCGAGCGTGCCCACCACCACAGAATCCACGTCGCCACCCGCGCCTCGAACGCCGCCCGATCCGCTATGCAGCGCATCCGCCCAATCGGCGACGCGTTGCGGATCGAGCCGCGAGCGCCGGCCATCGACGCACAACGCCGTGCGAAAACCCGCGACATCCGGCGCGAGCGCGCGAATCTGTTCCAGTTGAGCGAGGCCCAGCGAGCCGGCGAGGCCGCACATCGCGCCTTGCTGTCGCACGAGCCGCAGCCAACGCGCGAGCGAATCGCTGTCCACGTGATCGAATAACGTACTGCCGTCTTTCGTCGAGGTGTCGAACATCACGCCGACAAAACCAAGCGACGCGGCATGCGCGACCAGTTCGCCCTCCAGGCCGCCGTCGCACAGCAGCACCGGCACGACCGCCGCCGGCAGATTCGCGAGTTGTTCGAGGCAACGGCGCGCGGCTGGTCCGGGCGTCACGCCGACCTTCACGTAATCGACGCCCGTATCGCTCACATCGATCACGCGCGCGGCGATTTCGTCGAGCGCTTCGGGCGGAAGGTCGCCGATCGTCGCGCTGATCGGCTTGACCGGATAGCGGGCGCGCAGCTCCCGGACGATCCGCGCAATATCGCCAATCGACAAACCGCCCAACGCGCCCGCGTTCGGCTCTTTCAGGTCGATCAGGTCCGCGCCGGCGCGGGCCGCGTCGAATGCTTCGTCGTGCGAGCGGACGCTCGCAAGCAATGCCGTCATCGGTGTTCTCCGAAAAAAGCGGAAAAAGCGGGAGGGATACGAAATAAGCGAACTAGGCGGCCTGGCCGCCGGGCGATGCAAGCCGCTCGCGATGTCGCGCGATCGCCGAAGTGAGCCATCCCCACGCGGTGCGTTCAATCTCGCCGGCGGTTTTGTCGATGGCGATCTGCAGATAGGCCATCTCGCGATCGACCTTGTCGGCCGGCAGCATGAAGAGCCGGCTCACGAGAATCGAGCCTTCGACGACCGCCGCCTGCGCGCGGTTAAAGCCCGTGAAGGGCGCATGCGTTTCGCGGTGCACGCATTTCATCCGCAGCACCGGGCGCTCGTTGTCGTCGCGCAACTCGTGCAGTTCGAGCTCGGCGTGCGCGAGCGATTCGGCGAGTCTCACGCTCGCGACGCGGCTCGCGGCGAGCGTCGGCCAGTCGGTTGCGCAATGCGTGACGCAGCCGGCGAAAACGCGGACGTCGGTGGTGAAGTTGAGAACCGCCGCGCGGGTGGCGACGATATTGTCGAGCGTGACGGACGGACGAAAAGGCGACAGGACGACGAAGTCGCCCTCGTAACGGGCTCCCATCGGCGCGACATGTGGACGGCCATCGCTCGCTGCGGTAGTGACGATCGTTTCGTGGATCATGGATGGGAACGCATGTCGTGGCAGCACGTCAGGCCGCCCGTATGGCTGACGATTAACAATCGGTCCGCAGAGGGGCCGCATTACGCGGCCCATGCGGGCTTAACGCGTAGCGATATACATCGTGATTTCGAAACCAAAACGCATATCGGTGTAGCTCGGAGTCGTCCATTGCATATGTGCTTCCTCCATCGGTTGATACAGCGTCATGCCGTCGGCCCGGCAAGGCGCCGGACTTCATGGGCATCATCGGCTACGCAAGGTTCGTGCCGCAATGGCAATCGCACTCGATGCAGCCGATGCCGCGCCGCGACACGGTTTTCGCCGGATAGCGGCGGCGGGTAGCTTCGCACGCCGCGCGGGTGCCTGACGGCATTTCGTGCGGCGCACTGTTCCGATAATGCAGCAAAGTGTGCCACCGCGCAGCAAAGACCCTGGTGCGGGTGTCACTTAGGGTTCGTCCTGAGCACTAGCGTCTGGTGCTGGTCGGTGAGGACGGCATTTGAGTTCACCTGCCAAAACCCCACACCACCCTGTGCGATGAATAACCGATCGCTTAACTCTGCCAAATAAAATCGTGAATTCCCGTCGATGACGACCTTGCCTACAGTGCACACAAGCGCTTCGTTCTTCCGGCAGCGCGCCTGTCCACCATCGAGGATACGTCATGAACGATTTCAGTCAACCGGCGATCGAGTCCCTCCACAAGCCGCGCAATGCGGGCGATCCTCGCGAGCGTTATGCCGCGGGCGTGATGAAGTATCGCGAGATGGGCTACTGGCAACCGGATTACACGCCGAAAGACACCGACGTCATCGCGCTGTTTCGCATCACGCCGCAGCCGGGCGTCGATCCGGAGGAAGCGGCCGCCGCGGTGGCCGGCGAATCGTCGACGGCAACCTGGACCGTGGTCTGGACCGATCGCCTCACCGCGTGCGACATGTACCGCGCCAAAGCGTATCGCGTCGATCCGGTGCCCGCGTCGAGCGCGAGCGAGCCGCAGTACTTCGCGTACATCGCGTATGAACTCGATCTCTTCGAGGAAGGCTCTGTCGCGAACCTGACCGCGTCGATCATCGGCAACGTGTTCGGCTTCAAGCCGCTCAAAGCGCTGCGCCTCGAAGACATGCGCATACCTGTTGCTTATCTGAAGACTTTCCAGGGACCGCCGACGGGCATCGTCGTCGAACGTGAACGGCTCGACAAATATGGCCGGCCATTGCTGGGCGCAACGGTGAAGCCGAAGCTCGGCCTCTCGGGCAAGAACTATGGCCGCGTCGTCTATGAAGGTTTGCGCGGCGGGCTCGATTTCTTGAAGGACGACGAGAACATCAACTCGCAGGCTTTCATGCACTGGCGCGACCGTTTCCTCTTTTCGATGGAAGCGGTGAACCGCGCGCAGGCCGAAACCGGCGAGGTGAAGGGGCACTACCTGAACGTCACCGCGGGCACGATGGAAGACATGTACGAGCGCGCCGAATTCGCAAAGCAACTGGGCTCGTGCATCGTGATGATCGACCTCGTGATCGGCTGGACCGCGATTCAGTCGATGGCGCGCTGGGCGCGCAGGAACGACATGATTCTGCACCTGCATCGCGCGGGACACAGCACGTACACGCGGCAACGCAATCACGGCATTTCGTTTCGCGTGATCGCGAAGTGGCTGCGCATGGCGGGCGTCGATCACGCGCATGCGGGCACCGCGGTCGGCAAGCTCGAAGGCGATCCGCTCACCGTGCAGGGCTTTTACAACGTGTGCCGCGAGGCGCATAACGAAGTGGACCTGTCGCGCGGCATCTTCTTCGATCAGCCGTGGGCCGGTTTGCGCAAGGTGATGCCGGTGGCCTCGGGCGGCATCCACGCGGGGCAGATGCATCAACTGCTGGACCTCTTCGGCGACGACGCGATCCTGCAGTTCGGCGGCGGCACCATCGGTCATCCGGGCGGCATTCAGGCGGGCGCTGTTGCCAATCGCGTCGCGCTCGAGTGCATGGTGAAGGCGCGCAACGAAGGGCGCGACATCCGTCAGGAAGGGCCGGAGATTCTGGAAGCAGCGGCGCGCTGGTGCGGGCCGCTCAAGCAGGCGCTCGATACGTGGCGCGACGTGACCTTCAACTACGCGTCGACTGACTCGCCGGATTTCGCGGCCACGCCGACGGCGGCATAGGTGGCTCACGTAGCTTAAACCCCGCATCAAAAGATCACGGATGCAAGTTCGCAGCGGTGCCGACCCACCGCGCGTGACACCGCTTGCGCCGTCCGAACGTTGCAGTCAATCAATCGCGAGGTACGTCATGCGTATTACACAGGGCACGTTCTCCTTCCTGCCTGAATTGACCGACGAGGAAATCGGCTTGCAGATCGACTATGCATTGAGCCAGGGCTGGGCCTGTTCCGTCGAATTCACCGACGACCCGCATCCGCGCAATACGTATTGGGAAATGTGGGGTCTGCCGATGTTCGACCTGCACGATGCAGCCGGCGTGCTGCAGGAAGTAAAAGCGTGCCGCGCGGCAAGGCCCGATCATTACATCAAGGTCAATGCGTTCGATTCGGTGCGCGGCTTCGAAACGATGCGCCTGTCGTTCATCGTCAATCGTCCCGATCATGAGCCGGGCTTCCGTCTGACGCGTCAGGACGGGCCAGGACGCTTGCAACACTACGGCCTTGCAGGCTATGCGAGCGACCGGCCTTCGGGCGAACGCTACGGCACGGAGCATTGACACATGAACCTCGCGCTGCCGCCCCATATCGATCTCGCCGCGCTGTATCGCGACTCGGGCATCGGCGATGTGCTCGCGGAACTCGACCGCGATCTCGTCGGGCTCGTGCCGGTCAAGACGCGCATCCGCGAGATTGCCGCGCATCTGCTGGTCGAGCGTGCGCGCGAATCGCTCGGTCTCGCGAGCGGCGCGCCGACGCTGCACATGTGTTTCTCGGGCAATCCGGGCACCGGCAAAACCACGGTCGCGCTGCGCATGGCCGAGGTCTTGCACCGGCTCGGCTACATTCGCCGCAATCATCTCGTGTCGGTCACGCGCGACGATCTGGTCGGCCAGTACATCGGCCACACCGCGCCAAAAACGCGCGATGTGCTGAAGCGCGCGATGGGCGGCGTGCTGTTCATTGACGAAGCGTATTACCTGTACCGTCCCGAGAACGAACGCGACTACGGTCAGGAAGCCATAGAAATCCTGCTGCAAACGATGGAAAACCAGCGCGACGATCTCGTCGTGATCCTCGCCGGTTACGCGTCGCGGATGGAAGTGTTCTTCGAGAGCAATCCGGGTTTTCGCTCGCGCATCGCGCATCACATCACGTTTCCCGATTACGGCGACGCGGAATTGCTCGACATTGCCGAGCGCATGCTCGCGACGATGCATTACCGCTTCGACACGGATTCGCGGCGCGCTTTCGCGGACTACCTCGCATTGCGCACGCGTCAGCCGAATTTTGCCAATGCGCGCTCGGTGCGCAATGCGCTCGACCGCTCGCGGCTGCGCCAGGCCAATCGTCTTTTCGCGAGAGCGATCGACGGCGGCGCGCCAATCGACGCAGCCGCGTTGACGCTGATCGCAGCCGGGGACATTCGCGCGAGCCGCGTGTTCGCCGAAGCGTCCGCCCATGCGTCGAACGCAGATACGCCCGACGCGCCGGATGCGCCCGAAGCGCACCACACCGCCCCCGCGCCGCCAGGCTGAAACAGAACAACCTCAGGAGATCGCCATGCAAGACGGACGCACGACCCTTTCGAAGTTTCTGATCGACACGCTCGACCGCCAGCCTTGCGCGGCCGGAACCGCGCAAAACGCGGGACTTTCCGCGCTGCTGATCGACGTGGCCGCGGCCATCAAGTCGATTTCGGCGATGCTCACCAAGGGCGCGCTCGGCGGGCATTACGGCTCGGCGCACAGCGTCAACACGCATGGCGAGGAGCAGAAGAAACTCGACGTCGCCACCAACGAAGTCTTCGTGCAGCACTGCGAGTGGGACGGTCTCCTCGCGGCCATGGCGTCCGAGGAAATGGAGCGCGTCTACACGATTCCGCAGCACTATCCGCGCGGCGACTATCTGCTCGCATTCGATCCGCTCGACGGCTCGTCGAACATCGACATCAACGGCGTAGTCGGGTCGATCTTCTCGGTGCTGCGTCATGTGGACGATCGTCCCGCCGACGCCAAAGAACCCGTGGGCGAATCCGCTTTTCTGCGGCCGGGCCGCGAGCAGGTCGCGGCGGGCTATGCGATCTACGGCCCCTCGACGATGCTCGTGCTGTCGGTCGGCAACGGCACGCATGGCTTCACGCTGGAACGCGACATCGGCAATTTCGTACTCACGCATTCGAACATCCGCATTCCCGCCGAGACGGCGGAGTTCGCGATCAACGCATCGAACGAACGCTTCTGGGAGCCGCCGGTGCGCCGCTATGTGCAGGAGTGCAAGGACGGACGCACCGGCTGCCGGACCGAGGACTTCAACATGCGCTGGATCGCCTCGATGGTCGCAGAAGTGCATCGCATCCTGATGCGCGGCGGCGTGTTCATGTATCCGCGCGACTCGAAAACGCCCGGCATGCACGGGCGCCTGCGGCTTCTGTACGAAGCGAATCCGATGAGCTTTCTGGTCGAGCAGGCGGGCGGTCTTTCGATTACAGGCCGCGAACGCATTCTCGACGTCGTGCCGCACACATTGCATGGCCGCGTGCCCGTGATTCTCGGCTCGCGCAACGAAGTCGAGCGCATTGGCCGCTATCACGGCGAGTACGACCGTGGCGAGGACCAGCCGTTCACGTCGCCGCTCTTCGGCCGACGCTCGCTGTTTCTGCCGGGCTTCACCGCCTGATTGCGGGCAATGCAGGCTCGCACTGACGCAGAGCGGCCGAACACAACACTACTATCCGGAGACAAGCGCATGTCAATCAAACACCCGATCATCGCGGTGACCGGTTCGAGCGGCGCCGGCACGACAACCGTGATGAAGAGCTTTGCCCATATTTTCAGGCGCGAAAAGATCAACGCGCAGATCGTGGAAGGCGACGCGTTTCACCGCTACGACCGCAACGGCATGCGTGAAGCAATGAAACAGCACGAGCGCGACGGCGTGCCGAACTTCAGCCACTTTGGACCGCAAGCGAATCTGCTGGAAGAACTCGAAGCGCTCTTCGCGAGCTACGGAGAGACCGGCACCGGCAAGTTTCGTCATTACGTGCACGACGAAACGGAGACGCGTCTCTACAAGCAGGATGCCGGCACGTTCACGCCGTGGGAAGACGTGCAGCCCGACACTGACCTGATGTTCTACGAAGGTCTGCACGGCGCGGCGGTGACCGACCACATCGACATCGCGCGGCATGCGGATCTGCTGATTGGCGTGGTGCCGACTATCAACCTCGAATGGATTCAGAAACTGCATCGCGATCAGACCATGCGCGGCTACTCGCATGAAGCGGTCGTCGATACGATCTTGCGGCGCATGCCCGACTACGTGAACTACATCTGCCCGCAGTTTTCCCGCACGCATGTCAATTTCCAGCGCGTGCCGACCGTGGATACGTCGAACCCATTCATTGCGCGCGAGATTCCGCAGCCCGACGAGAGCTTTGTCGTGATCCGCTTCGCGCGGCCCAAAGGCATCGACTTCCAGTATCTGCTGACGATGTTGCACGACTCGTTCATGTCGCGGCCGAATGTGATCGTCGTGCCGGGCGGCAAGATGGGCCTCGCCATGCAACTGATCTTCACGCCGATGATTCTGCAACTGATCGACCGGCGCTCGCGAGCATAAGCCGTAGCCGCGGCCGTAACCGCGGCCCCGCCGCAAAGACCCGACGCGAAACACCGGCTTGCTGTTCCAAGGAGACATTCGATGAGCGCCGTCGCAGAATCGCTTGCATTACCTGAAACCCGCCTGATGGCCGACGCGCTGCGCATGCTCGCCATCGACGCTGTCGAAGCGGCGAAGTCGGGTCACCCCGGCATGCCGCTCGGCATGGCCGAGATCGCCGTTGCGTTGTGGGACCGGCATCTGAAACACAATCCGCGCAATCCGGCATGGCCCGACCGCGACCGCTTCGTGCTGTCAAACGGACATGGTTCGATGCTGTTGTACGGGCTGCTGCATCTCACCGGCTACGATCTGCCGATAGACGAACTGAAACGCTTTCGTCAATTGCACAGCAAAACGCCGGGGCATCCCGAAGTGGGCGTGACGCCTGGTGTCGAGACCACCACTGGTCCACTTGGCCAGGGCCTCGCCAACGCGGTCGGCATGGCGCTCGCCGAGGCGCTGCTCGCGCGCGAGTTCAACCGGCCCGGCCATACGATTGTCGATCATCGTACCTATGTATTCGCCGGCGACGGCTGCCTGATGGAAGGCATCTCGCACGAAGCGGCATCGCTTGCGGGCACGCTGAAGCTCGACAAGCTCACGGTGCTCTATGACGACAACGGCATCTCCATCGATGGCCATGTCGCGCAGTGGTTCAACGACGACACGCCCGCGCGCATTGCCGCTTACGGCTGGCAGGTGGTGCGCGACGTCGACGGTCACGATGCGGACGCGGTCGACCGCGCGCTGCAAGACGCGCATGCAGCCGGCCGGCCCACGCTGATCTGCTGCCGCACGGTGATCGGCAGAGGCTCGCCTGGCAAAGCGGGCACGCACGATGTGCATGGCGCGCCGCTCGGCGCCGACGAAGTCGCGAATACGCGGCGCGCGCTCGGCTGGCCGTATCCGCCGTTCGTCGTGCCCGAGGAGGCTCGCTCGCAGTGGGATGCGCGCGCTCGCGGCGAGGCGGCCGAAGCCGACTGGAGACGCCGCTTCGAAGCGTATCGCAATCACTATCCGCATGAAGCCGCCGAATTCGAGCGCAGGACGCAAGGCAGGCTGCCCGCGCATTGGCACGATGCCGTTCGCGCGATGCTGCGCGACGCCGACAGCGCGGCGCAAACCATCGCGACGCGCAAGGCTTCGCAGCAGACCATTGCCGTGCTGGCTCGCGCGCTGCCGGAATTGCTCGGCGGCTCGGCGGATCTGACAGGCTCGAATCTGACCAACTGGCAGGCGGCGGTGGACATCCACGCGGACGAAGACGGCCTGCGCGGAGGCAACTATCTGCACTACGGCGTGCGCGAGTTCGGCATGAGCGCGGTGATCAACGGTATCGCGCTGCATCGCGGGCAGATTGCGTTCGGCGGCACGTTTCTCACGTTTTCCGACTACTCGCGCAACGCGCTGCGCATGGCCGCGTTGATGAAGACACGCTCGATATTCGTGTTCACGCACGATTCGATCGGGCTCGGCGAAGACGGGCCGACGCATCAGTCGGTCGAGCACGCGGCGAGCTTGCGGCTCATTCCGGGGCTCGACGTCTGGCGACCGTGCGATACGGTCGAAACCGCGCGCGCGTGGGCCAGCGCGATCGAACGCAATGGGCCGACGTGCCTGCTGCTGAGCCGGCAGAACCTTCCGTTCGTCGCGCGCGGCAGCGAACAGATCGACGCAGTCGAGCGGGGCGGTTATGTGTTGCGCGATTGGCCGGAGGGTAATGCGCAAGCGCGCGTCGTGCTAATTGCTACGGGTTCCGAAGTATCGCTCGCGCTCGATTCGCTCGCGCTGCTCGCCGAAGCGGGCATCGCCGCACGCGTCGTCTCCATGCCGTCGACCAGCGTATTCGACCGGCAGCCGGATGCATGGCGCGAAGCGGTGCTGCCGCCGGGCGTGCCGCGCGTCGCCGTCGAAGCCGGCGTGCGCGCATTCTGGCGGCAGTACGTGGGCCTTGAAGGCGGCGTCGTGGGTATCGACAGCTTCGGCGAATCCGCGCCCGCTGCGGCGCTGTTCGAACATTTCGCGCTGACCGCGCAAGCCGTGGCCGACGAAGCGCGCCGCGTCGTGCAGCGCTTCGCTTCGCACGAGCGGCACAACAGAATCCAATGATTCGTTCCCGAGGAGTTTGCAATGGCCTTCATCGCACTGCGTCAACTACTGGATCACGCGGCCGAACACGGCTACGGCGTGCCCGCGTTCAACGTCAACAACATGGAGCAGATTCACGCGATCATGCAGGCCGCGGAGGAAACCGCGAGCCCGGTGATCCTGCAGGCGTCGGCGGGCGCGCGAAAGTATGCGGGCGAGCCGTATCTGCGTCATCTGGTGCTCGCCGCGCTCGAGGCGCATCCCGACATTCCGCTCGTGCTGCATCAGGATCACGGCGCGAGTCCGGCCGTGTGTCAGCAGGCAATCCGCTCGGGCTTTACATCGGTGATGATGGACGGCTCGCTGCTGCCCGATCAGAAAACGCCCGCCGCGTATGACTACAACGTCGACGTGAGCCGCCGGGTGGTCGAGGCGGCGCATGCGGTCGGCGTTTCCGTTGAAGGGGAACTGGGTTGCTTAGGTTCGCTCGAAACGGGCACGGCCGGCGACGAGGATGGCGTCGGCGCGCAAGGCCAGCTCACGCGCGACACTCTGCTGACCGACCCGAGCGAAGCGCAAATTTTCGTCGATGCAACCGGCGTCGATGCGCTCGCCATCGCAATCGGCACATCGCACGGCGCGTATAAATTCAGCCGCCAGCCCACCGGCGATATTCTCGCGATCGACCGCATCGTGCAGATCCATGAGCGCATTCCGAATACGCATCTCGTGATGCATGGGTCGTCGTCGGTGCCGCAGGAATGGCTTGCGGTGATCCGCGAATATGGCGGCGACATTCCGACAACGTATGGCGTGCCCGTCGAGGAAATTCAGCGCGGCATTGCGCACGGTGTGCGCAAGGTGAATATCGACACCGACATCCGGCTCGCGATGAGCGGCGCGATGCGCAAGTCGATGGCGAACGCGCGCGGCGAATTCGATCCGCGGGCCGCGTTGAAGGCGGCGACGGCGGCGGCGCGCGGCATTTGCGTCGAGCGCTTCGAGGCGTTCGGTTGCGCCGGGCAGGCGCCGCGCATCAAGCCGTTGCCGCTCGAGGCAATGGCGCGCCGTTATCACTGAACGCAAGGAGACATCATGCGTGATTTTCTGATTGCTCCTTCGCTGCTGTCCGCGGATTTTGCGCGTCTCGCCGACGAGATTCGCGACGTCACCGTGGCCGGCGCGGACTGGGTTCATCTCGACGTAATGGACAACCATTACGTGCCGAATCTGACGGTCGGGCCGCTCGTGTGCGCGGCGATCCGGCCGCATACGCGCGTGCCGATCGACGTGCATCTGATGACGATGCCGGTCGATCCGCTTGTCATCGCCTTTGCGGAAGCGGGCGCGAACACGATCAGTTTTCATCCGGAAGCGTCGCTGCATGTGCACCGGACGATCGAACTCATCAAGACGCAGGGCGCGCGCGTCGGACTCGCGCTGAATCCGGCCACGCCGCTCGCGGTGCTCGATCATGTGATCGAACGGCTCGACGTGGTGCTCGTGATGTCCGTGAACCCCGGCTTTGGCGGCCAGGCGTTTATACCCGAGACGCTCGCGAAGTTGCGCATGCTGCGCGAGCGCGTGGACGCGACGATGCAGCGCACGGGTCGTCCGTTGCTGATCGAAGTGGATGGCGGAGTGAAGGCGTCGAACATCGCGCAGATTGCGGCGGCGGGCGCCGATGTGTTCGTGGCCGGTTCGGCGGTGTTCGGCGCGGACGACTATGCGCGGGCGATCAGCGACATGCGCGGCGAACTTGCGCAAGTGAGCGAATCGGACGAAAGGGCTTTGGCGGAAGTGCGCTGAAAGACTCGGGCGGCTGTTCGGTTTGGGAGAAATCGAACCGAATGGCGTCAGCGTTTTTTCATCGTCTCGCCAGGCGCGCACCATGCCGACAGATCCTGTTCCGGCCGCTCGACGGCGCAACCCCAATCGAGCGGCTGGTCCTGATCGAAGCGCTTGCCGAGACGCCACGCAATCTCGGCGCGCGCCAACTGTACGCCCATATAGAACGCGTGGCCGCCGTCGGCTTCGAGGTGCAGGTCGGGATAGAGCGCGAACGGATCGCCGGCTTTGAGATGACCGTCGCGGTTATAGACGTGAATACCTTCGTCGCTGACCTGCACACGAAAGTTAGGATCGCGAACATCGCGCGCGAATTCGTCGATTTCCGCCGCGCTATAGGGGAAAGGGCGCTTTGCGTGAACGGTCGCGAGATCGCCGTTGATGCCTTTGGGCAGCATGTGCGCTTCCCGTGCGGCGTGCATCACGCGGCGCGCAACGTCGGCTTCGCGCACCGCACGCCGCGCATGCAGGCTCACGGACGTGGTGAGCACGGCCCTCACGCGAAGCTCCGCGGCCATGCCGAGCAATACCGCGTTGATGCCGCTCGTGTCCGCTTCGGTCAACTCCGTTACGTTGCCGATGCCCATCATGATGGCCACGTCCGGATAGCGCTCGCGCAGCCTGACATAGCGTGCAATCGACGTCGCGAGACCGAACGGAATCGGATCCAGAATCGGATCGGCGAGAAACGCGCGGCCTCGCGCGGTTAAAAGTTCGATGGCTGCGTCGAGCGAAGCGGGGTCGCCCGGATCGCGCGCGACGAGGATCGGCGTGGACGGCACTTCGTCGGCGATCCATAGCGTGTCGAGGTTCAGGCTCATTAGATAGTCCGCGCCCGCCCGGCCGCCGCGCAGCAACTCGTCGGTGCGCATCGAATCGACGCTCACCCGATAGCCTTCGGCTTTCAAACGGCGCACCGCATCCTCGAGATGCGGAAACGGCGTTTCCGGCAGACAGCCGATGTCGATCACATCCGCCCCCTGCGCCGCGTAGTCGCGTGCGCGCGCGGCGATGCCGTCGAGATCGAGGCGCGGCGCATCGACGATCTCCGCGAAAATCTCGGTCTCGTAGCGCGACAGGTCGACGGGTTTCGCCTCGCGGCCGAAGAATTGCGGCAGGTCTTTCACTTCTTCCGGTCCGCGTTCGAACGGCACGCCGTAGTGTTCGCTCAGCGCGGCGAGATCGCCACGGCAGCGCCCCGGCACGATCACGCGTTGCGCGGCGAGCGGCGCGGGCACGCGTCGGCGGATCATGTCGGCCGTCATCAGCGCCGCAACCTGCAAACCGATTTCGCGGATTTCCCAACTGAACGGCGTCGGCGCCATGCTTTCGAGCACGCGCACGAGGCTCTTTTCGGCGAGCCGGCCTGTCAGGAAGAGGATGTGGTCCATGTCAGTACGCGCCGAGCCGCCGGGCAGGTTTTTAGCGTGAGAATGCTTTCATGCAAGATCGAGCATCGCGACCCGTTGATCCAGCGCCGCCTTCAACTCATCGAGCGAGCGCACCACCGTCGTATATTCGAAGCGCGATAGCCGCTCCACATTGTCGAGCTCGATCGCCCGCGGCCGCAGTTCGACCCATTCGTTAGGGCTTTGCGTGACCACGGTCGGCTCGGTATCGCATGCAAAGACGATGCCCGGAATGCACTGCTTACCCGCCTGAGCGTACATGTTGGTCGGCAGCGTATCGGAGATGCCGAACGCGCACTTGGCCACCGTGTTGCTGGTGGCCGGCGCAATGATCACAGTGTGATACATCCCGTGATACAGCATGCCAACCGGCACGCCGCTCGCGCTCTTGTCGCGGAACACGTTGAAGCGCTCACGCAGTCGCGGCAGCGTCCAGCCGTAGAGCGGCAGCACTTCCTCGGCGGCGGCCGAGAGAAAGAGGTCGGTGCGCGGCAAGGCGAGCGCGAGCTCGATCGACTCCTCGAGCAGATGGCCCGAGCCGGTCACGCACCACGCAAAGCGCGCATCGGGCTTGAAGTCCGCGAGATGACGAGCCGGCGCCTGGCTCATGCGTCATGGGCGCGATGCGCGGCATCGCCCGGCGAGCCTTCGGGCGTGGCCGCATCGGAGGTGAGTTCGTCGGCCGCGTCGTCGGTTTCCAGGCCGTCGCTGCCCGAGCCGTCGTGCGACAGACGGATCTGCAGCCGCCGCATCTTCCGGTACAGCGTATTGCGGCTGATGCCGAGCGCCTTGGCGACGTTGCTCACGTTCCAGCGGTTTTCCTCGAGCATTGCAAGAACCGTCTCGCGTTCGTTCAACTGAATCGCGTTCAGCGCGGAAAGGTCCGGGTCGTCGTCTGCATGCGGGGCGGGCTGCGCCGCCGCCTGTGGCGCGGCGGGCGACGCCACCTCCGGTTCGCGCTGCGTGACTTCGACGGGCAGGTCCTCGCAGCGGATCGGTTGTCCGTCGCACAGCGCGATCGCCATTTGCAATACATGCCGCAACTGGCGGATGTTGCCGGGCCATGCATAGCTCAGCAACGCCTGCTCGGCTTCCCGCGTCAGCTCCGGCGGATCGTCGTCGGTCTCGGCCGCGAGCAGATGATGAATCAGCGGCAGCTTGTCGACGCGCTCCGCGAGCGGCGGCAGATTCAGCTCGACGCCTTTGAGCCGGTAATACAGATCCTCGCGGAATTGCCCGCTGTGCACGAGTTCGAGCAGATTGCGGTGACTCGCGCTGATCAACTGGAAATTGACCTTCACGGTGGTCTCGGCGCCGAGCGGCGTGACCTCGTGTTCTTCTATCACGCGCAGAAGCCGCGCCTGCAACGCAAGCGGCATGTCGCCGATCTCGTCGAGAAAGAGTGTGCCGCCATTGGCCTGCACGATCTTGCCGCGCCGTCCTTCGCGCTGAGCGCCGGTGAACGCGCCGGCCCGATAGCCGAACAGTTCGCTTTCGATCAGGTTCTCCGGCAGCGACGCGCAATTCACCGGGACGAACGGCCCCGACGAATGCGGGCTGATGCTGTGCAGCGCCTGCGCGAAGACTTCCTTGCCGGTTCCGGTTTGTCCTCTGAGGATGATCGGGATCTTGCGTTGCACGACGCGCGCGCCGAGCTGAATCTGCGAGGCCATGCGCGGGTCGCCGAATTCCAGGTGCGCGATTTCGTCGAGCCGCGCCGGCGGCGGCCGCTTGTCCGAAGCGCTCGCGCGCGGCGCCGATCCCGACGCCGATGCCGGACCCGCCACCGCGA
Organism: Paraburkholderia sp. RL17-368-BIF-A; assembly: GCF_046054045.1. Taxonomy (NCBI): domain Bacteria; kingdom Pseudomonadati; phylum Pseudomonadota; class Betaproteobacteria; order Burkholderiales; family Burkholderiaceae; genus Paraburkholderia; species Paraburkholderia sp. RL17-368-BIF-A. Next base: position 110,462 of record NZ_JARESN010000002.1, read on the forward strand.
CGCGCGCGCCGCGGCCCGAGGCGTTTTGCGCGGCCTGTGCGATCAGGAAGAAACGATTGGTCGCGTTGGCGCTGTACACGGTGACCGGATGGAACGAGCCGCGAATGCTGCGCGCGATCATGTCCTCGAGCGATGCATTGAACGCCTCTTCGATGCGCCGTCCGCGCAATTCGCCAAGCGAGCGGAAGCCGAGCTGGAAAAGCGCGCTGCGGTTTGCGGCGAGCACGGTGCTGTCGTCCGCGACCGCGAGCTTGCCGCCGTGCAGCGTGCCGACGAATTCCGGCCGGCTATGAAAGTGGATCATGTTCGCGTGCCGGTAGCGCGCGTCGATCAGACGGTTTTCGATCATCTGCCGCGACATGCCGACGAGCACCAGCGAGTGCTGTTGCAACAGTTTGGAGCGGCTCGTCACGTCGAGCACGCCGGCGATCTCGCCGCTGTCGTCGAAGATCGGCGCGGCGGAGCAGGTGAGCGACGTATAGCGCGGATAGAAATGTTCGTGCTGGCACACCGCGATGCAGTCGCGCTCGGCGAGACACGTGCCCATTCCGTTGGTGCCCGCTTCGCGCTCGCTCCACAGCGCGCCGACGCGAAAGCCGTCCGAAGCGACGGCTTCTGCAAACGGCACCGACGAAACCTGATGCACGATCACGCCGCCCGCGTCGACCAGCACCACCGCGAGTTCGGGGTCGGCCAACTGCTGATAGAGCGTGGTCATTTCCAGCTTCGAACACGCGATCAGATCGCCCATCGCCTCGCGGCGCGAGCTTAGTTCGTACTCCGTCAGGATGGGCGGCGTGACGAAACGGGAAGGATCGAGCTGGAATTCATTGACGCAGCGTGCCCACGATTGAGCGACGGGCTCGCTCGTCGGCCGCGTCGCCAACTGATGATTGACGACGTTGAGAATTTCACGGACGTGCATGGAGCTGTCAGCGAGCAACGACATGGGGTTCGTCTCCGTTGCGGCACATTCATGCGCGCCCTGCGTTGCCCTGCGTATTGCTGTTCGCCTGGACTTCGCGTTGCGCGTCTACGTGTACCGCTTTATCGATAATGTCATCCCCTCGCGCCGCGGCTTCTGGGTCCGTATGCGCAGTGAGTAATTCGCCTGTTACGGGTGCTGCTATGGATGCTGCTACTGGTGCTGCCTGCGACCGTTGTCAGGCGTTGGCTTAAAACTCTACGCCCGATGTCGTTCGTGTTCAATACGAAGTCGCATCAATAGTACAGGCTGCGCCCGCTTTTTGCTTTTAATCAATGCACGCCGCACCGTGCTGCGCGCGCGGCTCATCCTGTACTACTTGCGTTTACCCGGGTTGCGTCATTTAACTTGTTGCCGCTAGGCGGCGGAGTACACCATGGACCGTATCGACATCGCTCGCCTCGCGAGCTTCCCAATCGCCGCCTCGGCCGCTTCGACCGCCGACACCGCCGCGCCGCGCGCGAGCGCGCCGTGGGGCGCGCCTTCCGAAGCGCCGCCGGCGGGACGCATGGACGTCGTGTTCATCGAAAACTTTATCGGTCAGACCATTATAGGAATCGACAGCAGCGAGCTGCACGTGCCGCAACCCGTGCGCATGAATCTGGCGATCGGCGTACCCGCGCTGCGCGCGTGCGCCACCGATCGTATCGAGGACACCATCAACTATGCGGCGGTGCGCGCGGCGTTGCATGCGCTGCTGGAATCGCACGGCGTGCGTCTGCTGGAGGCGCTGGCCGAAGCGGTGGCGCGCCTGCTCATCAACGATTTCGGCGCACACTGGGTACGCGTGGCGCTTGCCAAGCCGGCCAAATTCGACGACGTCGCGGCGGTCGGCGTGCAGATCGAACGGCAGCGCAGCGACATGCCGAAGCCGGCGGCTGCGCAAGGCGGTCTCGCGGATTATGCGTCGCTAGGCGCGGGGCTGATTCCGAATTGACGCGCAGCCGAACCGCATGCAATGGCATGGCCGGTTCGGTAGCGCACACTGTGGCGAACGTGGCGCGGGCCGCGTGCCCGCGATTCTTCTACTTCGAAGCCGCCGTCTTGTCGGTGCTGAGCCCGCAGCTACGATAAGCGTCGGCCTGCAGCGCGCGGAATTTCTTCGTCTGCGCCTTCGCATGGTCGACGCGAAACTCCGCGCCGCCTTCGCCGCCCAGCGACGCATATCGGGAAAACGTGGATTGATCGACGAACTCGTCGTAGGGCAGCGCGGTCGCCATTCTGTCGATCACGCACGAGCATTTGTAGACGTTGGCGAAATCGTGTCCGTTGTCGTCCATGCACGCGAGCACGTATTCGACGCGGCCTGTCGTCGGGTAGTTGTAGCCTCCCGCCGGGCCAGCCGCTTTGGGCGCGTCGCCGTCCGCCCAGGCGAGCGGGGCGGCGAGCGCGATGCAGGCACACGCCGCCAGCGCGCGACATCGTAGGGTCATCTCATGCCTCTTCAAAGCAATTGCACCGTGGCGCACTGCGAAGGTCCGCGCGGCAGCGCTGTGCGGCGGCGTGCGCGCGGACCCCGAGCCATCGATCAGTTGGGTGCAAACGGATGGGCGACGCTGCTCTTCTTCTGTACCACTTCGGCAGCAGTCGGTTCGCCTCTCACCGCGCGCTGGATCGCCTCGCGCGTGGCCTTATAGTTGTACTCCTGAATTTTCTTGTCGTCCTCCGCCTGCCAGTGAATGAAGACGCCGACGCACAGGAACAGGTCGTCGGCTTCGTCGGCCGGGATCGTGCCGTCCTCGACGCTGTCCGCGACGGCGAGCGCGACCGCATGCTGCGCCGGACCGAACATCTGCACGGCCTGCTTCGCGCCCTTGATGGTCACCTTGTTGAAGAGAATCGTGTTCGGCTTGGCGAGCAGATTCGGCGCGACTACCGCGAGCAGCGATGTGAAGCCATCCTTATTGTTGGTGAGCGCATTGCAGAATGCGGTTTCCGCAGCGGAACCTCGCGGTCCCATCAGCAAGTCGATGTGTGCGACCTCGTTGCCGTCGCCGACGAGCGACTCTCCTATCAGGACGCGATTGATCTTGGCCATGCTGTTCCTCCGATGAGTGGAATGGGGGACTTGCCGACTGACTGACACGCCGCCCGCGACGTTCCTGGTCCGCGAACGTCGCGGGCGGCGGTTGATGCACGATGGCATTCACTAACAGGTTCCGTGCCAGAGCGTGGCGGGTTGGCGCTTATGGTGCGCTGTGAGTGCTGCTTGTGTTGTTCTCGTCGTCGAGACATAGGGCGACGAACAGCGTCGCCACGGTCAGGTCCGCGCTCGTGCCGGGGTTGATGGCGGCGGCTTTGAGTTCGGCGTCCCATGCGCGAAGTGGGTCGAATGCAGCGGGCGCTTGGTGTGTTTCGAGCGATGCGCCGGTCGCGCCGAGGCGGGCTTGCGCGAGCGCGCTTCGCCATTGCGCATGCCGTTCGCGTGCCGCAAGCGTGACACTCTGCGCCACGGCCGCGCCGTGCTTACGCACTATGTGCGAGTCGGGCCACGTGCTGAGGAAGGTGAGGAATGTGTTTAGGGTGGCGGCGAGCGTGACCTCACGCGCCGCGTTCAGCGCTTGCTCGCCATAAACTTCCCGCAAAGCGCCAAGCCCCGTTTCGAAGATGTCGCGAAAGCCTTCCGCATACTGACGCGCGATGCTGTCGCGCGCGGCGGCGAGCGCCATCGCGTCGCGCAGGCCGACCGTCGGCGCGTCGTGCACCGATTGCTCAGGCGCGTCGCCGAGACCGCCGGGATTTGCCAGCGCGATCGCACGGTACGCGAGGCGCGCGTCGTCAACGTCGAGCCGCGCGAGGACGCGTTCGGTCGCGGCTTGCCATGCGTGCGCCGACAACGGACGCGCAGTCTGTTCGAGCGCCGCCGCGAGCGGCGCGACCAGCAGCAGGATGCCGAGATTCGTATTGCAGCCGACGGCCGCGCGCGTGCGTGTCACCGCGTCGAGCAGGCGCTGGCCGACCGGCGCACCGCGCGCGAGCAGCGCGTCGGCGGCGGCGTCGGCGCTCGCGAGGAACTGCGCGGCGCTCATGCCGTGTCCTTCGCTGTCCACGCTGACGTTGCCGGGCTTCGGCGTGTCGACGTCGAGGCGGCAGGCGGTCAGGAACGCAGCGCGCACGCGCTCATGCGCCGCAGCGTCGGCATCGCGATGAGCGTCCGGATTCAACCAGCGGCCCGTCGAGCCGCCTGGCTCGTCCGCGCGACCGGATTCCGGCTCAACCATGACGCCCATGCAGCGCCACCACGGCCGCGTCGCCGGTTTCGGCAAGCGCGGACGTGCTGCGCTGCGCCGGCAGCTTGCGAAACAGCAGATCGTCGACGAGCGCAGCCGCAATATCGATCGGCGTCACCGATTGCAGGCCGCGCCACGCCGCCACGCCGTTCACTTCGAGTACGAGCGGCCGGGCGGCGTCGTGCGGATCGGGAATCAGGTCGACGCCCGCATAGTCGAGCCCGAGCGCCTCGGCGGCACGCACGGCGGTTTGCGCGAGCGGTGCATCCAGTTCGGCGGGCTCGCACGTCGCGCCCTGCGCGAAGTTATGAATCCATCCCTTTCCGCCGGTGCGGCGCATCGCCGCCACCGCGCGCGCGCCGATCACCAGCACGCGCCAGTCGAAGCCGGCGCGGCCGCCGTCGATATAACGCTGCAGATACGCGACCTGGCTATAAGGTTTCAGCGAAGGCAGCGGCGCGAGCAGCGCAGACGCCGCGCGGCGCGCGCCCAGCCGCTTGAGCCCATGACCCTGCGAGCCGAACAGCGGCTTGAGCACGACCTGGCGGCCCGCCGCGGCCTCGCGCATCAGCACGCGCTGCGCGAACGCCGCCGATTCGCCCGCCCACGTCGCGGGCGTCGGCACGCCGTGGCGATGCAGCAGGAAGCTCGTCATCGACTTGTCGACGCTGCGTTCGATCGCGCGCGCGTCGTTATAGACCGGCACGCCCGATTCGCGCAGCGCGTGCAGGATGCCGAGCCGCAGCGTGACCTGTTCGAACGTGCCGCCGGCGATGCCGCGCACGAACACCGCATCGGGCAGCGCATGGCCGAAGCCGGGCAGCACGAGCCCGTGCGGTTGCCATGTCGTATCGATCCGGCAGTCGGCGAGATCGACACAGCGCGCCTCGGCGCCGCGCGCGCGAAACGCTTTTTTCAGGCGTCCGGTGTGCCAGCCGGTTTCGTCGGTCATGATCGCGATGCGCAGCGGGGCCGGCGCGGCTGACGTGTTCGTGCCGCCGTCGTCCTTTTCGGCCTTTTCGTCCGCTTTGGGGCATGCGAGCGGCAAGGGCAAGCTCATGGCTTGCCGCTCCATTGAGCGTGCAGCAGGTCCGCGTCGACGCTGCCGCCGTGATACGTCGCGCCGCTTTCCAGGCTGCTGACCCACACCTCGGCGGGAGCGAACAGCGCGGGATCGATCTGATAGAAGTCGTAGTTAAACGACGTGAAGATGTCCGCGAACGGGCGGCCGTGATCGCGCGAGTTCGACGCGGGCAACTCGGCGGCGAGCCGTTTTGCCACCGCATCGTGCCTGACCGTGAGATGCACGCGGCCGCCGTAGAGGATTGCGTCGTTGGTGCGGCCCATCGCCTGAACGCCGTCGGGCGCGGGCGGCGGCAACGGCGCGGAGCCGCCGGCTTCGACCACTTCGTCGAGCGCGACGCCGAGCACGTGCGTCTTGTGCAGCGCAACTTCGACGACGCGCGCCACCACCTGCACCGTTCCCGCGACAGAGTGTGTCGGCGTGGTGACAAGCGTGAGCCGCTCGGGCGCGAGACCGCAGTCGGCGAGCACCTTGTCGATGATCACCTGCGGCGGCAGACGGTCCACTTCCAGCACCAGTGCGCCCCGGTCGTGATGGTCGCGATAGCCGAGTTCCGCGAAGAGCGGTTCCTTGACGGCAAGCGCGCGCGCCGGGCCGGAGCCGAGCGAGAAGAACTTCTTGCCGCCGGTCTGCTCCTTGGTGGCGGCGAGGCTCCATCCCGCGTATTGGCTGCCGAGGCAGGCGAGCACGGGCCATGAGGTGCGCACTTCGATCGTGCTCGGCCACAGCGGCCTTGCGTCCAGGCTCTCGCGCACGGTCACGTGGCCGAGGCCGCCCATGCAGATGCGCGCGATCAGCACGCCCGCCGCGACGCTGCCCGGCGCGGCCACGCCCGCGTCGACGAGCACGGTGCCGTTCTCCGTGCGGCTGACGGCGGCGCCGAAGCGCGGCGCATCGTCGACGAGACGCGCGACGAGGCGTTCGCTGAGGGCGTTGACGCTGAGCGCGGCTGCCAGCGCGGCTGCCAGCGGTGGACGGTTATCGTCAGGTGTGGCAGTGGAGGATGGCACGGTCGGGCTCATGGAAGGGCTCATGGCAGGTTTCGATTCGTTCAAGAACCAGCGTGTGCTGCGCGTCGAGCGCGTGCCGAACCGCGTCCACGGACGCTGCGCGCACGAGCAGCGTGCAGACCGGCTGGCCGGCTTCGAGCCGCGTGCCGGGCATCGGCACGTCGCGGCAGCGCGGATCGCGCAGGCAGGCGTCGCTGAATGCCTCGGACGCCGTGAACGGATGCGGCGCGAACAGCACCTGCTGGCCGGCGCAGCAGGCCGCGCGCGCGGGCTCGGCGGGCAGGCGGCCGAGGCGGCACGCGTCGATATGACAGGTGAGCAGCCCGCGCGGCCAGGCTTCGGGCGACGCGGTTTCGTAGAGCGTCATCGTCGACGACGGACGCGTGTTGATCTCGAGCACTTCGAACGACTCGCCGTCGAGCAAAAAGTCGCAACTGTTGATGCCGACGAGTCCGACTCGGGCGCACAGTGCGGCGATCGCCGCGCGCACCCGCATTTCGACGGCCGGCGGCAAGCCGATCGGACCGATGGAGCCGGCATGCACGAAGGGCAGCGTGCCCATCCTGCACGTGAGTTGTTGCGCGAAGCCGATCACGCGAGCGCCGCCGCGCGCGGCGACGAAGAGCGCCGACATCGGGCGGCCGCGGCTTTGGCGTTGGAAGTAAGCTTGCGGCGGAGTGTCGTGGGTGAGCGGGTCGCGCGCCGCAACCGCCGCAAGCGGCTCCACATGCGTCCCGCCGCAGCCATCCGCGCGTTTCATCAACCAGCCGTGCGCCTCCCGAGGTCGCGTGAACGCAACCTGCGGATGCGGAATCTCCAGCTCGTCGAGCAGCGCAAAAAAGCGCCGCGGATCGCGCACCTGAGCGCTGGCGTCGACGGAATTGCCGATGAAGCGCGGCAGACCCGGCGTGCTGCACAACTGCGCGATGAACGGCTCGAGTCCGCTTCCGTCGATCCAGCCGATCAGGCCCGGCAAGCGCGCGCTGCGGGCGAGCGCGTCCGTGAGCCGCGCGACGTCGATCGACAACGGGCCGCCGCCGATGTCGAACCACAGATCCGACGCCTCGCGCGTGTCGCGGTCGCCGAACAGGTCGAGCGCGACGACGCGCAGGCCCGCGCGCGCCGCGGACTGCGCGAGCATGCGCGCAGACAGCCCAGCCACCGCGACAAACGGCGCACGCGCCGAAGACGTACGCGCCGTCATGGCCGCTCCCGCAACGGCGCGACGCCGCGGTTGTGGTTGTGGTCGTTGTCGTGGTCCGTCAGGCGTGACATGCCAAGATCCTGTCGCACGGCGCGCCGCTCAACCGAGTCCGGCCGCGACGGCGCGGGCCTCGTCGAACGCCTGCGGAAAACTCAAATACACGGGCTTGCCGCCCGTGCGCATCCGCGTGAAGAGCCGGTGCTCGACCTGATACTTGACGTTGCCGATCGCGAGCGCGCCGATGCCGATCGCGCCGCCCGCAGTCGGCACGCCGTCGATCGGCTTGCCGTCGTTCATCACGTTCACGCCGGCAATGCCTTCGGGCGGCACGGCGTTGACATCGGCGGCGATCAGCAGGTGGCGCGCGTGGGCGAGGTCGTCGCGGCTCACCACCTGCACGCCGGCGACAGCCGTCGCCAGTACGATCTCGGCCTCGCCGAGCGCGGCGCGCAGTTCGTCGGACGTCGCCGTGCCCACGCCTTTCGTCACGATCTGGAAGCGCTGATTGAGCTCGTCGCTCACCCGCGTGGCGCGCGCCGCGTCGGTGTGGCTGGCGATGCAAACGTCGGCGCCCAGCGACGCCGCCATCGCCGCCGCCACGCGCCCGACCGCGCCGGTGCCGCCGAGAATCAGCACGCGCTTGCCGCCCAGTTCCATGCCGTACGCCTTCGCGAGATGCCGCTCGGCGAGCGCGACGAGCGCGGCGGCGGTCGTGTACGCGCCGCTCGGGTCGGCGAACACCGACACCTCGAACGGCGGCACCATTGCCCGGCGCGCGCTGTCGAGCATGTCGGCGGCGAGCATCACGTCGCGTCCGCCGATGAAGATGCCGGTGCGCGCGACGCCTTTCGGCCCGCGCGAAAAGATCGCGTCCTGCGTAAGGTTCGCCACCATCCCCGCGTCGACGTTGCAGTACGGCACGATGATCTGGTAGCCGGCATCGGCGGCCATGTTCACGTCGAAGGGGCTCATCTGCGGCGTGGCCGTCAGCATGTGCAGGATGTACGGCCGTTCGGCGGGTTTTTCAGTGGTGTCGGACATGGCAGGGGGCTCGTTTCAATGGCGATGTCGTGGATTGCGCAAGGGAAGGGCCGAGAGAAGCCGCGCTCCCGTCGAGGTGACGCAAAAGGCGCGGGCTGGTACGCCATGCTGTTTGCGCGAGTCGCATGTCGTGGCGCGCGTCGCGCTGGTGACGTTGATGGCGTTCATGACGTCCGGGAGTTCGTGACGTGCGTCGCGTCGCGCGCGGTGCTGCGGCATCGCCGGCACGCGCGGACCGTTCGTGAACCGCCCGGTGCACGAATCGCGGCGCGGAGTAAAAGCACTTCATGCTGCGCCGATGCGGTGATGCTGCCGCGCCTCGCTCGAGCGCACGGTGGCGCCGCGATTGCGTCCGCCGACGATCGTGCATTCGATCTGCGGCATGCCGCGCGTCGCTTCGCGCGCGGTGGCGAGCGCGGCTTCGGCGTCGCGCGCGCTGCCGACGATCGCGAAACCCGTCGGACCCCATGAACTCTGGCCGATGCCCGCGGTGCGTTGCGCGGCCACCGCGCGCAGCGCGCGCTCGACGCCGGGGCTCGTGAACACGCCGCCCTGCACGGGCGCGAAATATTCGCCGATGGTCTGCTGCATCTCCGTCAGGCCGTGCGCGAACGGCACGATGTTGCGTTCGGCGGCGCCCGGCAGGATTTTCATCAGCACGAGGTGGCACAGATGCGCGGCGAGTCGCTGCGGAAACGGCGCGAGCGCCGCGAGGCCGCGCCGTTCTTCGGGGCCGTGCAGACCTTCTCGCGCGGTGTCGCTGACGAGCAGCACGCGCCAGTTCTCGGGAAACGGCTGGCGTGCAAGCAGCGGCGGCACGCCCGGCCGCAAATCGCCGGACGGCCCGCCGTCGACCAGCAGGCCGCCGGAATCGAAGCCGAGCACGCCGATTCCCGAACGCGCGCCACGGCCGAGCAGGCTCGCCAGTTCGGATGTCGTCGCCAGATGGCCGAGCAGCCGCACGAACGCCATGCCGACCGCAAGCGCGAGTTGCGTGCCGGAGCCGAGGCCGGTGTGCGCGCGCGGCATCTGCGTGACCTGGATCGCGACCGGCGTGGGGTCGAACGCGGCATGCAGCCGTTCGAGACAGATGGCGATGCGCTCGCGCTCCGCGTCCGATAGCGCGCCGCTAATGCTGTCGCGCTCGGCGAAGCGCGCTTCGATGCGAGTGCCGCCGCCATCGATCATCAGTCCGACGCTGCCGAACGCGCGCCCGAGCGACGCGTTCGGATCGAGAAAGCCCAGATGCAGCCGCGCGGGGGCGTCGACCGTCACGGTGGCGTCAGGCGAAAGGCGGCGAACGTGAAGCTGCATCGCGAGTGTCCTTGTTCATGCGTGACCCGATGGCGCTCGAGCGGGAGGAATCGTCACGCGGCCATTGGTGTGGCCGTGACTGTGACTGTGGCCACGAGCGCGGCCATGAGCGCCACGGCGCGACGCTCGGCGCAGGACGTCAAGCGAAAGGCGTACCAGGCTGCCGCGCGATGCGTCGCGTCAACCGCCTTCCGATGTTTCCGGCGCCTGCGATGGCTTCGGCGCGTCGTACTTGATATAGCGGAAGCGCTGGTCGTCGGTGGGCGTGCCTTCCAGTGGCCCGCCTTCGCTGGCCGGCTGCCACTGGATGAACGACTCGATCTTGCCGGCGAGCGCGAAGTCCTTGTCGGTGATGCCCTTCGCCGAATGCGTCTTGAGCTTCACGATCACGAATGCATAGGAGACCGTCAGATCCGGGTGATGCCAGGCGGCCTCCGCGAGATGACCCACCGCGTTTACCACCATCAGCGTTCCCTTCCAGCCTTCGGTGCGGTATTTGCGCCGCAACCAGCCGTCCTCGACATACCAGTGCTGTAGCGGACCGACGAGACGTTGCTGGATCTCGTCGTCGGAATAGACCTTTTCTGTGCTTGCCATGATCGCTGCTCCGCAAATGTTGGATCGCAATGTTGAATCGATCGCTCGGCCTCATGTTGCGCTGCAATTGATGCGCCATGCGACTGGCGGATGGCCCGACGCATCGCGCGAACCGCTTCGCATGCAGCCTGCCTCGCGACGGACACGCTTCGTATCGGGCCATGACACAGTATGTCCCACATGCCGCGCATCGGTGGTGTCACGGCGTGACACAGTTGCCGTGCGTCGCCCGTCATTGGTGTTTCATCCACGTGTCACATGCCAAGGCCGACGACGCCCGACGCGCCGCGCGCGGCTTGATGCGATGTGACCGCACGGCGTTTGACGCTCGCCTTGTAACAGCGCCTGCACTGTGCGCCGCTGCCGCATCGGCATGGAATATGCGTTGGCCGACATGCGCCGCAAAACCCGACAACGATCGGGAATGGCGTTGATCGTTACCCTGCTCCGTGGTGGCGCGCCCGGTGCTGCGAGGTAGCGTGGGTCATTCGTGAGTTGAACAGCAAGACCATTCTGGAGGAGACATGAACTTACGCACCACGGTTCTTGGGCTCGCGATCCTCGCGTCGGCAGCCTTGAGCTCTATCGTTGCACAGGCCGATTCGCAGCTCGACGGGCTCATGAAAAGTCCGTCTAACTGGGCGGCTCAGGCAGGCGATTATGCCAACCACCGCTACAGCCCACTCAAGCAGATCAACGAAAGCAACGTCGGCAAACTTCAGGTCGCATGGACCATGTCGACCGGCGTGCTGCGCGGCCATGAAGGCGCGCCGCTCGTGATCGGCGACACCATGTATATCCACTCGCCGTTCCCTAACAAGGTGATTGCGATCAACCTCAAGGATCAGACTTTCATCTGGCAGTACCAGCCGAAACAGGACGACTCGGTTGTGTCCGTGATGTGCTGCGACACGGTTAATCGCGGGCTCGCTTATGGCGACGGCAAGATCTTCCTGCAACAGGCCGACACCAAGCTCGTCGCGTTGAACGCGAAAACCGGCGACGTCGTGTGGAGCGCGCAGAACGGCAATCCGAAAGCCGGCGAAACCAACACCAATGCGCCGCACGTATTCGGCGACAAGGTGCTGACGGGCATCTCGGGCGGCGAGTTCGGCGTTCGCGGACGCCTGATCGCCTACGACATCAAGACGGGCAAGCCGGTCTGGACCGCATTTAGCACGGGCCCGGACAAGGACATGCTGATGGACCCCGACAAGACGATGACCTACACCGACGGCAAGATGGTGCCGGTTGGCGCAGACTCGTCGCTGAAGTCATGGAAGGGCGATCAGTGGAAGCTGGGCGGCGGCACCACGTGGGGCTGGTATGCGTGGGACCCGAAGCTCAACCTTGTCTACTACGGCACCGGCAATCCGGGCACATGGAACCCGACGCAGCGTCCCGGCGACAACAAGTGGTCGATGTCGATCATGGCCCGCGATCTGAATACCGGCATGGCGAAGTGGGTCTATCAGATGACGCCTCACGACGAGTGGGACTATGACGGCGTCAATGAAATGATCCTGTCGGATCTGACCATCGACGGCAAGAAGGTGCCCGCCATCGTTCACTTCGACCGCAACGGCTTCGGCTACACGTTGAACCGCGAGAGCGGCCAACTGCTGGTCGCGCAGAAGTACGATCCGGCCGTGAACTGGGCGGACAGCGTGGACCTGAAGAGCGGCAAGCCGATCCGCAATGCGGCGTATTCGACGCAGGCAGCCGGTTCGGATCACAACGTGAAGGGCATCTGTCCGGCGGCGCTCGGCTCGAAGGACCAGCAGCCCGCGGCGTTCGACCCGAACTCGAGCCTCTTCCTCGTGCCGACGAATCACGTTTGCATGGACTATGAACCGTTCGATGTCGATTACGTGTCGGGTCAGCCGTATGTGGGCGCGACGCTGTCGATGTATCCGGGCCCGAACGAGAACAACGCGATGGGCAACTTCATCGCGTGGGATGCGGCGAAGGGCAAGATCGTCTGGTCCAAGCCGGAGAAGTTCTCGGTGTGGTCGGGCGCGCTCGCCACCGCTGGCGGCATCGCGTTCTACGGCACGCTCGAAGGCTACCTGAAGGCAGTCCGCATCAAGGACGGCAAGGAACTGTGGCGCTTCAAGACGCCGTCGGGAATCATCGGCAACGTGTTCACGTATCAGTATCAGGGCAAGCAATACGTGGGCGTGTACTCGGGCATCGGCGGCTGGGCCGGCATCGGCATGGCGGCAGGACTCGAGAAGTCGACGGAAGGTCTGGGCGCAGTGGGCGGCTATCGCGAACTCGCGAAGTACACGGCGCTCGGCGGCACGCTGTTCGTGTTCGCCATCCCTGGCGGTGCCGGCGGTTAATCAACGGCTGGTTCAATAACAGTTGGTTCAATTGAGTCATGGGTCCGCGTCGCTGCACGAAGCAGCCGGCGCGGCCCTTTCCCGAGGATCGAGGAGACATCTGCATATGAAAGGCCGATCAATCTTGTTGGGGGCGGCGTTGCCGGTCCTTTTCGTCGTGCTGCCTGTCGCGTACGCTCAGACCAATCCCGCGATTGCCCAGGTGGCGTACAAGGTGGTCGACGGCAGCAAGGTGGACAGCAACACGTTGCAAGGATGGAAGACCTGGCGCGCGCTTGCCTGTGAACGCTGCCACGGCGCGCAGCAGCAGGGCATGGTGGGGCCGTCGCTCGTCGAGGCGTTCAAGACGCTCGACAAGAACGAGTTTCATCGCACCGTGTTTGGCGGGCGGGTCGAGAAAGGCATGCCCGACTTCAGTTCCAGCCAGATGATGCAAAAGAACTGGGAGAACCTTTACGCCTATCTGAAAGGGCGTTCGGACGGGCAGATCAAGCCCGGCGATCTGCAGGCCATCGACGCAAAATAGCGTGCGGCTTTACTTCAGGAGGTGATCGATGCGTCATCGTCATTCAATGCACGTGCATGCGGCGCTCGTGGCAGGCGCGCTTTGCTATGCGGCGCTCGCAAGCGGCGCAGTGCGCGCCCAGGGCGAGGCGCTGCCCAACAACGACGGCGCCGACGGCGTGCTGCGCGTCTGCGCGGACCCGAACAACATGCCCCTGTCGAACAACAAGGGCGAAGGTTACGAGAACCGCATCGCGAGCCAGATGGCGAGCGACTTCGGCTACAAGCTCGAATACACGTATTTTCCGCAGCGCATGGGCTTCGTGCGTCATACGTTGCGCGAGAAGGTGGCCGATACCGGGGCGTACAAATGCGATCTGATCATCGGCGTGCCGAAAGGCTACGACATGACATCGACCACGCAGCCCTATCTGCGCTCGACCTATGCGATGGTGTTCAAGAAGCGGCCCGAACTGGCCGGCATCAATACGCCCGACGATCTGCTCAAGCTGCCGCCCGATCAACTTCATAAGCTGCGTTTCGGCATCTTCACGCAGACGCCTGCCGTCGACTGGCTGCTCGGTCATAACCTGATCGATCAGGCGGTGTCGTATCAGGTGCAAAGCGGCGATCCGCAGGAATATCCCGGCCAGATGATCGAACGCGATCTGCAGGCGGGCAATGTCGACGTGGTGTTTCTGTGGGGGCCGATTGCCGGTTACTTCGCGAAGCGCTCGGGCGATTCGGTGAAGCTCGTGCCGTTCCCGGCCACGCCGGGCATCCGCTTCGACTATACGATTTCGATGGGCGTGCGCTACGGCGAGAAAGCGTGGAAGGACAAGGTCGATCAATGGATCGGCGCGAACCACGACAAGATCGACAGCATTCTCACGAGCTATGAAGTGCCGCTGCTGAAACCGGTCGACGCACCGGCGGGCAAACCCGCGGACGCGTCGCCATGACGGCGGAGTGTGGTGGGTTTCCCGGCGGTATTCCTGACGACGGCGTGAGCGGCGGTATCGGCAACGGCAGGCGGCGCGTGCTCGCGGCGTGCGCCGCGAGCATCGCTTGCGTGACGGGCGCAATGGGTGCGATGGGCGTCGTTGTAGCCAACGCGCAAGCGGCCACGCCTGCACCCGCATCCGCGCCGGGCGCGAGCGATATTTCGCCCGCCGAGCGCCTCATCTTCACGACCGATCATCTGCACGGCGTCGAGCAGCAAACCGAACTCGATTACGCGTTGCTCAGCTCCGACGCGTCCGCGCACGGCAGCGACACCGTCAAGGTGCTCGTGACGAGCGCGGACAATGCAAAGGGCGACGCCCAGGTGTCCGATAAACGCGGCGCGGTTCCGTTGCCGAACGGCGGCTTGCAGTGCAATCCCGTCATCATCTATTTTCTCGAGCGCGACATCGCCGAGATGGAGCAGTTGACGGGCGGAAAGCGCCGCTATTTCCAGCAGCGCCTGCGGCTCGCGCTCGCCGCCGGGCCGAAGATCGAAACGGTGACGAGCCAGATCGGCGGCAAGGCGGTGAAGGCGCAGCAGATCGTCGTGCAGCCGTATCTCGACGATCCCAACGCCGCGCGTTTTCCGCAATACACCGGCAAGCGCTATACGTTTCTGATCGCGAGTACGGTGCCGGGCCAGGTCGCGATGATTCGCACGGAAGTGCCGGGCGCCAACAACGATTTCGCGCATCCGCTGCAAAGCCGCGCGCTCAGTTTTCAGGCTGTGTTGCGCAAGCTGACGCCGCCGGGGAATGCACCAAATGCGCCTGGCGCGCCGAACAACGCGCCGCGTTCGCCGAACGAGCCCGTCACGCCGTCGAACGCGCCGCGCGCGAGCCGGTAGCGGCGCATGGCATTGAATTTCATCCGCTCGCTCACGCTGCGTCAGTTGCAGATTTTCGTCGTGGCGAGCCGCTATACGAGCTTCGCGCGCGCGGCCGAGGAATTGCATCTGACGCAGCCGGCCGTGTCGATGCAGATTCATCAACTCGAGGAAGCCGTGGGCCTGCGTCTGTTCGAACGGATTGCGCGCAAGCTCGCATTGACCGAGGCCGGCGAGAAGTTCAGCCATCACGCGAGCCGCATTCTCGGCGAGATCAAGGACGCCGAAGATGCGATGACCTCGCTCAAGCAGGCCGACAGCGGCTCGATCGCGGTGGGCATCGTCAGTTCCGCGACGTATTTCGCGCCCAAGCTGCTCGCGATGTATTCGCGCATCTACCCGAAAGTCGACGTTCACTTTTCGGTCGGCAATCGCGACGCGCTATTGCGTCTGTTGCAGGACAACGCGATCGATCTCGCGATCATGGGCCGGCCGCCTCCGGAGTTGGACACGACGACCGAGCCGCTCGCATGGCATCCGCAAGTGGTGATCGCGCCGGTCGATCATCCGCTCGTGGGCGCGCAACGATTCGACTTGCAGGAGCTGCGCGGCGACACGTTTCTGGTGCGCGAGCCTGGTTCGGGCACGCGCATGGCCGCGGAGGAAATGTTCCGCCAGCATCTGTTCACGCCCGCGAAAGTCGTCACGCTGGGCAGTAACGAAACGATCAAGCAGGCGGTGATCGCTGGCATGGGCGTGAGCCTCATTTCGCTGCACACGCTGCTGCTTGAACTGCGTACCGGCGAACTCGCCCTGCTCGATGTGAACGGCACGCCGATCGAGCGGACGTGGCAGATCGTGCATTTGCGCGCCAAGCAGCTTTCGCCGACCTGCATGATCTTCCGGCAGTTCCTGCTCGAGGAGGCCGCAGCTTATCTGGAGCGCGAGTATGCGGGGTTCGTGCCGTCGCCGGGAAGATCGAAGGTTCTGTTAAAGGCAGTCGACGACGCATCCGCGTGAAGCGTTTTTCTTGCCGGCGGCGCGATGTGTGCCCGCCATAGGAGATTGCACCGATGGGTTCCAGCGAACAGCTTCAGGATTGGCGTCTGCATGCGCTGCATATCGAGGAAGAAGTCGCGGGCGCGGTGATCGGCCAGTCACAGGTGATCCGGCTCATCACCGTGGCGCTGTTTGCGCGCGGCCATGTGCTGCTCGAAGGCGGCGTCGGCGTCGGCAAGACGACCGTGTTGCGCGCGTTTGCGCGCGTGGTGGGCGGCGAGTTCGAGCGCGTCGAAGGCACGATCGATCTGATGCCGGGCGATCTCGTCTATCACACCTATGTCGATGCCGAAGGCAGGCCGCGTATCGATCCCGGTCCGCTTCTGCGGCACGGCGAGCGGCTCACCACGTTCTTCTTCAACGAGATCAATCGCGCGCGTCCGCAGGTGCAGTCGCTGCTGTTACGTGCGATGGCCGAGCGTTCGGTGTGGGCGTTCGACCGCGAATATCGTTTTCCGCACATGACGGTGTTCGCGGATCGCAACAAGGTCGAGAAGGAAGAGACGTTCGAACTGGCGTCGGCGGCGCGCGACCGTTTTCTCTTCGAACTCGGCATGCCGACGCCCGACGACACCGAGGTGCGCCGCGCGCTCGTGTTCGATGCCGACTATCACGACGTCGACCGGCTGCTCGCGCGCCTTTCTCCGGCCATCGTGCCGTGGGAGCAGTTGAATCAGATCGGCGCGGCGATCCAGCACAGCGTGCAATCGAGCGAGACGATAGAGCGCTACGTGCTGGACATCTGGCAGGCTACCGAAACGCCGCAGCGCTTCGGCATCGCGCTCGACGGGGTGGACATGGAGCGGCTCATTCTCGCGGGCGCGAGTCCGCGCGGGATGAGCGCGCTGCTGCGCGCGGCGCGTGTAGTCGCGTGGCTCGCGGGCCGCACGCATCTGATTCCCGAGGACATTCACGCGGTGCTGCTGCCCGCGCTCGGCCACCGCGTGTTCTTCACGCCGATCTACGAATTGCGCCGCCAGGAACTCTCGGAGGCGTTGATGACGCAGATCGTCGGCAGACTGGCGGTGCCTTGAGCGATGAACGCGATAGCGGAATTCCACTACCGTTTGCCGATGCGCTCATCGGGCGTTCGGCCCGGCTCGCATCGTGGATCGAGCTTCGGCGCGGGCCAGGAATTCGCGATGCACGGACGCCTCTTCGACTATCCCGATCCGCGCCGTCTCGATCTGCGCGCGAGCGTGCGCGCGGCGCGCTCCGAATGGCTCGTGCGGGTGCATTTGCAGCGCGCGGCGGTGCCGGTGCAGGTGCTTGTCGATGTGTCCGCGTCGATGCGCTTCGGCAGCCGTCAAACGAAACTGGAGGTGGCCGCGGATTTCGTCGAGGCATTGGGTTATAGCGCATTTCGTGTGGGCGATCCGTTGGGCATGCTCGCCTTCGATCATGCTTCACGCGACGATCTTTTCATGCCGGCGCGCTCGGGCCGCGGCATCGGCAATCTGCTCGCGACGATGCTGCGCGGGAGCGAGAGTAATAGTTCAGACGCAAGCGCGGGGTCCGGCAACGTCAGCGAAAGTGCGGACGCACTGCGGCGCGTCGCGTCGACGCTGGCGGGCCGTCAGGCGCTGGTCTTTATCGTCTCCGATTTCCACTGGCCGCTCGCGGCCTTACCCGCCGCGCTCGACTTGCTGGTGCATTCGTACGTCGTGCCAATCGTCATATGGGACGCAGCAGAGACCGTGCCGCCCGCGGGCGGTCCGCTGCTCGCGGTCAGCGATGCCGAGTCCGGCGCGCGGCGCACGCTGTGGCTGAGCGCCGGCGTGCGGGAGCGTTGGCGCGAAGGCGTTGCAACACGCCGCGCCGAACTCTCGCAGATGTTCGGCAAGCGCGCGATCCAGCCGTTTTTTATCGAAAGCGCTTTCGATCCGGAGGCCATGTCGCGCTACTTTCTGGAGGCCGTTGCATGAGATTCGGGGGAACGCTACGCCGCATACGGGCCGCGATGATCGTCGCTATCTTGCTGCTGCCTTCGCTATTGCCGTCCACGAACGCAGCAGCCGCGAGCGGCGCCGCATTCCAGCCGACCGTGCAGGAGCCGCGCGCATTCGGCTATCTGCTCGGCGATGTGCTCACGCAACGCATACTGCTGCAAGACGGCGACCGCGAGATTGGCTCGGTGACGCCGCCTTCGCTCGGCCGCACCGATACGTGGCTCGAGCGCCGGCGCGTTCGCACCGAGACCGACGACGAGGGCCGCCGCTGGATGGCGATCGACTATCAGCTCGTCAACGTGCCGACCGCGCTCACGCAGATTGCGTTGCCCGCGTTGACGCTGCCGTCGTCGTCGGGGGCGACGCTGCGGGTCGCCGAGTGGCCGATCAGCATCGGTCCCGCGACGCCTGCGAATCCGTTCAATGCCGGCGATCTGCAAGCGCTGCGGCCCGACCGCCAGGCTTTGCCGCTGCCCACTGCGCCGCTGCGGCGGCAGGCCGGCATCGCTGCGGGCTTGTCGTTGCTGACCTTGTTGTCGTGGGCGGGCTGGTGGTGGTGGCGCAATGCGCGGGAGTCGGCGCGGCTGCCGTTCGCGCGCGCGTGGCGGCAAATGCGGCGCATGCAACGCACGCAGCGCGACCCCGAGCCGCGCATGGATGCCTCCACGGATGCGTGGCTTTGCCTGCATCGCGCGTTGAACGAAACGGCGGGTCATGTCGTGCATGGCGGTTCGCTGCCGGCGCTGTTCGCACGGGCGCCGTATTTGCAACCGTTGCGCGCGCAACTGGAGCAGTTCTACCGGCAATCGGCGGAGCGCTTTTTCGTGCGCGCGTCGACCGCCGAGGCCTATCCGCTCAAGACGTTGTGCGAGGCGCTGTATCGCGCGGAACAGCGTCATCAGCGATGAACGATATGGCGCTCGACTTCGCTCACCCCTGGCTGCTCGCGCTGCTGCCGCTCGCATTGCTGCCGCTGCTGCGGCGCCGCGCCGACACGCTCGCGTTTTCGTGGATCGCGTGGCTGCCGGAGGATCGCGCGGGACGCTGGATCGGCGCCGTCGCGCAGGGCAGCGCCGTGCTGGCGATGCTCGCGATCGTCGTCGGTCTGGCCGGTCCTGGACGCTCGCATCGCGAGGTATTGCGCACGGGCAGCGGCGCGCAGATTCTGATTCTGATGGACCGCAGCGCCAGCATGGACGAGCCGATCAACAGCAAGGGCGTTGAGGTCAGCGCGGGCGAATCGAAGAACAAGGTGGCGCGCGCTTCGTTGACGGAGTTCGTCGCGCAGCGGCCGAACGACCGCCTCGCGTTCATGATGTTCGGCACGAGCCCGTTGCTGGCGATGCCGTTCACGTACGACCATCGCGCGATCGACGCCGCCATCGCCGGTACGAGCGTCGGCCGCGGCATGCCCGACACGCAACTCGATCTCGGGCTGCTGACTGCGATCGGCGAATTCAATCAGCAGCATTCGTCGAGCCGCCGCGCAATCGTGCTCGTCTCCGACGGCGGCGCGAAGCTGAACGCGCGTGTGCGTCAACTGATTGAAGACGGCCTGCTGCGCAATGATATCGCGCTCTACTTCATCTACTTGCGAAGCAGCATTTACAGTCCCGACCTGAATGCGAAGGTGCCGGCGAGCGAGTCGTCGGCGGAAGCGGAATTGCACCGCTATTTTCTTTCGCTGAAGACGCCTTATCGTTTGTTCCAGACGGGTAATGCAAAAGCAATGAGGGACGCGATGGCCGAAATCAACCGGCAGCAGAATGCGCAGACGACGTTCGTCGAGCGTTTGCCGCGCGAGGATCTGAGTTCGTATTGCTTCGCGGCAGCGCTTGCGAGTTGCGTGCTGCTCATCGCATTGCGGTTCTTTCAGGTTCGGGTGTGGGCATGAAGCGCGCGTCGGTGCATGTCATCTTCGGGGCGGTCGCGCTGTGTTGTGCGGCGGTGGCCGCTTATGACTGGCTGCGGTTGCGTCACGCGGAAGAGGTGAATCAGGTCGTGGCCGCCAGCGCTACCGCTACCGCCGGCAAGGCAGCCGCGAAGCAGGCGCCGCGCAGCGCCGGCAGCATGGACGACGCGCCGCAAGTCAGACTCGCGCGCGCGATCGCGCTGTCGAAAGAGGGCGCTTACGACACGGCGGGTCCTCTCTTCGAGTCGCTGATTCGCCAGCAACCCGAGAGCGACACAGGACGCGCTGCGCTGTTCGATCTCGGCAATCTGTATCTGCGCCAGGGCATCGGACATAGCCCTGCGGGCGCGGTCGAATCGCTTGCAATGGTCGAGGAAGCGAAAGCGCGCTACCGGAGTCTGCTGCGCATCGCACCCGACGATTGGGACGCGCGCTACAACCTCGAACGTGGGTTGTGGCTCGCGCCCGAGACGCGCTCCGCGTCAAGTGCGCCTGACGTCAAGGAGCAGCACGACATCAAGGTGCGCGATCCCGAAAGCAGGGACTTGCCGTGAGCCTGCGCGCATCCATGCGAGGCTTTTTTACTGGACGTCACTGGATGACGGCAGCCGCGCTCGTGCTGCTGATTCTCGCGCTTGCGATGCCGCCGGTCGCGTTGCCGCGGGATACGTCGAGCTACATCGTCACATTCGATATTACGCAGAGCATGAACGTAGAAGATGCGATGCTCGACGGTGCGCCGGTGAGCCGGCTCGTGTTCGCGCGTGCGGCGATGCGCGAGGCGCTCGGGCAATTGCCGTGCGGGTCGAAAATCGGCTGGAGCGCGTTCACCGGGCAGCGCAGTTTTCTGCTGCTGCCGCCCGTCGAAGTGTGCGGCAACTATGATGCGCTGCTGGCGTCGCTCGATCGGATCGACGGGCACATGCGCTGGACGAACTACAGCCGCATCGCCGAGGGCGGTGTTTATTCGGCGGTTCGCGTGGCGCAGGAGATTGGCGACAGCACGGCAGTCGTCTTCGTCACCGATGGCCAGGAAGCGCCGCCGCTGCTGCCCTCCGATGCACTCAAGCAGGACATCAATCCCGCGCACGTGAAGGGCTGGCTGATCGGCGTGGGCGGCGATCAGCCGGCGCCGATTCCGCGCAGTGACGCGCACGGCAATCGCATCGGCTACTGGCAGGCGGACGAGGTCGTGCAGGTTCCGCAGATGCATGCGTCAGCGGCTCATGCGGCCAGTCACGAGGAACGGTCCGCGTTGCAAGGGCATTATTTGAGCGCGGTGGCCGGGCAGGTCGGCTTCGGTTATCGGCGTTTGATGGACGCGGAGTCGTTGCGCGACGCGATGCTCGATACGCGGCTCGCTCACCGGGAAACGGTGCCGACCGATTTGCGCTGGTGTCCCGCGGTGCTCGCGCTGCTGTTGCTCGTCTGGCGCTTCTTGCCGGGGACTGCTGTTTCTTTAGAGACGATGCGGTTTGGTACGACGCCTGTTGCGCGAATCTTTGGCCCGGCGCGGCGCGCTCGCGCGATTAGCTCATCGCCTGCCGACAGCGCTCACTACGCCGCCGCGGCTGCCGCCGCGCACAACCGCGATCTGGTCGAATAGCGCGCTGCATACGCCCACTTACGCGGCTGCTCCGCGCAGATCGCGGATATGTTGATAGACGGTGGCGCGGCCCATTCCCAGCACGCTCGCCACATAGTTCGCCGCGCTCTTGCCTTTGAACGCGCCTTCGGCCCACAACGCTTCCACCAGTTCGCGGCGATGGTCGCGCGTCAGCGAATTCAGCGCGAGTTGACGCTCCTGGAGCCACGCGTGAAGAAACGTGTTGATGCGCTCCTGCCAGTCGTCCTTGAAGAGTTCCTCGGGTTGCTTCACGACGCCCGCGCCTGAAATCACGCGGTCGATCACATGCTTGACGTCCTCGAACACGGCGATGTTGTAGTTCACGCACATCACGCCGACCGCCACGTCCGCGTCGTCGAATAGCACGGTGCTAACACAGCGCATGCGCCTGCCGTCCCAGTTGATCTTTTCATAAGGCCCGATCGTGCCGGACTCGACCGTGTGATCGATTTCCTCCAGCGCGGACTCGTCGCCGATCTCGCGCTTGGACAGATTGTTCGCGATGTACGCGACCGTCTGACTGTGCAGGTCGTGAATGACGATCTCGACGTAGGGGAAAAAAAGCAGCGCGATGCCGTCCGCGACACGGCTGTATCGATCCAGAAGCAGGCGGCGCGTGGCCGTTGTCTTGGTCTTTCGCATAGGGCAGGTGGGTTCCGGTTTCGCAGAGGCTACAACGCGTCGGCTCGCGCGTCATTTTGCCATGAGCGACGCGTGCGGCCGCTTAGGCGGCATCGCTGCATAGACGCTATTGCGCGGTCAGATGCCTAAAGAGTTCGAATGCGATTGCCACGTCTTCGAGTCCAAGCCCAATCGAGCGGAAAAACGCGTGCTTCTGATAGGACGGCCGCGCCGCGATACCGGCGACGAGTTCCGGCAGATCGCCCGCCACGTTGCGTGTATGCCAGCCGTGCTGCTCAGCGGCCAGCTTCATTTCGCCCGCGCTTGCCGGAGTGGTTTGCCTGTAGTCGCAGTACACGTCCATTGCCGGAATCCACGCGGGCGGGACCTCGTGAGCGTTTGCCGCGTTCGTGCTGATCGATGTGACGAGCGCGGGCTTGCCGAGCATCCCGTCCGCCAGCACGGGCGTACCGGACGACGTGCACAGTGCGACGACGTCGGCGTCTGCAACGCAATCTTCAATGCGCGTGCAGATGTGGATGCGCTCATCGAGCGCCGTGATTTTCTTCTGCGTTATTTCGTCATCCTTTAGATCGCGCGAGAAGACGCGGATCGCAGTCCACGGCCTCAGCGCCGCGAGATGGCGAAGATGAGCCTGCGCCACCGCGCCTGCGCCGACGACCGCCAGCGTGCGCGCGTCGAGTGGCGCCATATGCTCGACGGCGAGCGCGGTGGTGCCGGCCGTTCGCTCGATGGTCAGCAGCCCCGCATCGCACCACATGAGCGGCTGGCCGGTTTGCATCGACATCAATGCGGTCCACGCGGTGATCACCGGCTTCGAACCGGTCACGATGTAGGGCGACAGCTTCGCGCCGAACAACTGAGCGTCCGACATCGCGCCGAGGTACGTGATGAAGTCGCCCGCGCCGCGCGGAAAGAGCGTGAGCGTTTGCGGCGGCTGCACGGCCGCGTCGTTCGCGAGCGCACGAAACATCCGCGTCAAGGCTCCGCGCACGTCGAGATGCGGTAGCGCTTTGCGAACGGTTTCTTCGTCGACGATCAGAGGAATCGCTTTGTCCGTATGTGTCGTGCTCATGTGCCTGCTCTCCGCAACGTTTGCCGGTATCCGGCGTCACGGCCATTCTAAAGTCAAAAAGTCCAGACTGGACTTTTATTTTGAAAATCGCTTGCTTTTGCCCGAGTCCAGAATAGACTGTTGTTCCAGAGAGGGCGCGGACGCGGGTTTTCACCGACATTCGCGCGGCCTCTCCAGGCAGACAGGCGACGCCCATTCGTGCCGCTGATTCGCGATCCCCAACAGACAGGGAACCACCATGCTCCGCAAGCTCCAACTCTCTCTTTTTGTCGCCGCTGCTGTTGTGGCCGGTGCTGTCGGTTCCGTCGGCACGGCCAGCGCGGAAACCCAGAACACGTTGCGCTTCGGCGTTGAAGCCGCCTATCCGCCGTTCGAAAGCAAGACCGCCACGGGTCAATTGCAGGGCTTCGACGTGGACGTCGGCAATGCGGTGTGCGCGAAGATGGCCGTGAAATGCGAGTGGGTCGAAAACGCGTTCGACGGCCTGATTCCCGCGTTGCAGGCGCGCAAGTTCGACGTCATCAATTCGGCGATGAACATCACGGCCAAGCGCAAGCAGACCATCGACTTCACGCGTCCCATCTATATCGTGCCGATCGTGATGGTCGCGAAGCGCGGCTCGGGCCTGATGCCGGATGTGAAGAGCATGCAGGGCAAGCGGGTCGGCGTGCTGCAAGGTTCGTCGCAGGAGGATTTTCTGAAGGCGCATTGGGCGAACGCGGGCGTCTCGGTCGTCTCGTACGCGGATCAGGACCAGGTGTACACCGACCTCGTCGCGGGCCGGCTCGACGCCGCGGTGCAGGAAACGCAAACGGTGGAAGACGGCTTCCTGAAGAAGCCGGCCGGCCACGACTATGCGATTGCCGGTCAGCCGCTCAGCGATCCGGCCACGCTCGGCGAAGGAACCGGCTTCGGCTTGCGCAAGGGCGACAAGGCGCTCGCGAAGAAGGTCGACGCGGCGCTCGAGGCGCTGAAGAAAGACGGCACGCTCAGCGCGCTTTCGCAGAAGTACTTCAATCGCGACATCATCGCGAAGTAATGTGTTGCGGAGCCAGCAGAGCGAGCTTATGGATTTCGATGTGATCGTGCTGGGCGCCGGCATCGTCGGCGTGTCGGCTGCGCTGCATTTGCAGAGCCGGGGCCGGCGTGTGGCGCTCGTCGACCGGCGTGCGCCCGGCGAGGAAACCAGTTTCGGCAACGCGGGGCTGATCGAGTCGTCGTCGGTCGTGCCTTACGCGTTTCCGCGCAATCTCGGCACGCTGCTGCGCTATGCGCGCAACCAGTCGACGGATCTTTACTGGGACTATCGCGCGTTGCCGTCGTTCGCGGGCTGGCTCGCGCGCTTCTGGTGGGAGTCGTCGCCCGAGCGGCTGATGAGCGCCGCGCGCGACATGCTGCCGCTGATTCGCCAAAGCGTCGCGGAGCACGATCTGTTGATCGACCGCGCCGGTCTCGCGGATCTCGCGATCAGCAAGGGCTGGATGGAGGCGTTTCGCACGCCCGCGGAATTCGCGCGCAATGCGGCGGCCGCCGAGGCCATCGCGCGAACGCATGGACTGCGCGTGGTCGCGCTCGATGCAACGGTATTGGCGACGCACGAGCCCGGTCTCGCGGATGGATTCTGCGGCGCGCTGCACTGGCAAGACCCGAAAAGCATCGTGAATCCGGGGGCGTTGACGAAGGGTTACGCGCGTCTCTTCGAACAGGACGGCGGCACGTTGTTGACCGGCGATGCGACGACGCTGCAAGCACAAGCGGGCGCGTGGACCGTGCGCACATCGGCGGGCAGCATCAGTGCAAAAGAGGTGGTGGTGGCGCTCGGTCCGTGGTCCGACCAGGTGTTCGAACCGCTCGGCTATCGCATTCCGCTGCGCGCAAAACGCGGCTATCACATGCACTATCGGCCGACGAAGCCGATGCTGTCCATGCCTTACGTCGACTCCGAACAAGGGTACGTGGTCGCGCCGATGCAAGGGCGCCTGCGGCTCACCACAGGCGTCGAGATCGCGCGGCGCGACGCGAAGCCGACCGGCATTCAGCTCGAACGCGCGGAGCGCTCGGCGAAGTCGGTGTTTGGACTCGGCGAGCGGCTCGATGCGAACCCGTGGCTCGGCTTGCGTCCGTGCACGCCGGACATGCGGCCTATCATCGGACCGGCGCCGCGTCATACAGGTCTATGGTTTTGTTTCGGCCACAACCATCATGGATTGACGCTCGGTCCGGTGACGGGGCGGCTTCTCGCCGAAATGATGACGGGCGTAGAGCCTTTTGCGGATGCGCGTCCGTTTCGGGTCGAGCGGTTCGGGTAGACGTTTCGCGTTCAGTTGCGTCCGCTTGCGTACAACCCTCTAGGCTGCAATCGTTCCCGCAACGCGTTGCAGCACATTCATTGGACCGAGCCGCGTGATCGTTTGCATCTGCGCATCGTTCCTCACAAAAAGAGAACCGGCAAACCCCAATGCGTTGACTGCTATGCCCTCAGTGCTTTCGACAGAGCGCGGCACGAGCATCATCCATCGCGTGGTGACGAGCAGGTTGTAGGGCGCCGACTGCCGCGGTTCGCCGTCCACATCCACAGCGTGCAAACCGCTCGCGTCGAGCAAACGCAGATACGTATCGAACGCAATGCGGGCCAGTTCCTGCGGTCTATCCGCGAGCTTCTCATCAAGCGCGGCGAACGCATGCACAAAGCCGAGGCCGGGCACAGTGCAGACCGCGCCGTCGTTGCGCGCGGCCGCGAGCAACGGCTCGATCGGCAGATGAGGCGCGCTTTCGTCGAGTGGCAGCGGCACGATCTGCAAGTGCTTGTGCGGCTGACTCGCGCCGGCAGCCGGGCCGCCATTGTAAAAGCCGAGGCTCTCGAACTGCGTGATGCAATCGAATAACGCGCGGAAATCCGCTGGATTCAGCAGGTTTTCCTGCAACTCCAAGCGGCGCGTCACGATCAGCAGATGGTGGTCGATGACGTTGAACTTGTTGAGCAGGACGATATGCGTGTCCGATAAATCGGCGACGAAGAGATCGGGCTCGCAGGGCAGAAAAGGATTGGCTGCGCGATTGCTGGACGATTCCGTCTTGCGTTGTTGCGCGTGCTGCTCCTTGCGTTCGAGGCTCGACACTTGGCGGATCAGGAACCGCACGCCGCCGTCTTCAATCGTCCCGAGGCGCGTCTGTATGCGACGCAACGCGCCGCAAGCCAGTGCATGCGCGGTTTGGCGCACGATGGCGGACCACAAGGTGCCGGATGATTCGCGAGGAGGCGTGTTCATGGCAATGAGCGGCTTCGGTTTTGCGCGACATGTAGCTCACTTTATACACTCGTCGCGCGAACGGCGACCTAGCGCCTCAACTCCGCAATGATCTTCTCCGCGAGAAAATCGCAGGGCGGGCGCTTCGATGCCGTGCTGCGCGCGAGCACCACTTCGAGCGCCGCGATTTCGGGCAAGCCCTGCGCCTGGCCGAGTAGCGCGAAGTGCGCGGGAACGGCGCATTGCGCGAGCGGAACGACGGCGAGACCGGCTTCGGCCATCGACACGAGTCCCATCAGGCTCGGGCTTTCATACGACGTGCGATAGCTGATTCGCGCCTGTTCGAGGCTGCGGATCGCATTTTCGCGCGCGACGCTGCCAGGCAAGAACACCGCGATCGGCAAGGGCCGTTCGCGCCAGATGTCGTGCGCGCTCGGCGACGCGGCCCACACCATCGGCTCGAGTCGCAGAAACTCGCCTGCCAAACCCTTCACGCGCGTCGCGCAGACGAGATCGACCGAACCGTCCTTCACCATCGGCGCGAGTGCGACGCTCGGCAGGCCGACCACCCGAATCTCAACCTTCGGATAGGTCGCGGAAAATTTCTTGAGGATGGGCGGCAGCAGCGACGACGCGTAGTCGTCCGGCACGCCGATGCTCACGCGGCCGGTCACGTCGGGCCGGACCACGGCGGCCCACGCTTCGTCGCGCAACGCCAGCATGCGGCGCGCGTAGGCGAGCAGCACTTCGCCGTCTTGCGTGGGCACGACGCTTCTCGGCTTGCGCACGAAAAGCGGCTTGCCGAGCGCGGTTTCGAGCGTTTTGATCTGCATGCTTACCGCCGACTGCGAGCGGTGCACGACTTCGGCCGCGCGGCTGATATTGCCGGCGTCCGCCACGGCGACGATCATCGTCATGACGTCGAGATCAAGGGCTTTCAAGGCGTGGTATCAGAAAAGTAGATGGATTCCATCAATATTACGCGATTTTCTTAAATGTTGACGTGCGGCATAGTGCTGGCAAAGGAGCCAGTGTATGAACGCCCGAACCGATTTCTCCCTGTTAGCCGCGCCCGAGCTGTCGTTTGCGACGATTGCGTCGGGCATTTGCGTGCCGTACGTCGAGTGCGGACAGGGTGAGCCGCTCGTCTTCGTGCACGGCTCGCTGTGCGACTACCGCTACTGGAGCGCGCAGACGGCGGCGCTGTCGGAGCATTTTCGCTGCATCTCCGTGAGCCTGAGCCACTATTGGCCGGCGAGCGAGGCGTGCATTCAGGGCGAATTCGGCTGGCAGACGCATGTCGCCGAACTCGCGGAATTCATCGAGGCGCTCGACATCGCGCCCGTGCATCTGGTTGGGCATTCGCGCGGCGGCTGCGTCGCATTTCACATGGCGCGCGAGCATCCACGGCTGGTCAAGACGCTGACGCTCGCCGATCCGGGCGGTCCGTTGCAGATGGACGGCATGGCCGAGGCCGCGCTGCCGGCCGCGACGAATGCGCTGCGCGCGCGCGTGGCGGAGTTGATCGAAGGCGGCGAGATCGAAGCGGGGCTCGAGCTTTTCGTCGACTCCGTGAGTGCGCCGGGCTCGTGGCGCAAGAGTTCGGTTGCGTTTCGCACGATGGCCGCCGACAACGCAGCGACCTTGCCGAAGCAGTTTCGCGATCCGTTGCCCGCGTATTCGCGTGAGGCCGCGCGTAGCATCCAATGCAGAACGCTGTTGATCGAAGGCCAACGGAGCCCGCGTATGTTCCGCAACAACGTCGAGAAGCTCGCGGAATGGATCGATTACGCGGACAAGCAGACAATCGCGGGCGCGTCACACGGCATGAATGTGTCGAACGCGGGCGCCTTTAATCGGCTCGTGCATTCGTTTGCGAGCTTCTGAGCGGCGGCGAAAGTTCTCTCAAAGACTTCTGGCGCCGGCTGCCGGCGCGCGCGGCCGCGTCGTGAGGAATCGGCCGCGAATCCAGTCTCTTAACGGAGCGACGAGCCGCTCCTGAAAGTACACAGCCGCGATGACCGTCCCGATCAGATACAGCGGATACGTCGCCATGCTCGGTATGACTTCTTTCGACGCCGCGACGCATTCGGAGAAATGCGCAGCGCACCATAGCGGCGACTTTCCGATCGAAAGCAGCTTCAATACTTTCATTAGCACCAGAAAGATCGGGACGTGAATCGCAAAGATGGACAGCGCCGAGTTGCCGAGACGAGTCGACAATGCCGCGAATCGCGCGGGAACCGCGAGCCCCGCGAAGACGATGACGAGCACCACTTCCGCCGGCATCAATGCGCCGTTGTGAACGACATAGCGCGTATTGAGCGGGCCGTGCGACTCGAGCCACGCGGCAATCGCGAACGAGCCTGCAAAGAAGAGCAATGCTGCGACGACCTTCGCCCGGCTTTCGTATAGTGCATTGAGTTGCCCCTCGCGGAACAGTCCATACACGAGAATTCCCGCGAGAAATTCAGGCAGCCGCAGCACCGGATTGCGCGTGACGAAGCCGACCGCGGCTGGACCGTACCAGTGCATGAGCGTGGCCGCGACAGGCGGAATCAGATAAAGAACCCACAGCACGACCAGGAGCCGGTACTTGTTCCGGGCCTTGAGAAGGCGCGGCGCAAAGAATGGAAAGGCGAGATAGAAGAAGAACAATGTCGCCAGTGACCACGACGGCGGATTCACCGACCCATATAGCGGATACCACACCTGTAGCAGCAAGAGGTTCAGCACGTAATGGACGACAGTTTCCGCGGGGCTCAGCGTAACGAAATGCTCTGCATCGTCGAGCGACATGATTGCGAACTGCTGAAATCCACGCGTGCCTGCCACTGAGACCAGAAGCACCAGCACAAGCGCGATCAGATGCACCGGGTAAAGATTGGACAGGCGCTTCACGAAGAATTCACGCGTGCCGCCGCGCAGTTCAGTCGTGCGTCCGAAGTAGACGTGGGCCAGAATAAAGCCGGACAGAATGAAGAACGAACTGGTGGCGAATCCGCCGAGATTGGCCAGTTCGATCAACGGCAACGTCACATACTGCGGGTACTGATGTATCGAGTGAAAGACCATCAGATAAACGGCGAGTGCGAAGCGCAGCACGTCGAGGCCAACGAACTTGTTCATCATCAGGTCCATGCGAGATGGGTTGCGATCTCAATCGGAATTTGTTTGGGATGACTAAAGGCGACGCCGGGCAAGAGGGTTGGCAATATAGCGAACGGCAAAATCGGAGAGTGCTGAAAAGGGTAGAAGGCAAAGGCTTGAGAGCGCCAGCGTGCCGATCTTTTTCTTGTAGCTCCAGAAGGGATTGCCGAGGATCGAGCGAAAGTAACTATGCGACTGTCGGCTCACCCATCGCCAGCGCTTCGCAAACGGCGCCTGATAGACGGCGGAACAGAAGTACGACTTTTCGAGCGAGAAGTCATAGAAGCAAAGAGGGAGTTCAATGCCCAAACGCGCGCGCGCCATCTGCCGCAGAATCGCCCAGCGTTTGGTCAACGCCTTGGGCGCCTTGTCGTTGCTTTCCGAGTTCGCGAAATCGATCCCGCAGTTTTCGGTGCGATGCACGCGGTATGCGCCGAGCGATTCGGAAATAGTCGCGACGGCTCCGACCAGCGCGACACCGTAAATCGCATAGAAGTCCGCGCCGTAACGATTCACGTTGGCTTCGGGCACGGGGAAGATCTTCCTCAGTGCGCTTGTCCGGTATGCGTTACCCGATGCCGGCGGCGACGGATACAGCCAGCCCTGGCGCAGCAGGCTGCCGCAATCGCTCGGGGCCGCCGAATGCGGCACATAAGTACCGGAAGGTTTGCCCATCGGATCGATAACGTCGAGCCGGAATTGAACCTTGACGAAGTTGCCCGTTTCAAACACTCGCATTACGTTCGACACCGCGTGCGCATAGAGCAGATCGTCGGAATCGAGCAGCATGACGAATTCTGTGTCGATGATATTGACCGCGTCGTTATAGACGGATACCTGGCCGCCATTCTGCTTGTAGAACACTTTAACGCGCGAGCCGTAGCTTTCAATGATGTCGCGAGAGCCGTCTGTCGATCCGTCGTCGATCACGAGTACCTGCGTCGCGGGATAATCCTGGGCGAGCGCTGAGTCGATTGCCTTGGCGAGAAAGCGGCCATAGTTGTAATTACAGATGACGATCGTCACGTTTTGCATATTTATTCACCACTGTCGTGAACCGCAACCGCACATCGGGTCGCATGGGACATTTGCCGAACTAGCACAAATCAATTTACCTTTCCGTTGGTTGCGCCGCCAACAAACGGTAATGCGATATGTGCGGTCGATAACACAGCGGGCAGCGACTCGATTTGGCTTCGGTAAAGCCGGGAGCAAGCGCCCAGACGCCACGCAGACGAGCGACAAATTTGCCGAAAAAAATCGGCAAGCGTTACGCAGCGCTGACCGAATGCATCGGTAAAGGCGGCCTGGTCGACAGGAATGCGTCCGGCACGAGTTGGCCCCACTCGTAGTCGATCCGGTCGGGCGTGAAGGGCAGCACGCCGGCCCCCGGCGTGAAGGTCAGCTCGCCGAAGTAGATCTGGTTATCCGGTGCGTAAAGATCCACGCGAACATAGTCGAAATCGCCGCATAGCGTGGTCGCGGCGGCGAGAATCGCATCCAGGTTCTCGGGACGAGGCGCGGGCTTCGGGCTCGGCTTATACGCGCCAATGGCCATGTCGAGATGATTCCAGTCGGTGTCGTAGATGTCGCCGCGCGTGTCGGCGCCGAACCTGTCGGAGATCACGAGAATATAGATGAGCGGCTTTCCGCTTCGCCCGCCGAAGCAGTGCAGCTTGTAGTCCGCCGGTATCTGCCCGCTATTGTCGAGCAAAAGTTGTTCGAAAAAGATGCGCGGCTTGATCTCGCGATAGTGTTTTTCGCGCGCGATCTTGTAGAAGTCGAGCGTCAGCCAGTGATTTGCAAGCTGGCTCAGTTGTTCGAAAGAGCGTGTCGATTTGTCTCTCACTACTTCGACATACGTGCTGCCGTGATTCGCCTTCATCACGAACGAGTTCGGCAACGCGTCGAATACTTCTCTCGTGAAGATATCGGGCGCCGCGAGTAGCGGTATCACATGTTCTTCTCCGAGCTTTCTCGCGACATACTCGCGAACCGTGAGCTTGTCGGTCAACTCCGCGAACCACGGGTCGGGCCGCAGGCTTTTTTGCAGGATCTTTTCGTTGAAAGTAGTGGGGCGAAGCAGATTCGGATAACGACCTATTTCCTTGTGATGCAGCAGGCTTAGAAACACCGGCGTCGGCAGTAGCGACTTGGCTGCTTCCTTGAGCTTGCGCAGCGTCGATTGCCGCCGCACTGGAGCCGTGCTTTCCGCTAACCTGGCTGGTTGTTGCGGTACGGAAGTACCGGCTTCACCCGGAAATTGTACTGAGTTGGTCGTCGTCATTTTTCGAATCCCGTAAGTAGTTCGCGCGACAATCAGAGCCCGGCCAGGCTTCCCGATGTATCACGATGCGAGGTTAACGCACGGAACCCTGCGCAATTGAAGGCGTCGCTAAACGAAGGTGTTTTGGCCTAATCCAGTGAAAGCGGCCGTTTTTGTGGGAGGTGGATAGGCCAGCCGCGGCCAACGGCCAATCACCAGGCATAACAGTGTCTGGCAATCGAAAGAAAGTGGCCGAAGCGAACAGCGCAAAGCTGCTAATTGGCGAATGATTTTCAATTCGCCGGCCGTAATGCAGGGAGGCCGTAAGCCTATCGACTTTAGAGCGACGCGTCTGATGCGTTGTCGATTACTTCCAGTAAATCCGCGGGCTTCAGCGGTTTAACGAAGTGATGATCGAAACCCGCCGCATGGCTGCGGTCGCGGTCTGCCTTTTGACCGTAGCCCGTCAACGCGACCAGCACGCACGGTCGGTTGCCCGAACGCAGTCGCAACTGCCGGGCGAGTTCATAGCCGTCCATGACCGGCAATCCGATGTCGAGCACGGATACAGTGGGCCTGAAAGTATTCGCCTCGGCAAGCGCCGCCGTTGGGTCGTAGACAGTCTTTACCGAATGACCATAGCTTCGGAGCAGTTCCGCGAGCGCGTCCGCGGCATCGACGTTATCGTCCACCAGCAAAATGCGCCGTTGCTGCGTGCAACTGTCTGGCTCATCACGAGCCACGACGACTGGCGCAGGCTCCGCGACACGGATGGCTTCGCTCGCATTGCCGGTCGTTGTCTCCGACGACGCGCGCGGCAGCACGATCGTAAACTCGCTGCCGCAACCGGGGCCGCCGCTCGCTGCTTCCACGTGTCCGCCATGCAGCTTGACGAAGTTCTTGACGAGAGCGAGCCCGATACCGAGCCCGCCTTCGGCGCGGTCGATTGTCTGCGTGCCTTGATAGAACGTATCGAAGACGTGAGGCAACACGTCTGGCGCAATGCCCATGCCGTTATCGCACACGCGGATGCGGATATGGTCAGCGTCGGCGGCCATTGCGCTGACCGTGATCTCGCCGCCCGCTTGCGTGTATTTCGCGGCGTTGATGAGCAGATTGGCGATGACCTGCGCGAGCCGCATCGGGTCTGCCACACATTCGAGCGCCTCATCGACTTCGATCTTCAAACGATGAGCGCGTTGCTGCACGAGTACGCTCGTCATCTCCACGGCCTTCGTGATGACTTCGTGCACGTCGACCCGGCGCTTGTCCAGTTCGACATTGCCGCGGATGATGCGCGAAACGTCGAGCAGATCGTCGACGAGACGCACGAGATGATCGACATGACGCTGAATAACCGCCCGCTCGCGTGCGGCCGAATCAGTGCCGCGCCGCTCCATCAATTCGAGCGCGCTGACGATGGGCGCGAGCGGATTGCGCAGTTCGTGTCCGAGCATCGCAAGAAACTCGTCTTTTGCGCCATTCGCCTTGCGTAATTCCGCAAGCAGAAGCTCGCGGTCCGCACGCGATTTTTCGAGCGTTTCGCGGGCACGCACGTAGCCGGTGACTTCCACCGCACTGAGAATGACGCCCTCGATCTTCCCCGACGATGCACGCAACGGTTCGAAATGCAGCGTATAAACGCGTGCCGAAAGCGAATTGCCGATGCTGCCGATATCGCCGATATTGCCGGTTCGATACTCCTCATGCACGATCGGCAAGCCATGTTCGTAAACGTGCTTGAGCGCGGCGGCAATCGGTCCGCCGCGCTCGTCCGGAAACGCGTCGAGATACGCGCGGCCGAGCAGATCCTCGCGCTTCACCATGTCGAGATAGCGCGGGTTAGCGAGCTGGAACGTGTGCTTGTCCCCAAGAAGAAGCGCCGACGCGACCGGAGAGTTCATCAGCACGGCGTCGCGCTGATGCTCGGCGGTCCTTCTGCGGTTCATTTCATCTTCGAGCGATCTTGCGCGCTGCTCGGCTAGTGCGAGTCGCAGATGCAGTTCCTTGCTGCCGGCATCACGCAACGGGCTGCCGGCCAGAACATGATGATGCGCGTGGCAAATGTGGCGAAACAGTTGCGTCTGCTCGGCACCAGGAAAGAGGTGCTCAGGATAGGCGCAAAAAAGCGAAAAGCTGTGATGCGCGGCGAGGCGATTCCAGAGTTCCTCGAGTCGCAACGCGGCATCGCCGAGTCCTTGCTCGCAGAGAACCGCGACCATCTCTCCGAACGCATGCAGTGGCTGTCCG
Organism: Paraburkholderia sp. RL17-368-BIF-A; assembly: GCF_046054045.1. Lineage (NCBI taxonomy): Bacteria > Pseudomonadati > Pseudomonadota > Betaproteobacteria > Burkholderiales > Burkholderiaceae > Paraburkholderia > Paraburkholderia sp. RL17-368-BIF-A. Next base: position 144,785 of record NZ_JARESN010000002.1, read on the forward strand.
CGCTGCGCGGCCTTGGCGACGACCGCGCCGACCGTCGAGATAAAGCGGGCCTCGTCGGGCCAGCCGTCGACCATGAAGCGATCGAGCGTGGCCTGTGCGTCGAGCAGGATAAGCGCGTCATGCGTGGCGGATTGCGCGGGCGCAGTCAGGCGCGCATCGAGCCACGAAGTGAGCGACGCGACGTGATCGGCCGTGGCGATGACGATCGCGCTGCCGCCTGCGTCGAGTGCTCGCAGCAGAAAGACGCCCACGTCTTCGGTCAAGCTCGCGTCGGATTCGTAGAATTGGACGAAATGGCCGGTGTCGTGCGTGTCCTCGTGAGACGGGTTGGTGCTAGTGAGCATCTTTGACTGCCATGACGAGAGCTTCTCCTTTCGAAGAATTTACCCGCCGGTTGTAATGCGGAACATGCGTTGCAAAGGGCGATGGCGCTTTCCTGAAGAAGCGCGCTCGGCAGATGCAGCGCAAAACGGTCGGCGTCTCTAACGGAACGGCCGCCGACCCAACCTGCATTGGCAGCAAGGCCTGTGCCTGGCGCGGCCGCAAGCGCTTCAGGCTTGTTGGGCGGGGCTTTCGTCGGCTTTTAATGTCGCCAGCTTTCGCTTTGTTATTTTTAAGAACGATTAAGGACCTGGACAAGGACTCCGCAGAGGGCCGCCGATAGACTGCATTGCAGTTCCTCGCAGCAGAAGCAAGTGCGGCGCGCGTTCCCGCTGACAGTCAACCCGTCAGTCGACCTGTCAGCAGACCCCTTTTCGACCTTCAGGATCTACAAAACCATGGCTAATCCGAAACTCCAAGTCCTCACGCCTGCGAACTCGCAGATCATCTTCATCGACCAGCAGCCGCAGATGGCTTTCGGCGTCCAGTCGATCGACCGTCAGGTGCTGAAGAACAACGTAGTGGGCCTCGCGAAGGCCGCGCGCGTGTTCAATATTCCGACCACCATCACGACGGTGGAATCGGAGAGCTTTTCGGGCTATACGTACCCCGAGTTGCTGGATGTATTCCCGGGCCACAAGGTGCTCGAGCGCACGTCGATGAATTCGTGGGACGACCAGAAAGTGCGTGACTCGCTCGCCGCAAATGGCCGCAAGAAAGTCGTGGTCGCGGGCCTGTGGACGGAAGTCTGCAACAACACCTTCTCGCTGTGCGCGATGGACGAAGGCGACTACGAGATCTATATGGTTGCGGACGCATCGGGTGGCACGTCGAAAGAAGCGCACGAGTATTCGATGCAGCGCATGATTCAGGCCGGCGTGGTGCCGGTGACGTGGCAACAGGTGCTGCTCGAATGGCAGCGCGACTGGGCGCACAAGGAGACGTACGACGCGGTCATGGGCATCGTCAAGGAGCACTCGGGCGCGTACGGTATGGGCGTCGACTACGCGTACACGATGGTCCACAAGGCGGCGCAGCGCGCGGCCGGAACGCATGAGGTGCTCGCGCCCGTGCCGGCACGCAAGTAAGTAAGCGAATGGGCCGCGGCTTGCGGCCCTCGCGGTTCTTATGGTCTCGTATTCCGCGCGCCGCGTCGTTTGGCTTTACACCCAAACGTGCGGCGCGTAAATCGCGTCCGGATCGCGCCGAACGGAATCATGCAGCGCCTGCACGAGCTCGGCGCGATGCGTGAGCACTGCGCGCTGGTTGATCGAACCTTTGTCGGTGATTTCGCCGAGATCGAGCGATGGCGCGACGTCGAGCAGACGCAATCGCGCGATCGTGGTTGCGCCGCCCGTCGATTCGCGATTGAGCCGCTCTAGCAGTTCCGTGAAGAACTGCCGCACGGCAGGCGCATTCACGATCTCGGACGCATTCGCCGACTCAGGCAGTTGCGCGAGCCGCCGGCAATCGTCGAGTCGCGGAAAAACCAGCATGCCGACATCGTCGCAATTGAGTCCTGTCACGACCACGTCCTGCACATACGGAGCGCCGGCTGAGATGACGCGCGCCCGCATCGGCCCCACGCTAACGAACGTGCCCGAGCTCAGCTTGAAGTCTTCGGCGATGCGGCCATCGAACATCAGACCCCGTTCCGGCTGCTGGGGGTCCACGAATTTCAGCGCGTCGCCGCTACAGTAAAAGCCTTCTTCGTCGAACGATTTCGCAGTGGCCGCGCTGTCCATGCGCCAATAGCCGCGCATCACATGCGGTCCGCGAAAGCGCGCTTCGAGCTTGCCCGCCACGGGCACGAGTTTCACTTCGCAACCGGGCGCGGGCACGCCGACATAGCCCGCGCACATCGCAGGGAGCGTGGTGAAGAGGCACGACGGCGACGTTTCCGTCATGCCGAGGCCCGCCATGATGCGAATGCGCTCGCCGCAATGGCGCTCCGTGACCTGCTGCAAACGATCCCACGCTGCCTGCGAAAGTCCGGCTCCCGCGAAGAAATACACCTTCACGCGTGAGAAAAACGTCTCGCGCAGTGTTGCGTCGTTTTCGAGCGCGCTCGTCAATTCCTCCCAGCCTTTCGGCACATTGAAGTAGATTGTCGGCGCAATCTCACGAAGATTGCGCAGCGTCTCGTCGAATTTCTTGCCGACGGGTTTGCCGTCGTCGATATAAAGCGTGCCGCCGTTATAGAGCGCGATGCCCGCGTTATGACTGCCGCCGAAGGTGTGATTCCACGGCAGCCAGTCGACCAGCACGGGCGGCTCGTCGGCGAATTGCGGAAATGTTTCGAGCAGCATCTGCTGATTGCTGCACAGCATGCGATGCGTGGTCGGCACCGCCTTCGGCAACATCGTCGAGCCGGACGTGAAGAGAAACTTGGCGATGCTGTCCGCGGCGATGGCTTCATGCGCGGCATCGACCGTTGTGGGCGCAGTGTCGAGCAGCGTGGAGAGATTCGTTATCGCGCGCCCGCACGAACCGGTGGCCGCAACGACTTCGACATCGGCGGGCAAGGTTGTGTCGATCGCGGCGGCGAACGCAGTGGCGTCCGTCGCGAACACGAGGCCGGGCGTGAGCAGTTCGAGCGCGTGGCGCAGCTTGCCGTAGTCGCTGGAAACGAGCGAATAGGCCGGCGAAATAGGGGCGTACGGCACGCCGGCCCACATTGCGCCGAGCGCGAACATCATGTGTTCGAGATCGTTGCCCGAGAGAATCGCGACGGGCCGCTCAGCCGACAGCTTGCGATCGAGCAGCGCCTGGCCGATTGCGCGCGCGTGCTCGAGCATCTGCGCATAGCTGATGCCGTGCCATGCGCCGTCCGCGCCGCGGCGCGCGACGAGCCAGCGATCGGGATGCTGTTGCGCGCCGCTCGCGAGCCGGTCGGTCAGACGCTTCGGGTACGCGCCGGGTTGCGCGGTCGACTCCATGTACCAGACGTCTGCCTCGCGGCGAACGCGTGCGGGCGCCGAGCCGATCCGCACGTCGCGATAACGCACGGACGTTTCATTGTCGACACTGGATTGCGTCGGCTGCAAATTCACTGATTGTCTCCTTCCTGCCGTCTTTCGTCTGTTGCGAAGAACGCGGATTCGAATGATGCCGATACACGGCACGCGTGTCAGATCGGATAGTGGCGCGGGCCTGTCTGAATCGTAATCCAGCGCAGGTCGGTGAACTCCGCAATCGACGCCTTGCTGCCGAAACGTCCATAGCCGCTGCCCTTCACGCCGCCGAACGGCATCTGCGCTTCGTCGTGCACGGTCGGCCCGTTGATGTGGCAAATGCCCGACTCGACGCGTTTGGCGACGCCCATCGCGCGCGCAATATCGCGGCTGAAAACGGCCGCCGACAAACCGAACTCGCTGTCGTTCGCCCGTTGCACGGCTTCGTCGTCGCTGTCCACGCGCAGCACGGTCACGACCGGCGCGAACGATTCCTCGGCGTATAGCTTCATGGCCGGACTCACGCGATCGACGATGGTGGGTTGCATGATCGCGCCGCGCAGTGCGCCGCCGCCGAGTATCGTCGCGCCATGCTCGCGCGCATCGTCGACCAGTGCCGTTGCGCGTTGCGCAGCCTGAGCGCTGACCATCGCGCCGAGCACTGCGCCGTGAGCGGTCGGTGCATCCGCAACGAGTTGGCGGGTCTTTTCGGCAAGCTTGCCGACGAGCGCATCGGCCACGCTGCGATGCGCGATCACGCGTTCGGTCGACATGCAGATTTGCCCCTGATTGAAGAACGCGCCGAATGCGATCGCATCCACGGCCGCGTCGAGATCGGCGTCGTCCAGCACGAGCACCGGCGCCTTGCCGCCGAGTTCGAGCAACGCGGGCTTCAAATGCTTGGCGGCATGCATCGCGATGATGCGGCCCACGTGAGTCGAGCCGGTAAAGTTCACGCGCCGCACGGCAGGATGCGCAATCAATCGTTCGACGATGGCGGCTGCATCTTCCGGCGCGTTCGTCACGACATTGACGACGCCGTCTCCAAGGCCCGCTTCATGCAGCACGCTGCCGATCATTCTGTGCACGGCCGGACAGGCTTCCGACGCCTTCAGCACGACCGTATTGCCGCACGCGAGCGGCATGGCGAGCGCGCGCGTGCCGAGAATCACCGGCGCATTCCACGGCGCGATGCCGAGCACCACGCCGCACGGCTGGCGAACGGCCAACGCGATATTGTCGGGCGTGTCGGTGGGAATCACGCTGCCGTCGATTTGCGTGGTCATGGCGGCCGCTTCGCGCAGCATGTTGGCCGCGAGATGCACATTGAAGCCGTACCAGTTCGCCATCGCGCCCGTTTCCGCCATGCCGCATTCGATGAATGCGCCGGCTCGCGCGTCCATGATGTCAGCGGCTTTTAGCAGACGCGCGCGGCGCTCGGTGGGCCGCAATGCGGACCACGCGGGAAACGCGGCCGCGGCGGCGTCAACTGCGGCGTCCGCATCGGCGAGCGTCGCGGCCGGCGCACGCGAAGCCACCTCGCCGGTGACGGGGTTAATGCGCTCGAACGTCGCGCCGTTCGACGCCGGATAGTCCTTGCCGCCGATCAACATGCTTACTTCGTTCACGATGGCTGTCTCCTTCATGTTGTTCCTGCTTTGCGTGCCGTGCGCGTCGAAAGCGCCGGCACGCAGACTAGCTTCATTCACGCTTCATTCACGTTTCATTCGCCGCGCTTGTATGCCTGAAGCCCCGGCTTGATCGACTTCTGATCGAGGAATTGCCGCAGTCCTTCCTCGCGGCCTTTTTCCGGATCGCGCAATTGCGCCTGGTCGAGCTTCGCGTACAGATAGTCTTCATTCTGCTCCCAGGTCAGTTCGCGCGAACGCTTGAAGCCATGCTTCGCGGCGCGCAGAACGACCGGGTTCTTTTCGAGCAGCTTGCCCGCCAACGCGACCGTCTCCGCGCGCAACTGCTCGCGCGGCACGCTCTTGTTGACGAGGCCCATTGCCGCGGCTTGCGCGCCGTCAAACGTATCGCCGGTCATGATGTAGTAGAGCGCCTGGCGATGTCCGACCGTATCCGCCATCGCCTTGCTCACCAGATTGCCCGGCGGAATGCCCCAGTTGATTTCGGAGAGGCCGAACACCGCTTCATCGGCTGCGATCGCGAGATCGCACGCGACGAGCGGCGAGAAGCCGCCGCCGAAACACCAGCCGTTGACCATCGCGATGGTCGGCTTCGAGTACATGCGCAAGAGCTTCCATTGCCATTGGCAGGCGTCGCGACGAATCTTTTCCTGAAGGATTTCCGGGCCCGCGTCGACTTCGCGGAAGTACTCCTTCAGGTCCATGCCCGCCGTCCATGCATCGCCCGCGCCGGTCAGCACGAGTACTTTTGCGTCGGCGTCCAGTTCCAGCGTTTCCAGAACCTGCACCATTTCGCTGTTGAGCGTGGGGCTCATTGCATTGCGCTTCTCGGGACGATTGAACATCACCCATGCAATGCCTTCCTGGACCTTTACGTCGACCGTTTTCCAGCGACCCTCATAACTTGCCATGTTCGTAGCTCCAGCGCTTTTTGCGCGTATCAATGTGTGTCGTGATGTGCGAGTACCCGGTAGCGTTTCCGCTTGCGTCCGAAGCGGCGTTTCGTATCAGGTAGCCTGATACAAGTCTAGTATCAAGCGGCCTGCGACACAATCGCTATGTGATCGGGGAAAACCCTTGGCGCTGCCATTCCGTTTCGTCATTGCGCTCGATACCTGGGGTATTCACCAAACACGCGGTTCTTGTTTTGTCAGGGTGCCTGATATTTAATATGCTCGATCGCAGCGAACTTCCGCGCGTTCTCCCGAACGCGCTTTTCTTCGCTCTGAATCTCAGGTGGCCTGATACATACGACGTTGAAGCATCGGCGGACATCGACATAACAAGCAGCAATCAACTTGCATGAGACCGCGGTAAGACGCTCGCGCGTCGGCTCCGGTCGAAAGGAGACAGACATGAAATCCACCCGAACAGCCTTGCCGGCAGACGGCATCACGCAGCCTGCCGCGCGAACCGGCGCCGTCGTGACATTGAGCCTTTGTTTTGCGGTTGCCCTGCTCGAAGGACTCGACCTTCAATCGGTGGGCGTCGCGGCGCCGCGCATGGCGCGCGAATTCGGCCTGAGCGTCGCGCAAATGGGGCTCGCGTTCAGTGCCGGCACCTTCGGACTGTTGCCCGGCGCGATGCTCGGCGGACGGCTCGCGGACCGTATCGGCCGCAAACGCATCCTGATTCTATGCGCGTGTCTGTTCGGCTTGTTGTCGATCGCGACGGCGCTCGTCAGCAGCTTCGGCATGCTGGTGTTCGTGCGCGTGCTGACGGGCATCGGTCTTGGCGGCGCGCTGCCGAACCTGATCGCGCTGTCGTCGGAAGCCGTGTCGCCGAAGTCGCGCAACACGGCGGTCAGCGTGATGTATTGCGGCATTCCGTTTGGCGGAGTGATCGCTTCGCTCGTCGGCATCGTCAGTATCGGCGATACGGAGTGGCGCCATATCTTCTATGTCGGCGGCGCGGGGCCATTGATTCTGGTGCCGCTGCTGCTGGCCTGCCTGCCCGAATCGAGCGCATTCCAGCGCGCGTCGCACGGCATGAACGCAAAACCGGCGCCTATCGGCGAAGTGCTTTTTGGCGCGAACCGCGGGCTTTCCACGCTGCAAATCTGGGTTAGCTACTTCTGCACGCTAATTGTCCTGTACTTCCTGCTCAACTGGCTGCCCTCGCTGATGGCGGCGCGCGGACTCGCTCGTGCGGAAGTGGGCTACGTGCAGATCTTTTTCAACATCGGCGGCGGACTCGGCGCGCTCTTCATCGGCATGTTGATGGATCGTCTGCGCGGCGGCGTTGTTGTGTCCGGCATGTACGTCGGCATCATCGCGTCGCTCGCGGCGTTGTCGATCGCGCCCAGCTTTGCGGCGCTCACCATCTCCGCGTTCTGCGCGGGGATGTTCGTGATCGGCGGGCAATCGGTGCTGTATGCGCTTTCCGCCGCGTTCTATCCGACGGCGATGCGCGGCACCGGCGTCGGCGCAGCGGTGGCCGTGGGCCGCGTGGGTTCGGTGGTCGGGCCGCTGGCCGCAGGCCAACTGCTCGCGATGGGCCGCAGTTCGTCGACGGTCATCGGTGCAAGCATTCCCGTCACGTTGATTGCGGCGGCAGCGGCGTTGTTGCTGATTCGCCGGCCGCGTGCGGCGGACTGATAAGCCATCCTGAGTATCGACATTGAAATAACAACACTACGTTTGGAGACAATCGCGATGCAAACAACCACGACCCGGCTTCTGGTATCGAGCGCGCTTTGTGCGCTCAGCACGACGGCGTTCGCGCAGTCGAGCGTCACGTTCTACGGCATCGTCGATACGGGCATCGAATACGTATCGCATGCGAACGCCGCGGGCGGTCACGTGTTTCGCATGCCTGCCGTGACGGGCGAGCTGCCGTCGCGTTGGGGCCTGCGCGGCGTCGAAGACCTGGGCGGCGGCTATAGCGCCGTGTTTACACTCGAAAGCGGCTTCAACGTTCGCGACGGCAGTTCGGGACAGGGCGGCCGGTTGTTCGGACGACAGGCTTTCGTCGGCCTCAAGGCGCCTTATGGAACGCTTGCATTCGGCCGGCAATACACGATGACGTATCTCGCGCTGCAAGGCGCGGACATTATCGGACCGGACATCTACGGCATGGGTTCGCTCGACGCTTATGTGCCGAATGCGCGCGCCGACAATTCGGTCACTTACATGGGCACGTACAAGGGCTTTACGCTCGGCGCGGGCTACTCGTTCGGCCGCGATTCGGCGGGCACCGGCAATTCGCCGGGGCAGGGCACATGCGCGGGCTCGGTCGCCGGGCACCCAACGGAATGTCGCGACTGGTCGGTGATGCTCAAGTACGACGCGCAGTACTTCGGCGTCGCGGCATCGTATGAGGAGCAGCGCGGCGGTGCGAGTGGACAGGCGAATTTCTTCGACGGCGTGCCGCCCACAGTGCTCTCCAACGGCGCGGACAAGGACGCGCGCACGCATGTCAGCGCCTACGCGCAATACGCAGGCGCGAAAGTCGGCGCGGGCTGGCTGGGCCGTCGCGTGGTAACGGATTCGCCGGCGGTGCCGAACGTGCGCTCCGATCTTTTCTTCGTGGGCGCGTCGTACTTCGTGACGCCCGCGTTTGTCGTCGATGGAGAAGTGTTCCGCATCATCAACAGTGCGCACGATTCGCGCGCGACGATGGGCACGTTGCGCACCACGTATCTGCTGAGCAAGCGCTCGTCGGTGTACGCGCAAGCGGCGTATCTCGCGAATAGCGCGAAGGCGCGCTATTCGGTAAGCGGCGGCGGTGGCGGCACCACGCCCGCGGCGGGCATCGGACAAACCGGCGTGATGCTCGGCATCAAGCACGCATTCTAGGAGACATCGAATGAGAAAGTCTGTGATTGCGGTATGTGTTTCCGCCGCGTTGAGTGCATGCGGCGGCTCGACGGACGACACGTCGACGTTGCCGCGTCTGAGCGCGGCGACACCCGCGGCGCTCGTCGGCAATTGCGCGGCGTTGGCCAGCAAGTTGTCGTTCGCGAACACCACCTTCAGTTCCGTGCAGGACGTACCCGCTGGAACACTGAAGGTGGCGGGCAAACCGATTGCCGAACATTGCCTCGTGCAAGGGCAGATGAATCAGCGCGTGAGTGCCGTCGACGGAAAAACGTATGCGATCGGCTTCGAAATGCGTCTGCCCGTTGCATGGAATGGGCGCTTCTTCTATCAGGCCAACGGCGGGCTCGACGGCAACATCGTGACGGCGACGGGCGAGATCGGCGGAGGCGGTCCGCTCAACGACGCGCTGAACATGGGATTCGCCGTGATCAGCTCGGACGCCGGCCACTCGTCGTCGCAGAATCCGCAGTTCGGCCTCGATCCGCAAGCGCGCATCGACTACGGTTATAACGCGGTCGCCACGCTCACGCCGATGGCCAAGCAGGCGATTCGCACCGCGTACGGCAAGGCGCCGGATCGCAGCTATTTCGAAGGCTGCTCGAACGGCGGGCGTCACGCGATGGTGGCGGCGGCGAGGTCGTCGGCGGAATACGACGGCATCATTTCCGGCGATCCGGGCTTTCATTTGCCGAAGGCGGCTATCGGCGAAATGTGGGGCGCGCAGCAACTCGCCAAGGTTGCGACCGCAACGACCGCGAATGGCCTGCCCGACATCAAGACCGGCTTTACCGCTGCGGAACGGCAACTGGTGGCCTCGCGAATCATCGCGAAGTGCGATGCGCTCGATGGCGCCGCGGACGGCATGGTGCAGGATATTAAGGCATGCCAGGCGAACTTCAGCCTCGCTGCGGACGTGCCGACCTGCTCGGGCGACGTGCGCGACGGCACATGCCTGACCACCGCGCAGAAGGATGCAATCGGCAATGTGTTCTCCGGCGCGCGCAACAGCGCGGGCACGGCGCTTTACGCGAGCTTTCCGTACGATGTCGGCGTGAGCGGCGCAGGCTGGGCGCAGTGGAAGCAGACCAATTCGATCACGCTCGATCCCGCCGCGGCTGCGTTCACATTTACGACGCCGCCGCAAAGCGCGTCGTTGCTCGCGCAGTTGTCGGCTTATGCGCTGAACTTCAGCATGGATACCGACGCACCGAAAATCTTCGCGACGAGCGGCGCTTACTCGGAATCGTCGTGGTCGTTCATGACGCCGCCGGATGAAACGAACCTCGGTGCACTCAAGCGACGCGGCGCGAAGCTGATGGTGTATCACGGCACGAGCGACCCCGTGTTCTCATCGAACGATACGACCGACTGGTATCAACGCTTGATGGCGGCCAATGGCGGCGATGCGAGCAGTTTCGCGCGGCTTTATACCGTCGCCGGAATGAACCATTGTTCGGGTGGTCCCGCCGCCGACCAGTTCGACATGCTGACGCCGATGATCGCGTGGGTAGAGCAGGGCAAGGCGCCCGATAGCGTGATCGCGACCGCGCGCGATGCGAGCAACGCGTTGCCGAACAGCGAAGTGCCTGCGAATTGGGGCGCGGGCCGCACGCGGCCGCTGTGTCCTTATCCGAAGGTCGCGCGCTACAAGAGCGGGGATGTGAATTCAGCAGCCAGCTTTTCGTGTAGTTGATGTGTGAACGCGGCGCCGGCGTCGGCGCCGCGTTCACACAGAAATACCGTCACATCACTGCGGCTCGTACCACGAATAAGTCGCGAGTGTGCTTATCGGCGGCGTGCCGATCTGCAGCGTGACGTCGCGCAGCGAAGTCAATTCGATGTTGCGCAGGTCGCCCATATAGCGGCGCGAATCGCCGTTGTCGTTGATATACGCCACCACGTCCCCCGTGATGCCCGCGACATTCGTGCTGGAAAGCGGCTGCCCCCAGATGTCGAAGAACTGACCGAGCGTGAAGGTCTTAAGCGTCGGCGTTTCGATATGGATGATGCCGGTCTGGTCGTGCGTATGCATCTCGTAGTTGCACTGCGAAAGAATGCCCACGTTGGCCGGCAGCGCGAGCCATTGACCGTCCTTGATGATCGCGAGATGCGCGTGCACGTGATACAGCTCGGCCATGCCCGCGGCACAGATCAATCCGTCGACCGCTGCGCCGGTGCCGCCCGTCGACGTATTGCCGTTCGGCCAGAACGTCGTGCCGACCACACCGCCGTAGGCCAACGTGATCGGCTTCGGATCGAACGGCGGCGGATCGGTCCATGTGTAAGTGGGAATCTGCGTCAGCGGCGTGCCGACCATCACGGTGACTTCGCCATGTGGCGGAAGCACGAGGCTCGCAGGATCGCCCGTGTATTTCGACAGCGTGCCGCCGTCGTTCACATAGATCGTAACCGGCGATCCGCTCAGCCCGGCGACGCTCGATGCGCCCAGCGTTTCGCCCCAGATCGCAAAGAACTGACCGAGCGTGTACGACGCGCCGGTCGTCGTATCCATATGGATCTTGCCGCTTGCATCGACGGTATGCAGCGGATACGCGCAACCCGTTTGCGCGGCCATCGTCGGACCGACCGTGCCGATGTTGGCAGGCACCGCGAGCAGGCGGCCATTCTGATAGATGGACAGATGCGTGTACGTGTAAGCCGTGCTGCGCACCGCGCAGTTAAGCCCGCTGACCGGCTGCCCGGTTCCGCCCGAAGACGTGGAGCCTGTCGGCCAGTTCGCGTCGCCAAGCGTGGTGCCGTCGATCACGGGCGTCGCGGCGGCCAGCGTGGGTGTCGTCGCGTTCGTGCCCGATGCAGCGGGCGCGGGTGCCGCGGCGCCCGCACCGTTGGCTCCTGGGTTCGAGGCTCCGCCGCCGCCTCCACCGCCGCAGCCGGCAAGAATCAGTAAGGCGCCAATCAGGGCGGATCGTGAATACAGCCGTTCCAACATTGCGTGCTCCATGCCTTGGTTGAAATTGAATACGTGGAAGCAGACGCCGCGTTAACTGCGCGGCATGCCCCTCGCTGCGCAGACCGGCTGCAACGGAATGGCGAAGCTGGCGCACAGGCGCCCGCTCATACAAATCGGCAATTTGAGGTTAGCAGATGCATTTGCGAAATAAACGGATTGAATAACAACGTTTTGCGACTTTTTATGTCGCATTTTGGTGTGTCGGGAGAAACCGGGCGTCATTTAGCTCACCTGCATCGGGGAATGCGGCGGCACGGTAAAATGCCGCAGCCGCCGCAATCTGCTGGCGTCGAACCCTTCCGTCAGCGATGCATGTCGATCTTCTTACCCTCTATCTCCTGATCATCGGAACGCTTTTCGCCAGTTCCGGAATGACGCTGTGGGAGCACCGCAGTCATCCGAAGCGCAGCACGGAGTTGAGAGTACTGGCAGCCGCCTATGCGACGCTCGCAATCGGTTGCGCGGCGGCAGTGTTTCGTCGCGACGTGCCCGGCCCGTGGGGTTCCGCGCTGAGCAATCTGGTCATTTTGACGGGCTATTTGCTGGTGCTGCACGGTGTCGCGTTGCTGAACGGGCGGCAATATCGAGCCGCGTCTTTCGGGCTGCTCGTCGTGATGGCGCTCATCTGGATGGCGAGCGGCGCGCATTGGGAGAGCACGGTCTGGGCCTACGTTAGCGCAATCCCCATCGCGCTCGCGAGCGGCATGACGTCGCGCGAACTACTCCGAAGCGACGACTTCAAAGCGCTGCAATCGCGCTATATCGCCGTCGCCGTGACGGGCATTCACGCGTTCACTTATGCGATGCGGGCGCTCGCCCTGCCGTGGCTCGTCGCGCGGTACGGCAATGACCTGTTGCTGATCGCGAGCGCGATAACCATGTATGAAGGCGTGCTCTATTCGGTCGTTCTGCCGATGACTCTACTCAAGCTCATCCGCGAGGAAACGCATGGCCGGCTCCTGCAGGAATCGCAGACCGATTTTCTGACGCGTCTTGGCAATCGCAGATGGTTCTTCGAGGAAGGCGAACGCGTTCTCGGCGAGGGCAGCAAGAACCGGCCGTTGTCGCTGCTCGCGCTTGACCTCGATCACTTCAAGAAGCTCAACGACCGCTACGGTCATCATGCCGGCGACGAAGTACTTAGATCGTTTGCGGAAGTGGCGCGCCGCGTGGTGAGCCACGAGGCCGTGTTGGCGCGCATCGGCGGAGAAGAGTTCGCCGCGCTGTTGCCCGGTCATGACGAAGCGCGCGCGAAAGCGGTGGGTGAGGCGATTGTCGAGTGCTTCGCGCAGACGGTCTCGCATCGCGTGAACGGCGCGGAAGTCCGGGCGACGGTCAGCATCGGCCTCGCGCATTCGACGCACGCGGGTCAGCCGCTTGCGGAACTGCTGGCCGCTGCGGACGGGGCGCTTTATCGCGCGAAGTCGCTGGGTGGGAATCGGGTGGAAGAGGCGGGGAAGGTGGTGCATCTTACGGTTGCAAGATGACGTGTTGCGTGTGGTGTTCTGGGCGCCGTCGACCCGCAATCGGCCGCTTTACAACGGCACCTGTTGGCGACATACCGACAACACAAGTTGCCTCAGCCAACGATGAACCGGGTCCACTTCAACACGCGGATGCCACATCTGGGAGACGGTGATCTGCTGCGTCGCGACCGGAAGTTCGAACGCGTGGATGTCGGCGCTTGCAGCGCCTTCGCGGCATGCCGTGTGAGCGCCGACGAATGAAGCCGGCACCAGCGCGACGAGATCGGACGTGCGCGCCACGGCGAGCGCGGCGGGAAAGCCCGGCACCACCGCGACGATGGTGCGTTCGAGGCCGAGGAGCGCCAACGCATCGTCGACAGGACCGCTTGCGTTTGCGCGTCGCGACGCCACGACGTGACCGAACGCGACATACCGTTCAGCGGTAATCTCGCCGTCCCGTTCGAGCGGATGGCCTTTTCTGACGACGCCCATGAAACGATCGCGGAATAGCGCCTGTAAGCGCACTTCCGGGCCCATCTCGCCGAGCACGCCGATTTCGAGGTCAGCGGAACCGTCTCGCAGCGGGTTCGCGTTCTTCTCCGGCTTCGATGCAAAACGCAAGCGGACGTGCGGCGCAATTTTTGTTGCCGCGGCGATGAGCGGCGAGCCGAAGGCTTCGACGAAGCCGTCGTTGGCGCGAATGGTGAAGGTCTGCCGCAACGTCGACAAGTCGGGTTCAGTATGCGACGGACGAAGAACGGCGCGTGCTTCATAAAGAGCACTTCGCGTGCGTTCGCGAATCGCCTCGGCATACGGCGTCAACACCATCTCGCGCCCCGCGCGCACCAACAGTGGATCGCCCGTTGTAGCGCGAAGCCGCGCCAGCGTTCGACTCATTGCCGAGGCACTCAGGCCCAGGCGGCGGGCAGCGCCCGCCACGCTTCCATCGTCGAGCAGCGTTTCAAGCGCAATCAATAGATTGAGGTCGGTTTCGGGCATGTCCGATCGTAACATTCGCGTGCGGGACGAGGCGTTTGCCGCAGGTTATGAATGCATCTGTCGCGCCTTCCGGCAGTCGTCACGAGCGATTATATTTTCCCGATCGAATTGCTTAACGACGGGGAGAAGATTGTGGAAACCATCAATCGGCAAAAGACGGTTCTTCTTATCGGTGCATCGCGTGGTCTCGGGCTCGCGATGACCGCCGAATATCTGAAACGCGGCTGGCGCGTGATTGCCACCGGCCGCGCCCATTCGATGCAGAAGCTTCGCGATCTTCAAGGCGCACTCGAAATCGAAACGCTCGATATAACCGTGCCTGAGCAGATTGCGGATTTGCGCGCGCGCCTTGCAGGCCGTCGACTCGATATGCTCTTCGTGAATGCCGGCGTCAAGAACGACGATCGCGAAACGATCGCGGACGTATCGACCGAGGAATTCGTGCGCGTGATGGTGACCAACTCGCTCAGTCCGATGCGGGTGATCGAGCGCTTGCACGATCTGGTTGAACCGGGCGGCACCATCGGCGTGATGTCTTCGGGCCAGGGCAGCGTAACCAACAACGTGAACGGCAACTACGAGGTTTACCGCGGCAGCAAGGCCGCGCTGAACATGTTCATGCGCAGCTTTGCAGCGCGCCATGCCAATGATCCGCGAACCTTGCTGCTGATGGCGCCGGGTTGGGTACGCACGGACATGGGCGGCCCTGAAGCGCGCCTGAGTATCGAAGAGAGCATTCCGAATCTGCTCGATACGATGGAGGCTTACGAGGGCCGCGGCGGTTTGCATTACCTCGACTATCTCGGGCGAGTCGTGCCGTGGTGAAAGCCGGACGGTCGCGCGTGTCTTCGCATTCACGCTAGAACAGCTTGCGCCATTGCTCCTGCATGTCCTCGCGAGTATTGATCTCGATGAGCACGCCGCCGGGCGCGCGGCAGAAGAACCGCGACCCGCGTGTGTTGTTGAAGACGCCTGTTTCCATCTGAACGCCGCCCTTCAGGAACTCGTCGTGAAGCGTGTGAAGATCGTTCAGGGTGGCGACTTCGAGACCGAAGTGAAAGTTTTTAGGCCAGACAGGTGTCTCTTCGCTGACATGCTCGAGCACGATGTCGAAGCCGTCGCGCTTGAGCAGGCGATGCTCGCCGGCAGCGGCGACCTCGCAACCCAGGTACTTTTCGAAGAAGGCGGCGGTTTCGGCGACGTCGTTAGTGGGAAAGCTGAGGTGGTTCAGCTTGGCTTCTTTGTGAAGATTCATAGTCGAACTCGCAGAAAACGTTAATAGGTGCGGTGGAGCGCGCGAACGTTGCCGCGCTTCACAGAACCTATTTTGCGAGCAAGCGCTCAGTTTTGAAACTCGCATTAGAGAGCGCGTTTTAGCAGCGCTTGATCCGCCGCTGGCAAAGGCTTTCGGGCGAAGAGTAGATAGCAAGCTGAGCGAGTACTCGTATTTTGTCCACGCTCTATTTGCGGCTCCGCGGCTTCGGAAGAGGGCTATCCACGATGCCCAGATAGCCCCACAACGCGCGGCCAACGCGCCTTTCCAGCGCTGCGCGGTCCGTTTCGCCGCGCTCTCCGGCGCCGTCCACGATCGCGCGAACGATGGCGACGAGATCATCTGTGGCGATCTGCATGTCTGGCTGCGGCGGGATGTCGTCGCGCGCCAGAATCTGCTCGATGACCGCGCGAAATGCCGCTTTGGACCTGGCCAGTTCTTTGGCAATGGCAGGGCGGTTTTCCTCGAAATCGAGCACGCGTGCAAGCGCCGGACGACGCAGTTGCTGGCGTACCGAGACGGTGATCAGGTGCTTCAATGCGCTCTGACCAGTGGGCTCGTTCAACGCGCCTTCGGCTTCCGCAAGGAACACGGCCAGCTCGCGTTTGCTCAGCGCGACAATGAGCGCGTCCTTGTTGGGGAAGTACTGATACAGCGTGCCCACGCTGACACCGGCGCGCTGCGCGACCAGATTGGTGTTGAGGCCGTCTGAGCCTTTGGTTTCGAGAACGAGCGCCGCGGCCTCGAGTATCGTGCCCACGGTTTGTTGCGCGCGCGATTGCTTGGGGAGCTTGCGCGGTTTTAACGAGGGACGTCTGGTTGTTTTCATGGTGCGGCATGGCAGGAAGCGAGCGTTAGCTCGGATTCTACCGCGCCACGAAAAGCGGGACTGTTTTCGGTTTTAGCAGCTAACGGTTCTCGGATTCATCGCGCGATGCAACGATGAGCAGCGCCTTCCCTGCATACATCGCAGGTTCCTTGAATGCAGGCGCAAACCCGCGCGGCCGGTCATGCACCGGGTTCTCAGCCGGGACGAAGGCGTTGTGCTTTACCCATTCGCCATAACCCGCGACCAGAAATCCTCCCGACCGCTCGATGTACTGCTCGCGGGACGCCTCATAGACCGCCCTCAGCGCGAACCACGGAACATGCGGCAAGTCATGGTGGACGAGATGGAAATTGTTGTTCAGATAAAGCAGCCGCCAGAACAGGCCTGCTTCATTGATAACCGTGCGATGTGCGCACTCGTGCGCAGCGCGATGCTCGCGGAACGAGCGAAGCGAGCCAAGCGACAGTGCCCCATAGCCGACGCCGAGAATGAACACCCAGGCCGGAATCGAGCAAACGTATTGCAGCCACGCGGTTAGCGCGGCGAGCGCGGCGAAGTGCGCAAGCCAGGCGGGCACGTCGCGCCAATCGCCGCGTTTGATTTTGCGCAGCGCATCAACGCCCGTCGCCGCAATGGCGAAAGCCGGTCCCAACAGCAGGCGACCGGCCAGCGTGTTGCGGCACGTGAGAAGCGCGCGCATCGCCCAGCCGGCGCGTTCCCACACTTCACCGTCGACGAAATAGCTTTCCGGGTCGTGCCCTGGCTTGGTCAACTGTGGATCGTCGTGATGCTGAAGATGCGAGTCGCGATAGACGCGGTACGGAAACCACACCGCCAGCGGCGCGAAGCCAAGCAGTGCATTCAGCCGCGCCGAGCGCGTGGGGTGGCCGTGGAGCAATTCATGTTGCAACGACATATACCACGCGCTCACGAGGGCGAGCAGCGCGGTGGTGAGCGGCAAGCCCAGCACGCGAGCGTGCGTCGCGATGCCGAACCATCCGCCGTAGATCGCGACGATCAGCGCCCATGTCGGCCATTGTGTGCGCCAGGCGCGGCTCACGGAGAGCCTGGCGATTGCGTTGCGCTGGGTGTCGTCGAGGTAAATCGCCATCGGCTGAATCGATCGGATGCAGGTTTAGACCCGATGCTAAAGGCCAATAGACGACGCCGGAACCAATTTGTTCGGGATTGCATTGCGCTACGGCTGCGAAAGAACCGTTCTGCTGACCAACGACTCAGCTCCGCGTCTTTGTACCCGCGACCTCACCCTTAAGGAATCTTAAGAAACGTCGTTCAACGATCGGCTCAACGGTTCAAAAAAGTCGCCGCGCAATCGCGAATTGTGCAATTGCTTCACTATGCATCATGGATTTCCCCTAAGGAAAACGGGTCGCCATGAAAGCGGAGAGAAGGATTTGCCCTCCCATAATCGCGGCGTGATTGCAACGAGGCGGAGCGAAGCAGTACGACGAGGCTACGTTGAGAACCGGCACCACAGGATGCAAGCAGTCGTCCGCTTACAGCATGCTGTCTGCGTGACGCGGGAGCGCGACTTTCTGAAAGAAACTCACGTGGCATGGCGAGCGCCTTCTGGTCGACTAATCAATGGAAGGTCCGATGAAGCTACTACTGGTTGAAGACAACAGCGAGCTTGCACACTGGACCGTCAATCTTCTGCGCCTCGCTAATTTCGCGGTGGATTGCGTTCCTAACGGCGAGTGCGCGGACACCATGCTGACGACGCAACACTACGACGTCGTCGTGCTCGATCTTCGGCTGCCGCGAATGGACGGCAAAGAAGTGCTCGCAAGATTGCGCCGCCGCGGCGACATGGTGCCGGTCATCATGCTGACCGCGCATGGTTCGACCGACGACAAGGTGGATTGCTTCAACGCAGGCGCCGACGACTACGTCGTCAAGCCATTCGATGTGCGCGAGCTCGTCGCGCGTATCAAGGCGTTGATTCGCCGGCAATCGGGCGGCATGTCGTCGTGCCTCACCTGTGGCGACTTGCAATACATCTCCGATACAAGGGAGTTCTTTCATAACGACGAGCGCCTGGCGCTGCGGCGCCGCGAACATACCGTCCTCGAAACATTGATGCTGAGGCAAGGCAAGACAGTGTCGAAGTCAGTGCTGATGGAAAGCGTTTTCAGCCTGGACGATGAGCCAAGCGCGGACGCCATCGACATCTACATTCACCGTTTGCGCAAGCATCTCGCCAGGTCGAGCGCGCAGATCATGACGCTGCGAGGTCTCGGCTACATTCTCCGCGCGAAGCATTTCTAATAGTCGCAAGCGCCGTAACCCGAAGCATCGGCGAATCTGCTTAGTTATCCAAATGACGACCAGAACAATCAGATTTTCAACGCAGCAACTTGAGGAGACGAACTTGAAGAAACGATACCTGACTCTCGCGGTCGCAGCCGGTGCTTGCGGGGCAACCGGCGCTCACGCTCAGTCCAGCGTGCAGCTTTATGGATTGATGGACCTGAGCGTGCCGACCTATCAGTCGCATGCCAATGCGAACGGCGCGCACGTCATCGGCATGGGTATCGATGGCGAGCCGTGGTTCAGCGGCAGCCGTTGGGGCTTGAAGGGCGCGGAAGATATTGGCGGCGGTTCCAAGATCATCTTCCGGCTCGAAAGCGAATACGTGGTAGCTAACGGCGAGATGGAAGATCCGGGTCAGATCTTCGATCGCGACGCGTGGGTCGGTATCGAGAACGACAGCTTCGGCAAGATCACGGCGGGTTTTCAGAACACCATTGCTCGCGATGCAGCCGCCATTTATGGCGACCCGTACGGCAGTGCGCGCCTCACTACCGAGGAGGGCGGCTGGACGAATGCCAACAACTTCAAGCAGATGATCTTTTATGCGGGCAGCGCGACGGGTACGCGCTATAACAACGGCGTTGCGTGGAAAAAGATCTTCAATAACGGCATCTTCGCGAGCGCCGGCTACGCGTTCGGCAATTCGACGAGCTTCGGCTCGAACTCCAATTATCAGGCGGCACTGGGTTACAACGGCGGCCCGTTTAACGTGTCCGCGTTCTATAGCCATGTGAATCGCGCCGGCATCACGAACCAGTCGTATTCTGTTGGTGGTAACTATACATTTGGAATCTTGCGCGCCAACGCCGGCTATTTCCGCTACCTGGGCAACCAGGGCGCGCTCGGTCAGCGTCAGGACAACGCGTGGACCGTATCGCTCAAGCTGGCGCCGAAAGGCCCGTTCGATTACGAACTCGGCTATCAGCAGATGCGCGTGAAGAATGCAGCGTATAACGCCGACGGCAATATTCCGAACGCGAACATTGGCGCGTTCGATCCGACTTCCGGTCTGCACAACGGCTACAAGGAGACGCTCTACTGGTCCGGGTTCTATCACCTGTCCAAGCGTACCGAGGTGTACCTTGCCGGCGACTACATGAAGCTGCATGGCGGCTATACGGTCGGCAGCACGTTCGGTGCGTCGAATCAGCTTGAATTGACGACAGGTGTCCGCACTCGCTTTTGATGCACGAAGCAGGAAGCAGGAAGCACGAAGCGGCGGATAAGTCCGTTCGCCGCTTCCTTTGCCATTCGCATGAATAGATGAAGAACGTCGAGACGCATCGATCACGTAAACAGGCGTGGTCTTTCAGAAAGGTATGATGGCGGTGTGAACAAATAAACAAGTAAAGAAGTCGCAACTCACACTCCGCCGTCCGCACATCTTGCCTAACTAAAAGACAACATGAAACGACTGTTCGTTGCCGCATTAGCGGCCGTCTCTCTCGCCACCGCGGTTCATGCACAGAGCAACGACCCAGGCCCGCTCGATACACCCGCTGGAAAACTGCAATTCGCGCACGACGGCCGCGATTTCACCGTACTGCTTGATAGAGAAGTTCTCGATCGCTTTGCCGCAAATACTCTCGCGCATTTCGACGACGTAAGCAGCGCAAACGACACGCTCACGCGCATGCTTGTGCAAACCGAGTCCGGCCCGGTGCTGTACGACTTCCGGCGTCGTCCGCCGCAAGTGCAGCGCGTCGGTGTACGCATGACGGTCAAGCGCGTGTTCTGGCAAGGCGACGAGGTCGTGATGCAAGGCTCGCAAGGCTGGTTCCGTTTTCAGCGCGGCGTGTTGACGAAACTGCAGTCGTCCACGACGACCTATCATTGATCGCGCGCCAGGCCGCGAAACACGCGGCAATCCCTTAGCACGGAAACTCGCTTGCTTTTCAGTAAACCTTGGTTGGGCGGCAAATGGCCGGTTGCTACCATTTCGGGCTCGGACAACCACGGTCATATAACAATGCAGAGTTCCAGGTCGCAGCGATCCACGTTCCCAACCGTTCCCAGGCTGCGGGCAGTCGGTGCGGCCATTGCCGGTGTCATTGCCAGCGTCATCGCGCTCTCTGCGTGTTCGGACGGTGTGTCTCCCACGCCGCCGGTCTCCGCGCCTGTCGCCGCGAAGCGCCCGAACATCCTGTACATCATGGCGGACGACCTGGGCTACTCGGATATTCACGCGTTCGGCGGCGAAATCAATACGCCGAATCTCGATGCGCTCGTGCAATCCGGACGCATTCTCACGAACCATCATACGGGCACCGTTTGCGCGATCACGCGTGCGATGCTTATTTCAGGCACCGATCACCATCTGGTCGGCGAAGGCACCATGGGCGTGCCGACCGATGAACGCAAAGGTCTGCCAGGCTACGAAGGCTATCTGAACGACCGCGCGTTATCGGTCGCGCAACTGCTGAAGGACGCGGGCTATCACACGTACATGGCCGGCAAGTGGCATATCGGCTCGGGCATTGCCGGCAGTGCAACGGGCAGCGGACAGACGCCCGACCAATGGGGCTTCGAGCATAGCTATGCGCTGCTCGGCGGCGCGGCGACCAATCACTTCGCGCACGAGCCCGCGGGATCGAAGAACTATACGGAAGACGGGCAGTACGTGCAGCCCGGACAGCCGGGTCAGCCCGGCGGCGCGGGCGGCAATCCGGCCGTGTTCTATTCGACGGACTTCTACACGCAAAGGCTTATTTCCTACATCGATTCAAATCGAAAAGACGGCAAGCCGTTCTTTGCTTATGCCGCGTACACGTCTCCGCATTGGCCTTTGCAGGTGCCGGAACCGTACCTGCACAACTATGCCGGTAAGTACGACGCCGGCTACGACGTCATTCGCGCGGCGCGCATCGCTCGGCAAAAAGCACTCGGCATTATTCCCGCCGACTTTAATCCCTACGCGGGCGCCGCAGAAACGCTGACGGCGACGCCGGCCAGCGCGAATAACGGCACCACCAACGCGAAATACGTGAGCGCCGTTCATAGTGCAGCGCAAGGGTATTCCGACTATGGTCCGGGCTTTGTGAACAAGTCATGGGCAAGCCTTTCCGCGGATGAAAAGAAAGCGCAGGCGCGCTACATGGAGATCTATGCCGGCATGGTCGAGAACCTCGACCACAACATCGGTCTGTTGATCCAGCATTTGAAAGACATCGGCGAATACGACAACACGTTCATCATGTTCCAGTCGGACAACGCCGCGGAAGGCTGGCCGATCGATTCCGGCGCGGACCCGCGCGCGACCGATACGGCGAATGCCGCGGAGCCTGTCTATTCGACGCTCGGCACCGACAACGGCCTGCAGAACGCGCGGCGTCTGCAATACGGCTTGCGCTGGGCGGAAGTCAGCGCAACGCCGTTCCGTCTGACGAAGGGCTATTCCGGCGAAGGCGGTGTATCGACGCCGTTGATCGTGCGCCTGCCTGGCCAGACCACGCAGAAGCCGGCATTGCGCGTCTTTACGCACGTCACGGACAATACGGCGACCTTCCTTGCCGTCGCGGGCGTTACGCCGCCGACGCAGCCCGCGCCTGCGCTGATCAACTCGCTGACAGGCGTCGATCAGAACAAGGGCAAGGTGATTTACAACAACCGCTATGTGTATCCCATCACCGGGCAATCGTTGCTGCCTGTCCTGACCGATCAGTCGAATGCGGACGTGCACACGGCATCGTTCGGCGATGAAGCGTACGGCCGCGGCTATCTGCGCAGCGCGGACGGCAAGTGGAAAGCCTTGTGGACGGAGCCGCCGCTCGGTCCCGTGGATGGTCACTGGCAGCTTTACGACATGACCTCGGACCGCGGCGAAACGACGGACGTGGCCGCGCAGAATCCTTCGATCATCGACGGACTCGTGCAGCAGTGGAATGCCTACATGTCCGGCGTGGGCGGTGTCGAACCGTTGCGGCCGCGCGGCTACTACTGAGCGAGCGCGTGAGTGCAATCATGTCGGGCACAGCATCATGAGTAGGACGCGCATCGGAGTAAGAGCACTTGCTGCATTTGGCGGCCTCTTCGTCGCGGTCTTCATTGCGGCCTTCGGCGCGGCTTTCGCGGTGGCGGCAGCGTGGCCTGCAAGAACCAGCGGTTTCGACGAGCTGAACCGCGCGCGTTCGCTCGCGCCGCTCGGCTCCGAAACACAGTGCGAGCGCTACGCCGGCTTACCCGCCGGATGGCGTGACGATCCGAAGGCCGGCATGGTGCATCTGCATGGCGGCACATTCGTGCTCGGCAGCACGCGCGGCTATCAGGACGAACGCCCGGCGGGCGACGGCCGCACGCGCGTCGGCGGCTTCTGGATCGATCAGACGGACGTGACGAACGCGCAGTTCGCCGCTTTCGTCAACGCGACCGGCTACGTCACCGACGCGGAAAAGCAGGGCGGTGCAGCCGTCTTTCATTCGCCGACGCGCGCGGAAATGGACGCACGCGACCTCGCATGGTGGACGTGGGTGAAGGGCGCGTCGTGGCGGCATCCGCAAGGCGAGGGCAGCGGCATCGACCGTCTGATGAACCAGCCGGTGACGCTCGTCACGCAAGCCGATGCATTGGCGTACGCGCGGTGGCTTGGCCGCGATCTGCCGACTGAAGCCGAATGGGAATACGCGGCGAAGGGCGGCAACGAAGGCGTCGATCTCGACACCGCGCCGCGCAATGCACAGGGCAAGCCCGCCGCGAACTACTGGCAAGGCGTATTCCCCGTGCTCAATACGAACGACGACGGGCATGTGGGTCTCGCGCCCGTCGGCTGCTACGCGGCGAACGGCTTCAAGCTGTACGACATGATCGGCAATGCGTGGGAGTGGACCAAGGACGTCTACACCGGCGCGCATCAGCCGCATACGAACGGCGATACCGCGGCCGTCGCGCCGTCCACGCGCAGGCACGACACGCCTATGGTCATCAAGGGCGGCTCGTTCCTCTGCTCGCGCGATTACTGCGTGCGCTATCGCGCCTCGTCGCGTGAACAGCAGGAAGCGGATCTGCCGGCGTCGCATATCGGCTTTAGAACTCTCTTGCGGGATGTCGACGGATGACACTGCGAGGTTATATGCGTGCCACGATCGCTGCCGCATTGCTCGGCGGGGCGGCAATCGCCGCGTATGGCGTGCAGCCTCAAGCAAACAGCGGCGATGTGAAAGCCGCCGTCAAAGTCGGTGTAACGCGCGGCACGCACGCTGAAATCATGGCCGAAGTGCGGCGCGTGGCAACGTCGCGTGGACTCGACATCGACGTCGTGACATTCGACGACGGTGCGCGGATCGATGCCGCGCTCGCCGCCCATCGGATCGACGCCGCGAGCTTCGAGGACGGTCCTGCCTTCTCAGCGTCACGCGAAAAGCATGGCTACGCGCTCTCCGAAGTAGCGACGACCGTCACGTTGCCGATGGCGCTTTATTCACGCAAGCTGACGAGCCTCACGCAGATTGAGCGAGGCGCGTCCATCGTCATTCCCGCCGATCGCGAAGGTATGGCACGCTCGCTGATCCTGCTGCAAAACTACACGCTGCTGACTTTCAACGACCGCGCCGGTCTTCACGCGACGCTGCGCGATGTGACTGCCAACCGCCTCAATTTGAAGCTGCTCGCGCTGCCGCGCGAGCGGCTCGTAACGGCGCTGAACGATGCGGCCGTTGTCGTGATCGACAGTGCGAGCGCGCAGCGGGCGGGACTCTATCCGGCGCGCGACAGCATCGGCATGGAAGACGCGCGCTCGCCCTATGCCGGCGTGCTGACCGTGCGCGACGCCGATCGCGGCCAGCCGTGGGTCGCGCAACTGGTGGCCGCGTATCACTCGGACGACGTCGCGCATTTCATTCTCACGCACTATCAGGACTCGGTGCGCCGGCCCTGGTGATGGCGTGCGTGCTCATATGCCGCAACAGCAGCACTTGGGACGGCTACGACGCGTCCGCCACACGGCACGCATGATCTAGCAAGCCCTCGGCTGAACCGCTGCCGTTGTCCGCATCGAGGCCGCTGTTCACGACGAGCCAGCCGTCTTTCTCCGCGGACGCCCCCGCGCCCGTCACGAGGATGGTTTGCATCGCCATTGCATCGGAGTCCGGGTTGTCGAGCGAGACGAGGCGAAACGGATCGCTCGCGCCGGTCAGCGCGGTCACGCGCATGATCCGGTATCGGTCGCCGTCGAGCGTGTCCCAATGCCATGTGCCGGGCGCGTCTTTCGCGTGCCGCGCGAGTGCGTCGCTGATATCGGCGCGCATGCAGTCGATGTGAATATGCAACTGGTTCTGCGTGCGGCGAAATTGCGAATTGATTTCTAGCCCCAACTGATTATCGGGGAGCGTCCGTTTGACGGCGCCGTTCACGTAGCTCCGCGCGGCCCACGCGTCGGCCCAATAGCTCGGCGCATGCGGCGCGAGCACCTGCGGACTTTCAATACCGCTCACGTGATCCGTCGGAATCAGCAAATACTGCGAGCGTCCGACAATATCCTTTAGGATCGCGTAGCGTTTGTCGAGATTCACCGCCGTGCATTGACCCGGCGTGCCGGTCGCCTGTTCTGCCGGCACGCAGCGAATATCGACGATCTTCCATAACGCGTTGGAATCGATGGCCGCGAGACGCGCGCAGCCCGCGGCGGCAAGCGCTATGCCAAGCAGCGCCGCGGCTCGCCTGACATGGCGCGCGCCGCGATTTGCAGGACTGCGGTGATGAGATTGAACAACGGATTGCGGATTCGCCAGTGTGTCGGTCGGCGCGTGAATCAGAGCTTTTTTTAGCGGCATCTTGTGTCGGGTCTATAACACGGGCGGCGGTATTTCGCCGAGTAGCTGTTCGATTGCAACGCCGATGGCGAGCAGGCGCCGATCGCTGCCGAGCGGCCCGTCGATTTCGAGGCCGACGGGCAAGCCTTGCGCGCTGATTCCCGCAGGCAACGACAAGCCAGGAATGCCGGAGGTGCTCGCAGGGTCGGTGTTGCGCAAGAAGGCTTCCATCGTGTCGATCGGCGGCGCGCCGTCTATCGACACCGTCGACGAACCGTTGATCTCGTCGATCTGCACAGCGGCCAACCGCGTGGTCGGAAACAGCAGCGCGTCGAGACGCTCGTCGGCGAAAGTGGCGGCGATATAAGCCTGCAACAGCGGCCGCCAGTGATTGAGCGCTGCCTCATAGTGCGGGTCGAGCGTGCCGGCGAGCACTTCGTCGTAGATCGCGCGCACGTCCGGACTCGCGATGCGGGCCGCGATCTCCGCAACGGTTTGCACCGGCGCCTGATTGGCCGCGAGCCACGCTTGCAGGTCGACGCGCGCTTCATGAATCGCGATCGGTCCGCCGACCATGCCGTTGAGATCCGCGAGTTCGCGCATCGCGACCGGTACAAAAACGACGCCTGCTGCCTCGAGCTTTTTGAGCGCCGCGCGCGCGACGTCTTCGACCTGTCGTTCAAGTCCTGCCCACAACGGCGCGGGCAAGCCGATACGCAAGCCGTTCAGCGCGACGGCGGGCAGCGGACCGGCGCCGGTAATCACGCCGTCGAGCAATGCGATGTCGGCTGCGCTGCGCGCCATCGGACCGACCGTATCGCGCGTGTGGCTGATCGGCACGACGCCGTACGCGTCGTCATAGCGCCGCTCGGCGCCGCCATTGCCGACCGACGGACGAAAGCCCGCGGTGCCTGTCAACGCAGCGGGAATGCGCGTCGAGCCGCCGGTGTCGGTGCCGAGTCCCGCGGGCACGATGCGCGCGGCAATCGCCGCCGCAGTGCCGCCCGACGAGCCGCCCGGAATCAGCGCAGGGTCGTACGGATTGCGCACAGGGCCCGCATGCGTCGCGAGGTTGCTGCTCGTGATGCCGAACGCGAGCTCGTGCATGTTGGCCTTGCCGAGAATGATTGCGCCCGCATCGAGAAGCCGTTGCACCGAACGCGCATTGGTCTGCGGCACGAAGCCTGCGAGAGCCGGTGTGCCCGCCGAGGTCGGCAACCCTATCGTATTGATGTTGTCCTTCACGACGATCGGCAGGCCGGCAAGCGGCAGTTGCGCTTTTGCTTCGGCGGGCAGCGCGTCGATGCGCCGTGCCGCGGCGAGCGCGCCGTCGAGATCGATCACGGTCAGCGCGTTGAGCGTCTGAAGTGCGGCCGCGCGCGCGAGCAACGTCGCGACATAATCGGTTGCATTGAGCCGGCCCGACTGGATCGCGGCGACGGCTTTGGTTGCGCTCAACGCGAGCTGTTCATCGACGGTCCATGTCATGGCCGTTCTCCTTATGGTTCAGTGTCCGGGCCGCGCGAACGCCGGATAAAAAAGCGCAGCGCGAATCGGGCAAGCGCGGGCACGAGTCGCGGACGCAGCAGCCGCACGTCGTAGCCGCTCATGCGGCGCTCGTTTTCCGCGAGACATAGCTCGATGAGTTCGGGCGTGTCCAGCCCCTTGCCGATCACGCTGCTGTTCGCGGGCAGAAAATTCGAATCGCGTGCCACGCCGTTTGCGTCGATGCCTCTCGCAATCGCCACGCGATCCCAGATCAGCACGACCCAGATCGCGGCCACACGCAATGCGTGCCACGGCCTGCGCCATAGCGGCATGTTACGTCGATGCCATGCAACCCAGTTGACGAAAAACAGAATGTGACGCGCTTCTTCCTGAATCACGGGCTCGAAAGTCTCGACGAGCGCTTCGGGAAAATAGCCGGATTGCTGCGCGGCGCGAAACAGGCCAAACGCAAAGAAACTGTCGATGCACTCGCTGTAGCCCGTGCGCATCCACGCCCATTCCGGATCGCGCGGCGCCGGATAATTCGGCTCGGGCGCGATCTCGATGCCGTAGGCCGCAATCAGCTTCGCGAGCACGCGCTTGTGACGGGCTTCTTCGTCGCCGTCCATCGTGATGGCTTCGCGCAGCAGCGGGTCCTGCAATTGCGCGGCGTAAGTGTGAACGTTGATCGACGCGCGGCCTTCCGTTTGCACGGCGATGTCCCAGATCGGCAGCGAGCAGAGCCGCGCGAGCGCGTCGGGCGGCAGCGCCGGCCAGTCGATCACGGCGGGTTTGTAGGGATCGTGAGTCTCCAGCAGCATGCGGCAGAACATGTGCTTGTGCGCCTCCGATCCGATCTTCACGCGGGCAGTGCCCGTGAATGTCCAGTGGCGCAGGCTGGGGTCTTCGGCTACATCTGTCAATGTGTCGGACATGGCAAGCATACAGAGAGCGAACTCGATGTGTCGCCTATTCTGTCACATTGCCCCGCAACGCGGCGTCTACGGTGCACGATCGCGGGCGCGCGTCAGCGTGGATGCCGCCTCATTGGCGTTGGGGTACTGCCGATGGGTCACTGCGAATAACTCACTGGTGATTATCGACCCACATGCGTCCCCAGCGGAATGCATAGGCGAGCGCGTGTTCTTCGTCGAAGAAATAGTCGAGCGCGTCGAAACAATAGGCCGGGCCGTGGCTTGCGCTGGCTTTTTCGATGGTCAGGTTGGCGGCGAACAGCCCATTGGGCAAACGCTGCGCGGCCGGCGCAACTTCGTAGCCTTTATAGCGGATGTGTGAATTCATGATCGTGGCAGTGGATATGCCCGCGTTTTTACAGGAAGCCGGTACAGATGACGCGTGGCATGCGCGTTTGCATCAGGCGGCGGATGAGTCTGCGGGCTGGCTCAAGCGTAGGCCGCACTGAAGGGCCCGTGAACCAATCATTCTTCGCAAGCAAATCAGGGGAGTTCCGCAACGCTCTTCGGAACACCGGATAACGGCGCGTTTGGTGGGTTCGCAGACACTATGGCGCCAGGCGGCCGATGAGTCTGTTATGTGCCGCACGGTCCACATGATCTGCACCATGCGCACGAATGCAGGCGCCCCTGGTTTCGCGTAGCGAGACGACGCGAAACGAGGGGCGCTGTAAACGATAACTTTCTAACGGGGACTTCGAGCCCGAGCTTTAAACCGCATGCAGCAGACGCGCGGACTGTGCTTGCTGAACCGGAACGCCCGATGCGCTCGGACCTGGCGCACGATGAGCGGTGAACGCAAGCGCGAATTGCGCGGCTTGCTGGCCGACGGTGGCGAGCTGGTCGACGACCTTCGCGTCGGAGCAGGTATCGACACTATCGAAGCGCGTCTCGAGCGTGTTGATGCCCGCGCCGAACGGCGTGGGCCAGCCGCGCAACGCGTGGACGATCGAGCGCAGCGAAGTCAGCACCGAACCCGCCGCTTGCCAGCCATAAGCCGTGACGATGCAGCCAACCGCACGGCCGTCGAGATACGGACGCTCGTCGGCGCGCAGTTCCTCGAGCGTGTCGAGCGCGTTTTTGACGAGACCGGAGACGCCGCCGTGATAGCCCGGCGTCGCGATGATCAGCGCGTCGGCGTGGCGCACGGCTTCGATCAGTTCGAGCTGTTCGTCGGTGCGTTCGCTGTGTTCGGGCGCATAGTGCGGCAGGCTATGCAGAAACGTGCCGCCAAAGAGCCGGGTCCTGGCGCCCGCGGCTTCCGCGCCGCGCAGCGCAAAGCCGAGTGCGCGTTCGGTCGACGAAGCTGCGCGGGTCGTGCCGCCAATGCCGACGACGAGCGGGCGGCGGTGATGATCGAAACTGGTCAACGAAATGCTCCTTCGGTAGCGGCTCACGGCGCTTCGCGCGGGTTGCGCACAAGCGCGCCGGGGCGAACCGGACTATGAAGCACCATCTTAATCAGCGGGGCGCGCAGCACGAAGCGACTTTTTGTTCTAACGATATAACCGCGACGTGCATGCCGCGATGGCCGCGATGCCGCGATCGCCGACCATGCCGCGCCGATAAGCATATGGCGAACAATTGTTTAGGTTGGAGCGGGCAGGCCGCTATGATCGAAGCGTCTCCTCCATGACACTCCTTGACATGGGACTCGGCCTCGCCACATTGCTGGCGAGGCCTTTTTTTTGGCATTTTTCGTGGGCTCTATTGGCGCGTTCTGCAGTCAGGCGCATGCGCGCCGCTTCACGATCGCGCCGTTTATCGCGTGCTACGATGATCCGCGACACGATACCCGGCAAGGTCCAGCACGCAAATGGCAACTCTCTATGACACGCTCGGCGTGCCCATGCAGGCCACCGACGAAGAGATCAAACGCGCGTACCGCAAGGCCGCAATGAAGTGGCACCCGGACCGCAACGCGGGTTCCGAGGAAGTTGCGCGCGCCACCTTTCAGGAGATCAGGGACGCCTACGCGATCCTCTCGGACGCGGCTCAGCGCAAGATTTACGACGCCGTGTACACCGAGCAGATGCGCGAATGGGAAGCGCAGCGCGCGCGCCATCAACAGGCGCAGGCGGAGCGCGAGGCGGCGGCGCGTGCCGCGGACGAGGCCGCGTACGCCGAGATGGTGTCGCTCGCCATGCGTTTTGCCGACGAAGGCCACAACCGCGATGTCGTGTTCGGCGTATTGCTCGGACGCCAATGCGAGCCGGGGCGCGCCGCGCAGATTGCCGACAGTGTGGCCGCCTTGCACGCTTCGCGGCGCGAGGCGGCGGCCAATAATGCTTCTACAGAGGCCGCGGAAGCGGCAGATGCCGCCTCGCACGCGAGCGCCGCTGGCTCGCCGGAATCGGCCACGATGGGCGCCGGCGCCGAAGACCCTGCCGGTCGTCGCGCGCGTGCCGCAAAAGAGACCGCTAAAGAACCTGCTAAAGAAACGGCGAAAGAAGCCGATACAGCCGGTGGCTTGTCCAGTCTCTGGTTCCAGTTCCTCAACGGGCTGCGCTTCTGATCATCCGGTCGGCGGTTTCTTGATCCGCCCGCTCCAGGGGCAAATTCCCGTAGCGCGCGGAATAAAGACATCGTAGTGTCACGGGGGCGCAAGACTCTGCGGGCACAATCGCACATACAAGAGACTAAAAACACGGTACGGGGTAAGCGTGACCAAGAAATATAAAGTGCTGTTTCTCTGCCGAGAGAATTCAGCACGCAGCATCATGGCCGAAGCTTTGTTGCGGGAACTGGCCGGACACCGGTTCGAGGCTTTCAGCGCGGGCCCGGAACCGGCCGCGCGAGTGCATCCGCTTGCGATAACGCAATTGCGGCCGGGCGTTTCCGACCTCGGCGTGCTATGCCCGAAAAGCTGGCTTGAATTCACCGGCGAATGGGCGCCGCGCATGGATTTCGTCGTCGCGCTCGACTCGGGCGTCGCTGCGCCGCATGCGCCGGTCTTTCCCGGCAGTCCCGCGCTTTCTCAATGGAATCTCGCCAATCCGCTCGCGGACGACGTCACCGAACCCGAACGGGCTCGTTTATTCGACAAGGTGTTCTGGCAAATCGTGCGTCAGTTGAGCGCCTTTATCGACGCGCCGCAGTATGCCGTGCCCAGAGCGAGCGACGCCGCGACGCAGTGCAAGCACTCGTGCACCGGCCAGTTTGCCAACCTGTGATGTGCCGCGTTAGCGCGGCGCTTGCCGCTTAGTGTTCGTTCGAGCGCGCGAGCGGACTGCCTGCGAACGGGTCGTTTTTCCAGTCGACGCGTTTTTTCGGCTGCGGCGTGGGCGCGGGCGGCGCCGATAATTCAAAGTGGTCGATAGATTGTCCTGCGCTAATGGCCTGCTTCAACCATTGAGGCATTTCGCCCTGGCCGTCCCAACTGTCTCCCGTCGCGCTGCGGTAGCGTGCGTTCTTTTCCGCGACCGGTTCGGATGCCAGCACGGCGGCAAGGTCTTCCGGCTTGATGCCAAACTCTTCCATGCGATGGCGGAGATACGCAATCATGCTATCTCGCTTCCTTTCGTCCATAAGATATTCGTCCTTCTAAAGCGTCAGCGTTCTGTCAAATGCAGATTGCGAGGAAAACCCGCGAAAGATTGGAGTCCATTTAAATGGCGTCCGTCCGCGGTGAGGTCATTAATCGAAATTGGAAAAAACGATGGGGGCGATGCACTGACATTGGGCGGCCGTCTCATGTGCACGCTCCGTTTCGCAACGGTGCATGTGCGGGGCCAGTCTTGTGGTTATGTCGTCATCATAACGCACTGCGAGCGTAATGCACGCACCGTTTGAACTGATTTTCTCGCATTTAAGCGTCGACTGGGACTGCCGGCTGCGCAACCGGGATCGTTCACCGGTTCCGCGTCGCCGGATTGAATTCCGCGCCGGCCGAACTATAAAAGAAATAGCGGAGAGGACAATCCGTGTTTTTCCGGCTGCGGCGTCCGAGCGCCAATCATCGTAGGCGCAGGCACGCCGGCCGCCAGGTGCGGGCGACTCGCTATCCGTTTCATTCGACGAGTCCATGCAGCAGGCCCGCGTCACAACTGGTTTTTCGTTGGTCCCAGGCTTGGCCACGCTGGCTTTTTACACGGATCGATTCTCGAGGAGGGACGACACTGCTGCGCCGGATTCAAGGAGTCTGGACATGAAACTACGATTATTGATGGTGTTTGTGAGCGCTCTTCTTTTTCTCGCGCCGCGCGCTGCGAGCGCAGGCGACATGACGAGCGAGCCTGGCGTTGGGACATCGACGGCGACGCCCGCCAGCGAAAGGCTGATGAACCATGCGAACGAATCGGCACAGGCCACGACCGACATGTCGTTGAGCGAGCCCACCGGAGGCGCTTCGCAGCCGACGCAAAACGTTTCCTATGGAGGCGTCGCGGCAGGGCACTCAGAAGCCGGCAGCCGGCAAAATATGCGCTGTTCCGGCGGCCCGCAATGCACTATTTACTTTGGCCAGTGAAATAAAGGCGCTCGGCGTTGCTATTCGAAGCAGTGCATGAGGCAGCGGGTTTCGACGCCGCTGCCTCGCGGTTCTTTTATGCCAAAGCGGATTGCGTCGTCGAGTGATCGGTGCTGTCGACGATGCGGCTCACCATTGCCTCCACGCCCGGCCCTTGCATCGCCGCGCGCTCGCCGAAGCGGCGGAACTCGTCCAGCAGCGAGCGCCACGACGCGTGCCAGCGCGTTTCCTTGATGCACGCGCCCGAAGGATCGGCGATTCGCAGTATGCCGCTATCAGGATAGAAAGTCAGAGTAACCGGCATGCCGTCGATAACGCAGGTCGCGGTGCAAGGGCGGTTGTTCACCATGTTCAATGTCCTCTAATCGAGCAATGAGTACGTTGGATGTGGTTTCCCGTCAGCAAGCACCATGCCCACCGCGTTAGCGTGTCTAGTGCGTCTTTCCTCTACGCGTATTTATCGCCGACCGTGCTGCGAATCGGATAGGTGTCGTAGACGATGATCATCCGTTCGATGATTGCGTTCTCATCGAATTCGAATACATCGACGCATTCAAAGCGCACCGCCGAACCGTCTTTCAGTCCCCAGTCGTAGATGAAGTAACCCGTCGCGCGCGGAGCTCCAGTCGCGCTCACGCAAATGTCGATAGGTGTGATCGTGCTTTTGCCCGACGCCGCATTGACCTTTGCAAAGAACGGCGCCGGCTTCATCCAGCCGAGAAACGGCGAGAAGATTTGCGCGTCCGGTGTGAACAATGCGCAAATCGCGCCGACGTCGCCGCGTTCCAGCGCTGCGAGGTAAGTACGAATCTGCTCCGTGTATAGTTCTTTCGACGATGAATTCACGATCGTCCTCCTTATTGGCAATCCGACCCGTCTGAACAAACGGGCATCCGGTATCGACACCATAGCGATGCACCGATGACCGAACCATCGAAAAATTTGCAAGCCGGGTATGCCGCGCTCGCATATCCGCTTGCCGACCTCACGCGCCGCTTGCCGCCACTCGCGGCATTGCAGTCATTCGTGGCGGCCGGGCATTTCGGCAGCATCAGCAAAGCCGCGGATCATCTGTGCCGCACGCAAGGCGCGGTGAGTCGCCAGATTCAGCAACTGGAAGCGCACTATCGCTGCGCGCTTTTCGTGCGCCATGCGTCGGGGCTGACACTGACCGCCGAGGGACAGGCGCTGCAGGCCGTCGCAGTCGATGTACTTGCGCGGCTCGTAGAGCATGCCGATCTACACGCTGCAACGGGCGCGGTTCTCACGCTGCGATTACCGTCCACGTTTGCGATTCGATGGCTGCTGCCGCGGCTTTCGGACATCAATAGCGCGCTTAAGGGAATCGAGTTGCGCATCTCGACTTCATCCGACGACACGCCGGAATTCACTACGCCCGACATCGACGCGATTGTCGTGCGCGGCAGCGGACAGTGGGCGGGACTGAATGCGATACCTTTGTTTGCAGAGACGCTGACTCCAATGTGTACGCCGGAGGTGGCCGCATCGCTGACATGTTTAGCTGACCTCGCGCGTCTCACGTTGCTGCATCCCGGGCCCAGTCATGACGAATGGCGATGCTGGCTAGACAGTGCGCTTGCTAAAGATGTCGATGCCGACAGGGGACTGGTTCTCGACACACTGGAATTGACACTCACCGCCGCCGCGCAAGGGCACGGTGTCGCTATCGGCGATGCAAGGATGGCAAGAGACCGAATCGAAGCGGGAGTGCTCGTCACGCCCTTCGATCACGTCGCGCGCAACGGCCTCGGCTACTTTCTCGTCTATCCGTCGCAACGCGCGCCGCAGCACAAGATTCGCGCGCTTGCCGAATCTCTCGTGACGATGGCGGAAGAAGAACAATCGATACTGTCTTCGTCTTTGACCACGCGCGCAAAGCTTCCGCTTTAATGCATCGCCACGCGTCGCGATGCATTGCACATGCATCGCACATGCACTAAGCGCGCGTGCCAGCGCCCCTCCAGACAAACCCTGATTGCTGCGCCAAAGAGCCCACTGATATTGTTCGCGGGCGCTTGTGTGGAAGCGCTTCCAGTCTCAGGTCTTTCGACGTCCAACGCTGTCGCTTTTCGTCATTGCCGTACCCGGTTCAGTCAGTTCAGCCGAGCAACTCGCTTGCATGGAGAATCCGTGGCACACGACGCACTTTCCTCTCATTCATCCGCCGATCCGTTCACGCCGCCCGCCGACTCTACTTTGTGGCGCGAGAACTTTCTATTAGGCGCGGCCACTGCCTCGTATCAGATCGAAGGCGCTGTCAACGAAGACGGCCGCCTGCCTTCGATATGGGACACCTTCTGCGCGACGCCCGGCAAGGTGCTTGCCGGCGACAGCGGCGAAGTGGCCTGCGATCACTATCATCGTTGGGAAGCGGATGTCGACATGCTCGCGGGGCTCGGGCTCGAAGGCTATAGATTGTCGATCGCGTGGCCGCGCGTGATGCATCTGGACGGCACGCCCAATCGCAAGGGACTCGACTTCTATAAGCGCCTGCTCGCGCGTCTGAAAGAGAAGGGCATCACGACGTTCGTCACGCTTTATCACTGGGATTTGCCGCAGCATCTTGAAGATCGCGGCGGGTGGCTGAATCGAGAAACCGCGTACCGTTTCGCCGATTACGCGGATTTGATGAGCCGGGAATTGGCCGGCAACGTCGATGCATGGGCGACGCTCAACGAGCCCTGGTGTTCCGCGTATCTCGGCTATGGAAATGGCCATCACGCGCCGGGTCTTGCCAACGGGCGCTTTGCCACGCAGGCGATGCATCATCTGCTGCTCGCGCACGGTCTCGCCGTACCTGTATTGAGCGCGAACGATCCGGCTTCGCAAAAGGGCATTGTCGCGAACATCGGGCGCGGCACGCCCGATAGCGATAGTGCCGACGATCGCCGCGCCGCGCATCTGTTCGAGGTTCAGCACAATGCGTGGATTCTCGATCCATTGCTAAAGGGCACGTATCCGCAGGCGCTTTTCGAACTGTGGCCAGGCACCGAGCCATTGATACTCGATGGCGACATGCAGACCATTTCCGCGCCGCTCGATTTTCTCGGCATCAACTATTACTTCCGCACGAATGTCGCGAGCGATGGTGCTCACGGCTTCAAGGACGTGCCGCTGCAAGGCGTCGAGCGCACACAGATGGGCTGGGAAGTGTATCCCGACGGTTTGCGCGATCTGCTGATCAGCTTCAGGCGCGAGTATGCGAATTTGCCGCCGGTCTATATCACCGAAAACGGCATGGCCTCCGACGATAAAGTGATCGACGGCCGCGTGGACGACACACAACGCATTTCGTTTCTGAAGCGCCATCTTGCGGCCGTCGACGAAGCCATCAAGGCGGGCGTCGACATACGCGGTTATTTCTTGTGGTCGCTGATGGACAACTTCGAGTGGGCATTCGGATACGAGCGCCGCTTCGGCATCGTGCATGTCGATTACGCGACGCAGAAGCGCACGATAAAGCGGAGTGCCGAACTGGTGTCGCGCTTCCTGAAAGAGCGCAAGGAACGGAAGCAACACATATAGGCAACGAAAGCTGGTTTGCATGTCGACCTGGAACACGGGCGCGAGCCTTTGGAGGAGACGGAATGAACAGCAGAAAAACGGTCTTGCGGGCGATGGTTGCAGCACTCGCGTTGTACGGCATCGTCGCGCACGCCGAGCCTTTGAAAGCGAATGTGATTCACTGGTGGACCTCGGGCGGCGAGTCAGCCGCGATTCGCCAGTTCGCCGATGCATATAACAAAGCCGGCGGCCAGTGGGTCGATAACGCGGTCGCGGGCGCGGACCAGGCGCGCTCCACGGCGATCAACCGCATTGTCGGCGGCGATCCACCCACGGCCGCGCAGTTCAATACGTCGAAGCAGTTTCATGATCTGATCGATCAGGGACTGCTCAACAATGTCGACGACGTCGCCGCAAAAGAAAACTGGAACAGCGTATTCCCGCAATCGATACTCGACAGCATCAAAGTAAAAGGCCATTACTATGCGGCGCCGGTCGACATTCATATGCCGGCGTGGTTCTTCTACTCGAGGCCCGCATTCCAGAAAGCCGGCATTACCGCCGAGCCGCAAAACTACGACGAGTTCATCGCCGATCTCGGTAAGCTCAAAGCCGCAGGCATCATTCCACTCGCATTCGGCGGCCAGCCCTGGCAGGAAAAGATCACATTCGACGCCGTGCTCGCCGATGTAGGCGGTCCCGACCTCTACCTGAAGGTGTATCGCGATCACGACGCCAATGCGGTGAAGTCCGACGCGTTCAAAAAAGTACTGGTTGCGTTCAAGCGCCTGCACGATTTCGTCGACGCCGGTTCGCCCGGCCGCAACTGGAACGATGCGACGGCACTGGTCATTTCCGGCAAGGCCGGTGTGCAGATCATGGGCGATTGGGCGAAGGGCGAGTTCTCCGCGGCGAAGCAGAGCGCGGGTAAGGAATTCGGCTGTTTCCCCGGCTTCGGTCCGCATTCGCCGTATCTCGTCGCCGGCGACGTATTCGTATTTCCAAAGAGCGATAACGCCGCCACGGTGAAAGCGCAAAATCTTCTCGCCACGGTGATGACCTCGCCGTCCGCGCAAGTCGCATTTAGCGCAAGGAAAGGCTCGATTCCGATTCGCCCCGACGTAGACGCGGGCACGCTTGACATCTGCGCGAAGGAGGGCATTGCGATCATGAAGGACAAGTCGCGCCAGTTGCCGAACCCGGAAATGCTGTTGTCGCCGGATATGCAAGGCGCGCTGATCGACGTCGTCACTAACTTCTGGAATAAAAACCAGTCGGTCGACGACGCGCAAAAGGCGTTCGCAAGCGCGCTGAAGAGTTAGGTTCGACATGCACGCGCTCAAGTTGCATGCGTCGTCGCGCTCGCGTTCGGGATTGCGTAAAAACCCCGCGAAAAAGCCGCTAAAAAGGCGCTTTTCGTTGGCAGCATGGCTTGCATTGCTGCCGATGGCGCTGACCGTCGTGTTCGCCTATCTCGGCACGATGATCTGGACCGCGCGGGTTTCGCTCAGCAACTCGCGCACGTTTCCATCCGGCGACTTCGCGGGCCTCACGCAATACACGAGGCTTTTCAACAACGGCCGCTGGTTGTTGTCGCTGCAAAACATCGTGATTTACGGCGCGTGCTTTATTGTCGCGTGCATGGTGATCGGCTTGCTGCTCGCGATCTTTATCGATCAACGCGTGGTCGCGGAAGGCGCATTGCGCACGGTGTTTTTATATCCTTACGCGATGTCGTTCGTTGCGACAGGTCTCGTCTGGCAATGGATTCTGAATCCGCAACTCGGCGCGCAGGCCGTGCTGCACAAGCTGGGTTTCGTGCATGCGCGCTTCGACTGGATCGTCGATCAGGACTGGGCGATCTATACGATCGTCATTGCCACCGTGTGGCAGGCTTCCGGACTCGTGATGGCTTTGCTGCTCGCGGGCTTGCGCGGCATCGACGACGAGCTGTGGAAGGCCGCGCGTATCGACGGCATTCCGCGCTGGCGGGTCTATGCAAGCATCGTCGTGCCGATGCTCGGGCCGTCGATCTCGACCGCCTTCGTGCTGCTGTTCGTGATGGTCGTGAAGCTCTACGACGCCGTGGTCGCGATGACGCAAGGCGGCCCCGGCACCGCGAGCGAAGTACCGGCGAAGTTCATCATGGACTATCTGTTCGGCCGCGCGAATATCGGCCTCGCGTCGGCGGCGTCGATCGTCTTGCTCGCGACCGTGCTCGCGATTCTCGCGCCGTTCTTCTATGCGCGCAGCCGTGCGGCATTACGCAAGGAGGTGTGATGAACACGCCCGGCTCTGCACTGAAGCGCGGCATGCCGCGACCCATGCTGAAGCACCGGCGCCGCGCGGCGCTCACGCCGGCGCGCGTCGGCGTGTACGCATTTCTGCTCACCGCCGCGCTGTTCTTTCTACTGCCGCTTTATGTGATGCTCGTGACGTCGGTTAAACCGATGAGCGAAATCCGCCTCGGCAATCTGCTCGCTTTTCCCACGCATTTCACGCTGCAAGCATGGAGCGCCGCGTGGCAGTCCGCATGCACCGGACTCGACTGCAACGGTATTCAAGTCGGCTTCTGGAACTCCGTGCGTATCGTCGTGCCGAGCACGGTGTTCTCTATCGCGATCGGCGCGGTGAACGGCTATGCATTGTCTTTCTGGCGGCCGCGCGGTGCCGGCGTGCTGTTCGGCGTATTGCTGATGGGCGCCTTTATCCCGGTTCAGGTGATGGTGTATCCGCTTGTGCGCGTGCTGGCGAGCGTGCATCTGTTCAGTTCGCTGCCGGGCATCGTCGTGATTCATACGATCTTCGGCATGCCGGTCATGACGCTGCTGTTTCGCAACTACTACGCGTCGATTCCGCAAGAACTGTTCAAGGCCGCGCGCATCGACGGCGGCGGTTTCTGGCGTATCTTTATCCAGTTGATGCTGCCTATGTCGACGCCGATCATTGTCGTGGCGATCATCATGCAGGTGACGGGTATCTGGAACGACTTCATTCTCGGCCTCGTGTTTGCCGGCACTAAAAACTTGCCGATGACGGTGCAACTGAACAACATCATCAATACGACGACCGGCGAGCGGCTTTATAACGTCAACATGGCGGCGACCATTCTGACTTCGCTGGTGCCGCTCGCGGTGTACTTCATCTCCGGCCGCTGGTTCGTGCGCGGCATTGCGTCCGGTGCGGTCAAAGGATAGGGCGATGACATACGTGGCGAAAGAGACAAACGCGCTGACCAGTCCGCTGGGCAGCGTGCCGCGCAACAGTGAGGCGCCGGGCGTGGCGAGTGCGGCGGACGTCGCGCACGCCGCAAACGTCGCGGTGCGCGATCTGACTATCCGGCTCGGCGCGAATACCGTGATTGAAAACCTCGATCTCGACGTTCAGGCGGGCGAATTCGTCGTGCTGCTCGGGCCTTCGGGCTGCGGTAAATCGACGCTGCTTCACAGCATCGCGGGGCTGATCGACGTGACCGAGGGCAGCATTGAAATTGCCGGCGAGGACATGACGTGGGCCGATCCGAAAGATCGCCGCATTGCGCTCGTATTCCAGTCGTACGCGTTGTATCCGACGATGAGCGTCGAGCGTAATTTGTCGTTTGCGTTGCGTATCAACGGCACGCCGAAGGCGGAGATCGCGCGGCGCGTGGCACGCGCGTCCGAGATGCTGCAACTCGGACCGCTGCTCAAGCGCAAGCCGGCGCAATTATCGGGCGGACAACGGCAGCGAGTCGCGATTGGCCGCGCGATCGTGCGTGAAGCGGACGTGTTTCTATTCGACGAGCCATTGTCGAATCTCGACGCGAAACTGCGCACCGAATTGCGCCGCGAACTCAAGCAATTGCATCAGCGGCTCGGCGCAACGATGATTTACGTGACGCACGATCAGGTCGAGGCGATGACGCTCGCCACGCGCATGGCCGTGATGCGCGGCGGCGCGATCCAGCAGTTCGGCACGCCCGCCGAAGTCTATGCGCGGCCCGCCAACCTGTTCGTTGCAACGTTTCTCGGCACACCGGCGATGAATCTCGTCGACGGTACGCTCGAGCAGCGCGACGGGGCGCTGCATTTTTGCACTGCGCACTGGCGGCTCGATGTGTCGAAGTATGCGTTCACGAATCCGCGTAGCGATGCACGAGCGCAGCCTCAGTCATGCGTGCTCGGTGTTCGCGCGGAGGACGTGCGCATTCACACAACGCAGAGCGGCGAGCAGGCCGGCGAGCGCGCGAAAGTTTCGCTTGTCGAGCCGATGGGCAACCACCGCGTGGTCTGGCTCGACTATCATGGAGCGCAGATCGCGTCGATCGATCAGAGCAAAGCGCCGTTGATGCCGGGCGACACCGTATCGTTCTCGCTAGACAGCACACACGTCTCGCTCTTCGACGCAGCGGGCGGCGCGCGTTTATAGCGCCGGTCAGAGTAGGGATGAAACCCGCCTGGGTGACGGAGAACCGTGTGGCAACACTGAAAGATGTCGCGGCGCTGGCCGGTGTCGGCATGTCGACCGCATCGCGCGTTATTTCCGGCAAAGGGCCCGTTTCCGGCGACGCGGCCGCGCGCGTGCGGGCCGCAATCGAGCAGCTCAACTTCCGCCCGTCGTCCATTGGCCGCGCAATGGCGACGCAGTCGCTCGGCATGATCGGCATTTTCGTGCCGACGTTCTTCGGCTCGTATTACGGCACGATCCTCAAGCAGACCGACACTGAACTGCGCGCCGTGCGACGTCATGTGGTCGTGGCAACCGGCTGCGGCGAAGTGTCGCCGCGCGAGCAGGCCATCGAGGCCGTGCGTTTTCTGATTGGCCGCGACTGCGACGGCGTCGTGGTAATCAGCCACGATCTGCATGACGAAGACCTCATCATGCTGCATCGGATGCACCCGAAAATGGTTTTTCTGAATCGGGCGTTCGATCAGTTTCCAGAAGCGTCGTTTTGCGCGGATCATCGGCATGGCGGCGAGCTGGCTGCGCGCACACTGCTGGACCACGGGCATCGCGAAATCGCCGTGATTTCAGGGCCTTTTACCGCGTCGGACAACATGACGCGGCTCGAAGGTTTCTTCGCCGAACTCGCGCGCGCGGGCATTGCGCGGGGCGACGTGACCTTGATCGAATCGGACTTCTCGCCGGAAGGCGGCTATGCGGCCGCGCAAAAACTGCTTGATTCGAAGCAGCGTTTTACGGGTCTCTTCTGCGCAAACGACACGATGGCTGTCAGCGCGCTCGCGCGTTTTCATCAGGCGGGCGTTTCAGTGCCGCACGAATTGTCGGTGATCGGTTACGACGATGATTACTCCGCTGCCTATGCCGCGCCCGGCCTCACGTCGGTCCATATTCCGACTGCCGAACTGACGCAGAACGCGGTGCGCTGGCTCATCAACCAGTGCTATCGAACCACGTGGGAGATATTCCGCGAGTTTCCGGTCAGCGTGACGGTGCGCGAGTCGGTGGGGCCGGTGCGAGGGGTGGAGGCTGTTCCTATCGGCGAATCGACGCAGGCTTGACGCGATGCGGCCGAACGCATCATCTGCAATGACGCGCCCGCTACTGCGTCGGGTCGTGGCCGGCGTCGCTCTGGCAAACGCCGCGTATTTTTTCGTCGAGTTCTTTGTTGCCCGGAAAATTGGATCGGTTTCGCTTTTCGCCGACAGCATCGATTTTCTCGAAGACGCCGTGGTCAACTTTTTAATTTTCGCCGCTCTCGGATGGTCCGTGCGCAATAGAGCGCGTGCCGGCATGGTGCTCGCGGCAATTCTATTAGTCCCTGCGTTGGCGCTGCTCTGGACCGCATGGCAGAAGTTCAATGCACCGACACCGCCGGAGCCCTGGCTGCTGTCGGGCACCGGACTTGGAGCGTTAGCGGTCAACCTCGCGTGTGCGGTTGTGCTCGCCAGATTCCGGCACCATTCGGGCAGCCTTACTCGCGCGGCATTCCTGTCGGCTCGCAATGACGCCTTCGCGAATATCGCGATCATTCTCGCGGGACTGGTCACATTGTTATGGCGCTCGGGCTGGCCCGATCTTCTGGTCGGACTCGGAATCGCCATTGTCAATGCAGATGCCGCGAAGGAAGTTTGGCTCGCTGCGAGGGATGAGCATCGGTCTGCGCAGACATGAGCGGGCAGCGCCGCAATTGATCCGTCACACCGCACGCTTTGCGAACACATCCTTGAACATAGGCATTGCCGAGAATACATTCGGCCATCCCGCGTAGAAGGCCAAGTGGGTCAATGCCTCGGACGCTTCGGCTTTTGTGAGCCCATTGTCCATCGCGCGGTTCAGGTGATACGGAATCTGCGCGACCTGGCCGTTCGCAACCAGTGCGCTCACTGTCACGAGGCTCCTGTCTCGCGGCGCGAGTCCCGGACGCAGCCACAAATCGCGGAAGAGCGCATCGGTCGTGTATTGAACGACGCCGGGCGCCACTTCGCCGAAGTTCTCCTCGACCATCCGCGCGCGCTGCTGTTCCGAGCTTTCGTTTAAAGGCAGTAACGTCACGTCGGCGTCAGGAATCTGATCAGGTCCAATGCCTCTTTCGTCGAAGATGCGCGTCGCCACGCTCGATGCAGCGGTTGCATTGCCCCACCCGGAATAGAACGCCAGATGCGCGATCATCTCCGAGATCTCGGCTGGTTTAACGCCATTGTCTAGCGCAAGCCCGAAGTAAAATGGCATGTCGGCGGTCTGCCCGCGCGAGATCATTACCGAAAGCGTGACGATGCTGCGGTCGCGTGGCGAGAGCTGCGGCCGCTTCCATAGACCGTCGAACACAGTGTTCGCGGTGTATCGCGCGAACGCTGGAGATACCGATTTCAAGTCCGCAACGGACGATGCTTGTTCCATACTTCCACTCCCTTTAATAGATGCGCAGGCGCAGACGAAGAGCGACGCGCTCAGTGCCGCGATTAACGCAGGCCGGCGGAGAACGAGGTTATGGCTGGCGGTGTTGCTCATCGCCGACCGATTGGAGGTACTGCTCGTCCGTCACCTTCTCGAGCCAATTGACGTTCTTGCCGTCGAGCGCTTCCTGAATTGCGATGTGAGTCATTGCGGTAGTCGATGTCGCGCCATGCCAGTGCTTGTGGCCGGGCGGGCACCAGATCACATCGCCGGCACGAATCTCCACACGCGGCTCGCCCTCGCATTGCGTCCAGCCGCAACCGGCCGTCACGAGCAGCGTCTGGCCAAGCGGGTGCGTGTGCCACGCGGTCCGCGCGCCCGGCTCGAACGTGACGCTGGCGCACGACACGCGTGCGGGCGGCGGCGGAGCATTCAAAGGATCGATGCGGACAGTGCCGGTGAACCATTCGTCAGGGCCTTTAATAGAGGGCTGGGAGCCCGCGCGCTTCAATTCCATCGTGCTGCTTCTCCGTCGAGGTGGGTCGGTGCATTACATCAATGTAACGTCTCGCCATTCATGCGACTAGGTGGCAAACTTGGCATGGTCTTATGCAATGGTGCATGAATCGAAATGGAAGACTTCAACGAACTGGCCGCGTTCATGCGAGTCGCGCATGAGCGGAACTTCACGCGTGCAGCCGCGCAGCTAGGCATGTCGCAATCGGCTCTGAGTCGCATGGTGCGCGCGCTCGAAGCGCGAATGGGCGTGCCGTTGCTCACTCGCACGACGCGCAGTGTCGCGCCGACAGAGGCGGGCGAGCGGCTGCTTTCGTCAATCGGACCGCGCCTTAGGGACATCGAGGCAGAGCTTGAATCGCTGCGTGCAATGACGGACCGGCCCGCCGGAAGCGTTCGGATCACGACGACGGACTACGCGGCAAACGAATACGTCTGGCCGCGAGTACAAACGCTATTGCACCAATACCCGGAGATCAAAATCGAGCTCGTGTACGACTATGGGCTTTCCGATCTGGTCGCGGACGGGTACGACATTGGCGTGCGCCTCGGCGACCAGGTCGCGAAAGACATGATCGCGATGCGCATTGCGCCCGATATGACGA
Organism: Paraburkholderia sp. RL17-368-BIF-A; assembly: GCF_046054045.1. Classification (NCBI taxonomy): domain Bacteria; kingdom Pseudomonadati; phylum Pseudomonadota; class Betaproteobacteria; order Burkholderiales; family Burkholderiaceae; genus Paraburkholderia; species Paraburkholderia sp. RL17-368-BIF-A. The sequence continues at coordinate 188,618 of NZ_JARESN010000002.1, forward strand.
TGTCGATAGTCGGATCGCCGGAATATCTCGCGTCGAGAATCGTGGCGAAAACACCGCAGGATCTGACTCGGCACAACTGCATCAATCTGCGCCTGCCGACCATGAACTCGTTGCTGGCCTGGGAGTTGAGTAAGGGGCGGCGCGAGCTACAGGTTCGCGTAGAGGGACAACTGACTTTCAATAACGTCTATCAGATGGTCGAGGCCGCGCTCGCCGGCTTCGGGCTTGCGTACGTGCCGAAGAAACTGGTGGAGCCGCATGTCGAGGCCGGGCGTCTCGCCTGGGTTCTCGAAGACTGGTTTCCGACATTTGTCGGCCACCATGTTTATTATCCGAGCCGTCATAAGTCGTCGAGGGCGGTTGAACTCGTCGTCGATGCACTGAAGGCCGGCTTTACGGGGCGAACTCGATAAGGACAGTGCTCAATCGCGCGGCGTGTTTGTCATTCGCGACGCTTGCCGCGAGAGCGTTCGTGTCCAAACGAAGTCCGCCAAACTGCTGTATCTTGCTCACTTGCGCTGAAGGATACCGGACAGCGAGGCAATGAAAAAACCCCTTTGTTCGCGAGGTTTCCTTGATTTCAACGAATCACGATGGAGCATGCGTCACCCATGTTGAGAGAAGATAATTTGCCGGCGAGCGAGGTCGCGCCCGACGACGACCGAGCGTCGTCGCCCTTGCGTTCATGGCTCGCCGTTGTGGCCGTTGCAATCGGCGCCTTTGCATTCGTGACGACGGAATTTTTGCCGGTCGGACTCTTGCCGCGCGTCGCCGCCGATCTCGGCGTGTCGCCTGGCACGGCCGGTTTGATGGTCACGGTGCCCGGCGTGATCGCCGCGATTTCTGCGCCTGGCCTGATGCTGGTCGCGGGCCGCATGGATCGGCGGCTCGTCTTCCTGTTACTCACGGCTTTATTGCTGGCATCCAATCTGATTTCGGCGTTCGCGCCGAATTTCGGTGTGATGCTGGCGGGTCGCGCGTTGCTCGGCGCCGCGCTCGGCGGCTTCTGGACGCTCGCCACTGCTGCGTCCGGGCGTCTCGTGCTGCCGAAAGACTCGGCGCGCGCGATGGCGACGATCCTCACCGGCGTCACCTGTGCAACGGTGATCGGCGTGCCGCTCGGCACGTTCATCGCGAGCTTCGCGTCGTGGCGCGCGTCGTTCATGGCAACGGGCGGGCTCGTCGCGAGTGCGCTGATTGCGCAGTTCCTGTTCGTGCCGTCGCTGCCCTCGAACGCCGCATTGCGTTTGCACGATCTCGTTTCGCTGCTGCGCAGGCCGCATCCGCGCCGCAGCATGATGATGGTGGGGCTCGTGTTCGGCGCGCACTTCTCGTCGTACACGTACATCACGCCGTTCCTGCTGCGCAATGCGAACCTGACGATGCCGACCATTACCTGGCTCCTGCTCGGCTTTGGCATCATCGGTTTCTTTTCGAACTTCGCTGTTTCGTCGACGGTTACGCGCAGTCTGAAAATCTCCCTTGGTGCGATGATCTCGCTGCTCCTGTTCGCGCTTGTTCTGCTGCCCGTATTACAGCATTCGCCGCCCGGCGTCATTGCGCTCGTACTCGCGTGGGGCGTGGCGTTCGGCGCGCTGCCGCTATGCTTCAGCATCTGGATTCAGCGCGCGACGCCCGATTCTCCGGAAGCCGGCTCCGCGCTCTTCGTGAGCATCATTCAGGTGGCGATTGCGGTGGGTTCGCTCGTCGGCGGAATCGTGGTCGATCACGTGGGCATTGCGACGGACTTTCTGTTCGGCAGCGGCCTCGCGTTGCTCGGACTGGCGGCGCTCGCGAGCTTCGGTAGAAGCGGCGAGAGCAAGCCTGCGCCAGAAGCGGTGGCGTGCACCGAATGCAACTGCCGCGTGTAGCTTCTGGTCATTAGAAGGCGCGGGTGTTGATTTCGACGCGCGCGCCCTCAATTCACTAAGCTGACTATTTCTACGGCCGGATACGGCCGGCAAGTGCGAGTCGAAGTGCTCACAGTTGAACAGGACAGGTGGAAAAATCACGCGGATGAAAAAAGTCGACTCGACACACACTCCGGCGACGCGTGCGGAGTTGCTGTGCTTTCTCGTGGCGATCGCGGCGGCATCGTATGCGCTTAGCGCCGAGTGGCGCGTGGATCACGTCGTTCAGTGCTGCCGCCAGTGGCTCGCAAAAAATAGAACGACCATGCATTGGCTCGAGCGTGTGCGCATCGGGCAACTCGCCTTGAAAATCGCAAGCCAGGATCTCATCGACGCGGGCGTGGCCGTGCGCCTGTCGAATGTACAGGCGCTCTTTACGAGCGAAATGGAACTGAACGAAGCGAGCACGATGGTTCAGCGCATGATGGCGCTGTGCCAGGAAGCGATCTGACCGGATTCATACTGTCTCTTCCTGCGGACTTCGCCAATCGTCCCGCACGTCCGCACGGCCCGTTCACCGATCCAGTTTTGTTATCGACCTTTCCATTTCTCGGATTGTTGCCGCATCACGGCGCCCGTATATTGCCGTAAAGCCCACTACGAAAACACGGACGCTGGAGACGCGAATGAACCGAATCGATCTGGAAGGACGCGTTGTCGCCATCACGGGCGGCGCGCGCGGCATCGGCTATGCGGTGGCGCAACGCGCGCTGAACTCGGGTGCATCGGTCGCGCTATGGGACATCGACGGCGAGCGGCTCGCGCGCAGTCAGCGCGAACTCAGCGCACTCGGCAAGGTGACCGCGGTCACCGTCGAACTTACCCAGGAAGCGGCCGTCCAGCATGCGGTTGCGCAGACCGTTCTCGATCACGGCGCGATCGACGTGCTGATTAATTCGGCGGGCATTACCGGCGGCAACGGCACGACATGGGAACTGGAGCCGGAGATGTGGCGGCGCGTCATCGACGTCAATCTGATCGGCCCGTATCTCACCTGCCGCGCCGTCGTCCCGCAGATGCTCAAGCAGGGCTATGGGCGGATCGTCAATATCGCGTCGGTCGCGGGCAAGGAGGGCAACCCGAACGCGTCGCACTACAGCGCGTCGAAGGCGGGGCTCATCGGCCTCACAAAATCGCTCGGCAAGGAACTCGCGACGAAGAACATTCTCGTCAACGCGGTCACGCCCGCAGCCGCAAAGACCGAGATCTTCGATTCAATGTCGCAGCAGCACATCGACTATATGCTTTCAAAGATTCCGATGAACCGCTTTCTTCTCCCCGAAGAAGCGGCGTCGCTGATTCTCTGGCTCGCCTCAGAAGACTGCGCATTCAGCACCGGCTCGGTATTCGATCTGTCGGGCGGACGCGCGACTTACTGAGCGTCCAACGCGGCGCCGCTCAAGGCGCACGCGTCACATCACACAAGAACCGCGAGGCCGCGAACGCGAGCTGCGCGAAGGAGATGACATGGACCCGCAAGCGAGCGCTTCGCTGGAGGCGATCACCGGCAAGGTCATGCGCCGGCTGCTGCCATTCCTGCTATTGATGTACGTGCTGGCATTTCTCGACCGCGCGAACATCGGCTTCGCACAGAAGGCGCTGCAGCACGACACCGGGCTTTCGAACGCGGCCTTTGCGTTCGGCGCGGGCGTTTTCTTTGTCGGCTATGCATTGTTCGAGGTGCCAAGCAATTTGCTGCTGCATCGCGTCGGCGCGCGAGCATGGATGTGCCGCATCATGGTGACGTGGGGACTGGTCTCGGCGGCGATGTGCATGGCGCATACCGCGACGATGTTCTACACATTGCGGTTTCTATTAGGTGTCGCCGAAGCAGGCTTCTTTCCCGGCGTCATTTATTACCTCGCACACTGGTTCCCACAGCGTGCGCGCGCCCGCGCCGTCGGCATGTTTTATTTCGGCGCGCCGTTGGCGTTTATCTTCGGTGGTCCGTTGTCGGGCTCGCTGCTCGAACTGCATGGCGCGTTCGGCCTCGCGGGCTGGCAGTGGCTTTTTCTCGTCGAAGGCTTGCTCGCCACGCTCGTCGGTATATGGGCTTTCTGGTATCTCGACAATCGTCCCGACGACGCACGCTGGCTCGATTCGCACGAACGCACGAGCTTGCGCGCGGCGCTCGATGAAGACGCGCGCGCAGCCTCGGCACATGGACCGCATCGCATTCTTGCCGCGCTGGTGGATCGCCGCGTTTTGCTGCTGTCGCTCATCTATCTGCTGATTCAGATGAGCGTCTATGGCGTGATCTTTTATTTGCCGCAACAGGTCGCCGCTTTGCTTGGAACGACCGTGGGTTTTCACGTCGGACTCGTCGCCGCATTGCCGTGGTTGTGTGCGCTCGCCGTCACCTGGTACGTGCCGCGCCGCGCGGATCGGACGGGCGGGCATCGTCGCTGGGCTTCCGCGTTGCTCGTCATGGCGGGCCTTGGCATCGGCCTATCGGGGCTCGCGCATAACCCGGTCATCGGGCTAATTGCGCTGTGCTGCGCGGCAAGCGGTTTCATTGCCGCCCAGCCGCTGTTCTGGACATTCCCGACGCGCCTCCTGACCGGTGCCGCCGCCGCGGGCGGCATCGCGCTGATCAACTCGCTCGGCAGCCTCGGCGGTTTCATTGCGCCGAGCTTGCGCACCGCGGCCGAGCGCGCGTTTTCCTCGACATCGGCGGGACTGGTCGTGCTCGGCGCGTCCAGTCTGCTCGCCGCGCTGCTGATCGGCACGCTGTTGCGCCGCGACGGCGCGCAGCCTGCCGATTCATTTCACGACCTGCTGCATCGCGCCCGCTAGGCGCATTCCCGGCGACACCTTCGACGCCCATCACGGAGCCTCTCTCTCATGGCCATGCCCACAATCCGGCACGTGCGTGCCTTCATCGTCCGCGGCGGCGGAGCGGACTATCACGACCAACCCGGCGGACACTGGATCGACGATCACATCTCGACGCCGATGGCGCGTTATCCGGAGTACCGTCAGAGCCGCCAGTCGTTCGGCATCAATGTACTCGGCACGCTGGTTGTCGAAATAGAAGCGAGCGACGGCACAGTCGGCTTCGCGGTGACGACGGGCGGCGAGATCGGCGCATTCATCGTCGAAAAACATCTGGCGCGTTTTCTCGAAGGCCAGCTCGTCACCGACATCGAGAAGATGTGGGATCAGATGTACTACGCCACGCTTTATTACGGGCGCAAAGGCGTCGTGCTCAATACGATTTCCGGCGTCGATCTCGCGCTGTGGGATCTGCTCGCGAAAGTGCGCAAGGAGCCGGTGTATCAACTATTGGGCGGTCCGGTGCGCGACGAACTGGTGTTCTATGCAACCGGCGCGCGTCCCGATCTCGCGAAAGAAATGGGCTTTATCGGCGGAAAACTGCCGTTGCAGCACGGTCCCGCCGAAGGCGAAGCGGGACTCAAGCTCAACCTCGAGAAACTTGCCGACATGCGCAGCCGCGTCGGCGACGACTTCTGGCTGATGTACGACTGCTGGATGAGTCTGGACGTGCCATATGCGACGCGGCTCGCGCATGCCGCGCACGAGTACGGACTGAAATGGATAGAAGAGTGCCTGTCGCCCGACGACTACTGGGGTTACGCCGAACTGCGGCGCAACGTGCCGCGCGGCATGATGGTGTCGACGGGAGAACACGAAGCGACGCGTTGGGGCTTTCGCATGCTGCTCGAGATGCAATGCTGCGATCTGATTCAACCGGACGTGGGCTGGTGCGGCGGCATTACCGAGCTCATCAAGATCTCGGCGCTTGCGGATGCGCATAACGTGATGGTGGTGCCGCATGGTTCGTCGGTGTATAGCTATCATTTCGTCGTCACGCGTCATAACTCGCCGTTCTCCGAGTTTCTGATGATGGCGCCCAAAGCCGACGAAGTCGTGCCGATGTTCACGCCGCTTCTGCTCGACGAACCGGTGCCCGTCAATGGACGTATGAAAGTGCCCGACACGCCGGGCTTCGGCGTGCGGCTCAATCCGGAATGCGCGCTGGTGCGGCCTTATCCGCGCTAATGCGCTGCACTTCTTTCGATTCAATCAGCGAAGGAGAATGACGTGCTGCTCAAGGACAAGGTCGTGATCGTCACCGGCGGTTCGCGCGGCATCGGGCGCGCGATAGCCGTTGCGTGCGCAACGGAAGGCGCGGACGTCGCGATCAACTACTGGGGCGATAACGACGCGTCGTACGGACGCCGCTCGGCGGTCGCCGAAGTGGTCGAGGAAATCGAGGCGCTCGGGCGGCGCGTGATCGCGATTGAAGGCAATGTCGCCGCGCGCGAGACAGGGCAGCAACTGGTGCGCGAAACCGTGCAGGCATTCGGCAAGGTGGACGTGCTCGCGAGTAACGCCGGCATCTGCCCGTTCCATGCGTTTCTCGACATGCCGGCGGAAGTACTCGAGTCCACCGTCGCGGTGAATCTGAACGGCGCGTTCTACGTCACGCAAGCCGCCGCGCAGCAAATGAAAGCGCAGGGCACGGGCGGCGCGATTGTCGCGACCAGTTCGATCAGCGCGCTCGTCGGCGGCGGTATGCAGACGCATTACACGCCGACCAAGGCGGGCGTTCACTCGCTGATGCAGTCGTGTGCGGTTGCATTGGGACCGTATGGCATCCGCTGCAACTCGGTGATGCCAGGCACGATCGCGACGGACCTCAACGCGGAAGACCTCGCCGACGAAGCGAAGAAAGCCTACTTCGAAAAGCGCATTCCGCTCGGGCGCCTGGGCCGTCCCGACGATGTGGCGGACTGCGTGGTGTTTCTCGCGTCCGACCGTGCGCGCTATGTGACGGGCGCGGCGTTGCTCGTCGACGGCGGGCTGTTCGTCAATCTGCAATGACGCGCGATGCCGATTTCAGCTAACCGGTGCGGAAGCATTCGCGGCCAGCGTGGACGTGGTGCCGCCATCGCGTGTGAGGCGCCGCGAGAAACCGCGCAGCAGTTCGATGAAGCGCAGCGCCGGCTCGGCGAGCGGTTCTTCCTTGCGCGTGAGAATGCCGAAACCCGCAAGGCTCTTGCCGATTTCGAGCGGCAATGCGACCAGCAGTTTGCCGCGCAGGTGATCGCGCACGACCGACTCCGGCAGCATCGCGACCGCATCGTAGTTCTCGAGCAATTGCAGCGTCGCGAAGATCGACGCGCATTCGGTGAGATTGACCGGCGTCGCGAGCCCGGCGCGCGCGAGTTCTTCCTCGAACAGCACGCGCGCCGGGCTGCTGACGGGCTGCGCAACCCACGGCCAGTCGATGAGTTCGCGCAACGTGATGCGCGCGCGGCTCGCGAGCGGATGTACGGAGCGCACCACGAGCATCAAGGTTTCGCGCGCGAGCGGCTCGAAACTGAAATCGTTGTGTTGCAACGGACTCGTCAGCCGTCCAAGCGCGAGATCGACTTCGCGGCGATGCAGCAACTGCACGACCTGGTCGCTGGTTTCGCCGAGTATGCGCACGTTGAGCAAGGGGCTTTCGGTTTTGAGTGCGGCCACCGCCATCGCCATCAGATCGGGCGCGGCGCCCATGATCGCGCCGACCGTCAACTGGCCGTGTCCGCCGCGGCGCTTGACTTCGAGGTCTTCGGCGAAACGCGTGAGTTCGGCGAGCGCGCGCCGCGCGTAGGCCAGCGTGACGACGCCGAGCGGCGTGGGCGTCATGCCGCGCGCGTTGCGTTCGAACAGCAGAAAGCCGAACGCTTCCTCGATGTCGCCGAGCATGCGGCTCGCGCTCGGCTGCGCGACGTTGACGGCTTCGGCGGCCTGATGGAGATTGCGCGCGTCGTCGAGCGCGACGAGCAGCGCGAGGTGCTTGAACTTGAGCCGATTGACGAGTGCGACGGTTGCTGAGAGTTGGCTCATGATCCCGGTGCGATTCGGATTGTGGATCGCCCAATCCCAACAACGGATTGAGATGCTATCGACGCTGGAATTATAGTCTTTGCAGGCGCTTCGCCGCGAAAGCGCATAACGCCGAGACAACGAACGACAACGAACAGACAACGAAGAGACAGCCGCAATGGAGACAATCGCTTTCCGGATGGTGCTCAACCCCGGCATGCGCGAGGAATACGAGCGCCGGCACGCACAGATCTGGCCGGAACTGGTTGACGCATTGCACAACGCCGGCGTGCGCGAGTACCGCATCTTCTTCGATCCCGGCACCGATCATCTTTTCGCGGTGCTCACGCGCACCACGCATCACACGATGGACGCGCTTCCCGAACTCGAAGTCATGCGCAAATGGTGGGATTACATGGCCGACATCATGCATACCGCCGCGGACCACACGCCGCTTCAGCAGCCGCTCGAACAGGTGTTTGGTCTGAGTTCGCTCAGCTAATTGATTGCTTGCCACGCTATAAAGACGGAGGCATCGCATGCAGGTTGTCGACTCGCATATCCACCTGTGGGATCTGAATACGCACCGTTACCCTTGGCTGGAAAATCCGGGCGTGTCCTTCGTCGGCGACGCGCGCGCTCTGAAGCACGACTATCTGCTCGATAACCTGCTTGCAGAAGCGGGCGACATCGACGTGAAAAAGCTCGTGCATGTCGAAGCCAATCATGATCCCGCCGATCCCGTCGAGGAAACGCGCTGGCTGCAAGGCATCGCCGATCGCGCCGAATCGCGCGGCATGCCGAATGCGATCGTCGCCGCCGTCGATCTCGCTTCGCCGAATGCGCCCGCGGTGCTCGAAGCGCATGCGTCGTTTGCGAATACGCGCGGCGTGCGGCAGATTCTCAATGTGCACGAGAACAGATTGTTCGATTACGTCGGCCGCCATTACATGCGCGAGCCGCAGTGGCGCGAGAACTTTGCGTTGCTGCGCCGTCACGGCATGTCGTTCGATTTGCAGTTGTATCCGTCGCAAATGGAAGAGGCCGCCGCTCTGGCGCGCGCGCATTCGGACACGCTGTTCGCCGTCAATCATGCGGGCATGTTCGTGGACCGAAGCAGCGTCGCCGGTTATCGCGCGTGGCGCGACGGCCTGCGCATGCTCGCCGGTTGCAGCAACGTGTACGTGAAGATCAGCGGACTCGCGATGTTCGACCATCAATGGACCGTGGAAAGCCTGCGGCCCTATGTGCTCGAGACAATCGACGCGTTCGGTGCCGAGCGCGCGATGTTCGCGTCGAACTTCCCCGTCGACCGTTTGTTCGGGTCGTATACGGATTTGTGGCATGCGTATGCCGCGATTGTGGAAGGCGCGAGTGTCGCGGAGAAAGAGGCGCTCTTTTGCGGCAACGCGGAGCGCTTCTATCGGATCTGAAAAACCGCGGCAAAAAAACAAAAGCGCCCGATAAACGCAAACGAAGGAGACACGCAGTGCAGCAACCCTCAACCGCTCAGCCGAGGCTCGAATTGCGGCATGCGAGCAAATCGTTCGGGCGCGTGCGCGCACTGTCCGACGGCGATCTCGTGCTGTGGCCCGGCGAAGTGCATGCGCTGCTCGGCGAGAACGGCGCGGGCAAGTCGACGCTCGTGAAGATTCTCGCAGGCGTGCATCAGCCCGATAGCGGCGAGATGCTCGTCGACGGCACGCCGCGCCGCTTTGCGACGCCCGCCGAAGCGCGCGATGCCGGACTCGCCGTGATCTACCAGGAGCCGACGCTGTTCTTCGACCTGTCGATTGCGGAAAACATCTTCATGGGACGGCAGCCCGTGGACCGCATCGGCCGCATTCAGTACGACGCGATGCGCCGCGAAGTGGACGGCCTGCTCGCGTCGCTCGGTGTCGATCTGCGTGCCGATCAACTGGTGCGCGGTTTGTCGATTGCGGATCAGCAGGTGATTGAAATTGCCAAGGCGTTGTCGCTGAACGCGAACGTGCTGATCATGGACGAACCGACCGCCGCGTTGTCGCTGCCCGAAGTCGAACGGCTCTTTGCAATCGTGCGCAAGCTGCGCGAGCGGGACGTGGCGATTCTTTTCATCACGCACCGGCTCGACGAGGTGTTCGCGCTGACGCAGCGTGTCACCATCATGCGCGACGGCGCGAAGGTGTTCGACGGCCTCACCGCCGATCTGAACACCGACGCTATCGTGGCAAAAATGGTCGGCCGCGATCTGGAGACGTTCTATCCGAAAGCGGAGCGGCCGCCCGGCGAAGTGCGTCTGTCGGTTCGCGGTCTAACGCGCGTCGGCGTTTTCAAGGACATTTCGTTCGATGTCCGCGCAGGCGAGATCGTCGCGCTCGCGGGTCTCGTCGGTGCGGGGCGCAGCGAAGTCGCGCGCGCGATCTTCGGTATCGATCCGCTGGATGCCGGCGAAATCCTGGTCGGCGGCAAGCGCCTTGCCGCGGGCAACGCAGCGGCCGCGGTGCGCGCGGGACTCGCGCTCGTGCCCGAAGACAGACGCCAGCAAGGGCTCGCGCTGGAGCTGAGCATCGCGCGCAATGCGTCGATGACGGTGCTCGGCAGGCTCGTCAGACACGGCCTGATCACGACGCGCAGCGAGACGCAGCTTGCGAACAAATGGCGCACGCGGCTGCGTCTGAAAGCGGGCGATCCGCATGCGCCAGTGGGCACGTTATCGGGCGGCAATCAGCAGAAGGTGGTGCTCGGCAAGTGGCTGGCAACGGGCCCGAAAGTGCTGATCATCGACGAACCCACGCGCGGTATCGACGTCGGCGCAAAAGCCGAGGTGTATGGCGCGCTCGCCGAACTCGTGCAGGACGGCATGGCCGTGCTGATGATTTCGAGCGAATTGCCTGAAGTACTCGGCATGGCCGACCGCGTGCTGGTGATGCACGAAGGACGCATCAGCGCTGAGATCGCGCGCGCCGAGGCCGACGAGGAACGCATCATGGCCGCGGCACTCGGACAACCCATTCCACCGCTGGGACGGGCCGCATGATGCGCCACTCATCGACTCATGCCGCGCCGGTGCAGACGCCGCCGCCATCTTCGAAGCGCTCGGCGAGTACGCCAGGCGGCTTCGCTGCGAGCCTCGCGAAGAGCCGCGAGACGACGCTCTTCGTCGTGCTGATTCTGCTGATAGTGGGGACCGCGCTCGCGAGGCCGCAGTTCCTGAACTTGCAGAATCTGCGTGACGTGCTGCTCAACGTGTCGATCATCAGCCTGCTGACCGCGGGTATGACCGTGGTGATCCTGATGCGTCATATCGACCTGTCGGTGGGCTCGACGGTCGGCATCAGCGCGTATGCAGTGGGCAGCCTCTACGTTGCGTTTCCGCAGATGCCGGTAATCGTCGCGCTCGTGGCGGGACTCGCGATTGGCCTCGTCGCGGGCGGCATCAACGCGTTGCTCGTGGCGGTGGGCCGCGTGCCGTCGCTCGTCGCGACGCTTTCGACGCTTTACATTTTTCGCGGCGCCGATTACGCGTGGGTGCATGGCGGGCAGATCAACGCAACGAGCTTGCCCGAAGCGTATTCGCGCCTTGCCACAGGCACTTTCTTTGGCATACCGACGCTCGCGCTGATCGCCGCCGTCGTGCTGCTCGCGCTCGCGATCTACCTCAAGCAGTTTCGCGGCGGACGCGAGCACTATGCGATCGGCTCGAATCCTGAAGCGGCGCGTCTTGCCGGTGTGAATGTCGAGCGGCGCGTGATGGCGGGCTTTCTGCTGTCCGGCGCGATTGCCGGCTTCGCGGGCGCATTGTGGCTCGCGCGCTTCGGCACCGTCGATGCGAGCACCGCGAAGGGCATCGAGCTGCAAGTGGTGGCGGCGGCCGTGGTCGGCAGCGTGGCGATTACAGGCGGCGTCGGCACCATACTCGGTGCAACGCTCGGCGCGCTCGTGCTCGGCGTGATCAGCATTGCGCTTGTCGTGCTGCACGTTTCGCCGTTCTGGGAGCAGGCGATCGAAGGCGCGCTGATCGTCGCCGCGATTACCGCCGATACCTTGCTGGCCCGCTCCGTCGCCAAACGCATGATGAGGAAACGCGATCATGGCTAAACCCGATTCCGCGCTGCTCACGCGCAAACGCGAAACGCCGCTGCAATGGGAAGCGCTGCTGGTGATCGTGCTGATACTGTCGCTTGCACTGGGACGCATGCTGTCGCCCGTGTTCCTGACCGGCGCAAATCTGAGCAACGTGCTGGCCGATCTCACCGAGATCGCGTTGATGGCGCTGCCGATGACGCTGATTATCGTCGCCGCTGAAATCGATCTGTCGGTGGCTTCGGTGCTCGGTGCATCGAGCGCATTGATGGGCGTGCTGTGGCACATGGGCTTGCCGATGCCGGTCGTGATCGCGCTCGTGCTGGTCGCGGGCGCGGTCGCCGGGCTGCTCAATGGCCTCGTGATCGTGAAGCTGAACCTGCCGTCGCTCGCGGTCACGATCGGCACGCTCGCGCTGTTTCGCGGGCTCGCGTATGTGCTGCTCGGCGATCAGGCCGTCGCCGATTTTCCGCCTGCTTACACCGCGTTCGGCATGGACACGCTCGGCGCGAGTTTCATCCCGTTGCCTTTCGCGATCGTGATCGTCGGCGCCGTGCTGTTTACGGTGCTGCTGCAGGCTACCGCGTTTGGCCGCAGCCTCTATGCGATCGGCGCGAATCCGACCGCGGCCGCGTTCTCCGGCATCGAGGTCGCGAAGATCAGGCTGCGTCTTTTCGTGCTGTCGGGTTTGATGAGCGCGCTGGCCGGTGTGGTCTACACGCTGCGCTTCACGAGCGCGCGCGGCGATAACGGCGAAGGCTTCGAGTTGTCGGTGATTGCCGCCGTGCTGTTCGGCGGCGTGAGCATTTTCGGCGGACGCGGCTCGATGATCGGCGTGCTGCTGTCGCTGCTGATTATCGGCGTGCTGAAAAACGCGTTGACGCTCGACGACGTGTCCAGCGAGACGCTCACCATCGTCACCGGCGTGCTGCTGCTTGCGTCGGTGCTGATACCGAATCTGGTTGCACGCTGGCGCGCGGCACGCGACCGGCGGTTCATCGCGAAGTCGGTTTCTTCCCCGTAACGTGACCATTGCTTGACCACCAAACCCGGACATCACCACGTCCAACAACAAGCAGGAGACACTTCATGTTCAAACCTCTTCGTCACACCGGCGCGGCCGCGCTGTGCATCGCGTTGCTCGCGATCAGTTGCGCGGCGCCCGCCGCGGGCCTGAAAAGCGGCCTGAAAATAGCGTTCCTGCCGAAGCAGATCAACAACCCGTATGAAGTGATCGCCGACGACGGCGGCCTCGCCGCGATCAAGGAATTCGGCGGCGTGGGCAAGGTGGTGGGTCCGTCGGATGCGGGCGCGTCGTCGCAGGTGCAATACATCAACACGCTGATCACGCAGCGTCAGGACGCCATTGTGATCGCCGCCAACGACGCCAACGCGGTCGTCCCGTATCTGAAGAAGGCGATGTCGCAAGGCATCAAGGTCGTCACGTTCGATTCGGACACGGCGCCTGAAGGCCGGCAATTGTTCGTCAATCAGGCGAACGCGGAAGGCATCGGCCGAGGCCAGATTCAACTCGTGTCGAAGCTGATAGGCGGTGAGGGCGAATTCGCGGTGCTGTCGGCCACGCCGAATGCGACCAATCAGAATACGTGGATCAAGTGGATGCAGGAGGAACTGAAGAAGCCCGAGTATTCGAAGATCAAGCTGGTCAAGATCGCTTACGGCAACGACGACGACCAGAAGTCGTTCGTCGAAACGCAGGGTTTGTTGCAGGCGTATCCGAACCTGAAGGCGATCGTTGCGCCGACCACGGTGGGCATCGCTGCGGCGGCGCGTTATATCTCGTCGTCGTCGAGCAAGGGCAAGGTGGCGGTGACCGGTCTTGGCACGCCGAACCAGATGCGCGCGTTCGTGAAGAACGGCACCGTGAAGGCATTCCAGTTGTGGGACCCGAACCAGTTGGGTTATCTCGCGGGCTATGCAGCCGCGGCGCTCGCGTCGGGCACGATCAGCGGCAAGGAGGGCGAGTCGTTCGATGCGGGCAAACTCGGCAAGCGCACCATCGGCCCGCAAGGCGAGATCATTCTCGGACCGCCGACTACATTCGATGCCGGCAATATCGACAACTTCAATTTCTAGAGCGGTCGAGCACGACGCGATAGATTCGTGAATCAGAGCAGAGAACGCCCCGCTGGGCGCTCTCTGAAGGTCATTCCGAGCGCCCGTGATGGTGCTGATGGCCGTAATGGTCCGCATGATGGTGCTCACCGCCCTCCATCATGCGCATCATCTCTGGCCCGCCGGTTTTAAAAAAGATCACCGTCAAAATGACAGCCACAATCCCAAAGACGATATTCAGTACCGTCGTATAGTTGAAGGTAATCGCTGCATCCACGACAGCCGTATGCCGCTCGTGCGGAACCCAGCCTAGCGCCTGGAACAGTCCTTCCACAACGAGTGCCGCCGACACCATCGCAAGGTAGAACGTCACGGCGAGAAAAGCGGTCATTCGCCCGCCATAGTACTTTCTGTAGATATTCAGAATGGGCAGGATGATGAGATCGCCAAAAATAAACGAGGCGACGCCGCCGAAACTGATGCCGCCATTCCACAGCACTGCTGCAAGCGGCACGTTGCCTACGGAACACGTGAACGACGCGACGGCAATGAGCGGTCCGACAAACGCGCCCCAAATCATCGCGGCCGTTGGATGGCTGACGAGAAAGAACTTCTGCCAGAAGCTATCGGGCACCCATGCGCCCAAAGCTCCCGCGACGAGTAAGCCAACGCCGATGTCGCGCCACAACATCGCCCAGTTCATCGCATAGCTGTGACTGATCGCTATCCATCCCTCTCTGGACGACAGGCGTTCTTTCCAGGTGCCTTGCTGTTCGCTCATCGACATCGCCGCATGGCCTTCCATACTGCCGGCAATACCTTTGTCCGCCTGCTCGATCGCGTCGCGCTTGAGCGAGTCTTTGAGAAAGAAACGGAAGAAGAGCACCATAACGACGATCATGATCGGGCCGCCGATAAACTCAGCCGCGGCGAACTGCCACGAAATGAGCACCCACATCAAAACGCCGAGTTCAAGCACCAGATTCGTTGCGGCGAACTGGAACGCCATTGCGGCGGTAAAGTCGCCGCCCTTGCGCACAATAGAGCGGGCCATCGCGACTGCCGCATAAGAACACGAGGACGACGCGGCGCCTAACAGCGCGGAGACGGTCAGCGTTTTGGCCGATGAATCGGGCAGAAGCTTCGACATCTCCGACTTCGAGACGATGACTTCAATCACGGCAGAGAAGAGAAAGCCGAGACTGAGGCCCCAGAAGATTTGCCATAGCATGGTGAAAGCCATCCATAGCGCGTGACCGAGAGCAGTAACTATCTGCATCGCAACCTCCTGCTTGGAAAACTTCTGAACTGGCTATACGTCGACCGGACGCGGAAAGTACAACGTGAAAGTGGTGCGCTCGTCATTGCTCGCGACCTCGACTTTGCCACGATGCAATTCCATGATCGATTTGACGATAGCAAGGCCGAGACCCGCGTTTCGCGCCGAACGGTGCCGCGACGCGTCGACGCGATAGAAACGTTCGAAAATCCGCTCGACGTGTTCGGGCGCAATCGCATGCCCCCGGTTGGTTACTTCGACGACGGAGTACTTCGGCGATTCGAACGAGCGCAACTCGACGCAAGAGCCCGCAAAAGCATGGTCGAGTGCGTTGGACATCAGGTTGCTGACAGCGCGTCGGAACAGCGTCGCATCTGCGGATAATTGTGCATTTCCATTCACGGCGAGATTCACGCCGGCTTCTTCCGCGAGGCCCTGAAAATACGATGCGAGCCTACTCAATTCGCTCGTTGCGTCCAGTTTGACCACATGAATAAGCTGCTGCGCGTTTTCATTGCGCGCGAGAAACAGCATGTTCTCGATCATCCGCTGAAGCCGCTCGCACTCTTCGATATTCGAGTCGATCAGTGCTTCGTATTCGTCGATGGTTCTCGTGCGAGACAGCGTGACCTGCGACGAGCTGATGACATTGGCGAGCGGTGTTCGCATGTCGTGTGCGAGGTCGGATGAGAACTGCGACAGACGCACGAATGCGCGTTCCAGCCGGTCGAGCATCCGGTTGACCGATAGCGCAATAGCCTGAAGCTCGACGGGTCCGCCGTGTATATCGAGCCGCTCGCTCAGATTGTGCGCCTCGATGCGTGAAGTCTGACGGCCGATGCTTTTAACCGGCGACAGTCCTCGCCGCGTAACGGCATAGCCAACGGTGCTGACGAGCGCGGCGCCGAGCGCGACGGCAATCAGCACGTCGACGCGATAGCTGTTGAGAAGCGATTGCCGGTCGGAGGCGGCGCGCACCAGCACCACACGCACGGTTTCATGCGACGGCAGCGTTGCCCCGGAGAAGATGCAGCGCGATGAACCTATTGACGCGATCTCGCAGGTGAACGGACTGCCGCCAGCGTGCTTGCCGGAAAACGCAGCCGCAAGATCAAGATGTTCCTGGCCAACGTGCTCTACCAGCACGCGATTCTGCGCGTCGAAAATGCCGAGATAGACGCCGGGATGCGACAGCAGCACTTCATGGAAAATTGCGGGCGCCGCTTTAACTGCGTGAATCGATCCGGCATCGCGCACGAGCTGCTGAAACTGCGCGAGCTTGCCGATGATCTCAATGTCGTCGCGCCGCTGCAATTCCTGCGACAGCGAGCGATAAAGGAATGCACCCATGAGCGCAAATACGATAAGGGCCGCTACCGCGAATGCAGCGGTCAATCGCTTGAGAAGCGAATAGGGAACCTTCCTCGCGGTCACGAACGATCCTCGAGTACGTAGCCCATTCCACGGACCGTGTGCAACAGCTTCGTCTCGAACGAGTTGTCGATTTTTGCACGCAGGCGTTTGACGGCGGCATCGACCACGTTGGTATCGCTGTCGAAATTCATGTCCCAGATCTGCGACGTGATGAAGGTGCGCGTCAGTACTTCGCCCTGCCTTTCGGCTAACAATTGCAATAGCGAAAACTCCTGCGCCGTGAGGTCAATGCGCAGATCGCCGCGCTTCACCCGGCGCTTGATGAAGTCGACTTCCATATCGGCGATGCGCAGCACGTCCTTGACCGCGCGTGGCGCCCGCCGCAGCAGCGAACGGATTCGGGCGAGGAACTCGGCGTAGGCGAAAGGCTTCGACAGATAGTCGTCCGCGCCCAACTCGAGACCTTCGACTTTGTCCGCGACCGTGTCGCGCGCGGTCAGCAGAAGAACCGGCGTCTGCTTCTCCTTACGCAGCCGTCGAAGCAACTCGAAGCCGTCTATTCCGGGAAGCATCACGTCGAGTACGATCAGATCGAATTCCTCGTGCAACGCGAGGAACAGACCGTTGACGCCGTTGTCGGCAGTGTCCACCGTAAAGCTCGCCTCGACCAGTCCCTTCCTGAGATAGGCGGTCATCTTCGGCTCGTCTTCGATAATGAGTATGCGCATCGGTCAACGGTTCATCTTTTCGCGGAAGGAGGGGAGTGTGGTCAGCTTAGACATGGCTCGGCAGTCGTGAGATGACGGGAGCATGACATTTTTTTCATCTTCGCGAGCATGAAAAATCAGTCATCTCGTGGCCATCGCGGCGTCAGAAGGCCCGCAGTAAGCTTTGGTCCTGAGCGTCGCCGTGCCGTTACGCGTTGACACGTTTCAGCTTACAACCGCCCAAAATCGCGTGCTAGACTCCGGCCCCATGTACTACTGGCGCAAACTCTTCATCGTCGTTCTGCTTGCACTGAGCCTTCCGGCTCAGTCGTTCGCGGCCGTCGCAATGAAGTGTGGCGTCGGCCAGGCGCATCATCATAGTGCGCATGTTGCGCCGGAAGGCGGCGAGCATCATGCAGCCATGTCCGGTGCAGAGCATCTTCACGCAAGCGGCGATCATCACCACGATGGTCATCAAGCGCACGCGTGCGCAACCTGCGCATCGTGCTGTTCCGGTGCAGTCATGCTGTTCGTGCCGATCCTGCCGCCCACGGCTGAAACCGCTCACTTCTTCTTGTCCCCGTCTTCTTCCGCGCCCGTCGTGTCGTTCCTCACGGGCGGCATTGAACGACCTCCCCGCTCGATTCTCGTCTAGTCCGCGCCCTCGCAGCCGTTCGCTGCAGAGGCATGTTCCTGGAGACCGGCAACCGGCCTCCGGATGATTCACGACGAGAACAACTCATGCGAAAAATTTCTGTGGCGCTGCTTGGCGCGGCCGCGGCGTTGCCGCTGCTCGCGCACGCCGCGACGACCTTGCCGGACCCGGCCGATGCGGGAGCGTCGGTGCCGCCGCCTGCAACGTCGTCGGCATTCGACGGTTACAAGCCCTGGCACGATGGAGAAGCACCGAGCTGGCAACAGCTCAATCGCGACGTCGCACCGAGCCGGGCAGCGACTGGTGCGAAACACGCGAAACACGGGCAGCACGCGAATGCGGCATCCGAGCATGGAGGCGACTCCAAATGATGCGTCACCTCGCGCAGACCCGCGTCGCGTGCATCGCCGTCGCGGCGATTCTGCTCACCGGCTGCACAACGTTTTCAAACGACGGCGGCTTCGGCGCCGTATCGACGACTGCATCGCAGCGGCTCGGCAAGGATGCGGTCTATGTGAAGACCGACGAGGACCGCGAAGCCGTTTTCAAGCGTACGCGGGAACTGCTGTCAAAGCCGCTCGGCATGGACGACGCGGTGCAACTCGCGTTGCTGAACAACCGCGGACTTCAGGCGGCATACGGAGAGCTGGGCGTCTCGGAGGCCGACCTCGTGCAGGCGGGCCGTCTGCCGAATCCGGGCTTCACGTTCAGCAGAACGCACTGGAGCGATGGATTCGGCATTAGCCGTACTTTCTCGATGGGCGTGCTCGGTCTGCTTACGCTGCCTTTGGCGACACGCGTCGAAGGCCGGCGGTTCGAGCAGACGAAGCTCGAGACGGCCAATGCGATGCTTGCCGTGGCCGCCGACGCCCGCAAGGCTTATGTGAACGCGGTGGCTGCGCAACAGGCTGCGCTCTACGCGGAGCAGGTCAAGGACTCGGCCGAAGCCGGCGCGGAACTCGCGCTGCGCATGCGCCAGGCGGGCAACTTCAGCAGACTCGACTACGCGCGCGAGCAGGCGTTTTATGCCGAGTCCGTCGCGCAACTCGCAAAGGCCCGGCAGCAATCAGTCATGGCGCGCGAGAAGCTCACGCGCGCGATCGGCTTATGGGGTTCGGGAACGCAATTCGAACTGCCCGACCGTCTGCCGGAACTGCCAAAGGAAAAGCCGCAACTCGACGATCTCGAGAGCTTTGCGATGCGAAATCGGCTGGACATTCAGGCCGCGAAGCTGAGAACGGAAAGCGTTGCCAGTTCTCTGGGACTGACGAAAGCAACGCGCTTCGTCAATGCACTCGACGTCGGCTATCTCAACAACTTCGAGACCGACAAGGGACATGAGCGCGGCTACGAAATCAGCGTCGAGATCCCGCTCTTCGACTGGGGCAGTGCAAAGACCGCACGCGCCGAAGCCATCTATATGCAATCGGCTAACCGGCTTGCACAGACGGCAATCGATGCACGCTCCGAAGTACGCGAGTCGTATTCCGCTTACGTCACGAGCTATGACGTCGCGAAGCATTACCGCGATGAAGTCGTGCCCGTGCGCAAGACCATCTCGGACGAAATGCTGCTGCGCTACAACGGCATGCTCGCGAGCGTGTTCGAACTGCTCGCCGATTCGCGCGATCAGGTCGCGGCCGTCAACGGATATATCGATGCGCTCAAAGATTACTGGGTTGCCGAGACGGACCTGCAGCAGTCGCTTGGTGGCCGTCTGCCGCCGCTTGCCGCGATGTCCGCAACTCAACCGGCGTCGCCGACGAATTCAGAAGGTAAATGAACATGGTGTCACGTCGAAATTTTCTTGGCGGCTCAGGCGCCGCGCTGCTCGGTGCAGCGCTGGTCAGCAAGGCGGGCGCGGCTTCGCTTCCGGAAGCGCCAACGATGCAAAAAACCGCCACGCAGCCGCCGCTCGTCCCGCCCAATGGCCGGCCTTATACGCCCGTTGCCACACTCAATGGCTGGACGCTGCCGTGGCGCATGAAGAACGGATGGAAGGAGTTTCATCTGATCGCCGAGCCGGTCGTGCGCGAAATGGCGCCGGGCATGAAGGCAAATCTGTGGGGCTACAACGGCCAGGCGCCTGGCCCGACCATCGAGGCCGTGGAAGGCGACAAGGTCCGCATCTTCGTGACCAACAAGCTGCCGGAACACACGACCGTTCACTGGCACGGGATGCTGCTGCCGTGCGGAATGGACGGCGTCGGCGGTCTGACGCAACCGCATATTCCGCCTGGCAAGACATTCGTCTACGAGTTTCAGCTCGAGAAACACGGCACATTCATGTATCACCCGCATGCCGACGAGATGGTGCAGATGGCGATGGGCATGATGGGCACGTTCATCGTTCATCCGAAGGATCGCCGCGTCATGCCGGTCGACCGCGACTTCGTGTTCCTGATGTCGGCCTACGACATCGACCCGGGGAGCTTCACGCCACGCGTGAACGAAATGACGGACTTCAACATGTGGACGTGGAATGCGCGTGTGTTTCCGGGCATCGATCCATTGCCCGTTCGCACCGGCGACCGGGTGCGCATTCGCTTCGGCAATCTGACGATGACCAATCATCCGATCCATCTTCACGGATACAGCTTCGAGGTGGCAGGAACCGATGGCGGATGGATTCCTCCGTCCGCGCGTTGGCCCGAAGTCACCGCCGACGTCGCGGTCGGTCAGATGCGCGCGATCGAGTTCACCGCTAACCGGCCCGGCGATTGGGCGTTTCATTGCCACAAGTCGCATCACACGATGAATGCAATGGGGCATCAGGTTCCCAACCTGATCGGCGTGCCGCAAAAAGATCTCGCGAAGCGCATCAACAAGCTGGTGCCGGACTACATGGCGATGGGCGCGACCGGCGGCGCGATGGGCAATATGGAAATGCCATTACCGGACAACACGCTGCCGATGATGACGGGTACAGGCCCATTTGGCCCGCTGGAAATGGGCGGCATGTTCAGCGTCGTGAAAGTGCGCGACGGTCTCGGCCGCAACGATTATCGCGACCCCGGCTGGTTCAAACACCCGAAGGGAACCGTGGCGTACGAGTACACCGGCGAAATGCCGGAAAGCTGAATTAGCCCGAAGCCGGATGATTGGACTCGGCCGGATTCTTTATCACTTTGACTGTTGAGGGAACGTATGAAGAACGTAGTGGCTTTCATTGCAATGTGTTGTGCTGTTTCGGTTTCCGCGACCGCTTATGCAGCCGCCGATATGGGAAGCATGAACATGGCGAGTGGCGCACAGCAAAGCGCGGACGTGAACGCGGACGCGAACAAAAGCATGTCGCATGGCGAAGTTAAAAAGGTGGATACCGCCGCGGGCAAACTCACCATCAAGCACGGTCCCCTGGAGAACCTTGGCATGGAAGCCATGACGATGGTTTTCAAGGTTAAAGACCCGGCGATGTTGTCTCAGGTGAAGGTCGGCGACAAGATCGATTTCGTCGCCGAAGAAGTCGATGGCTCACTGACCGTGACGAGCCTGCAAAAGCAGTGACATGCAATGGGCGCCGCCCATGACGCACGCACGGCGCCCTGGTTAAATTCCGGGAGGCAACATCATGAATACCAACATGCGAAAAACGTTCTTTGGTGCGGTCGCAACCACTGCACTCATGCTTTCACCCGCGCTCGCGCTTGCGCACGGCAAGCTGGAAACGGCGACGCCGGCGGCGGGCAGCACAGTCGATGTATCGCCCGACTTACTCAGGCTGACGTTCAACGAGGACCTCGAATCATCATTCAGCACGATCAAGGTCGCCGATGCGAGCGGCGCGCCCGTTACTAAAGAAAAAGCAACCGTCGACGCCGCCAATCCGCGCGTACTGGCCGTCGCGATCCCGAAGCTCGCTTCGGGTGCGTACACCGTGCAATGGGCTGTGATGACGCATGACGCGCACAAGACCAAAGGCATCTACACATTCGCGGTGAAGTGATGAACGAAGGCTTCCTCGGCGTTGTCCGGCTGATATCGGTAGCGCTGCAAAACGTGAGCTTTGCCGTGCTTATCGGAGCGATGCTGAGTGACATGTGGTTGTCGCGACGCGCGTCGCGATGGCAGTCGGGCGTCAGTCGGCGACTCCTGACGACCATGAGGATTTCGGCATTAGTTGCGTTGCTTTCGAGCTTTTCGGCTTTCTGGGCTCACTGCGCGCTAATGAGTGAATCCTCTTTGACTGAAGCGGGGCCGGCAGTCGTATCGATGCTGAAGGAGACCGGGTTCGGTCATGCCTGGCTCGTGAACTGTGTTCTGTTGCTGATCGTTTTTCTGCTTCTGCTGGCGAACGTGCATAAGCGTGGACCATACGCAGTCGTCATTGCACTCGCCACTGCGGGCGCGGCCCTCGCGAGAAGCAATACGGGACATCCGGTCGATGCCGGTACCTTTTCGCGGCCGGTATGGGCAGACTGGGTACACGTGCTTGCTATCAGCGTATGGGTCGGCCTCGTGCTTGTCGCGGCCAGTATCGTCGTGCCGCGAATAGGCAAGGCCCCGGAAGACGACGCGCCCAATAGCGCGGCATTCGTGCAATCGCTTTCAAACGCGGCCACTGTTGCGCTCGCGATGCTGGCTATCACGGGCACGTACAACGGTTGGCGCGGCGTGAACAGTCCCGTCAATCTCTGGACGTCGACTTACGGGCAGGTTCTTGTGCTGAAGCTCGCGCTTGTGCTGATTGCAGCGGCGCTTGGAGGACATAACCGGATCGTTGAAATGCCGAAAGTACTCATGTCATTGAAGGGCTCGCATGCGATGCAGTCGCGCGTTGCATTGAGGCGCTTTGCGCGAGTACTTCAGATTGAGTCGGTCGTGCTGGCCGGTGTGCTTATTGTCGCCGCGGTTCTCGTTTCGAGTCCTTTACCGGGGACTTCTTCCTGACGGAAAACTTTTTACCAGTCCACGCAGATGGTGGTGTCTGTGCAGCGGCTTCATGTCTTGTCGAATGATCGCCGTGCACTGGCGCTACCATCTTTTACAGGCTCGGCCGCGCGTCGGGCCTTTTTTTGCTCCGCCACGATGCGCTGATCGCGGCGGAGCGCCATGTATTCGCGTCGCAAGTCACACGCGAACTAAACTCGGCCGCTCAAAACCGATGTTGAATACCCGCCGTCACACCCGCTTGCGTATCCGCCGCGCCGGTCAGATCGCGCGACAGGCTGACGGCGTTGCCATGCTTCGCCATCGCATACCCACCCGCGAGATACAGCACCGTGCGCTTGGACAACGCGTACTGGCCGCGCAGCGAAAAGAGCGTCGGGTCGGCGTCGCTCGCGTTCTTGATGTCCTGATGATAAACAGCGCCGAACAGCGAGAAGAACGGCGTCACCTCGTATTGACCGCCGATCCAGTACATGTCGCTGCGCAGCGTCGGCGTGGCCGTGTGGAAGGTGCGCCGATAGTTGCGATAGCCGGCCATTGCCTTGACCGGGCCGAAGTCGTAACTCAAGCCCGCATGTATGCCCTGAATATAGTTGGTGGTGTCCGCGGGCGTGACGCTGTCGTTCGCGCCGTTCTGACGGTCGAAGGTGACCACGGCGGCGAACGGGCCGTTCTCGTAGCCGAGGCCGAAGTCGTATTTCGAGCTCGACTTCATGCTGCCGGGCACATTGCCGAAGCCGTACATCGCGCCGAATTTAAAGCCGGCGAAATTGCCGTCGTAGCGCACGGCGTTGGCCGAGCGCGAGAACAGCCCGTCCTTGCGGCCGCCCGTTGCCGTCGATGAGGTCGCCCACGAGTAGTTCGGCGCATAACCCATCGGGTCGAACTGCAGCATGTAGTCGTACGTGGTCGTGAAATTGCGGCCGAGCGTGATTTGGCCGAAGCGGTTCTTCAGGCCGATGGTCGCGCGCCGGTCGAAGATCGCGCCGGGGCCGTCGTCGAACTGGCCATTCGCGATGTTGATGCCGCTTTCCAACTGGAACACGGCCTTCAATCCGCCGCCGAGATCCTCGACGCCGCGCAGACCCCAGCGCGACGTGTTCTTGCCGCCCGACACGAGACGCGT
Organism: Paraburkholderia sp. RL17-368-BIF-A; assembly: GCF_046054045.1. Taxonomy (NCBI): domain Bacteria; kingdom Pseudomonadati; phylum Pseudomonadota; class Betaproteobacteria; order Burkholderiales; family Burkholderiaceae; genus Paraburkholderia; species Paraburkholderia sp. RL17-368-BIF-A. The sequence continues at coordinate 212,538 of NZ_JARESN010000002.1, forward strand.
TGCGCCGCCGTCCGCGCTCGCATGATTCACGTATTCGACGCCCGCATCGACGATGCCGTACAACGTCACGCTCGATTGCGCGTGCGCGCCTGTCGCGAATGCGGCGAGTCCCGCAAAGCCCGCGAAATACGCGAGGCCTGCGCGGCTCGCGCCGAAGGTCGTTCTTTTGATGCTCAACTTCATCGACAGTCTCCTGTAGCTGGTTTTTTTACTTCGGTGGGTGAGTGCGTCAGCTCGCGTGGGCGAACGCCCAGCAATCGTTCGCGGGGAATTCGATCCAGTGGCGCCCGGCCGCGCGCGGCACGTTGCCGAATGCGCGCAGACGCAGCTCGCCGCAATGAAACAGGTACTCCCAGCGGTCGCCGAGATACATCGACGTGATCAGGTCCGCTTCGAGGCGATTCGCGCCCGGACCGTCGGCGACCTGCACGCGCTCGAGGCGAATCACCGCCTGCACCTGCTGGCCGGCCGTCAGCGCTTCGCGCGCTTGCGCCTGCAATTGCCAGCCGTCGCCGGCCAATGTCACGCGCTCGCCGTCGATCGCGGCCACGCGCGCGTCGATACGGTTGTTGCTGCCCATGAATTCCGCGGTGTAAAGCGAACGCGGCTCGCCGTACAGTTCCGCGGGCGTGCCTTCCTGTTCGATACGGCCATTGCGCAGCAGCAGGATGCGGTCGGACATCGCCATCGCTTCGGTCTGATCGTGCGTCACGCAAAGCGCCGAGAGACCGAGCGACACGATCAGTTCGCGCAGCCAGGCGCGCGCTTCCTCGCGCAATTTGGCGTCGAGGTTCGACAGCGGTTCGTCGAGCAGAATGACGGGCGGGTTGTAGACGAGCGCGCGCGCAATCGCGACGCGTTGCTGCTGGCCGCCGGAAAGTTGATACGGATAGCGCGCGGCCAGATGACCGAGACCGAGTTGATCGAGCGCGCCTTGCACGCGCTTTTTCTGCTCGGCCGCCGACACGCGCCGCAGCTTCAATCCATAGCCGACGTTTTCCGCGACGGTGCGATGCGGCCACAGCGCATACGACTGAAACACGAGACCGAGCGAGCGCTGCTCGACCGGCAGATCGGCGTGCGTGGCGCCGTCGAAGAACACTTTGCCGTCGAGTTCGATGCGCCCCGACGAAGGCTGCTCCAGACCGGCGACCGCGCGCAGCAGCGTCGTCTTGCCGCTGCCCGACGCGCCGAGCAGGCACACCACTTCGCCCGGATTCAGTTCGAACGACACGCCCTTGAGAATCGGGTTGTCGCCATAGCTCAGAAAGAGGTTGTCGACCGAGAGCTTATCCATGAAGTTTCACTCCGAAGCGCAGGGCCACGCCGAGCCCGGCGCCGACCATCGCGATGTTGATGACAGAAAGCGCCGCGACCTGATCGACCGCGCCGGTCGCCCACAGCGACACGAGCAGCGCGCCGATCACTTCGGTGCCGGGCGACAGCAGATAAACGGCGGTCGAATATTCGCGCTCGAAGATCATGAAGATCAGTAGCCATGCGGCGAGCAGGCCGAAGCGCACGAGCGGCAGCGTGACGTCGAGACTGACGCGCGCTCGCGTGCCGCCGACGCTGCGTCCCGCTTCCTCGAGTTCGGGGCCGACTTGCAGCAACGCGCTTTGAATCAGGCGCATGCCGTACGCGAGCCAGACGACCGTGTACGCGATCCAGATGCTCCACATCGAGTTCTTCAGCTCTTTCACGCCCGGCACGAAGAGAAAGATCCACAGGAACGCGAGGCCGGCGAGCAGACCGGGCACCGCGCGCGGCAGCAGCACGAGGTAATCGAGCAGGCGCGTCGCCCAGTCGTTGCGGCGATGGCCGGCGAACGCCACGAGCGAATAGAAGCCCACCGCGAGCGCGCCGCCGAATATGCCGATGCCGAGCGTGTTGAGGATCGCGCGAACCAGGTTGTCCTGTTCGAACAGTTCGGTGAAGTTGGCGAGCGTGAGCACGTCGGCGAGATTCACGCCTTCGCCCCAATTGGTGACGAACGCGCGCAGCGTGATGCCCGAGATCGGCACGAACACGGTCAACAAGAGCCACAGCGCGACGATCGCGAGCGCGACCCAACGCCATGCGCCGAGCGGCAGCACGGTCTGCCGTCCGGCCTTGCCTTTCACGGTGACGAAGCGGTTCGCGCGCTTGAGGAGGCTGCGTTGCAGCAGCACGAGCGGAAACGTAATCGCGACAATGCACACGGCGACCGCGGCCATCAGGTGATACGACGGCACGCCGAGCTTGTTGGTGAGCTTGTACAGATAAGTGGCGAGCACGAGGTGGCCTTCGGGATCGCCGAGCACGAGCGGCAGGCCGAACACTTCGAAGCCGAGGAAGAACACCAGCACGCCGGCGAAGAGCAGGGCGGGCAAGGTCATCGGCAGGCTCACGTCGAGCGCGACGCGAAACGGGCGCGCGCCCGCGACGCGCGCGGCTTCTTCGACGTCCGAGCCGAGATTGCGCAGCGCCGCCGACGAATACAGGTACACGTGCGGCACATGCGTGAGGCCGACGATCACCGTGATCGCAAGAATCGAGTACACGGTCCACGGCGCTTCGGCGCTGCCGAACAGCGTTTTCCACCAGACCGAATAGAAGCCGACCGGACCGGCCGCGACGACATAGCCGAACGCGAGCACCATCGGCGAAACGAAGACAGGCGTGAGCAGCAACGGCTCGAGCCAACGGCGGCCGGGCAGGTCGGTGCGAACCATCAGGAACGCGAGAATGCCGCCGAGCGGAATCGAAATGAACAGCATGCCGCTCGCGATCACGAACGAGTTCTTCAGCGCGGACCAGAAATCAGGATCACTGAAGATAAACTCGAAGCCGGTGAGGCCGAGCGTGCGGTTAGCGTCGAAGAAAGGCGCATTGAGCACGCTCTGAAACAGGATGAAGCCGAGCGGCAGCGCCACGGCGACCGTCAGCACGGCGACGACGAGCCAGCGCAGCATCCCCGCCAACGGTTGCAGACGGCCGCGCGGCAATGCGCCGATGGGGCCGTCGTCAGCCGCGAGCGGCGCGGCGTCGCGAGGCCCGGTTGCGCTAGTAAAAAGCATGAGTGTCCCCCTGCGGCGCAAAAGCCGCATATCGGCAGGTGTTCAACGAAAAAGCAGAGACGTTCGCGCGTGGCGGCGCGAACGTGTGCGCCTCTATGTCAGGCGCGACGGTTTAGCGCTTGATCGACTGTTGCCATTGCTTGAGGAATTCAAGGCGCTTGGACTGATCGAGATAAACCAGCAGGCCCGCGCCGATAGGAATCGGCTTTAACGAATCGCCGAGTTGCTTCGTGAGGCCGGCCATCGACGTTTCGCCTTCCACGTCGGAGCGAATCGAGAACAAACTCGCCTGATTCGCGAGCAGGGTCTGGCCGCGCTGCGACAGCAGATAGTCGACCCACAGCTTCGCGGCGTTCGGGCTTTTCGCCTTCTTCGAAATGGTGACGAGGCGGCTCACCACCAGCGTGTAGTCCTTCGGATAGACATAGCCGATGGAGGGATCTTTCTTGGCCTTGGTGAGCGCATACGAGCCGAGAATGTTGTAGCCGATCAGGTTTTCGCCCGACGAAATGCGCTCCATCATCGCGCCGGTGCTCGATTGCAGTTTCGGGCCGGTCGCGCCCATTGCCTTGACGAGATCCCACGTGACCTGCGGGTTCACGCGCGCGTCCTGCGTCAGATAGTTAAAGCCGACGCCGGACTTCTCGATGTCGTAAGTCGTGACCTTGCCTTTGAACTGATCGGGCTTCGATTGCAGCAGCTTGATGAGGTCGGCGCGCGTCTGCGGCACTTCGCCCGCGGACAAAAGGCGCTTGTTGTAGACGATCGCGAGCGGTTCATAGGTCGTGCCGTACGCCTGCTTCTGGTACTGCGCCCATTGCGGCAACTGCTTCGCCTCGGGCGATTCGTAAGTCGCCATCAGGCCGTCGTTGACGAGCTTCACCTGCAGGTCCATGGCCGAGCTCCACAGCACGTCGGCGCTCGTGCTGCTCGCCGCGTTTTCGCTGATGTAGCGGTTGTACAGCTCGGTGCTGTTCATGTCGTTGTACTCGACTTTCACGCCGTACAGGCTTTCGAAGTCTTTGATCAGCGGACGCACGAGCGCGGTGTCCGTGACCGAGTAGACGATCAGTTTTCCTTCTTTTTTCGCTGCGTCGACAGTGGCCTGATAATCGCCGGGATAGCCGGCTGGGAACGCTGCCCATGTCGAATGTGCGGCGAATGCGGCAGCGGCGGCGAGAAGCTTTAAAGAGATATGCACGTCTTCCTCCAGAAAACATCATGTTGATTTTGTGAAGGCGAATGGTAAGAGACGCGCGCTTTCTGAACGCTTTCAATTTGCGAGGGAAATGCGTCACAATGGACGAATTCGCCTCATGGATTTCCCTGGGATTCTGTTCATGCGTGTGCTGCTCGTCGAAGACAATCCGATTCTTTCCCGCTCGTTAACCGACGCGCTGACCAATGCCAAACTCACTGTCGACTGCATGCATGACGGCGAATCTGCCGATCACGTATTGCGCACGCAAGACTACGCGCTCGTGATCCTCGACATCGGCTTGCCGAAGCTCGACGGCCTCGAAGTGCTGCGCCGTTTGCGCGCGCGGCGCAATGCCGTGCCGGTGCTCATCTTGACCGCGCATGGTTCGGTGGAAGAGCGCGTGCGCGGCCTCGATCTCGGCGCCGACGACTATCTCGCGAAGCCTTTCGCGCTCACCGAACTCGAAGCGCGCGCGCGTGCGCTGCTGCGCCGCGGTCATGGTCAGGAGGCATCGGTCGCGCAATGCGGCACGCTGGTTTACGACAGCGTCGATCGCGGCTTCACGCTCGACGGCGAGCCGCTCGCGCTCACGCCGCGCGAACGTTCGGTACTCGAAGTATTGATCCTGCGCAACGGCCGCGCGATCAACAAGGAAACGCTGTCGGAGAAAATTTTCGGGCTCGACGAATCGGTGAATGCCGATGCGATCGAAATCTACGTGTACCGTTTGCGCAAGAAGCTCGAGCGCAGTTCGGTCGGCATCGTCACGCTGCGCGGGCTCGGCTATCTGCTGGAAGCCAGGACGCCATGACGCGGCCGAATCTGCGCGTGCGGGTCGCGCTATGGCTGCTGGTGCCGCTGTTATTGCTGCTCGCGCTGGATGCCTGGCTCACCTATCAACGCGCAATGAACGCGGCACATGCGGCATTCGATCGCACGCTCGAATTTTCGTTGCGCTCGATCCGCGACGGCGTGCGTCTGCGCGAAGGACGCATCGAAGTCGACTTGCCTTATCTCGCGCTCGAGATGTTCGAATCGAATGGCGGCGGCAACATCTACTATCAGATTCGCGAGGAACATGGCCGTGTGGTGACCGGTTATCCCGATCTGCCGGAGACGAAGAAGGTGCCGGCCGAGCCGTACAGCGTGCAGTTTTATGACGATGTATTTCGCGGCCGGCCGCTGCGCATCGCGATGCTGCGGCTGCCGGTGCACGACGTGCCGAGTGCGCAAACGCGCGTGGTGCTGGTGAGAGTCGGCGAAACGATCGAGGCGCGCCAGGCGCTGGCGCGCGAGATCCTCACCGGCTCGCTGCAACAGGAAGGCTTGCTGGTGATGCTCGCGCTCGGCATCGTGTGGCTCGGTGTCGCGCGCGGCTTGCGGCCGCTCAATCGTCTGTCGGCGAAAGTCGCGGCGCGCGCCGACGACGATCCCACGCCGCTCGATACCGTCGGCTTGCCGAGCGAGGTCGCGCCGCTCGTCGATTCGATCAACCAGTACATTGGCCGCACGCAGAAGATGCAGCTATCGCGGCGGCGCTTTTTCAACGACGCCGCGCATCAGTTGAAAACGCCGCTCGCGGTGATTCAGGCGGAGTCCGAACTGGCGCAGCGCGGGCTCGATGGCGTCGATGCGAACAATGCGGGCCCGAGGCGTCACGGCGTCCATTTGCGGCGGCTGAACCGCGCGGTGCAGCAGGCGGTGCGTATCGTGCAGCAGTTGCTGTCGCTGTCGCGGCTCGATGCGGACAGCGGCTACACGGTCAGGCATGCCGCGGTGCCGCTGCACAAGGTCGCGCGCAGCGTGACGCTCGACTGGTCGCCGGTGGCGCGCTCGCGCGGCATCGACCTCGGCTTCGAGCAGGAGACGCGCTTCGACGTGACGGGGCAATCCGATCTGCTCGCGGAACTCGTGGGCAATCTGATCGACAACGCGATCCGTTATTCGGGCGATGGCTCGGTCATTACCGTGCGGGTCGCGTGCGAGCACGGCGAGCCCTTGCTTCAGGTGATCGACAACGGGCCGGGCATTGCCGCGAGCGAACGCGACGCGGTATTCGAGCGCTTTTACCGCAGCGAGGCGACGCAGGCGGTGGAGGGCAGCGGGTTGGGGTTGTCGATTGTGCGCGAGATCGCGCGGGTTCATGGCGCGCGCGTCGAGTTGGGCGATGCGCGCGGCGGCGGGCTGGTGGTGAGCGTGTGGTTTCCGGCGCTTGTGCAAGGGGCGGGGTGAGGCGGGCTCGTGCGTTATCGCTGCGTTGCCCGTGGGTTATCGATGCGTTATCTGTGAATCGGAAAACTGCGTGCGAAACCCGCTGCCGGCGTCGTGCTGTTCCATGTGGCGCCGTCCATGAACCGTTGCATGGTTTCTTGCGCCGGCACCGCGACTTTCACCTGCGCGGCCGCCTCGCGATACAACTGCGTCTGATTGATGCGCTCGGCGATTTGCGCGTAATCGGCACGCGCGTCGATCATTCCCCAACGCTCGAATTGCGTCAGAAACCAGGCGCCCTCGAATGGCTGCGGATAGTTCACCGCGCCATCGTCGAAGAAACGCACCGGCAAACCGTGCGGCACTGACTCAGGAATCGCGTCGCCGAAACGTGCGGCGATCAATGCTTCGTCGATGCCGATAAATTCCGGCCGCGCGAGCCAGCGCGCGATCTCGTGGCGATGTCCTGGGCCGTCGAGCCAGCGGCACGCTTCGAGCATGGTCCGCACGAGCGCGCGCGCCGTGTTCGGATTTTCGTCGACGAAATCGCGCCGGCAAGCGAGCACTTTCTCGGGATGATCGGGCCACACTTCGCTCGTATAAGCGACCGTTCTGCCGACGCCTTGCGCTTCGGCCATCGCATTCCACGGCTCGCCCACGCACAGGCCGTCGAGCCCGTCTTCGGCGAGCGCGGCGACCATCTGCGGCGGCGGAATCACCACGCTTTCCACGTCGCGCAGCGGATGCACGCCTTGCGCGGCGAGCCAGTAATGCAGCCACATCGCGTGCGTGCCGGTCGGGAAGGTCTGCGCGAACACCGGCTTGCGGCCGAGCGCGGCGAGCGCCTTCGGCAACGTGCCGTGCGCGGCGAGCGCATCGGCGAGACGGTTCGACAAGGTGACCGCCTGGCCGTTGCGGTTGAGCACCATCAGCACGGCCATGTCCGTTTGCGGACCCCCGAGCCCGAGTTGCACGCCGTAGACGAGGCCGTAGAGCGTATGCGCCGCGTCGAGATCGCCGGACAGCAGCTTGTCGCGCACGGCGGCCCATGACGGCTGGCGCGACAGTTCGAGCGTGAGTCCGTGCGCGTGGCCAAATTCGAGCAGCTTCGCGGCGACGAGCGGGGCGGCGTCGGACAGCGCGACGAAGCCGAGGCGAAGGTGCGTTTTCTCGAGCTGGCCGGATGTGGGCGACGAAGCCGACGACGAAGCGAGCGACGAAGCAGGCGAAGCAGACGACGAAGCGAGCGACGATGCCGACGACGAAGCAGGCGATGCCGACGACGAAGCCGACGAAGATACGAGTGAGCTAACGGAGTTCATGGGCATGCTTCACTTGTGCGATTCAGCCGCGGCGACGACCGCGCGCGCGACCTCGGCGAGCTTCACGCCCTGGTTCATCGCGCGTTTGCGCAGCGTGGCGTAGGCGGCGTGCTCGGTGATTTTCTGCTGATCCATCAGCAGGCGTTTGGCGCGGTCGATCAGCTTGCGCTCCGCGAGTTCGTTCTCGACCTGGGCGAGGCGTTCGCGCAGTTGCGATTCCTGTGCGAAGCGCGCGAGCGCGACTTCGAGAATCGGCGCGAGCCGTTCCGTTTCCAGCCCTTCGACGAGATACGCGGTCACACCCGCGCCGACGGCATCGCGGATCAACTGCTGGTTCGAGTCGTGGCTGAACATCAGCACCGGACGCGGCGCGGTGGCGTTCATCACGGCGAGCTGTTCGAGCGTGTCGCGCGACGGCGAATCGGTATCGATGATGATGACGTCCGGCCGCTCGCTCTGAACCGCGCTGTGCAGCGCGTGCGGCGTCGCGGTGCTGGCCAGCATCTCGTAACCGAGCCTGGCGAGCGCGTCACGTAGGTCGCCTATCGGCTTATCGGTATCGGTGACGAGGAGGACACGCAGCATGGGGTAGTGGCAATCGACGGCTGAACATCGTTAAAGCAACTTGGATGCCAGTGGCCGCGGAGCCTTGTGTACGAAGGGATTACGCACTGAGGCCGAGCTTTTTCGTGACGAGTGGCGCACCGGGAAAGGGCATGCGTCGCGAATGCACCGAAGCGGCGCACAGCGGGCGATTCTTGAGAATTCTTAAGAAGGCGAGACGAACAGAACCCGCGACAAGAATCGCAAGGCAACAGGCAACGGCTCGGAAGACATCGCGACGAGCGTCGCGACAAAAAATCGGCTGAAAAACGCGGCGAAAAACGCGCCGTTAAAAAACGCCTAAAAAGCGCCGCCGCTGCGCGCCGCTCAGGTTCGAACCGGGCCGAACTCGAGAAGGCGCGCCAATGGCTTCGCGTACAACGTTACTCCAGGGCCGCAAGGCAGAGGCCCACGCAGGCACGCGCAAAAAACCGCCGGCGCGTGCCGCTCGCCTTAACGGCGACGGAATTGCGAATTGCTGCGCGCGGCGCCGCCGCCTGCACGCTCGTCTTTGTGACGGAAGTTGATCCGGCCTTTGGTCAGGTCGTAGACCGACAGTTCCAGCGTCACGCGGTCACCCGCGAGAATACGAATGTGGTTCTTGCGCATGCGTCCGGACGCGTAAGCGCCAACCACGACGCCGTTGTCGAGCGTCACGCGGTAACGGCTGTCCGGAAGTACTTCGTCGACGATACCGTCAAGTTCAAGCAGTTCTTCTTTCGCCATGCATAACTCCTGGTCGATGGGATAAGGGTTTGCGCGACGCCTTGCGGGCGGCGCTGCATCAGATACGGTTGCAAGCGGGCGGCAGGCCCGCCGTGCGGCAACGGCTTATGCGCCGCCGTGACCGCTCAAAGATCGGCGACCGACTGGCCGTCCACGCGGCCGTCGATCAGTTGCTCGGCGTGAGCCATGCACGCGATGCGCGCCTTGCCGGTGCCGTCGAACGGAAACAGATACTGGAGGCGGAACACGCGGCCCTCGGCGGCCGGATTCGCGCCCACGCGGCAAATGCGCACCGACGCGTCGTAGCCCGCGTCCGGATTGCGGCTCGTCTGGCCGTCGGTGGGGCGGCGCGGATAGACGAGCGGGTGAATCTCATAACCTTTGTACGTCTTGACTGCCGAGTTCATTAGCATAGATGTCCTGTAATACGTGGCCGGCATGTCACGCGTGTTACGCGCGGCACCGCAGGCCGGGCAGCGCAGCACCGGAAAGGCGCGCCGCCATTGAAAAAGTTAGCGCAGGCCCGATAGCGAGGGCTTGAGCGCGCCGCGTAAATTCGCGGATTCGATGGAGAAGAAACACGCTGATGTCGCGCGGACACCAGGCGGGTGAAAGCTGAAACTCAGCTGAACAACTCAGCTACACAACTCGCGACGGCTAATGCTGGCGGCGCATTGCCGGAGTGACGGGATCGCCGACGGGCGGCGGTCGAACAGTCGGGGGTGTTGCGCAGATGCGGTATGAGACAGCCAAGCTGCGAATGCGGAATACAACTATTCCAATATGATGCACTAAATACGTCTGATTGGATAGTAAAAAGTTCCATCCACGAACAGAGGGGCCGGCCGGTCGCTACAATGGCGAGTTGCCGCGCGAGGCAGCACGCGCCCCCGAACACCGTCACATCGTCATCCAATGCGCCAGACAACCGCGACCCCCGTGAAAGACCTGCTGCTCGAGCGCTACGCTCCCATCGCCGACGGCATCGCGGCGCTCTTCTATCCGTGCGCCGAAGTCGTGATCCACGATCTGCGCGACCAGACCATCGCGTACTTGGTGAACAATCTGTCGAAGCTCGAAGTGGGCGGTCCCTCGGTGCTCGACGAAGTGCACTACGCGGCGCGCGGGCGCACCATCGGACCGTACGAGAAGCTGAACTGGGACGGCCGGCGCATGCGCTGCGTGAGCAACATTCTGTTCGACGACAACGGCAAGCCGGCCGGCATGCTGTGCATCAACTTCAATATCGCGGTGTTCGAAGACGTGCGTTCCACGCTCGACCTGTTCATCCGCGGCGGCAATTTGACCGACGCACCCGCCGAAGACCTGTTCCGCGACGACTGGCAGGACCGCATCAACACGTATCTGCATACGTGGCTGCGCGAGCGGCAGATCGGCATCAACGCGCTCACGCGCGAACACAAGCGCGAAATCGTCGAGGCGCTGCATGCGCAAGGCGCGTTTCGCGGCCGCAGTTCGGCGAACTATGTGGCCGCCGTGCTGACGATGGGCCGCGCAACCGTCTACAAAATCCTCAAGCAGATGAAGGAAGGCGGTTGAATCGCCGCACTGTCCAACCCAGGGAGAATTCGATGGCTGAAACCACGCGCTACCGCCATTACAAAGGCGGCCTCTACGAACTGATATGCGAGGCGACGCTCGAGTCCGATCCGACTGTCACGATGATCGTCTACAAGGCGAGCAACGGCACGATCTGGACACGTCCGGCGTCGGTGTTTTTCGAGCAGATCGAGCATGAAGGCGCGACGATGCCGCGCTTCGCCAGGATCGATTGAGGGGATAAGCCTCGCTTCTCAACGCGACGACGACGACTGCAGTTCCACAGCGTCCGGCGCTTCTATCACCACATCGGTTTCGGCAATCGCGACGCACGGCAGGATATAACCTTCCTGCTTTTCCTCGCGGCTAAGACCTGGCCATTCGATCGTGTAGCGAACGCGTCCCGCCGTCATTTTGCAGATGCACGTACGACACGTGCCGTTGCGGCATGAACGCGGCAAGCGCAGATCGGCGAAGCCGGCGGCTTCCAGAATGGTGAGCGAATCGGGCGCTTCGAAGCTGCGGCCAAGCGGCTCGACGCGCACGACAGGTGGGCGGTGTGAATCGGACATCGTGTGAATGTGTGACTGTGCTCGTCACACTTTACACGGTCGCGCGGTCTTTCCTGGCGGCCGTCGCTGTATCGACGCTTCAATGAGTCGTGCCGGCCCGCCGCAAATAGCGGTACACCGTATTGCGCGCGAGTCCCAGTTCGCGTGCCGCCGCCGACACATTGCCGTCCAACCGCGCAAGCGTCTGCGCGATCAACGTGGCCTGCCAGTCTTCCATGCGCGACGGCGCGGGCGTCTGACTGCTACCTGGATTGCTGTCCATCGCGTCGTCGCAGGTTCGCAGAGACGAGCGCGAGTCGTCGTTCGCCGCGGCATCGGCGCAATCATGCAGGAAGTCTTCCGGCAGATCGTCGAGTTCGATTTGATCCGCGCCTTCGGCCATGATGCTCGCGGTGCGCAGCACGTTCGCCAGTTGCCGCAGATTGCCGGGCCAGCGGCATTGCATGAAGCGCTCGAGCACTTGCGGCGAAACGCGGCGCGGCACGCCGTCGCCCTCGCACTGAAGTTCCAGCACACGCGCGATGAGCGCTTCCAGATCCGTGCGCTCGCGCAGCGCCGGCAACGTCACAACGAGTCCGTTGATGCGGTAGTACAGGTCCTCGCGGAAGATGCCTTCCTCGATCATCGCGCGCAGATTGCGGTGCGTCGCGCAGACGATCCGCAGGTCGACCGGAATGGCGCGCGTGCCGCCGAGCGGCACCACGCTGCGCTCCTGCAGCACGCGCATGAGCCGCACTTGCTGCGCGAGCGGCATATCGCCGATTTCATCGAGGAACAGCGTGCCGCCGTCGGCCTGCACGATCTTGCCGACGCTGCCGCGTTTTTTTGCGCCGGTGAACGCGCCGTCTTCATAGCCGAACAGTTCGGCCTCGATCAAACTGTCGGGCAGCGACGCGCAGTTCAACGCGACGAACGGCGCCGTGCGCCGCGGCGAATCGTGATGGATCGCGCGCGCGAGCCATTCCTTGCCGGTGCCTGTTTTGCCGAGGATCAGGATCGGAATGTCGCGACCGCGCACCTTGCCGACGCGCCGCAGAATCGCGGACATTTGCGCGTCGCCGGTGTCGAGTGTTTCAAGTGTGGCTGGCGTGACATTGGACGGCGATTCCACAATCCGCGCCGCGTGACGCGCGCCATGCGTTGTCAAGCCACGCGCCGTGCCGGCAACATCCGCTGCCGGCGCGACATAACGCTGCGCCGAATACTCGCCGCGCGCGACGACGCGCACGCCGCTCGGCAACGTCAGCACGATATTGTCGCCCGGCGCGCGCGCGATCCGCTGCAACACGTCGGCGAACGCGGCGCCGAACAGCGCCTCGAACGGCTGCACCTGCAACGCGGGGAGCGCTTGTCCGAACTGGAACAGCGCGCTGCGGTTGGCCGACAGGAATGTGCCGTCGGCGGCGAACGCGGCGAGCCCTTCGAACAGCGTGCCGATGAATTCGGCGCGCGCGTGAAAGTGCACGCGCAACGCATCGGCGAATTGATTGGAGAACAGATGATTTTCGATCATCTGCGCCGACATTCTAACGAGCGCCAGTGTGTGCTTATGAAAGCCGCGCGTGTCGCCGCTCACGTCGAGCGCGCCGATGGTGCGCCCGAACGGATCCGCAATCGGCGCGCACGAGCAGGTGAGAATGCGGTTCGCGTGCAGGAAGTGTTCGTCGGCGTGAACCACGGTCGGCTGTCCGTCGACGAGCGCCGTGCCGATTGCATTCGTGCCGCGGTCGGCCTCGGCCCACGACACGCCCGGACACAGCGCGACGCGATTCGCCTTCGCGACGAAGTCGCTGTCGCCGAGACTATGGAGGATCACGCCCTGGCTGTCGGTGAGCAGCACCATGCTTTGCGTGTCGACGATCTGCGCATGCAGCGTCTCCATGACCGGAAGCGCATGCGTATACAGCGACTGATTGCACTCGACCAGTTCGCGCAGCGCAGGCCGGCGCAGCGGCTGAAAATCCGGCATTTCCGACGCGCGCAGCCCGAGTTCGAGCGAGCGCGCATGAGCTTGCGCGATGACATCGGGCCGACCGATGCGGGACGGCGTGGCGGGGCGATGGCTCAAGGCATGTCTCCGGTATTCGGATGCGGCGGATGCGTTGCCCGCCGTTCGATGCCGCAGCGCAGCATGCGCGCTTGCGGGCGAATACCGATATTACAGGAGCCGAAGCCGCGCGCGTCGCAGGGAAAACACCCGGCGCGGGTCGGTAGGAACGCAAGCGCCATGCACGCTTCGTGCGCAATCGCGTGCGCAATTCGCGGGCAACTTCGCACCTGGATCAAGCGGCGGAAAGGAAAACTTGCGCCGCGCACGAACTCGTCTAAAGTGAATCAAATCATCCTCGCGACGCGCGAATGGCGCGTTTCCGCATGCGACGGATGACGAGCCCGCGTCGCCGGCATTGGACAAGGAGGAGGCAGCCCGGGGCGCGATCAGATGTAACCGGCGTGCGCATTACCCATGCGAATCATGCGCGGCGCCTAACTTCCAGGTGATTCCCATGCAGATCCTTTTCCCGAATGAAAATCCTGAGTATTCAGGTCGCGAACTCACCCTGGCGTTTCCGGCGCTGGTCGATGGGCAGAGGGTGGAGTGCATGATCACCGCGGAAGCGCTCGAAGATCATTTCGGCGCCGCGTCGCCGCGTCTGGAAGACATGGTCGGCGCGTTCGACACGCACCGCGAGCGCATCGAAGCCGCCACGCGTCGTCTGCTCTCTGAGACGAGCGCGCAATGCGTTGTGCTGCGCAGCGGCTATGTGCGCTTTTATGAAGCGAACTGGCGTGCCTGAGCGCATCGGCACGCCGCGACTCGCAAGAACTTACTCGCTGCCGAGGTAGAAATAGCGGAACAGGAAGATCGCCGCGATGATCCATACGACGAGCTTCACCTGGCGCGCGCGGCCGGTCAGCAACTTCAGTCCCGCATACGAGATGAAGCCGAACGCGACGCCATTCGCGATCGAGTAAGTGAACGGCATCAGCAGAGCCGTGAGCGCGGCCGGCACGACTTCGGTTGCGTCGTCCCACGGCAGGTCGAGCATTTCGCGCAGCATCAGGCACGACACGTAGAGCAGCGCCGGCGCCGTCGCGTAGCCGGGCACCACACCCGCGAGCGGCGCGAAGAACAGCGCGGCAAGGAACAGCACGGCCACCGTGACCGCCGTCACGCCGGTGCGCCCGCCTGCCTGCACGCCCGACGCGCTTTCGATATACGCGGTCGTCGACGACGTCCCGAGCATCGAGCCCGCCAGAATGGCGGTGCTGTCCGCAAGCAGCGCGCGGTTCAGCCGATGCATCTTGCCTTCCACCAGCAGACCCGCGCGATTGGCCACGCCCATCAGCGTGCCCGTTGCATCGAACAGTTCAACGAGGAAGAACACCAGGATCACGTTCAGCACGCCGGTGGACAGCGCGCCGCGAATGTCGAGCTGGAACAGCGTCGGCGAAATCGACGGCGGCGCGGACACGATGCCGTGGAACTGATTGCCGCCGAAGAAAAAGCTCAATACGGTCACGCCGACAATGCCGATCAGGATCGCGCCGCGCACGCGCAGATAGTCGAGCGTGACGATCGCGAAAAAGCCGATGATCGCGAGCACCACATGCGGGTTATGCAGATCGCCGAGCGTGACGAGCGTAGCCGGATTGCCGACCACGACGCCCGCCGTCTTCAGCGAAATGATCGCGAGAAAGAGGCCGATGCCGCCGGTGATGGCGATGCGTATCGAGTGCGGAATGCCGGTGACAATGACCTCGCGCACGCGAAACAGCGTAACGACGAGAAACAGGCACCCGGAGATGAACACCGCGCCGAGCGCGGCTTGCCACGTAAAGCCCATGCCCTTGACGACCGTGTACGCGAAGTACGCGTTCAGGCCCATGCCCGGCGCAAGCGCGATCGGATAGTTCGCATACAGACCCATGATCAGCGAGGCCAGCGCGGCGACGAGGCAGGTCGCGACGAACACGGCGTCTTTCGGCATCCCCGCGTCGCCCAGAATCGCCGGGTTCACGAAGATGATGTAGGCCATCGTCAGAAAAGTGGTCAGGCCGGCCAGCACTTCCGTGCGCAGATTGGTGCCGGCGGCGTCGAGGCCGAAATAGCGTTTTATGGAATCCATATGGCGGGTCTCTCGTCGTAGGGGCGAGATGATACCTTGCCAGCGCGTGGGGCGCAGCCGCAAGCGAATTTACGATGTCGCCAGGCAACGGTGCGCGCGGCTTACGGCTCGCGTGGCTTCGTCAGACGGTCCACCACGGCGTTCAGCATATCGACCGGCAGCGGAAACACGATGGTCGAGTTCTTGTCGGCGGCAATCGTCGTCAGCGTTTGCAGGTAGCGCAACTGCATGGCTTGCGGCTCGCGCGCGAGCGTCTGCGCGGCCTGCAGCAATTGCTGCGACGCCTGCAATTCGCCTTCCGCATGAATCACCTTCGCGCGACGTTCGCGCTCGGCTTCGGCCTGACGGGCAATCGCGCGGATCATCGTTTCGTTGATGTCCACATGCTTGATCTCGACGATGGCGACCTTGATGCCCCACGCATCGGTCTGCGCATCGAGCACTTTCTGGATGTCGGCGTTGAGCTGTTCGCGATCGGCGAGCAGTTCATCGAGTTCATGCTTGCCGAGCACCGCGCGCAGCGTGGTCTGCGATAGCTGGCTGGTCGCCTCGAAATAGCGCGCCACCTGGATCACGGCCTTCTCCGGATCGACCACGCGAAAGTACACCACCGCGTTGACCTTGACCGAAACGTTGTCGCGCGTGATTACGTCCTGCGGCGGCACGTCGAACACGACCGTGCGCAGGTCGATGCGCACCACCTGCTGCACGACCGGAATAATCAGCACGAGCCCAGGCCCCTTGACCTTCCAGAAGCGCCCGAGCATGAACACGACGCCGCGTTCGTACTCGCGAAAGATCTTTATCGACGATGCAATCAGCGCGGCGATGAGCAGAATCAGAATGCTGCTGAAGCCGAATGTGAAACCGATCATGAGGTTTTTCCTCCGAGAGAGGGGTGTTGTTGCTGTGGTTGCTGTGCTTGCTGTTGTTGCAGCGCCTGGGCGGCGGCGATGGGCTCGACCGTGAGCGTCAGCCCCTGGCGCGCGGTCACGCGAACCGCGTCGCCGGCCGCGAGCGGAACCGCGCTCGACACCTGCCAGCGCTCGCCGTTGATCCGCGCCCAGCCGGCCAGGCTGCTGTTTGCCGCGCCTGGGTCCGCGGCCGCGTCTGAGGCGGCGACGAGACCGCCTTCGAGCACCACGCCGACGCTGCCGATCAACCCTTCGGAACCGGTCACGACCGGCCTGCGCCGCGCCCGCAGCGCGAGCTGCGATACGCCCAGCACGAACAGCACGCTGAATACGGTGACGGCGGCGATCATCGGCAGCGGGATGCCGTAGCCGGGCACGTCCGTGTCGATCAGCATCAACGCGCCGATCACGAACGCGACAATGCCGCCGAAGCCGAGCGAACCGAAGGTCGGCAGAAACGCCTCGCCGATCAGAAACGCGATGCCGAGAAAGATCAGGCCGAGGCCGACGTAGTTGACCGGCAGCATCTGCATGGCGAACAGCCCGATAAGCAGACTGATCGCGCCGACCACGCCGGGCAGCACGAAACCGGGGTTCGCGAATTCGAAAAAGAGGCCGTACATGCCGAGCATCAGCAGCATCAGCGCGACGTTCGGGTCGGTGATGACCGCGAGGAAGTGGCTGCGCCAGTCGGCTTCGAGCGTGACGACGGGCGCATGCGCCGTCGCGAGCTTGACGTTGCCCGCGCTGGTCGCGACGGTGCGGCCGTCGAGCTGACGCAGCAGATCGGGCACGTCGCGCGCGTTGAGGTCGACGACGTGCTGCGCGAGCGCGTCGGCGGCGGTGAGGCTCACTGCCTCGCGCACCGCGCGCTCGGCCCAGTCGGCGTTGCGCCCGCGCATTTGCGCGAGGCCGCGGATATAGGCGGCGGCGTCGTGAACCTGCTTGCGCAGTTCCGTCGATTGGGTGTCGAGCGGGAGTGTGGTGGGGGAGCTGGTTGATGCGGCGCTTGTTGCGTTGCCTGATGCCGCGCTTGTTGCACCTCTGGCGCCACCAACGCCACTAGCCGAACCGCCGGCCCCCGGCGCCGGCGCTTGCGGCGTGCGATCGCCCGTGCCCGGCAGGCGCGGCGTGCCGCCTCCCGGAGGCTCCGTGCCGCCGATGCCCATCTGGATCGGCGTGGCCGCGCCGAGGTTGGTGCCCGGCGCCATCGCCGCAATATGACTCGCGTAGACGATGTAGGTCCCCGCGCTCGCGGCCCGCGCGCCGCTCGGGGCGATGAACGTCGCGACCGGCACCGGCGAGCCGAGGATCGCCTTGATGATCTGCCGCATCGACGTATCGAGCCCGCCCGGCGTGTCCAGTTGCAGCACCGCGAGTTGCGCGTGACTGTCGGCGGCGCGTTGCAGACTGCGCGCGATGAAGTCGGCGCTCGCCGGTCCGATCGCGCCGCTGACGGGAATCACGACCACGCTGTTGAGCGCTTGCGCAACGGCGTTCTGTCCACCGACGGGCGCGGCCTGAGCCACAGCCGCATCTTCGCCCGACGCGAAGCCAGGTACGAACCCAGGCCCAAACAGACCCCCAACCGCGAACGTCAAAAGCATCCCGAACGCGGTCATGCCGCGCAGGAACCGGCGCGCGACACCGCCGCGGATAAACGGCCGGCGCGCGCCAGACTGCCGGAACGGGCGACGTGAAGACGTGCTCATGGCTAACGGGCGCCGCGTGCCGTCGACGGATACGAAGACGGACCGGCGCGGGCCGACCCTCCAGGAAGACTGGCCTGCTTCTTACAGCTTAGTCCGATTCCGCGCGCCGCGTGAGGTCCGCGCGCGCCGGACGATAGTCGGTGGGCCGCATGCCGGTCCATTTGCGGAACGCGCGATGAAACGCGCTCGGCTCCGCAAAGCCCACCGACGCCGCGATGTCCGCAATCGTGCGGCGGGACTGCTGCAGCTCGCCAATCGCAATGTCGCGCCGCAGGTCGTCCTTGATCGACTGATACGTATGGCCTTCCTGCTTCAGACGGCGCCGCATGGTCGCCTCGGCGACGTTCAGGCGCGCGGCCATCTGGTCGGCGGCGGGCCAGCTCGCCATCGGCAACGCGCGCAGCGTTTTGCGCACGCGCGCGGCCAGCGAACCCGGATTGCGGTATTTGACGACGAAGCTCGCCGGCGCATCGCGCAGAAACGGCCTCGCCGAGTTCGCCGTTTGAATCACCGGCAGCTCGAGAAACGCCGGCGAGAGGTCCACGTAAGACTCCGGTTGATCGAACGCCATGTCGTCGCAAAACATCAGCCGGTATTCATGCGCGGCGGGCGGCTCGGCGCAGCGAAAGCGCGCTTCGATCAGCGGAATGCGGCGTCCGACCAGCCAGCACAACAGCCCATAAACGACGATGAAATACGTCGCGTACGCAAACATCGCGGGCGGCCGGGTTCCCTCGCGTTCGACGAACGTGAGACGCACGCGCTCCGCGTCGGTCTCGACGCGCGCGCCGAGATCGTCCAGCACGAGCCGCATGAAACCGATTGCGCGCGACAGCGCCTGCGCACCGTTGCGCGCCGTGAGCGCCGTCTGCGTCATCGCGATGAAGCTGCCGAATTTCATGCGATGCGAGTCCTGACCGAAAAATTCATCGTCGAGCGCGCGTGCGATGCCGACCCACAACGCGCCGTATTGCGCCGACGACACGCGGCTTTTCGGCGACGCCAGCATCGGCGCGGCGATGCCGGCGGCTTCCGCGAGCTGCAGCGCATCCACACCGCGGGCCGCCGCGAGCGCGAGTGTTTCGTTGACCAGCGCAACGGAGATAGTGCCTTTTTCGGTTTTCATCGGCGATGGTTCGGCAGGGTAGTTGAAGTGGCAATCGCGCTCAACGTTTTGCTTATCAGAGAAGCTCTAATGCGGCAAAAACGCTGCCGTTGCCGCACTGCATGGTATCAGTATGGCAAATGCGCTCACACATAATGATCGCGCTGAGCATCGAAGCCGGCGGCCGGCTTGCCTACACTTGCTTCGAACGCAAGCACAGGACTCACGCTCATGGACAGTTTCTACACCGAAGAACAACGCATGATCTGCGACGCGGCGCGCGACTTCGCCAGCGAGCGCCTCGCGCCGAACGCCGCTCAATGGGATCGCGACGCGCAACTGCCCGCGGACGTCGTGAGACAAATGGGCGAGCTCGGCTTTCTCGGCATGATCGTGCCGCCGCAGTGGGGCGGCTCATACACCGACTACGTGGCCTACGCGCTCGCGCTCGAAGAAATCGCCGCGGGCTGCGCCGCGTGTGCGACGCTGATGAGCGTGCACAACTCCGTCGGCTGCGGACCGATTCTGAATTTCGGCAGCGACGCGCAGAAAGACCGCTATTTGCAGGACCTTGCGAGCGGCCGGCGCATCGGCGCATTCTGTCTGACCGAGCCGCAGGCGGGCTCCGAGGCGAACAATCTGCGCACGCGTGCGGTGCTGCGCGACGGCAAGTGGATACTCAACGGCAGCAAGCAGTTCGTGACCAACGGTGCGCGCGCCGACATCGCCATCGTATTCGCGGTCACGGACCCGGATCGCGGCAAGCGCGGCCTGTCCGCGTTTATCGTGCCGACCGATACGCCGGGCTTCAACGTCGGCAAGCCCGAACACAAGCTCGGCATTCGCGCATCCGACACCTGTCCGATTTCGCTCGACGACTGCGCGGTGCCCGAAGCGAATCTGCTCGGCGAACCGGGCGAGGGCTTGCGTATCGCGCTGTCGAATCTGGAGGGCGGACGCATCGGCATCGCGGCGCAAGCCGTGGGCATCGCGCGCGCCGCGTTCGATGCCGCGCGCGCCTATGCCAGCGAGCGCATGCAATTCGGCAAGGCGCTGAAGGATCATCAGACCATCGCCAACATGCTCGCCGACATGGCCACGCGCCTGAACGCCGCGCGCCTGCTCGTGCATCACGCAGCGCGGCTGCGCTCGGCGGGCGAGCCGTGTTTGTCGGAGGCATCGCAGGCGAAACTGTTCGCGTCGGAAATGGCCGAGCAGATCTGCTCGAACGCGATCCAGATTCACGGCGGCTACGGTTATCTCGAGGACTACGCGGTGGAGCGCCATTACCGCGACGCCCGCATCACGCAGATTTACGAAGGAACCAGCGAAGTGCAGCGCATGGTGATCGCGCGTCACGTTTGAACGCTGCGCGAGCCGAGTTTGAGCGCAAAATAGCTTGCGGATAAAACTAAACCCGAGCAAACGCGGACCGATACCGCGCCCATCAGGAGACGACCATGACTGCAGCGAAAGCATTTTTCGACGCACGCGATCTGTTATTGCGCCATCGAACCGACTATGAGCGCGCATACCGCGAGTTCGCGTGGCCGGTGGTGGACGAGTTCAACTGGGCGCTGGATTACTTCGACGTCATCGCGCGCGATAACGACAACCCGGCGTTGTGGATCGTCGACGATCCGGCAGGCGAGGGCTTGCGTTTGTCGTACGCGCAAATGTCGGAGCGCTCCGCGCGCATGGCCAACTTTCTGCGCGGCGTGGGCGTGCAACGCGGCGACCGCGTGCTGCTGATGCTGCCGAACCGCGTCGAACTGTGGGACGTGATGCTCGCCGCGATGAAGCTCGGCGCGATCGTGCTGCCCGCCACCACGCAGCTTTCCGCCGACGACGTGCGCGACCGCGTGCAGATAGGCGGCGCGAACTTCGTCGTGGTGGACAGCGCGGAGCTTTCCAAATTCGATTCGCTCGATGTGCCGTTGACGCGTCTATCCGTCGGCACGCCGCGCGACGGCTGGATCGATCTTGCGGCCGCGTATGACGCATCGCCGCAATTCACTCCGCAAGGCGTCACGCGCGCCACCGATCCGCTGCTGCTTTACTTCACGTCCGGCACCACGTCGAAGCCCAAGCTCGTCGAGCATACGCATCAGAGCTATCCGGTTGGCCATCTGTCGACGATGTACTGGATCGGCCTGCAACCGAACGACATCCATTGGAATATAAGCTCTCCGGGCTGGGCGAAACACGCGTGGAGCTGCTTCTTTGCGCCGTGGAATGCGCAGGCCTGTGTGTTCGTTTACAACTTCGCGCGCTTCGTGCCGAAAGACACGCTGAACGTGCTGGTGCGTTTCAACGTGAGCACCGTGTGCGCGCCGCCGACCGTCTGGCGCATGCTCGTGCAGGAGCCGCTCGCGGATTATCCGGTGAAGCTGCGCGAGATTGTCGGCGCGGGCGAGCCGCTCAATCCGGAGATTATCGAGCGCGTGAAGCACGCATGGGGCATCACGATACGCGACGGTTTTGGGCAAACCGAGACCACTTGCCAGATCGGCAATTCGCCGGGCCAACCGGTTGTCGCGGGTTCGATGGGACGTCCGTTGCCGGGCTACAAAATCGAACTGATCGACGCCGACGATCACGCAGTCACCGAAGGCGAAATCGCATTGCCGATCGGCGCCGATGGCAAGGACCGTCCGCTCGGTCTGATGACCGGCTACGCGAACAACGCGAAGGCGACCGCCGAGGCCATGCGCAACGGTTTCTACCGCACGTCAGATGTCGCACTGCGACGCGATGACGGCTACTACGTGTACGTCGGCCGCGCCGACGACGTTTTCAAATCGTCCGATTACCGGCTCAGTCCGTTCGAACTCGAAAGCGTGTTGATCGAGCACGAGGCCATCGGCGAGGCGGCGGTCGTGCCGAGCGCCGACGCGCTGCGCCTGTCGGTGCCGAAGGCTTTCGTCACCGTGCGCCAGGGCTACGAAGCCGGCCCCGAACTCGCGCGCGCCGTGTTCGCATTCTCGCGCGAAAAGCTCGCACCGTATAAGCGGATTCGCCGTCTGCAATTCAGCGAGCTGCCGAAAACCATCTCCGGAAAGATCCGCCGCGTCGAGTTGCGGCGCCGTGAAATGGAGCGGCAAGCCGAGCCGGCACGCTTGCCCGACGAGTACTGGGAAGAAGATTTCCCCGATCTGCGCTAGGCGTCATTAAGCACTTTTATTCGACCGTACTTACTGTGCGTCGGTCACTGAGCCACGACGCACACCACAGAGCCACCACCGATTCACCGCATAGGAGTTTCCAGCATGAGCGCAATTGCCCCGGATACCGTCAAGCTGCTGATCAACGGCGAATTCGTCGAATCGACAACCACCGAATGGCGCGACATCGTCAATCCGGCGACGCAACAGGTGCTGGCGCGCGTGCCGTTTGCGACCGCCGACGAAGTCAACGAAGCGATCCGCTCGGCGCATGCCGCGTTCAGCACATGGAAGAACACGCCGATCGGCGCGCGCATGCGCATCATGCTGAAGTACCAGGCGCTGATTCGCGAGCATCTGCCGCGCATTGCAAAGACACTGAGCGCCGAGCAGGGCAAGACGATTGCCGACGCCGAAGGCGACGTCTTTCGCGGACTCGAAGTCGTCGAGCATGCGTGTTCGATCGGCACCTTGCAGCAGGGCGAATTCGCGGAAAACGTCGCGGGCGGCGTGGACACTTACACGCTGCGCCAGCCGCTCGGCGTATGCGCGGGCATCACGCCGTTCAACTTCCCCGCGATGATCCCGCTATGGATGTTCCCGATGGCGATCGTCTGCGGCAATACGTTCGTGCTGAAGCCTTCGGAGCAGGACCCGTTATCGACGATGCAACTGGTCGAACTCGCGTTGGAGGCAGGCGTGCCCAAGGGCGTGCTGAACGTCGTGCACGGCGGCAAGGACGTGGTCGACGCGCTCTGCACACATGAACTCGTGAAGGCGATTTCGTTTGTCGGCTCGACGGCGGTCGGCACGCACGTGTATCGCCTCGGCAGCGAGCACGGCAAACGCGTGCAGTCGATGATGGGCGCAAAAAACCACGCCGTCGTGCTGCCCGACGCGAATCGCGAGCAAACGTTGAATGCGCTCGCGGGTGCGGGCTTCGGCGCGGCGGGGCAGCGTTGCATGGCGACCTCGGTGGTCGTGCTGGTGGGCGCGGCGCAGCAATGGCTGCCGGACATCGTCGCCAGGGCGAAGACGCTCAAGGTCAACGCGGGCCACGAGCCGAACACCGATGTCGGTCCGGTAGTGTCGCGCGCCGCGAAGCAGCGCATTCTCGGGCTGATCGAAGCGGGCGTGAAGGAAGGCGCGACGCTCGCGCTCGACGGCCGCGACGTGAAAGTGCCTGGCTACGAGCAGGGCAATTTCATCGGCCCCACGATTTTCAGCGACGTCAGCACGGAGATGGAAATCTATCGCACGGAGATTTTCGGGCCGGTGCTGCTGGTGCTCAACGCCGCGACGCTCGACGACGCGATCGCGCTCGTCAACCGCAATCCGTTTGGCAACGGCGTCGGACTGTTCACGCAAAGCGGCGCGGCGGCGCGCAAATTCCAGAGCGAAATCGACGTCGGCCAGGTCGGCATCAACATTCCGATTCCGGTGCCCGTGCCGTTCTTCAGCTTCACGGGTTCGCGCGGTTCGAAGCTCGGCGATCTCGGTCCGTACGGTAAACAGGTCGTGCAGTTCTACACGCAAACCAAGACCGTCACCGCGCGCTGGTTTGACGACGACACGATCAACGACGGCGTGAACACCACGATCAGCCTGCGCTGAGCGAGCCGCAAACAGGGAGACGGCATCATGAAAATAGGCTTTATCGGACTCGGCAACATGGGCGCGCCGATGGCGCACAACCTCTTGAAGGCGGGCCATGCGGTCAACGTTTTCGACCTGAATGCACAAGCCCTGCAGGCGCTTGTCGATGCGGGTGCTAAGGCGGCCGCTTCGCCGAAAGCGGCGGTCGCCGACGTTGAATGCGTGATCACGATGCTGCCCGCGGCGGCGCATGTGCGCAGTGTGCTCACGGCAGAAGACGGCGTCTTGGCCGGCATTCCCAAAGGCGTGACCATCGTCGATTCGAGCACGATCGATCCCGCCAGCGTGAAAGCGTTCGCGGAACTCGCGCGGCAGCACGGCAACACGTTTGTCGATGCACCCGTGTCCGGCGGCACCGGCGGCGCGGCCGCGGGCACGCTGACCTTCATGGTCGGCGGCAGCGCGAGCGCGTATGAAGCGGTGAAGCCGGTATTGTCGGCGATGGGCAAGAATATCGTGCATTGCGGCGACACGGGCACGGGCCAGGTCGCGAAGATCTGCAACAACCTCGTGCTCGGCATCACGATGGCGGGCGTGGCCGAGGCCATGTCGCTCGGCGAAGCGCTCGGCATCGACGTGAAGGTGCTTGCCGGCATCGTCAATACGTCGACGGGGCGCTGCTGGAGTTCGGACACGTATAACCCGGTGCCGGGCGTGATCGACAGCGCGCCGTCCTCGCGTGGATACAGCGGCGGTTTCGGCACGGATCTCATGCTCAAGGATCTCGGCCTCGCGACGGATGCGGCCAAATTCGCGCGTCAACCCGTCTATCTCGGCGCGCTCGCGCAGCAGCTTTATCAAACGATGAGCGCAAAAGGCGCGGGACGTCTGGACTTTTCGGTGGTCATCAAGCTTTATCGTCAAGGGAGCTTGAGTGACAACGGCAGCGACAGCACGAAGGGAGACGCGTAATGATCGAACTCGACTACGCGCACAACGGAACCGTCGCACAACTCACCCTCAAGCGCCCGCCCGCGAATGCGTTCACGCCCGAAGGCTTGCTGCA
The DNA here is from genome assembly GCF_046054045.1 of Paraburkholderia sp. RL17-368-BIF-A. Classification (NCBI taxonomy): domain Bacteria; kingdom Pseudomonadati; phylum Pseudomonadota; class Betaproteobacteria; order Burkholderiales; family Burkholderiaceae; genus Paraburkholderia; species Paraburkholderia sp. RL17-368-BIF-A. The sequence continues at coordinate 237,476 of NZ_JARESN010000002.1, forward strand.
ATTGCAGCAGACGGTGGAGCGGCTGAACGGCGACGCGCGCGTTCGTGCAATCGTCATCACTGGCGAGGGGCCGAAGTTCTTCAGCGCGGGCGCCGACCTCAACACCTTCGCCGACGGCAATCGCGACGTGGCGCGTGTCGCGGCGGCCCGCTTCGGCGCCGCGTTCGAAACGTTGCAGAATGCGCGGCCCGTGGTGATCGCCGCGATCAACGGTTATGCAATGGGCGGCGGGCTCGAATGCGCGCTCGCTTGCGACATCCGTATCGCCGAGCAGCACGCGGTGATGGCGCTGCCCGAGACCGCGGTCGGCTTGCTGCCCTGCGGTTGCGGCACGCAGACGCTGCCGTGGCTCGTCGGCGAAGGCTGGGCGAAGCGCATGATTCTCACCGGCGAACGCGTGGACGCGTCGACTGCGCTGCGCATCGGTCTCGTCGAAGAGGTCGTGGAAAAGGGCGCTGCGCGCGAGGCCGCTCTGATTATGGCGGCGCGCGTCGCAGGGCTGAGCCCGCAGGCGGTCGGCTTCAGCAAGACGCTGATTCATCAGGCGCGCAACGGCGTGCCGCGTTCGGCTGCGCTGGCGCTGGAGCGCGAACGTTTCGTCGATCTGTTCGATGGAGCCGATCAGCGCGAAGGCGTCAATGCGTTCCTCGAAAAACGCGCGCCGCGCTGGGAGGTTATGCAAAGCGTAGATGCCGCCCGCGCAAACGAGGAGACGCAACGATGAGCGCCTTGCAAAGCGTCGCATCAGAATTCGCATCCGAAGCCGGCGCAGAGCCGGAACGCGAGATCCTGTTTCGCGTCGTCAACCGCGTCGCGATCATCACGCTAAACCGGCCCGCTGCGCTGAATGCGCTATCGCACGCGATGATTCGCGAGCTTGCGATGCTGGTCGAACATTGCCGCAACGACGACGGCATCGTCGCGCTCGTGATGAAAGGTGCTGGAAACAAGGGCTTTTGTGCGGGCGGCGATGTGCGCGAGGTGCATCGGCTCGCGAAGAACGGCGACAACCGCTGGCTTGCATTTTTCATCGACGAATACCGGCTCGATTACACGCTGCATACTTTTACGAAGCCGGTCGTCGCTCTGCTCGACGGCATTGCGATGGGCGGCGGCATGGGGCTCGGCCAGGCAGCGCGGCTGCGCATCGTCACCGAGCGCAGCAAGATCGCGATGCCGGAGACGCGCATCGGCTTTCTGCCCGACGTTGGCGCGACGCGCTTTCTCGCCGCGATGTCCGCGGAACTGGAATTGTATGTCGGCCTGACCGGCGCGACCCTGTCCGGCGCCGATGCGTTGCGGCTGCAACTCGCCGATCTGTGCGTGCCGGCCGACTGGCTCGCTTCCTTCGAAGAGCGCTTGCGGCGCATGCCGCATGACGGCGATCTGATGAGCGCATTGCGCGGCGTGTTCGAGCCGCCGTGCAACATCGTGCCGCACGCCGCGTTGGCGCAGTTGACGCCGCAGGTTCTGCGGCATTTCGACCGGCGCTCGGGCGTCGACAGAATCGTGGCGACGTTGCGGCACGATCTCGACCGCGACTTGCCGCGTGAAGTGAAGCAATGGCTGCAATCCACCTACGATGCGCTCGTCGCGCACTCGCCGACCATGCTTTACGTGACGCGCGAGGCGTTGTTGCGCGGCCGGCAGATGACACTCGCCGAATGCTTCCGGATGGAGCTCGGCATCGTCAAGCGCGCGATCGAGGAGGGCGATTTCTGCGAAGGCGTGCGCGCGCAGTTGATCGACAAGGACCGCAAGGGACGCTGGGCGCCGGCCACGCTCGCCGAAGTCCGGCCCGAGCGGGTCAGGCATTTTCTGACTTCGCCGTGGAAGCGGGAAGCGCATCCGCTGGGCGATCTGGGTGTCGATACGAACTGATGCACCAGCCAGATTCACGACCAACCATGAGCCGCGATGACCGGAGCGGCGAACGCGGCATAACGGAACGGAAAACGCGATCAGTTCACCTGCAACTGTCCGCCTCTTCCCAGGCCGCCCTTGACGTCCTGTGCCTTGTAGCTACGGAGCGCGACGACCATCTTGTTGTATGCGTCGATGAACGCCGCGACCGTCGCCTTGCCTTCCGGCGTCCTTGAGAATCCGCTCAGTCCGCCTCCTGCGCCGCCGCCGAGGCCGGCCAACGCCGCGCCATAGTTGGTCGCGGTCGAGTTGCCTTCGGCCGCCGATATTTGCAGCGCCGAACGCACATCGAAGAGCGTCAGCGTGACCACCGACGCCTTCGACTGCATGCCGCCCGCGATCTTGCCCAACGCATTGCCGCCGATCAACCCGCCCAGCACGCCGCTGACGCCGCCAATCGCCGAGTCGTTGATAATGATCTGCGGTTCCATGTAGTAGTCTGCCGCGACCCGTTGACCTTTCTGCTGTTTCGATCCGGCGCGGTACTCGCCGGAATTGCGCTGCAAACCCGTGATGCGCGACAGCCGTGCATCGGTCTTCTGATTGCCGATCGACGTGATCACAAAACAGTTCGATTGTTGTACTGCAAGACGCAGCAGCGGTTCGATCGTCGTGACCTGAGTCGCGCTGCCGAATGGACCGAACCAGTCTGCATTGCGTCCGTCGTCGACTGCAATCGTGCCGAGCGGCGCCTTGCAGCGCTCGAGCGTTTCGTCGGCGCCCGCGCTTGTCGAGCCACCGGCTGCACCGGAGACACCCGCGCTTTGTCCGCCAGTGGATACCATGCCCCCGCAGGCGCTTAGAGATCCGATCAAAATGATCGAGAAGACGCCCTTGGCGCTCCGATATGTCGAATTGAGCTTCATGTTTTGATGTTCTTGGAGGATGCGTGATGCAGTTGACGGAATATCAATGAGATGGCCGAGCGGATATGTTCTTTTCCAGATGCGTCAATACCAGTACCAGCCCCGGCCTTGCCAATAGCCCTGGTAGGGATAATCGGCATACCAGTTGCCGTAAAGCGCACGCGCCTCTGTCTGCCACCGGTAGTAATCCTGATCGGATTGCTTGGCCGCTCGCGCTTGCGCGAGTAGTTTTCCCGACTCCTTATCGCCGCGTTCCGATGCGATCATCAGCCACTTCTCGGCCTCACGAGGATCGGGTCCCATCTCTTCGAGACCGAACAGATAAAAACGGCCCAGTGCTTTCTGTGCTTGCAGGTCGCCGCCTTCGGCCGCCTTGCGCATCCATTTGAGCGCCTGATAACTGTCCTGACGCACGCCGTCGCCGCGAAAATAACGCAGGCCCAGGTCGTAAGCTGCACGCGGGTTGGTCTCCCCGGCTTTTACCAGCGCGGCGATGCGCCGGTCCGAATCTGTTTCGGCCGAATCGTGGCCGTTGCGCGAAGCGTCTAAGGCAATCTGACTTTTTGGCCGCTCGGCACATCCACTGTCGTCGCAAATGCGCACGAACTGACTCGCCGACTGATCATGCGCACAGGCCGCCAGAATCAGGACGGCCGATGGCGCCAATTGGCGATACCCCATTTGTGATCCCCGGTTCTGATTGTGAACTCGCGCCAGGAAACGCAAGCCGAGGTTAGCGTTGGGTCTTCCTGACGCGTATCTTCATAACTAAGACAGGCGGAAAAATAGTAGCAGTTGCGCGTTGCGCGCTTTTGCCTGAGCGTCTCTATTACTTGTCTGTGCGTCTCAGTGCATGTTCACTTGTCGAGCTTGTCCAGCACGTCGCGCAGCGAGCCTGGCGAGTGGCCGCCGCGGCGCGACGCGGCTGGCTGCGCAGGTTCCGCTGCGCCCCGCTCGCGGGCGTCGCTCGGCGAGCAGCCGAACGCCTGGCGAAAGCTACGGCTGAAGTGCGACTCGCTCTTGAAACCGTACTGGAACGCCAGCGTGGAAAGCCGCTGTTTCCGGCCCTTCGGGCTTTCCAGTATCTCGCGGATTTTTGCCAGCCTGCGCTGCTGGATATACGCGGCGACGCCGGACTCGCGCGCGAACAGCCGGTACAGATGAGCGCGCGAAATGCCCACGTCGCGGCAGATCTGCTGCGGAGAAAGCTGCGCGGCCGTCAGATTCGCATCGATATAGCGGCGCACGCGGACCAGCAGCGCGTGGTTGATCTCGTTTTCGGCATCGGCGAGCGTTTGTGCCGATGGCGCCAGCGCCGCCGAGACCATCGCCAGCGTCGCCTGCTCGATATAGGGCATGTCGGCGGGCGACAGGTACGGCAACTGGCGCCGCAGCGAAATCATGTGGTCGCCGAGCAGGGCGCTCATCGGGCCTTGCAGCACGGCGCCATGCAGATTCGCCGAGCGGATGCGCGGCTCGAGCAGATCGCGGGCGATCGTCAGAATAACCGTGTCACCGGCTACGATTTCGGAATCGAGTTCGCGGGCCAGATCGAGTACATAGATTTTCGACGGCTCTGCTTCGATCGGCGTGCGAGCCGCATATCCGGATAGAGAATGAGTAATGCCGAGGCAGAGATAAAAATGATCGAGGCCGTCCCTGCGGATCATTTGCGCTGACCGCTTTACGCCATAGGCGACCGGTTCCTGCTGCCCGGCCCAGGTGCCGCAACCCATCAATAGAGAGCCGATATAGCCAGTGGAAAGATCGTAATTGAAACTGGAAGAAACCGACTTTTCGATATCGACGTCGAATATCGCGTTCACCTCGTCACGCCATACTTCAAATCGTTGCTCATTCGGGTACGGTTCAGTACAAAAGCGATAGAAATATGGATTCAATCTCGAACTCCGGGAGTGAAGGGTCATATTGCCGGATCTTTTGATTCAGTGTTGCACGCGTTTTCGACAATCATGCCTTATATGGAGAAGAGGTGTGATTCGTCTAAGCGCCTATTAATGTTTTGCGTGAGTCCCGATTAAATCCACACTCACGGTGCTGTCGTGCGCGATCGCGGGGCGCGGATGCCCCGCGACGACGCATGCGGCCATGCATTCGGCCAGGCGTAAGCCCACATTTCATGGCCTCGATCGCCTGGCACGCTTCTCGCATAACCGTCGTGCGGAGTATAAGCGGCTAGCGCCGGGCGAACGGTTCGCTTCGGCGTGGGGCATTGCTCCTGGGGTGCATCGCGCACCCACGTCGACTATGTCGGCGTTCGAATGAAATCGCCCGATTTCAACGACAGGACACGCAGTATCGCCCCTGACTTTCGAACGTCCTCATGGTCTTCCAATGTCCTCATTCGGGAGCCATTCATGCGTTTCATTCGTCGCCTGTTTTGCACCGCTGTTCTCGGTCTCGCCACGCTTGCCGCTCACGCCGACGACCACATCACCGTCCTCACAAGCTGGTACGCGCAGGCCGAGCACGGCGGCTTCTATCAGGCTGTCGCCACCGGCCTCTACAAGAGAGCCGGACTCGACGTCACCATCAGGATGGGCGGCCCGCAGGTCAACGGCATGCAACTGCTGGTGGGCGGGCAGGCGGATTTCATCCTCGGCTATGACTTTCAGGTGCTGTCCTCGATCGAGGCAGGCATTCCTGTCGAGACCGTCGCCGCTTCGTTCCAGTTCGACCCGCAAGGCATGCTCACACACGACGACGTGAAAGGCCTCGGCGACCTCAAAGGCAAGACGATCCTGGTCGCCGGCTCGGGCCGCACCTCGTGGTGGCCGTGGCTCAAGGAAAAGTACGGCTACACCGACGGCCAGACGCGTCCTTACACCTTCAACCTGCAACCGTTCTTTGTCGACAGGAACGTCGCGATGCAGGCTTATCCGTCTTCCGAGCCGTTTCAGGCGGAACGCGCCAACGTCAAGACGCACTTTTTCCTGTTCGCCGACGACGGCTATCCGCCCTACAACACGACCATCGTCGGCATGAAGAAGAGCATCGACGCGAAGCCGGACGTGGTCGCGCGTTTCGTGAAGGCCTCGATGGAAGGGTGGAAGAGCTATCTGTCCAATCCTGCGCCGGGCAACGAACTCATCAGAAAGGACAACCCGGAGATGACCGATGCGCAACTCGCGTTCGGCGTCGCGCAACTGAAGACGCTCAAGCTCGTGACCGGCGGCGATGCGGCCACGCTCGGCATCGGCGCGATGACCGATGCGCGCTGGAAGAAGACCTATGACTACATGGTGTCAGCGAAGCTGCTCAAGCCGGGCACGGACTATAAAAGCGCCTACACGCTGAAGTATGTGCAGAACGCGAAGGTGATGCCTTAAAGGTGATGCCTTGAAGGTGATGCCTTAAGCGCATCCGGCAAAGCGCCCACACAAATCGAGGAACAACATTATGCTGGTCACCCGTCAAAAAGTGCTGCGCCGCTTCTGGTACGCAGTGGTTCCCATGTCCCATCTCGACGATGGCCCCAAGCCGTTCACGCTGCTCGGCGAAAACATCGTGCTGTGGAAAGGAGCGGGCGGCAAGCCGCACGCCTTGCGCGACCGCTGCTGCCATCGCACGGCGAAGCTCTCCAAGGGCTTCGTGGATTCAGACGGCAACATCGCCTGTGGCTATCACGGCTGGACCTATGACTGCACCGGCCAGTGCGTGAAGATTCCGCAGAACGGCGCGGGCGAGATTCCCTCGCGTGCCGTCGTGCAGTCGTACCGCTGCGAGGAACGCTACGGTTATGCGTGGGTCGCGCTTGACGAGCCGCTGCAGCCCATTCCCGAGTTTCCCGAAGAGACGGCGCCCGGTTACCGCCGCATTTTGCAGTTCTACGAGCAGTGGAACACGAGCCCCTTGCGCATGATGGAGAACTCGTTCGACAACGCGCACTTCAGCTTCGTGCATAAGTCGAACTTCGGCCTGTTCGATCAGCCCAGGCCGTCGAAATACGAATTCCGTCCAGGCGAATGGGGCTTCGAAGCGGAGACGCGCGTGCCTATCCGCAATCCGCAGGCGAGCTTTCGCATTACCGGCACGACCGACGACATCACCGAGCGGCATCTCGTGAACCGCTGGTTCATGCCCTTCGCGCGGCGCTTCGGCTGCATGTATCCGGCGAGTGGGATTCACCACATCATCTATAACTGCGCGACGCCCATCGACGATAAAACGATGATGCTCGTGCAATGGCTCTATCGCAACGACACCGAAGAGCAATGCTCGACACAGGCGCTGATCGACTGGGACCGCCCGATCACCGACGAAGACCGCGAGATTCTCGAAGCCACCGATTACGACGCCTGCATCGACGTGAGCCGTCAGCAGGAATGCCACATGGTCTCCGACCAGCCCGGCCTGCTGATGCGCCGCATGCTGCTCAAGCTGCTGGAAGATCACGGCGAGAAGGAAGTGTTTCGTATCGATGCGGAGGCGTGAGCCATGAACGAACAGCACAATCCGGCGCTCTCGGTGCAGCGCGTCGACAAGATCTATGCGAACGGCACCACCGCGCTTACCGACGTGCGGCTCGATATCGGCGCGGGCGAGTTCGTCTCGCTGCTCGGTCCGTCGGGCTGCGGCAAGAGCACGCTGCTCAAGATGTTCGCGGGCATCGAAAGCCCCACGCACGGCCACATGCGCTGGTGGGGCCAGCCGCTCGCCATGACCGGCACGGTGCGCACGAAGGGGCGCCGCATGTCGATGGTGTTCCAGGAAGCCACGCTGATGCCGTGGGCCAGCATTGCCGCGAACGTCCGGTTGCCGCTCGATCTGTCACACGTGCCGCGCAAGGAAGCCGACGCGCGCGTGGCCGATGCGCTCGCCAACGTGGGTCTGGCGGGCTTCGGCGATGCGCGTCCGCGCGAGTTGTCGGGCGGCATGCAGATGCGCGCGTCGCTGGCGCGTGCGCTCGTCACCGAGCCCGACCTGTTGCTCCTCGACGAACCGTTTGGCGCACTCGACGAATTCACGCGCAACAAGCTCGATGCCGATCTGCGCAAGCTCTGGCAGTCGCGCGGCATGACGGTGGTGTTCGTCACGCACAGCATTTACGAAGCGGTGTATCTATCGAGCCGCGTGGTGGTGATGCAGGCGCGCCCGGGGCGCGTGATCGCCGACGTGCCCATTGACGGCAAGGAGGCACGCGACGAAGCGTATCGCGTGTCCGCGCCGTTTCTGGCGCACTGCAAGACGCTATCGGATCTGATCTCCGACGCGCATCAACTGCAAGGAGCGTAACGATGACGAGCGAAACCATTGTCAACCGGGCCGCCGCGAACGAGCGGAAAGCCGTCAACCCGCGCAGGCCCTTGTTGCAGCGTCCCGGCGCGATGAAGGCGCTCGCGCCGTGGGTGGTCGGCGTGCTGATGCTGTCGATGTGGGAGGCGGCGTGCGCCGTCTTCGACGTGCCCGTCTATCTGGTGCCCGCGCCGCATGACATTGCGCGGCAACTTGTTGTCGATGCACCGATGCTGTTCGCCGCGCTGTTTGCCACGCTCAGGATCACGCTGCTGGCCTTTGCACTCGCAACGGTGCTCGGCGTGGCGATCGCACTCGTGTTCGCGCAGAGTCCGCTGATCGAGGCGAGCTTTTTTCCGTATGCGATCCTGCTGCAGGTGACGCCGATTGTCGCCATCGCACCGCTCATCATTATCTGGGTGAAGGACACGACCTTCGCGCTGGTGATCTGCGCAACGCTGGTCGCGCTGTTTCCGATCATCTCGAACACGGCGCTGGGTTTGCGCAGCGTCAATCCGGGGCTCGTCAACCTGTTCCGTATCAATCGCGCGACGCGCTGGCAGACGCTCACGCGCCTGCGCGTTCCGAGCGCGCTGCCGTATTTTTTCGGCGGACTGCGCATATCGAGCGGCTTGTCGCTGATCGGCGCGGTGGTGGCGGAATTCGTCGCGGGCACGGGCGGCACCGGCTCCGGGCTCGCGTATCAGATCTTGCAGGCAGGCTTCCAGTTGAACATTCCGCGCCTCTTTGCCGCGCTGATGCTGATTACCGTCACGGGCGTAGTGCTGTTCGGCATCACCGTCTGGGTCTCGCGCCTGGGCTTGCGCGGCTGGCATGAAAGCGAACTATGAGGAACGACACCGCATGACGACTACTCTGATTCGAAACGCGGCGGCCATCATGACGGGCGGCGGCGCAAACGAACCGGCGCGCGCGGCCGGCCCGGATATCCGTATCGAAGGCACGCGCATTCGGGCCGTCGGCGCGCTTGCCCCGATGCCCGGCGAAGCGATCGTCGACGCCACCGACTGCGTCGTCTATCCCGCGTGGGTCAACACTCATCATCATCTGTTTCAGGCGCTGCTGAAGGGCGACCCGGCGGGCATCAACGCATCGCTCACGCCGTGGCTCGCGGCTACGCCATACCGGTATCGCGCCCGCTTCGACGAAAAGCGCTTCCGGCTCGCTGCGCGCATCGGCATGATCGAGTTGGTCCGCTCGGGCTGCACGACCATCGCGGACCACAACTACGTGTACTACCCGGACATGCCGTTCGACAGCTCGGCCATTCTGTTCGAGGAAGCGCAGAAGCTCGGCGTGCGCTTCGTGCTGCTGCGCGGCGGCGCGACGCGCACGCGTCAGCTCGAAGCCGGACTGCCCACCGCGATGCGTCCCGAATCGATCGATGCCTTCATGAGCGATCTCCAACGTCTCGCCTCCAGTTTTCACGACGCCTCGCCGCATTCGATGCGCCGCGTGGTCGCCGCGCCGACCACGGTGTTGTTTTCCGTCTCTCCTGCCGAGATGCGCTCGATTGCGGGCGAGGCGCGCAGGCTCGGATTGCGTCTGCACAGCCATCTCTCGGAGACCGTCAACTATCAGGACAGTGCGCAGGCGATGCACCGGCTCACGCCGGTCGAGTTTTGCCGCGAGCACGGCTGGCTCGGCGAAGACGTGTGGTATGCGCATCTGGTCAAGCTCGATGCCAGCGAGATCGATCTGCTCGCCGCGACCGGAACCGGCATTGCGCATTGTCCGCAATCGAACGGACGGCTAGGCAGCGGGATTGCGCCGGTACGTGAACTGGCGGATGCGGGCGTGCCGGTTTCGATCGGCGTGGATGGCGCGGCCTCAAACGAAGCCGCCGACATGATCTCCGAAGTCCACATGGCGTGGCTTGCGCAACGGGCCCGGCGCGGCATGGCGGCACAGCCCGAATATCGGGGAGGGCGCTTCGAAGGCGGAGCGGATGCGGCGTCGGTGGAGGAGGTCGTGCACTGGGGCACGGCGGGCGGCGCGCGCGTGCTCGGGCTCGAAGGCGTCGGCAGGATCGAGGTGGGCGCGCAAGCGGATATCGCCGTCTACCGGCTCGACGATCCGCGCTACTTCGGCCTGCATGACGTGGCGATAGGGCCGGTGGTTTCGGGCGGGCGCCCCGAACTCGCCGCGCTCTTCTGCGCGGGTCAATGCATCGTGCGAAACGACGTGCTGCCGGATGTCGACCTCGGCGCACTGCGCCGCGAGGCGGCTCGGGAAGTCAGGGCGATGATCGCGGAGGTGGCCTGACGCCGGCGCATGTCGCGCGGCGTCTGAACCGGCGGGGCCCGTCGCGTCGATCACGCGAAGCCGGCGGCAGCATGCGGGGATCGACGACACAGTCACGCGGTCTCGCGGCGCAGTCGACGCACGTATAGCCATAACGCCGACACCAGAAAGTAGATCGCGCCCACCGCGGCATACGCAGCCACCCGCGAGATTGCCGGCGGCGTGGGCGCGCGAGCCTGCACGATGAAATACGCGCCTGCCAGCGCCGACTGCGCACCGCTGAGAGCCATCGCCCATTGCGCGGCAAAGCGATTCCAGCGCCGCATAGCGGTGCCGAGTTGCAGGAGCCCGGAGAGTATCGCCCATACCCCGAAGACGCCGAGCACCCACTGCATGCGCGCATTCAGGGCCACGATGACCGCCACCGCCGCGGCCACGCTGATGACGGCGTTGATTGCCTGAGTGCGGCCCTCGGTCATTCCGCCGCTGCGCGACATATCGAAGTAATTGGCAAGCGCATCCCACGCGGGATAGACGAACAGCAGCACTGCCGTCGCCTCCGGAGAACGCTGCCCGACCGAAAAAGCGAGCGCGACCCACAGCGCGGAAAACGCAGTCCGAACGAAGTAATAGCGCATGAGCCACCATTCGTCGCGAGCGGCTATGCCACTCATCTGGCGTTCATTCATAGCAACTTCTCCTGATTGTCACGATCGCACCCGTCGACCGGCGATGCGCGAGCCGCTGGTTGACCGCCGCAATCGGCGGGCGAACCGCGGCTCGAACCGCCTTACATCGGCGGAGCCACGCCATCCTTTTCGACGATGATCTGCACAGCGTTGTACGCACCGCTCTTGCCGTGCGTTGCCACCACGAACACCCGCTTGCCCGCAGTCAGTTCGTCGCGCGTCGCGGGAATGAGCGTCACTACCGGTGCGTTCGCAGGCACGGTGACCGTGTTGGTGCCACCCTTGTACGAGAGCTTCAGGTCACGGCCGCTTGTACCTTGCACGATGGTGTCGACGTTGGCGTTCGTCATCGAGCTGCCAGCGCCGAGGTCCCATGCAAAATGGCCCTCTGCCATCCCGCGTGCGGCTTCGGGAAATACCAGAACCTCCTTCGCTTCCAGCTTGCCGTCCGCGCGGGGCATCGCAGCGGCTCCGACATAGGCGCCGGGTTTGATATCGGAAAGCTGTATGGCTTTCACCGCATTCAGTCCGCTTGCATCGACTACTGCAATGCCGACCGTTTCGCCGCTACGCCGGTGCACCTGGAGCACGCCGCCGGAGTACGACTGAATGGTGCCCCTGATCCGTTCAGGCTTGTCAGCGGAAGTCTGTGCGAACGATGCGTTGGCGAACGCCAGCGCGATTAGTGAAACGACAACTTGGAAACGAAATGACATGGATGCTCCGTCTGGTTAGGATCGGTGGTAAGCATCGCATCTTGCTCGTTCCGGCGGCATCGGTCAGATGACCGACCCCCTGCAACTCCGCCCGATTGAGTATGGTTCCAGGCCGGTGCCATCAGCGGTTTCCTAGGCCAAGGTCGAGAAAGCGTCCGGGGTGAAGTTCCCAATCTCGTCGACGCGCCCTTGCCGGATCTTCTCGAGCCATGCCGCGTCCTTTAGCAACGCGCGTCCGACCGCTACCAGATCGAACTCTCCTCGTTCCAGTCGCGCTAACAGGTCGTCCAGCGGAGCGGATTGCGCGTCCTTGCCCGCAAAGGAGTCGTAGACGTCGCTTCCAAGTCCCACCGATCCCACTGTAATGGTTGTGACGCCCGTGACTTTTTTCGCCCAGCCGGCCAGGTTCAGGTTTGCGTCGGCTTCGGGAAACGCGGGCTGCCAGTAGGCCGGCTGGGAGAGGTGCAAAGCATCCGCGCCGGCATCCACAAGCAGGCCAAGCCACTCTTCGAGCACTGCTGGCGTCCCCGCGAGCCGTGCGCGGAAGTCCTTCGGCTTCCATTGCGAGAGGCGAAGAATCACTGGAAACCCCGGTGTCACCACCGACCTGATCGCCTTCAGCACTTCCACAGCGAAGCGTGAGCGTTCGACGAGCGTCGCTCCGCCATATCGGTCGCCGCGCTGGTTGAGATCCTCCGAGAAAAACTGATTGATCAGGTAGCCATGCCCGCCGTGCAGTTCGACGCCGTCGAAGCCGAGCCGTTCTGCATCCGCTGCGGCTCGCGCGTATGCGTCGATTGTGTCCGCGACGTCTGACTCGCTCATCGGCTGAGCCACGCGTTCGCCGGTTATGGAGAGGCCCGATGGGCTCTCGTAGCGATGAGCGGACAACGCCCGCTCGCCCGCTCCATTCGAAGGTTTATGTCCCACGTGCCACAGTTGCGGCGCAATGCGTCCACCAGCCGCGTGGACCTCGTCGACTACTTTCTTCCAGCCGGCCAGCGCCGCCTCGCCATGAAAGCGCGGGACGTCCGGATCGTCGAGCGCGGCCGCGCGACCAACACCGGTTCCTTCGGTGATGATGAGACCGACGCCGTGCGCCGCACGTCGCCGATAGTACGCGGCGACGTCGGCGCCCGGTATGCCGCCTGGGGAGAAAGACCGTGTCATCGGAGCCATGACTACCCGGTTAGGCACGGTGAGGGCATTGAGTCGATAAGAGGTGAGCAGAATGTCGAGATCGGGCATCGGGTTCTCCGGATTCGAGTTGGCAAAGGCCGTTGGCTATAGGGCGTCGATCCATGCGGTAATCGCGGTGTTCACGTCGTCCGCGCGATCCTGCATGATCCAATGGCCTGTGCTGGTCCATACATCCACCTTCGATTTCGGATGCGAGAACCAGGAGCGCATGCGGTTCGCCTGCTCGGGGTCGCGGCACATCTGATAGAAGGGAACGGTAAGGCTCTTGCACAACGTTGCGCTCGCTTCTCCAATGCCGACCTGATCGTTGCCGAAGAACAGCGGACCGAACGACTCGCGCACGACATGCACTGGCATGCCCTGGACGCGCCTCGCGTGCCAACGCTTGAATGCCGGCTCAGTGATGCGGTCATAGACAAGCTGGAACAAGGCCGGGACCACGATGCCAGGATCGCCCGCATTCAAATCATGCGTGGTTTTCGCAAAAAGTTCGGCGGCGGCGCCGGAAAAACCGAGCGCGCCATCGACGGACACCACCGCGCTGACCAGATCCGGGCGCTTCGCGGCAAGTCGGGCTGCGATCTGGCCACCCATCGAATGCCCGACGAGAACGAACTTCTGTCCGGGATACCTCGTTGCGATAAATGCCTCGATGTCCGCGACGTAGTCGGCGGGCGTATAAGCGCCGGGCGGCATCAGCTCCGATCTGCCATGCCCGCGCAGATCGACAGCGACGACGCGATACCTGCTTTCGAAGAGCGGCAGTTGCCAGCTCCAGTCATGCGAATCGCAAGTCCAGCCGTGGAGAAACATGACGTTCTTTCCCGTACCTACCTCGGTCGCGAACAGTGTGGCCGGCGATTTCGTTGCAGCAAAGGCTTCATGGTTCCCGAGAGTGGTCGCAATCGCTGCCGCACCGGCGACCTTCAGCATGTCGCGTCGAGACAGTTCGTGTTCCATCATTTTCATTCGCTATCCTTATTTATCACGAGTACATCAAACGCCTGGCTCGCTGGGCTGTGTGACGCCGAGCTCCAAGCAATTGACCGGACTCCATGTTATACATTGGATATCTACGGTCAATTACGCACCTTCAGGTGCGCAGATATACAGGAAGATACCGACATGACTTGCGAGGTTGACGAGGTTTTCTTTGCGGATTGCGCCGCACGCTCGTTTTTCGATCAGGTGGCGAACAAGTGGTCAGTGATGATTCTCACGCTGCTGACCAGGAAGCCAACTCGCTTCAACGAGATCAAGCGCAGGCTGGAAGGAATCACGCATAAGGCGCTTACGCAGGCGTTGAGGCGTCTCGAACGCAATGGCCTCGTCGCGCGGAATGTGCTCAATACTTCGCCGGTCGCGGTGGAATACTCGATCACAGAACTCGGGCGTACCCTGCAGGTTCCGTTCGGAGCGGTCTATGAATGGTCGATCAAGCATTTGCATGAGATCGATCAGGCGCAAAAAGCCTACGATCAACAGATGCCGGCAGAGCAATAGGGAGAGAAGATCGGCGCGCTTATTCGATGATTGAGGCGCCGTTGTGAGTTGAGTGGCGACCTGTTTCTAGTGCAGTTTTCGTTCGATCGCGAAGTCGAGAAAAGCACGGGTCTTTGCCGGCACGTGGTGCCGGGATCGTCTCCTGGTCGTCTTTTAGTCGCCGATGGCCTAGTCGTCGATGGTTTCATGCACCGCTACGGCGCCCTGTTTCCAGTAGCTTGCCGCGCGAATCCGCGACTTGTCGACGCCGCGTTCGGTGCACAGGTGATAGCGAATCGCGCGAATCGTCGCGGATTCGCCCGCGGCCCACACATAACCTTCGCCGTCATCCGGCAGATAGGTTGCGCGCACCGCTTGCAGCAACGCCTCGCCGCGCGCGCAGTGTTCGCTTCCGCTTCCGCTTTCGCGTTCGCTTCGATAACACCACACGAGGTGCAGTTCGGCTTCGGTTCTGAATTCGATGCGAGCCGACGGATCGGCCACTTCGATCACTGCGGCCACGCGCTTGCCGGCCGGCAATTCCTCGAGGCGGCGCGCGATGGCGGGCAGGGCGGTGTCGTCGCCGATCAGCAGGTGCCAGTCGAAAGCGGTGGGGATCACGAGCGAGCCGCGCGGCCCGCCGATGCCCAGGTACTGGCCGGCTTTCGCCTGCGCCGCCCACGTTGCCGCGGGACCGGCTTCGTGCATCGCAAATTCGATATCGAGTTCGCGCGCGTCGCGATCGAAGCGGCGCGGCGTGAAATCGCGCGCCGTCGGGCGACGTCCTTCGGGGAACACGGGACCGTCCGGGCCGGCTTGCGGCAGCACCGGTTTGTCGGCGCCCGGTTCGGGGAAGAAGACCTTGATGTGATCGTCGAACGAAGCGGACACGAAGTCGTGCAGGTCTTCGCCCGTGAAGGTCACGCGGATCAGATGCGGCGTGAGCGCCTGCACTTTCTTCACTTGCAGCAGACGGAACCTGAGCGGATGGCGCACGCGCTCTACGGCGAGGTCGGGTCGTTTTTCTTGAGTCGGCATTGAGTTGTTACTCCTGTCTGGTCGAAGTGTCGATGTCGATGTCACGCAGTGGCCGCATCACCGCTTTTGCCGCTGCCCGAATCCTGTTCGCCTTCGATTTCCTTCGCGGCTCGCATCAGGATCGCGGCGATGCGGCGCTGTTCTTCCGCCGATGCGTTGTCCCGGCGCAGCAGCGCATTTTTCAGCGCGCGGCGCGCGGCGTTCAGCTCGGGCAGCCAGCCGCCTTCGCTCACGTCGGCCGGTTCTTCACCGGCAAACGCGCGGCGCACCGAGTCCATCTTGCGCGCGATGTGGCTCAGCTTCGCGAGCATCAACTCGACGCGCTCGCGGTTGGCCGCGAGGTACTCGCGTCCGGCTTGCGCGAGTTCGTAGCGCTTGCGGTTGCCTTCGAGCTGCACGGTGACGTAGCCGAGTTCTTCGAGGTACGTGAGCGCCGGGTACACCATGCCGGGGCTCGGGCTATAGAAGCCGTTAGAACGCGTTTCCAGCGCCTTGATGAGCTCGTAGCCGTGGCTCGGTTGCGCGTCGATCAGCGAGAGCAGCAGCAGTTGCAGATCGTCGGAACTGAACTTGCGGCCGCGCGGGAAGCCATCGCCTTCGCCGCCGAAGCCGCCAGGGCTGCCGCCGAACGGACCGCGCCCGCCGCGTCCGCCGCGATGCTCGTGATGACGTCCGATTGCATGCCAGAACGCCCAGGGCGAAAAGCGATGCGCGCTGCCGACGCGCTCGGCGTCTTCGCTGCGAACTGCGTGGTGATGAGCGAACGCGTGCCACAGCGCATGGAGCGAGGGGCGCTCGAAGCCGGCGTCGAAAGAAGCGTGATCCGCGCCGTGACGGCGGTCAAAACGATGGTGATGACGCATCTTGCGTCCTCCATTTATGTCTTAAGATGTGTCGTAAGATATATATCTAAAGATGGTTTGTCAAACTTTCTTTTGGGCGCTTATCGGCATGCAAGGACGCAACAAGGTCCGCGCGCGTCGCCGGCGTGACGGGTCGCGAGACTGTACGACCAGGCGCGCGCCTTGCGTGCGAACGCTCATTCCGGCAACGCTGCACCTGACCTTCTGGAGAAAAGCATGGCAGACGTCGAACAGTTCAAGGACGACCTGGAAAACAACGCGGATGGCCTGATCGGAGGAAGTCGCGGCGATTTCATGGAGGCGCTTGGCGAGGCCGTCTACGCCCGGGCCGCGAGCGACCAGTTGGACAGCATCATCGCGGCTTACCTGAGCCTGCAGGAGGTGATCGACGAGAACGTCGACAACCTCGACGACGAGGCCGACCAGGCGATCGCTGATGCCACGGCCGAATTTAACGAAACGGTCGGCAGGATTCTGGGTGTGTGAGCGACTTGCGCACGCAAGGGCCGGCGCAAGGTCGGCAGCACCGTCCTTGCGCGCAAAAAATCTGGTGGTCTTCGCGTAACGCTACGCTAGAGCGTCTGCTGACTTACTGCGGGCCGATCCTCGCAACCGCAGCGATACGGCGATCTTCCCCAGTTGAAGAGCCGCGAGGTTTTCCCGATACCGGGATTGAAGGAGTTAGTCGGATCCAGTTCCTCGTAGAACTGCTTGAGCGACTCCTTCGCCTCATACAGATGGCCGACGTTGTGCTCGGCCGGATACTCCGCACCGCGCGCGGCGAGTAGGGCGAGAATGTCGTCCTTGATGCGGTCGCAGTCCACACCCTTCTTCACCAGATATTCCTGATGCAGCACATGGCAGAAGAAGTGGCCGCAATACATGGTGAATTCGATGTCCTTCGAAATATGCTGCGGCAACTGTTCGAACCAGTCGGTTGCATTACGCGGCAGCGCGATGTCGAGCGCCACGATGTCCTCGACGGTTCGAGAATGAACGGCCCGATAGCGGACCACTGCGCCACCAATCGTGAAGCGGTTGAGAAACGCCGCGTCGCCTTCTTCTCGCGTGCATTCGAAGTAGTTGCCCTGAGCCGTCGGAAAGCGCGACTTCAGATAAGTACGCGCTTCGTCTACACCTTCATTGCCCATCTTCAATAACAGGTGATGCTCGAAGCGATCGCGGTACTCGATGAGTCGCCGCGGCAGATGCTCGGGCAAAAGCCGGCTCGCTGCCTGCAGCAGTCTGTCACTGATGGCCGTACCAAGACCCATCTTCTCGGTCATGGCGTCGAAGCGGCTCTTCGCCGCAAAGGCTAGCGGCACTTTGTCGGTGCCGAAAGCCCGAATGTAAAGGTACATGTCCTTCCCGTAGCGGCGACTGATATCGAACGCGCCACGGTGCATATACTCGCCTGCTATCGGCAGACTCTGGAAACCGCCCAGAATATCGCGGCGGATTGATTCGAGCTCGGCCGGATCATTGCTGCCGATGTAGAACACCTGGGTGCGCTCGTCCGCCGCGAATGTGTCCAGCCGAAGGGCAAAAACCGCGAGGTGTCCGGCCGAGCCCGACGCTTCGTAAAGGCGGCGCGGGTCTGCGTTAAAGCGCGCGGGAGTCGATGCCGAGATATCCCGCACGTGGGTGCTGTATTCGTGGTCGGACGCGAGAAGTCCCATCGCTGGCGGAACATCGTGCGGCAGTTCGCCTGCGTCGAGGCGGCCAAGTATGGCTTCGGCGGAATCGCCCAAATCGATTCCCAGGTGGTTTACCAGCTTCAGTTCGCCGTCGGCTGTGACGCGGGCATGTATCGAAAGCTGGGTAAACGCGGGACCGCGGCGAATGAGAGACCCGCCCGAGTTGTTGCAAACGCCTCCCGTCACGGACGCGCCGATGCAACTCGATCCGATCACAGAATGGGGTTCGCGTTTGAGCGGTGCGAGACGCCTTTCCAGTTGGTCCAGGGTAACGCCCGGCTGACAAACGACCTGTTCGCCATTGCGAATCACGTCGAGCCGGCGCAACCGCATCGTATTGATCACGACTACCGGACGATCGTAGCCGTCCGCAGCCGGCGTCGATCCGCCGGTCAAGCCGGTGTTGGCGGCCTGACAAATGACGATGACATTCGCATCATGGCACGCCTTTAGCGCCTGCCACATCTGGACCAATGTGCCAGGCTGCACAGCAGCCAATAGTGGACCGCTGCCATAGCGATATCCCTGGCGGAAGCGCCGCGTTTCAGCCGAGCCCGTAAAGACGAACTGGCTACCGACGATGTCGCCGAGCAGACGGACAAGATCGTGCTTCATGGCGCTTCTCCGCTGATGCTTGCACGGATATACGAGTCCTCCGTGCTTCGAATGTGGTTGCGCAGTTCGGTGCAGGCTTTGCGCACATTGCCGTCGCGAATGAGTTGCATGATCTCGTAGTGCGTGTCGTGGCACGCCTGAATCGACGATTGCTCGTATGACCGGAACGGCGCGCTGCATGCCTGCGCCTATGGTTGAGATAGATATTAACAGGCGGCAGCCACAGAGCCTGCATTGATATCCACGATATCAATAGTCGATATCTCGAGGCATTGAACAATCCGATCGAATGGAAGCGAGTAGGTCTGAGTCAGCAGCGTCTTGGGCGCCTCCGAAGAAAGCACTCGGTGAAGCAGATCATTTAAAACAAATGGTCGATGCCGATGGTGAACGCGGTCTGACTCTTCACGCCGGCCGGGTTGAGCGTGCTCACCACCCCATGCTTGTACGAGGTGTAGTCGAGTTCACTGTAGAGCGTGGTGCGCTTGGACAGCAGGTAGCCAAGCGAGAGCACCGAGAGTCCGCGCCGGCTGGACTTGTCGTTCGTTACCGTGGTCTGGTAGTAGCTGCCGCGGAAAACCAGAGTCGGCGTGATGGTCCACGAGAGGCCGCCGAACCCATTGTTCGTTACCTGGTGGGGCGTGGCTGGATTCTGCAAGTCCTCGGACATGAAACCGCCCGACAAACGCACCGGCCCGATCTTGTAGCTGGCGCCGACCATGTAGTAGCTGTCGCCCAGATAGGTCGAGCCAGTCAGTACACTGCGATGCCCATAGACGCCGCCGATCGCAACAGGACCTGTCGCATAGCTCACGCCCACGGCGCGCGCTGCGCCGCTGCTGAAATTGCCTGCCACGCCGCCGAAGGAGTTGTCCACTTCGAACAGCAGCGGCCCGAACGTGTTCTTGTATTTGAGGTCATTATTGTTGCGAGTACCGTCCGAGGCCGTGGTCAGCGGAATGATCGGCGTGAAATGAAAGCCGAACGGATCGTAAATGCTGATGATGTCATGCGCAATGGTGTACTGCCGGCCGAGATCGAGCGAGCCGAATTTCGTATGGCCGATGCCGACAAACGCCTGGCGATTGAATTCGGTGCCTGTCGTGTTATCGAACTGGCCATTGCCGACGTTAAAGCCGCTTTCCAGCAGAAAATGCGCGTTCCAGCCGTCGCCAAGGTCTTCCTTCGCGCGAAAGTCGAGCTTGTTCGAACTGTAGTAGCCGTTCGAGTTCATTGTCGTCACCGAGCCGCCGCCTTTTGCGGCGTTGGTCTGATGACGTATCCCGCCATCCACCGTTCCGTATAACTGCACGCTCGTTTGCGCGTGTGCGGGATTCGTTGCCAATGCGCCCGCAGTGGCCGAGATGCCCAATCCGATGATTTTCCAAACCTTGTCCATCGCTTGTCTCCTGATTTTCGTTGTGTTTTTAATGTACTGCTTGATACGTAACCCTAATTAAATTGCCTATTGGGATTACTTTTGATCTACTCGCCGGGACCGGCCGGCACAACGCGGACGTACCGCCGGTCCTGCGTTAGTGGCCGGCTGAAGTGCTGCCCGGCTGTTCGAGCGAGTGCGCGGTTTCGGCGGGGTTGAAGCCCGTCTTCAGTTCATGGCGCAAGGCGACGCGGTCGAGTGCCTTTTCCCAATTCGCCACTACGATAGTGGCTACGCTGTTCCCTACGATGTTGGTGAAGACGAACGCGCTGGACATGGCCTTGTGAACGCCGAGAATCAGCGCGATGGATTCAACCGGAATCGTGTTCGACGCAGCCAGCGTTGCAGCGAGCACTGCGATTGCAGCGCCCGACACGCCGGCGGCTCCCTTCGACGTGAGCAGCAGCACCGCGAGCAACACCAACTGATCGTGCCAGTTCATCGGTGTATTGGTTGCCTGAGCGAGAAACACGGCGGCTGCGGCGAAGTAAAGGCACGTGCCGTCATGATTGAACGTATAGGCAGTTGGCAGCACCAGGCCAACCACCGACTTCTCGCAGCCAAGGCGTTCGAGCTTGTCGATCAGTTGTGGGAACACGGTTTCTGAAGAACTCGTACCGATTACGAGAAGCAGTTCTGCGCCGATATAGCGCATCAGGCGCAAAAGGCTGAAGCCGTTTACCTTTGCGATGGGCCACAGGATCAGCAGGAAAAAAAGCGCGCACGTCAGATAGAACTCCAGCACTAGCTTGCCGAGCGAGAGCAGCGTGCCGAAACCGAATTTGCTCACCGTGAAGGCGATGGCGCCGAACGCTGCGAGTGGTGCGATCTTCATGGTCAGGCCGATAACCCAGAACAGCGCACCGGATACCGAATCGATGAAGTCGAGCGCGGGCTGCGCGCGTTCCCCGATTGCGGCCAGCCCAAAGGCGAATAGCACCGAAAAGAACAGTACTTGCAGGACGTCACCGCCAGCAAATGCGCTGATCGCCGTGTGCGGAATGACGTTGAGCAGAAAGTCGCTCGTGGTGACAACGTGATGAGCTTTCGCGACATAGGCATCGACGGCGGCCGAGTGCACGCTATGCATGTCGACGTTCATGCCGACGCCCGGCTTCAGCACGTTGATCGTTACAAGCCCCAGCACCAGCGCGAGAGAAGTCACCACCTCGAAATAGAAGAGGGCCTTGATCGCGACGCGGCCGACCTTCCCGAAGTCTTTGACGCCCGCAATGCCGCTGCATACGGTGCAGAAAATGATCGGCCCGATCAGCATCTGGATGATGCGGATAAAGGCGTCGCCGACGGGCTGCAGATTAATGCCGAACTTCGGAAAGAAGTAGCCCGTGGCGATTCCAAGCGCCATGCCGGCCAGCACCTGGAATGACAGGTCGCGATAGAACGGCGGACGTGGCTTCGGTTTCATGGCGCCCGTGCGAGGCAAGCTCATGGTGTCTCCTTGCTTAGGCCCATCCACGATGGGCTGCGGTGAAGCTTTGGCGAACTGGAGTCCGCTCGAAAACGTTGAAAGAGCCGTTATTCAGCTCGCGATGCGGCCGAGAATATCGATGCTGTCAGCGAAAATTTCGTCGATGCTCAGCTTACGCGGCAGCAGTTGCTGTTGCTCGCAGAACGCGATTGTTTCCTCAAGCGGGCCTCGCAACGCGTCGTAGCCGAACAGCAGCTTGTCGGGTTTGCCCGCGTTGTGCGAGGCCACTGACGCTTTGCCGCGGCACAGCAGGTCGTAGACTGCGCGCACCGCTCGCGGATGTGTATCCGCAAGCGATTGCGTCACTACCACGACGTGGTTCAGAGGCACGTAGCGATGAATCGCGTACCACGCGAGATCGGCGCTGGCCGCATCGTCGATCACGGGTTCAAGGCCGGCTTCGTCGGGCAGATCGTTGCCGAGGATGGCGGCGTCGATCTCGCCCGCGCGCAGCATCGGCAATAGCTGCTTGCCCGGCTCCGCGCGACGCACGAAGGACGGATCGCGATACTCTTCCAGATGCGCGCCCTCGGTCGTGACCCAGTCGATTTCCTCGAGCGGCACGCCATAGGTGTTCGCGAGAATCGCGCGCACCCACATTGCGGTGGTCTGCGAATACGAGCGCACGCCGACTGTCTTGCCCACCAGGTTGCTCACGCCGAGCTTGCCGCGTTGAGCATTATAAATAATGCAGCCTTGCTGAAAGCGCGCGGCGACTACAGCGGGCAGCAGTACGACGGGCTTGTTATAAGCTTTCGCCTGCAAATACGTGACGATTGCCATTTCGCTAACGTCATACGCCTGGCGGCGCGCCATCGGTGCGAAGGCGCGGTGAATCGGTTCGATATCCTCGAACATCAGTTGCACGTTGGGATCGGTCAGTTCGCCATCTTTCAGCGGCCGCGTGTGCGGATAAGTCTTCAATGCAATTTTCAATTCAAGCGGTGGCATCTCAGTGCTCGCGTCCGTATATTCTTGTGTCATTGAGTCGATCCTCACGCGGCGAGAACCGGATACACCGCGCGCGCGGTGCCGCCGAAGATTGCGTCGCGCGCGTCGGCGGGCAGCATCGCAAGGCTATTGCGCGCATCGGCAAGCAGTTGCGGCAGCGTGCCTTCGGCGGCCGGGAAATTCGAGCCCCATGCGATGCGATGCGCACCGAACGCGTCGAGCACACGCGGAAAGAATGCGTCGGGCGTCGACGCGCCGCGGGATGCTTCGGCGATCGTGCGGTTTGTGAGCTTCAGATAAACGCCCTCGTGCGAAGCGAGGCTAAAGAGCGGCGCGGCGGCTTCATACGGCGGGCCGCCCGCCAAGTCGGGCCGCGCAAGGTGATCGAGCAGCACGCGGATATCCGGAAAGCGCGCCAGCATATTCAGCAGCGCCGGAATGCCCTGTGCCGTCATCTGCAAACAGATCGACACGTTATGGCGCTGCGCATAGTCCCACACCGGGAAGGAGCGCTCGTCGTCGAGCCAGCCTGCTTGCCCCGGCATCGTGCTGCCGGTCGTGAACAGGCGCAGGCCGGAGAGGCCCGCGTCGAGCCAGCGCTGCATCTGCGTCACGGCGTCGCTTGCCAGCACGTCGATCGAAAACACGCCCGCGAAGCGGTCCGGGTGGTTTCTCACCGCGTCGACCACATAACTATTGTCGTTGCCATAAACCGTCGATGCCTGCACGACGACCGCCCGGTCAATGCCGGCCTCGTCGAGCGACGCAAGCAAGCCTTCGAAGCTGACAGGGCGTTTGGCCGACCATTCCGACTGGTGACCGCCGACGGGCGCGAGCGGATAGCGCTGCTTATCCGGGGAAATGGCGTGCGTGTGAGTGTCGATAACGACGGACATAAACGGGCTCCTTGCTGAAAACGTCTCGATCCAATGGCCTCAACTGTAAGCCTGCTGAAGCAAAACCCCTTAATACGAACTTCGGCATAAGGCATAAATTCCAGTTAAGCTGATGGCTTTCACGGGGCATGGGGAAGGCGATGGCGAAGCACCCGGACGAATCGCCCGACGACGATCTGACGCGGCTGAGGCGCTTATTTCTGTTCGATGCAGTGTGCGAGGCAGGCGGCATCGGCCAGGCTGCGACGCGCGCTGGCCGCACGCAGCCGGCCGTCAGCCTGGCAATCAGCAAGCTGGAGGCGAGTTTCGGCGGCGTGCTTTTCGAGCGGGGTTTTGGCGGCTGCGAATTGACTGCGCAAGGCGCGATACTGCAACGGCGCGTACGGCGCATGCTCGATCAGATGGAGCGCGCGGTCATGGGCCTGACGGGGCAAAATTCGTCGGCCATGAATGCGCGCAACGTCTGCCGCCATCTGACCGATACGCAAGTCCGTTGTCATATCGCGATCGCACGCGCCGGATCGGCGTCGGAAGCGGCACAGCAGCTTGGCATTTCGCAGCCCGCCGTGCATCGCGCGGCGCGGCAGATTGAGCAGACGGTCGGCGTGTCGTTATATCGGCGACGCGTGCATAGCGTGTCGGCCAATGCCGCTGGACTCGAATTCGCTCGCTGCCTGAGCCTCGCGCTCTATGAAATTGCGCAGGCGCGCGAGGAGATCGCATACGCCCGGGGACAATTGAGCGGCAAGGTGGCGATCGGCGTGTTGCCGCTGATGCCGCCGCGTCTCGTCGCACGTGTGATCCAGCGGTTGCGCGAGCGCTATCCGTCCGCGCACGTCACTGTCGATGAGGGCTCGCACGCGGCGCTGCTTCGTGATCTGCGGATGGGCACGATCGACATCATCGTCGGCGGGTTGCGTGAGCCACGTCTCACCGGAGCCGTGCGGGAGACCGAGCTGTTTGCCGATCCGTATGTGGTCGCGGTGCGTAAGGGGCATCGCCTCGCGCGTAAAAAGTCTATCGCGCCTCGAGACATCGCCAATTACGAGTGGGTCGTCCCGCAGCAGAATGTACCGCGCCGCTCGGTGATCGATTCGATCTTCGCGCGGTTGCCGATCAGGCCGCCGGTCGTCGTCGAGACGAGTTCTCTTGCGATGATGATGGCGATGCTGGTGGAAAGCGATTGCATCACACTGCTATCGCGTTCGCAGATTCGCGAGGCCTATCCGGGCAGCGAGATCGTTGCGCTCGAGTTGAAAACGCCGGAAGCCGATCGTGCGGTCGGCTACACGGTGCGGGCGGACTGGCTCGGCACAGCGGTGCAGTCGGGCTTCATCGAGTATCTGCGGCAGGAGTGCTCCGTCGATAAGGCGGAAGGACTGCGACACTCCGCAACGTAGACTCAGCGGTCCTCATCCGCGCCAAACCGTTCGACCACAAAATCGATGAAGCTTCGCAGCTTGAGCGACATCTGCCGCTCGCGCAGATAAAGCAGACTCAGCTGTCGCTCGGGCGCCGAATACTCAGGCAGTACTTTGCGCAACCGCTTCGCGCGCAGATCTTCGTCGATGAGAATTGCCGGCAGCATCGCGATACCGAGGCCACGCAAAACAGCCTTGCGCAACGCCTCGGCGTTGTCGATTTTCAGGCGGCCATCTACTGGCACGCTCGCGCGACCGTCCCGTCCATGCAAGATCCATTCGGCCTGTGCCGCGTGCCATTCCGAACGCGGCGGATACGCATACGTCAGGCACTGATGCGCCGCGAGTTCATCGGGCGTCGCGGGACTGCCATGCGCCTTCAGATAAGCCGGCGACGCGCACAGCACCAGCCTGTACGGCGTGAGAGGCCGTGCGACCAGGTCCGGGTTGGCCAGCGCACCGATACGGATCGCCGCTTCAAAGCCATCGTCCATAAGATCGGAGAGTGCGTCCGTGGCGACAATGTCGAGCTTCACCTCGGGATAACGCGCGCAGTAATCCGCGATCGCCGGAATCAGGCATTCGTTGCTGAACACGATGGGTGCGGTGACGCGCAGGCGGCCGCGCGGCGTCGCAAGATGGTCGAGCGCGAGCTGCTCCGAATCGTCGATCAACCCGAGAATCTCGACGCAACGTTGGTAATACGCCTGCCCGAACGCGCTGACCTGCTGCTTGCGAGTCGTGCGATGGATGAGGCGCGTGCCGAGCCGCGTCTCCAGTGCCTGCAGGTGGTTGCCGACCATGGTCGGCGAGAGCTCGCACGCTACCGCGGCTGCCGTCAGACTGCCGGTTTCCACCACCCGCACGAATACGGTCATCGCTTTGAGAAGATCCATTCCCCCATAATAATTGGTTCTGTTGCCATTCGCCGTGCGTTTATCAATTTTTGCGAAGGTAATAGAGTGTGTCCACGCTCGACGCGCGGGCCAGTCCGGCTCGCTTCGCGCCATTCCATGCACGGACATCATGCGCACACACATCCACTCATCCAACCGGTCTCCAAGACTCGCGCTGCTCGCGACCAGCCTTGGCTTCGTCATCATCTGTCTCGACGTCACGGTCGTGAACGTTGCGCTAGCGAGGATGCGCGACGGCCTGCAGATCGACTCGACCGCGCTCGAATGGGTCGTCAACGCATATACGCTCGCGTTCGCGAGCTTGCTGCTCACGGCCGGTGCGCTGGCGGATCGCCTGGGAGCGCGGCGCGTCTTCGTTGGCGGCTTCGCGGTTTTCATGTGTGCGTCGATCGGCTGCGCGCTATCGGATGGCGCGGGCATGCTCGTGGCGTCGCGTGCAGTGCAGGGCGTGGGCGCGGCGCTGTGCGTGCCGTCGTCGATGGCGCTGCTGGGCGCGGCGTTTCCGGACGCGGATGCGCGCGCCAAGGCCGTCAGCATCTGGGCGGGCACGGCGGCGTTAGCGCTCGGTGCCGGGCCGCTGGTGGGCGGGTTGCTGGTCGACCGGTTCGGTTGGCCTTCCATCTTTCTGATCAACGTGCCGATTGGCGTGGCGGGCATCTGGCTGACGCTCGCGCATGCGCCCGAAACGCTGCGTCATGCAGCGCGTCGGATCGATCTGGCCGGGCAGACGCTCGCCGTTGTCACACTGGCCGCGCTGACGTATGCGGTCGTCGAGAGTGGCCGGCTTGGATGGACGAGCACGATTGTGCTGTCGGGGCTCACGATATCGGTCGTCATGGCTGCGCTGTTCATCACCGTCGAGGCGCGATCTGCGCAACCGCTGTTGCCGCTCGCGCTGTTTCGCAGCGCCGCGGTGAGTGTGAGCGCGCTGACGGGGTGGTCGCTGAACTTCGGGTACTACGGCCTGATGTTTGCGATGAGTTTGTTTTTCCAGAGCGTGCGCCACGACACGCCGCTTGAAACCGGCCTCGCGTTCCTGCCGATGACTGCCGTAGTGACAGTCGCGAACCTTGTATCCGGCAGGCTCACCGCGCGCTTCGGCTATCGCCTGCCGATGCTCTATGGTCAAGCATTGGCGGCGCTCGGCTACCTTGCGCTCGTGTTCGTGCACGCGGACAGCAGCGCGCTGGCGATAGCGTTGCCGTTACTGGCGGTGGGCAGTGGAGTTGCGCTCGCGGTTCCATCGATCAACACGGCGGTGCTGACGCATGTGGGGCCGTCCCGCGTCGGGATCGCGTCGGGGGTGCTGAACAGCGCACGCCAGATCGGCGGCGTGGTCGGAGTCGGAGTGTTCGGCTCGCTGGTCAGGCCCGAGTCCAACGATATCGTTGCAGGGCTGCATATCGCGGTGACCCTCGCGTTTGCGACGACGCTCTTAAGCCTCGTGGTGGCCAGGACGCGGCTTGAACAACGCCAATCTGCCATCGCGAAATGTGCTGGTTGAAGCTGCGTCATGACAATGCGAGCGCGAGATTCCCGACACTCGTTGAACGCAATTGCGGCCGACCGACCGTTAGCTCGAGCCATCGGCGACTATTACCGGCCCAGCATCAGATTCAGATTCTGAACCGCAGCGCCGGATGCGCCTTTGCCAAGATTGTCGAAAACCGCGGACAGCAGAACATGTCCGTGTTCCATGTTAGGAAATACGCTTAAGCGCATGTCGTTCGTACCGTTCAACGCTCGCGGATCCAGGTGCGTCAAGACCCCCGATTCATGCAGCGGCGAAACATGGACGTGCGCTGCGTCCGCATAGTGTCGTGCGAGGCATGCGTGCAACTTCGCGCCGTCCACATCGGGTCCGAGCAGCCGCAACTGGAGCGGCACCGTCAGCACAATGCCCTGGCGAAACGCGCCATACGCGGGGACGAAGATGGGCCGCTGCGCGAGTCCTGCGTGCGTCTGGATTTCCGGAGTGTGCTTGTGCGCGAGCTCCAGGCCGTACACCTGGAACGGAGGCGCGTCGACGGCATCTTGTCCCTCGTGTTGCTCCACGCCGGCACGACCGCGTCCGGAGTAGCCGGACACTGCATGAATGCCGATGGGGTAGCTGTCTGGTATGAGCCCAGCCTGCAACAGCGGACGAAGCAATCCGATTGCCCCCGTCGGATAGCAGCCGGGATTGGTGACCCGGCGGGCGCTCGCGATGCGGTCGGCGGCGGGGAGCGTGAACAGCGAGATGTCGGTCCGATCGCGCAGCCGTTCGTGGATCTGCAGTCCGGTAGTGCCTTGGTCGCCGTCGATGAAAACAAGGGGAGCGCTCATACGCGGAATACTCCGGGTGGTGGCTAAGGGAAGAATGAGCCCTATGTTCCCTGAGCAGCTAGAATAGGGAAAGTTGAATTTGATGACCATAAAGTTCAGTTTTCCTGAATCGGGACGCCGACATGCGAGAGATCAGCCTGGACCGCCTGCGCACTTTGATTGCGATAACCGAGCGTGGCTCATTTGCCGACGCAGCGCGTGCATTGAATCTCGCCCCTCCGACGGTCAGCCTCCATATCGCCGAACTGGAGGACCGCATCGGGGCGCCACTTCTGTCACGCAAGCGCGGGCAGGTAAGGCCGTCGGCGATAGGCGAGGTGCTGGTGGAGCGCGCGCGTCGATTGCTGGCCGATGCGGAGCAGGCGCTGGACGATATTCAACGCCAGGTGCAGGGGCTCGAAGGGCGCGTGCGGCTCGGTGCGTCGACCGGCGTGATCGCGTACCTGTTGCCGCAAGCGCTGGAGGCGCTGCGCCAGCGCAATCCCGCGATCGATATTCAGCTTGCGGTGCTCACATCGCGTGAGACGCTGTCCCGATTGGCGGATGGAACGCTGGATGTCGGGCTGGTCGCACTGCCTCAGCCCCCCGTGGCCGGACTCGCGATAAAGGCCTGGCGGCGCGACCCCGTGATGGCCTTCGTGCCGGCGCATTGGCGCTGCCCCGCCCGTGTAACGCCTGCATGGCTTGCCGCACAGCCTCTCATTCTCAATGACGCGACTACGCGGCTCTCGCGCTTAACGGCGGAGTGGTTTGCGACCGCGGGGCATCATCCTGCGCCGCGCATTCAGCTCAACTTCAACGACGCAATCAAGAGTCTGGTAGCGGCAGGTTACGGCGCAGCGCTTTTGCCCCACGAGGCGACCACGCCATTACCCGACAGGCGCGTTGTCATGCGTCCGCTGCGCCCGGCGTTGTGGCGCCGACTCGGCATTGCACACCGTGCCGGGCACGTTGAGCGTGCCACTCAACACGTGCTCGATGTCTTGTGGGATCTGCGATTAGCGTAGGCGGTTGTCAGTGCCGTTTCGGTTCGGCCGCGCCGGGACAGCACGCGACTATCCCGTCATCGGACCAAAGTCCGATACAACATTCGTATAGACCCATATAGGCTGGAAGCACATCTGCTTTCGCACTGTCGTCGCACGCAGTTTGCTCAACGTACAGGACCAGACCGCCGGCTCGCGCCAGTCATGCACGCTCCGGAAGGAATCCGCATGCGCGTCCATCTCGCTGCGCCCTCAGTTGCTTTGTCGATTGCTTTGTCACTCGCGGTGTCCGGCTGCAATACGCCGCCGATTACACATAGTCAGCGGTTGCCGTCGGACCGCATCTGCATTGATGGTCTCTTACAGGCAGCAAGAGGACACAATCATGTTGGCCGCGAGTCCGATTGCCGGTGCAGTACTGCTGGGTCTGTGGCTCTCGCTGGCGAGCGTGCCTTCAATTTCGAATGCCGCCGATGGCGAAGCCCTGGCGAGCGTGAAGACTCGTGGCGTCCTGCGTTGCGGTGTTAGCGAAGGCGTCGCGGGTTTCTCCGCTCAGGACGCCGCCGGGCAATGGTCGGGTATCGATGTCGACTTCTGCCGGGCGTTGGCAGCAGCAGCGCTTGGCGATAGCCGCAAGGTCGCGTTCGTGCCGTTGAAGGCGTCGGAGCGGTTTCCCGCACTCGAGACGCGGCGAATCGACGTACTGTCCCGCAACACCACCTGGACTTTGCTGCGCGAAGGCGCACTCAAGGCGCAGTTCGCAGGCGTGCTGTTCTACGACAACCAGGCTTTCATGGTTCCGGCCGCAAGCGCATCGCAATCGGCTGGCGCGTTGAAAGGGGCAACGGTGTGCGTACAGAAGGACACGTCTACCCTTAGCCATCTCATCGCGTATTCGGATGCAAGCGGGGCGGACATCAAGCCTCTCGTGGCGGGTTCCGCGGACGAGGCGAGGCGGGCATTCTTCGCGGGCCGCTGCGCCGCCTACACAGCGGACGCATCGTACCTTGCCGCGCTGCTTCTGCACGCACCGGGCGGCTCGCAGGCCTTCGCGATCCTTCCCGAGCGGATCTCGAAAGAGCCGCTTGGGCCCGTCGTGCGCGGGGGCGATCAGGCATGGCTCACGCTCGTGCGTTGGGTGCTGCTGACGTTGATAGCCGCCGAAGAGATGGACGTGACGCGGGAGAACCTTGAGATTCGCCTGCGCAATCCATCGGTATCCAGGGCTCTCGTGCCGGACGACACGGTGACCCGCTCAATCGGCGTTGAGCCTGGCTGGACCGTGCGAGCTCTCGAAAGCGTGGGCAATTACGGGCAGATGTTCGATCGCAACGTCGGCGCGCACAGTCCTCTCGGTCTCGCGCGCGGAACGAACGACTTATGGACCCGTGGCGGCCTGATGTACGCGCCGCCCATTCGTTGAATCGCGCGAGGGCTGGCATGAGCGCAATGCAGGTCTATATCGTGGTGGGCGTGTTCGCGGCAGTGATACTCGCGATCGCGTTCAATGTAATCGACATGGCCGTGGCGGCGCTCGTCGGCATGTGCGTGCTGATCGTGCTGAACATTCTCGACGAGCAGGATCTTCTCGCTGCGGTGCGAATCGCCGCCGGGCCGATCAGTCTTCTGTTCGGCGGCATGGTCGTCGCGCGCATCCTCTCGACCACCGGAGTGTTCGATCTGATCGGCGATGTGTATCTGCGGGCGACGGGCGGCAGCGGCAGGCGTTTTCTCCTGCTTCTCATCGTTGTCGTCGCGCCCTTGTGCGCGTTGCTGCCAAATGCCACGACGGTGATCCTCCTCGCACCCATCATCATTCGCGTGGCGGTGGCACTCGAAGTGGACATCGTGCTGCCGATGATCCTCACGGCGATCGTCAGCAATGCCGCCGGACTGCTGACGCTGGTCGGCGATCCCGCGACGTTTCTGGTCGGCAGCTCGATCGGCATGACGTTCGGCAACTATCTGAAGCACGTAAGTCTTGGCGGCCTGCTGGCGCTCGCCGTCGTGGTGCCGTTGTTGCCGTTCCTGATGCCCGACATCTGGCGAGTGCGGCGGACCTTGCCGCCTGCGGAACAGCGCGCGCGCATCGCGAGGCCCGCATACGCCGGTCTGTCGCTCGCGGTGCTGGCCGCAATGATGGTGCTGTTCGTGTTCGGCGAAGCGCTGCCGACGCGCCTCCTCCCGCCCATGGTCGCGCTGATTGCCAGTGCGCTGGCGCTACTCGTCGGTTACGCGGCGAAAGTCGAACCGACCGACAACGTGCTGCGCGATGTCGACTGGAAAACGCTGCTGTTCCTCGCCTGCATTTTCTGTCTGGTTCAGGCGATGGCGAAGACGGGGCTTCTTCAGGTCATGTCGGTCAAGCTATACGAGTTGTTCGGCACGCGCCTTACGCTCGTCGCGCTCGCGATGATCGCGGGCATCGGGCTGCTTTCGTCACTGCTTGCCAACGTGCCCGTAGCGGCGGCGTCTATCGTGATGGTGAAGGGCTACCTGGTGGCGGCGGAATTCGTGCCCGAAGTCGCGCTCTCGGATCAGTTCACGCAGTGGCCTGCGCCTACGATTGCAGTGTTCGTCGGCATGATGTTCGGTGCGACGCTCGGCGGCAATGCGACACTTGTCGGAGCCGCGGCCAACATAGTGGCAGCGGGAATCTGCGCACGCGAAGGCAAGCCCATTACGTTTGTCCGCTTTCTGCGCTACGGGCTGCCTGTCACCGTTGCGCAACTGGCGGCGTCGGCGGTCTATGTGTTCGCACTCGCGCATTTCATGCGGTGACGCGCACACGCACCGCCGCGTGCCAGGAAGACGAATGCGCAGCCAGGCAGCCCGATCATGGGACCAAAGTCCAATACAACTTTCGTCTGGACGTGTATAGGCTGGAAGCTCGCCGGCTTTAATCGGCAGATTCAACGATGCGAGCATAACGTCTGGAGTCCGTCATGAAACACCTGATCGCGGTCGCGGCGGCCGCTTCTCTTGCACTGGCATCCGTTCCTGGTGTCTGGGCGCAAGGCGCTTCTGGAACAACTGCACCGTCAGCGGCTGACCATCCCGATGAAATCGTGAAAATGCACCAGCAGGTCGCTGCGGCGAATCGCGAGTACGACAGGGAAGTCGCGGCTGCCAAAAAGGTCTTTGACCATAAGAAAAGCGACGCCAAAAAGAAACGCGACGTGGCTGTAGCCGCTGCGCGTCAGGGCGTGGACCAGTAGTAGCGGCAGTGCAGAGCGACGGCCCGACGCTGCGCTACAGCGTCGCGTATTGCCTTCGCTGTGGCAGCGAGCGACGCTTGCGCCTGTTCCGCTGGACGATGCCGCTTTCGGCCAATCCCGTGCTGCGATCCTGAACCTGACGCTTCTTCTCGCGCACGCGTGCATTGCGCTATTCCTGCGCGGAGATAACCGATGCTGCCCACACCGACCGTTCACAGAACGCTATCCCGGGAAATGCTCGACGTATTGATTCGCGCCGGGCTGATCACCGTTCTTGCCGTATTTTGCTTCCGGATCGTCGTTCCGTTCCTCGACCTGATGGTCTGGGGGCTGATCCTCGCGATCACGCTTTATCCGTTGCACATCCGGTTGCGCAGGAGCTTGCGCAACCGGGACGGTCTCATTGCCACGCTGATCGTCCTCGTCGCGTTCGGCGTCATTCTGGTGCCGAGCTATCTGCTGGGCGTCGCGGTCGCCGATTCGATCGAGCATGTGATGGCGGTGGTGAAAAGCGGCAGCTTCCACATTCCGCCGCCGGCCGAATCGGTTGCAGGCTGGCCGCTGGTCGGCCAGCACGTGCACGACTTCTGGCAGCAGGCCTCGACAGACCTGACGGGCCTCGCGCAGCGGTTCGCGCCGCAACTCAAAGAAGCCGGCCGTGCGTTGCTCGGCACCGTCACTGGCTTAGGCGCGGGACTGCTCGTTTTCTTCGTCGCGCTGATCGTCGCGGGAATTCTCATGGCGTATGGCGAAAGAGGGCACCGCAGCGCGCAGCAGATTGCGTCGCGCATCTCCGGCCCTGAGCGGGGCGCGCAGATCACGGATCTCTGTACGGCGACGATTCGCGCGGTCGCTCAAGGCGTGGTGGGCATCGCGTTCATCCAGATGTTGCTGATCGGCGGCGGGTTCGTGGTGATGGGTATTCCGGCTGCGGGCTTGCTGGCGCTCGGCGTACTGCTTATCGGCATCATGCAATTGCCTGCCACGCTGATTACGCTTCCGGTGATCGCGTTCGTGATGCTCACGGAAGGCGTCAGCGCGGCGACGATCGCCTTCTCCGCGTATGTGTTCGTCGCGGGCCTGGCCGATAACGTGCTCAAGCCGTTGCTGCTGGGCCGCGGCGTCGCGGTGCCGATGCCCGTGGTGCTGATCGGCGCGCTGGGCGGCATGGTGACAGGCGGCGTCATTGGGCTGTTCATCGGCCCCGTCATGCTTGCTGTCGGTTACGAGTTGTTCTGGCGATGGGTAAAAGACCAGCCGCAGGCCGAGCGGATCGACGAGAACGAGCCCGCGCGCCTCGCGCAGACAGAGGGAGCCGAAGTACCGAAGCATTCGTGACGCTGCCACACGGCGCCGGCTCGCGTCCACGTCGCGATAAGCACTTCAGCATTTCACTGTAGAGGACGTTTCCACGCTGTGCGTGTGCAGCCTGGGCGGGGTCGCGTTTCCGCCGTGTTCCGCGAGGAATCTGCAGGCGCGAATGATATCGCCGCCGAGCAGTAAAGCGGAGTTGCGGTTGATGTGAGGCCGCACCACGATCCGAAGGCTCTTCACCTCTTCTGCATCGGGCGGCATTGAATAGGCGGACAGCACCCAGCCTTTTTCGCGAACCTTGTTCGAAACGTCGAATTCGTTGAAGTTCGTGATTCGTTTGTCCAACGTCACGGCGACAACGGGGATGCGTTGCGTCTCGTTCATGATCGTGAAATAGCCGCTCTTCACGATCATTTCTCGCAGCGCGATGGCGTTGTTCAAGGTGTGCTTCATGATTCGTCTATAGCCGTCGAACCCAAGGCGCAAGAACATGTAGTACTGAACCGCGACCTGGAAAGCGTTGCGGCTGAAGTTCAACGTGGCGGTCGGCATTTCGCCGCCCAGGTAGTTGACGTAGAAGACCAGATCTTCGTTGAATATTTTGCGTTCCCGAAAAACCACCCAGCCGAGTCCGGGCGGCGCCAGTCCGTATTTGTGACCGGACGCGTTGATCGATTGCACGCGTGGCAGCCTGAAGTCCCATTCGTAGTCGGGATAAAGGAACGGATTAACGAATCCCCCCGACGCGCCGTCGATATGCATCGGAACCGAAATGCCGGTCTTCTGCTCATAGGCGTCGAGCCAGTCATGAATGCCCTTGATGTCGTCGTCTTCGCCAGTGAAAGTCTGGCCGGCAATGGCGACTACGGCGATCGTGTTTTCGTCGACATACTTGTCCAGTTGCTCCGCGGTTAGCCGATAGTTGCCCGGCCTGAGCGGAACGATGCGGGGCTCGACGTCGAAATAGCGCAGGAATTTTTTCCACACAATCTGCACATTGCCGCCCGTCACCATATTAGGCCGGGTCGCATCCTTGCCTTCACGCTCGCGCTTCTGGCGCCAGTTCCACTTGTGTGCGAGCCCGGCGAGCATGCAGGCTTCCGACGATCCAATGGTAGCCGTGCCGTACGGCTCGACTCCTGCCGGGCCATTCCATAGTTGATGCAGCCACTTCACCATGCGCGTTTCGGTTGCGAAAACCTGCGGGTACATGTCGTGGTCGATGTAGTTCTTGAAGATGTTGCGTTTCGCGACTTCTGCCGCTTCGGGCTCGGCCCATGTCGTCACGAACGACGACATGTTCAGCATCGGATTGGCGTCGGTCCATTCGTCGCTGATCACGAGCGCTGCTGCCGCTTTCGCCGACATGCCCTGTTGCGGAAATGCGTTTTCAGGCACCTCCAGGTTGAATTCGTCGTACGGGGTCATCTTTTCGGGCGGCGTGGTCATATGCGTCTCCTCAACAGGGATAGCGGACGCGGGTCGGCTGCTTGCCGACCCGCGCGCAGACATTGCGGTGCGGCTCGAGACGGATCTATAAGGTCTTGTTCCGGTCGAGCGTGTTGCCTGTTTCACTGTTGTATCGGTCGACATGCTCGGAAAGCATGTGCCGTACGGCCTTGCCGATCTGCCTGTAGTCCGACTCGTTGAGATTGGCGAGTGAAACGCGACCCGATGGATGCATCGTCCCAAAGCCGCGCCCCGGCAGCAGCACGACACGAGCTTCACGCGCGAGACGGAACAGCAGCTCAGTGGGCGCGGTATTCTTGAGCAGCCATTCGACGAACTCGCGACCGTACGCCCGCTCGGCGAGATACTCGAGGTCGAGAACCGCGTAGTAATCGACCTGATTGGGATCGGTATCCTCGAATGAAATGCCGATCTCGTCGTAGAGTGCTTTCTTGCGGTTGCGGATGAGCCGCTTCAATGCGTTCTTGTACGCGTCGGGCGTATCCATTAACGAAAACAGCGAGAACAGCACCATCTGAACCTGCTGCGGCGTCGACAACCCGGCCGTATGGTTGAGTGCCACAGTACGGCTATCGGCCACCAGGCGGTCAATAAACTTCAGTTGATCGGGCTCGGTCGTGATCGACTCGTATCGGTGATGCATCACTTTTTTGACGTCTTGCGGCAATTCGGCGAGCAGACGGTCCAGCACATTGTCTCGATGCGTCGCGATCGCGCCAAGCCGCCAGCCCGTCGCGCCGAAGTACTTCGAGTACGAATAGACGAGAATCGTGTTGTGAGGCGCGAGGGCAAAGAGCGACACGAAGTCATCGGCGAATGTGCCGTACACGTCGTCAGTCAGCAGAATCAGGTCGGGGCGTTCTTTCACGATGTCGGCGATATACCGGAGACTGTCGTCGCTGACCTTGACAGACGACGGGTTGCTCGGATTGACGAGAAAGAATGCCTTCACCGTTGGGTCGCGTAGTTTGTCGAGTTCCTCATTCGAGTACTGCCAGTTGTTCTCTACCGTGGCGTTCAGATTGACTACGTCGAGCTCATAGTCGTTTAGCCGTGGAATTTCGATGTAAGGCGTAAAAATCGGCATGCCGAGCGCAATCCTGTCGCCCGGTTTGATGAGCCGGTTCTCACGCATCGTGTTGAAGATATAGGTCATTGCCGCCGTCCCACCTTCAACCGCGAAGAGGTCGAATTCGCCGACGAACGGATGCTTGCCGATCATCTCGCGTCGCAGATACTGTCCGACGATGATTTCCGACAGCTTCAGCATCCTGTCGGGCACCGGATAGTTCGACGCGAGAATGCCCTCGCACATCTCATACAGAAAATCGTTGGCGGAAAGCCCGAGCTGGTCGCGCACATAGGAAACGGCGCCCGCCAGGAAGTCGATGCCCGGCGTGCCCTTGTTCTCACGCACGAATAGCTCGAAGCGTTCGGAGAGCCCATCGCGCTTCGGAAATCCGCCGACGCCCTCGGGCATGTACGCGAATGAACGTTCCGACTCGCGCATCGCAAAGAGACCGAGTTGCCAGAAACCGTGGCGCGGAATCGTCGCGAGAAAGTTCGGGTTGCCGCGGCCCGCGTTGAGCATGGCCAGATTCGCTGGGCGTTCCACCGCGCTGCCGCCAGCGGCTTTGATGAGTTCATCTTTCAGCTCGAAGGGGCTGAGTGCGGCCAGTTTGGAAGTATCGCCTGCCGCCGATTTGCGGGACTTCTCCATCACTTACCTCCAGATCGAGTATTGCGTATTCAGGTAGCCACGCACGCATTGCGCTGTCATGAAAGGACTATCACGATCACCATCCCCCAGATCGTGAGGAGTGTGTTGCCGACCGCGTAGGTGACGGTGTATCCCAGACCGGGCACCTGGCTTTTTGCAGCATCGCAGACCATGCCGAGCGCTGCCGTCGTGGTTCGGGCACCCGCACAGATGCCGAACAGCAGCGCGGGATGGAATTTGAATATGTATTTGGCGATGAACATGCCGAGGATCAGCGGGACCGATGTTGCGACGATGCCCCAAAGAAACAGACTGACGCCGAGTTGCTGCAATCCGGCGACGAAACCGGGACCGGCGGTGATGCCGACCACCGCGATAAACACGTTCAACCCCACCGAGTTCATGAACCAGATCGTCGGCTCGGGAATGCGGCCGAACGTCGGATGTATCGCACGGAACCAGCCGAATGCGATGCCGGCGATGAGCGCGCCGCCCGCCGTCGACAACGTAATTGGAATCGCGCCGACACGGATCACCACTGCACCGATCAGGGCGCCCACCGCAATGGCGAGCGAGACGAAAGCCATATCGGCTACGCTTGTCGACCGGTCCAGCACGCCGATGGCCTCGGCTGCGGCGGTTGTATCCTGCGTTCGTCCGACGACGGTGATCACATCGCCGCGGTGCAACCTGGTGTTGGGCAGTATCGGAATGGGCGTCTCAGTCGGTCCGCGCTTGATCTTCCGTAAAAACACTCCTCTTGCAGCGGGGAGTGTGCTCAGTTCCTGCAGCGTCTTGTTGTCGATTGCCTTGCTGGTCACGTAGATGTCGACGCCTTCGACGGGAACCGCGAGAAGGTCGGGATCGTCGATCTCCAGTGCCGCGGGCCCGATGGCGTTGACAAGTTGTTCACGGCGTCCCGCCACCGCGACGATGTCGTCGGGTTGTAAAACCAGGTCGAGTGTGGCGTCCCGTATCTGGCCGTCGCGTCTGATGCGTTCAATAAAAAGCCTGCTGTTTACCGCAGCCATTGTTTCGGCCTGTGCAACTGTCAACCCTGCGGCGGGCCCGTTGCTTTGAACGCGATACGCACGGAATTCGAATTTATGCCATGCCTGTCCAGCGCCGCCCAGTTCGCGCGTGGCGCCAAGGCTTGCTTCATACTCTTTGCAGGCGGCCACGAGGTCGATGCGCAATAGCCGGGGGCCGAGCGTGGCGAGTATCAGTGCAGAGCCGATCGTGCCGAATATATAGGTGACGGCATAGGCGGTCGGCATGGCATTGAGAAGCGCCTTGCTCTCGTCCGCCGGCAAGCCGAGGCGATTGATGGCGTCGGTGGCAAGGCCCATCGACGCCGAGATTGTTTGCGAGCCGGCCAACAGCCCGGCAGCGGAGCCGATGCTGTAACCCGCGACTTTTGCCGCGACCACAGGCGCCGCCAGACATAGCAGGCACTGAACCACGGAGAAAAGCGCTTGCGGAATGCCGTCCTTCGCGATGCCCCGTACGAATTGCGGACCCACGCCGTATCCCACTGCGAACAGGAACATCAGGAAGAAAACTGACTTCACATTCGGCGAAACAGTAATGCCTAGCTGGCCTATCGCTATGGCGGCGAGAAGGGTTGCCGTCACCGCGCCGAGACTAAATCCCTTGAAGCTTTTTCCGCCGACCCAATAGCCAATTCCAAGAGACAGGAAAATTGCAATTTCCGGGTAACTGCGTAGTGTTTCCGAGAGCCATGACATACGCACTCCTGATGGAAAGTACTCCGTCCAAAGGAAGCAGTTGGTCCGATACAGTTTCTCTGCGACGCCTTGTTTTCGCGACCCTATCAAGATTACATTTCCGACATTTCGCGATGTATCGGACCTTGGTCCTATTTGGTGTAGTTTCGTCGGCTTTGCCGTTTTTTTGCGAGACCCCAAGTCAGCGCAAAAGCACTATTTCTTGACGGCCGGTTCGACCGAGATGGCAAGCGCTTCGGTATATACGGCTTCCACCTGATCGCCCTTTTTTATGTTCGCGATCTGTTCCGGATCTTCGACAACGAGGTCTACTATGTTGCCCTTCGGACCCTTCAGCGTGACGGTTTTGGTTTTGGGGTGAACTGCGATCACGTCGGCGACGATTGTGACTTGTCGCCCTAATGTGCCGCCGGGTTTTTGGCCTTTGGCCGCGCGCTCCATTGAAGGCTGTTCCGAAATCGACGCGGGCTCAGTGCCGTTTTTCTTGAGACTGAGGCTTAGCGATTCGCGGTAGACCGTTGTCACCACGTCGCCTACCTTCAGTTGGTCGAAGTTGCGCGCCTCGGGGCCGACTTCGACTTCGACCATTTTTCCTTGCTGCGTTTTTAACGTGACAGTTCGGGTCGCAGCATCGATGGAGTCCACGGTCGCCGTCATCCGGCTGGTGCCTTTAATGCTGGCGTGGCCGGGAGCTTTCATCGTCTCCACATTTTCCGTCTGTGCCCACGCTGTCGGGGCGATGGCGATCATCGTGGCGATGAGTAGCGCTGTTCTGTGCTTCATTGAATTCTCCATTGGGTGAGGACACTCTTTCGTTGACAGTCCGAACATGCCGGGAATCCGCCATGCCTTGGACCACCAGGTGCAAAGCAGGGCAAGCAAGGCATTGGCATGCCGGATCGTTGGACGCCTTCTTCTGTCTGTTTGCAGTTCCTCCCTGTGGCTGTCAGTTGGGCGGCGCGGTAACGCCGGCGCTGGCAACGCCATGCCACTCATCGATGACATCGGCCACCGACACGCGCCGTCCGATATAACCCACCTGTTGTTCCACTCCCTCGGCGCGCAGGATATCGCGCGCGCTTGCATGAGCACTGACGAGCCGCAGGCGTATGCCGGCCGCTGCCAGTTCGGCGTGCAACGCCGCCAGCATGCGTGCGCCCGCAAGATCGACGAACGGCGAAGCGGAGAGATCGCATATCACGAGCGAGTGTGTCTGCGCGGAAGCGCGAATATGTGCCCACACCGTGGCGCGAACATAGTCGGCGTTGAAGTAGAGCAACGATGCTTCGACCCGGAACATCAATGCGCCAGGTACTGGCTGATTGTCGGGATTGCGCTCGATATCCGAATAGCGGCGCGTGCCGGGAATGCGGCCCAGAACCGCGACGTGCGGACAGGCAGCGCGTCTGATAAGCAGCAACATGGAAACGAGCACGGCGAAGATGACGCCTTTCAGAATGCCAAGCAGCAGCACCGCGGCAAAAGCCACCATCGCAACGAGAAATTCATAGCGGCTGACGCGCCATACGTGGCGCAGTTCGTCGATGTCGATGAGACCTTTAACCGCGATGAGCACGATCGCCGCGAGAACCACGTTAGGCAGATTGGCGAGGAGTCCTGTCAGGAACATCAGGCAAAGCCCGATCGTCACGGAAGCGAACACGAGCGAGAGGGGCGTCCTTGCGCCGGCTTTGTCGTTCACCGACGATTGGGAGAGTCCGCCGGCCACGGGGAAACCCTGAAAAAAGCCAGCCGCCAGATTTGCAGCGCCGAGGCCCAGCAATTCCTGACGCGGATCGATCTCATAGCCTCGCGTGTGCGCGATGGCGCGCGCGGCGGAGACGCTTTCTACATAAGCGAGCAGCAGACAGGCGAAGGCGAGCGGAATCACTCCGTCCACGTCGCGCAAGCGTAGGCCCGGCGCATGAAACGCGGGCAAGCCCTGTGGGATCGCACCGACGACCTTGACGCCCATCGATGCGAGCGGTGTGACCGACATCAGGATGATGGAGGCCACGACTAGCAGCAGCGCGACAGGGCGCCCCGGCAGATGCCGTTCTCCGAGCAGCAGCAGGACGATGACGGCTAGCCCGAACGCGAGCACCGTGAAATTCGTATCGGGCAGTTGCCGGGCGAGCACGACGATGCGCTCGAAGAACTGTTCGCCTCCACCCTTGACACCGAACAGCTTGGGCAACTGCGTGAGCGCGATCGTGAGCGCCGCGCCGGCCTTGAATCCAAGCAGAATCGTTTCGCTGATGAAGTTGACGAGGGAGCTGAGCCGAAGTATCCATGCGACGACGCACATCGCTCCCAGCAGTATTGCCGTCAGCGCCGCGATGGACGCGAAGCGCTCAGGGTCTCCACCTGCGAGGCCCGCGACCGTCACGCCGACGAGCATTGAAATGGCCGATGTCGGCCCGACCGCAAGCTGCCGCGAGGATCCGAAGATGGCGTAGCAGAGGCCGCCGAGCAGATAACAGTAGATGCCGTATTGGGGCGGCAACCCGGCAAGCGTTGCATACGCGAGCGACACTGGAATGCCGTAGGCCGCAAGCGTCACGCCCGCAATCGCGTCGTGCCTCAGCCACTCGGCGCGGTAGGCAGGAAGCCACTGCGCGACGGGAAATACCGCACGCCAGCCGGCGACACGCTCCGGGTTCAACATGGATGGCTGTGGGCGAGGCGGGTCGCTCATCGCGAGGTCTCCTTTCGCGGAGCCGGTTCGAGCTCGTAGCGGGGCGCGAACAGAGCCGTCCGGGCGTCACCCATTCACGGCGACGATCATGTACCGATTGTTCAGCATAGTGCGGGGGAGAACCGGTGCACATCGGACTTTGGTCCTGGTGCAGATTGCGGCTGTCCGATGGCATCGTCGAACGGATACGACCATGGTCCGATTGTGTTCGCCCGGCAGGCGACACAATCTTCGAAGCAGGACTGTGCGTTCCCAGGTTCGCGGCGCGCCTGCGCGACCTGCGCGAGTGCGTGACGGATAGGGACGAGTCGCACAGACACGCTGACGGCGGCCGACGGTCGATGGGCTTCGGCGCAGCGGTGAGGTTCGTCAGCGTCCATGACGATATGCGTCGACGGCGCCGCATGCGGGCCGCTGTATCCGACGGCGCGGCACGCACCGGCAGATGCAGCCCGATGCCGTCATCGCGCGCCCAATCGAGGAGTCGCTGTGAACACTTACAGGGAACGCTGCTTTTGCGCGGTGCTTGCGAGCGGAGTGTTGTTTGGCTCCGCCGTGCAGGCCAAGCCGGTTGCCTATCCCGCCAAAGGGCAAAGCCAGCAACAGCAGCAGAAGGACGACGGCGCATGCTATTCGTGGGCCAAGAGCAACACGGGCATCGATCCAGCGACGGTGAACACCAGCCCGCCACCACCTTCGGGACCTGCGGTCGGCGGCGGCGAGCGTGTTAGAGGCGCCGCGCGCGGCGCCGCTGGAGGCGCAGCGATAGGCGCGATTGCCGGTGACGCGGGCAAGGGCGCCGCAATCGGTGCAGCGGGTGGCACGATGGCCGGCGGCGCGCGGGCTCGCAACAATCAACGGGCTGCAGCGGCCTCCACTCAGGCTCAATCGCAAGGGGCTATCGATACTTATGATCGGGCGTGGGCCGCATGCATGCAAGGGCGAGGATATTCGGTGAAATGAGGCGAAAGAGGGATCCTAAGCGACGCAACGAGTTGCGCGCCTCCCGCGACGCGGATACGAGCGCGCTGTAAG
The DNA here is from genome assembly GCF_046054045.1 of Paraburkholderia sp. RL17-368-BIF-A. NCBI lineage: Bacteria > Pseudomonadati > Pseudomonadota > Betaproteobacteria > Burkholderiales > Burkholderiaceae > Paraburkholderia > Paraburkholderia sp. RL17-368-BIF-A. The sequence continues at coordinate 279,712 of NZ_JARESN010000002.1, forward strand.
ACCAAAGTCCGATTCGCCGAGTCAGCCGCCATGACATCATGTAATCGGGCACGGAAAGTTTCGCCACGGCAACACTATGGAGGTGAACAATGAACAGACGGCATTTTGTGCTGACGACTACTGCTGCCGCGGCCGCCGGGACTCTGGTTCTTGCCGGTTGCACGATGACGTCCAGCAGCGGCAAGAGTGGCGAGACCGATGCTTCGAAGCGCCAGGCGATAGATGCGAGCGTCGATGGCACGTTGAGCCGGCTGTCATCGACGGTGCAAGGTTCGCGCGAGCTCATGTCGAAGGCTCAAGGCATCCTCGTGTTCCCGGACGTGAAGAAGGCGGCGTTTATCGTCGGCGCCGAGTATGGCGAGGGCGCATTGCGTTCCGGCGGCAAGACGGCCGGCTACTTCAGCGTGGCGGGAGCGTCGTTTGGGTTCCAGGCAGGGGCACAGTCGACCGCGGTCATTTTCCTCTTCATGACCCAGGATTCGCTCGCGGCGTTCCAAAGCTCGGCGGGCTGGTCGGCGGGTGGCGATGTGGGCGTTTCGATCGCCAAGGTCGGTGCGAACGGGGCTATCGATACGACGTCCGCGTCGTCGCAAGTCGTGGCGCTCGTGCTGACCAATGTCGGTCTGATGGCCGATGCGTCGGTCAACGGCGCCAAAGTGACCCGGCTGACGATATGAACGCGCCGCGCCACGTGCGCGGCTTCTCCTAGCTGTCGTCGTGCTCCGGCATGACCTGCGCGACGATGGTCCGGCTCTTCCAGAACATGTTGTGGATTCGGGACTGCAGGCGGCGCAATGCGTCCGGCGGAGTGTCGTGGAAGGTGAGCACGAGCGCGGGCCGTGCTCCGGTTCCGTGATAGCGCATGACCTGGTCAAACGGCGGAAATCCGTACTTGATGAGAAAGTCCCTGATTTCGTCGTCCGAAGTGCTCTCTTCGACGTTTCCTATCCAGAGATCGGCCATGATGCGCTCCTTGAGTGTCCGTCAATTCATCGGTCGGGCCATGAGGTTGACGCCGCCACTATACGGCGGCTCTCGGGCCAAGCGCGGGATCAGCGGCGGGCGGCTCGCCATCGCTTTGATCCTGAAGGCGGCAGTTGACCCTGGCAATTAGACCAAAGTCCTACACGCGCACGGCGGTCGCTCTAATGCGCCGGTTTCTCCGCATGGCCTCTGTCCCGATGCAGCCACGCTAACCTCCCAGCGCTTTCACCGCCGCGATGAGCACGACGCCGAGCAAGGCCATAGCAAGGCCCGTGCGCAGCGGCTTCAGATATTCCGCGTAGCGGCCAAGCGCGACGCCAAGCACGAACAGCATCGCGACGGTGATTACCCGTGACGTGTTCATGGCGGCCTTCACGTCGCTCAACAGCAGAAAAGGGACGACCACCGGAAAAGTGGCAATGACCACTAGCGCGAAGATGCCGGCGGCTTCGACAAAGTCCCGCGGCCCGAGTGCGTGACGACGAAGCGGCTCGATCGTCTGCAAACGCCTGCGCATACCTTCGAGTTCGTCGTCGCCCGTAATGGCCCGCACGTGCTCCGGCAATTCATCGGCAATCAGTCGGCGTGCGCCGTTCGCGTCCGCGCCGAGCGCCTTGTGTGCGATCCGGCGTATCCGCGTGCGTTCGGTCGCGGTCCGCATCAGATACATGACTGCGTCAACAAGTCCCCACGCGATATTGCAGCCGAGGGCGGCAATGCTCGCCGCACGGGCCGGGTCGCGCGAGGTGGAAGCTATCGATACGGAGCCCATAATTGTCACGGCCATGAGGAGGCCGAACAGGATTTCGGAGACGCGATCGATGAGATTGAGCAACGGCACACGCTTATCCTGCTCCATGAACACCTCTTACCGATTGTTCATTGTTCATTACCTGACGGCTTCTTCGGCGCGGCTATTTGCGCTATCGACGGATGCGCGCTGCGTTGAACCGGCTACGCCATGCATTGGATCATGGTGGCCGCTCGCCAACATCGGCCTAAGGTCCTATTGCCCGCGTCTTATCCGGCGTCGATAGTCGAGAAGGCAAGCGGTGCCGCGCGGGCACAGAATATGGAGGCGACACTATGTCCAGAATGGCCGATGCCAGCAACGTCGAAGACGCCGGACGTGCGCGCAAGCTCAACAACAAGGCGTATATGAAGGAGCTTGCGAGGCTTCATGTCGAACTGGTCCAGCTTCAGGAATGGACGAAAGCAAGCGGCGCGAAAATATGCGTGATCTTCGAGGGCCGCGATGGCGCGGGCAAGGGCGGCACCATTAAAGCGATTACAGAACGCGTCAGTCCGCGCGTCTTCCGGGTCGTCGCACTGCCTGCACCCACCGAGCGTGAAAAGAGTCAGATGTACATTCAGCGCTATCTGCCCTACCTGCCAGCAGCGGGAGAAATCATGCTGTTCGACCGAAGCTGGTACAACCGGGCGGGCGTCGAACGCGTCATGGGTTTTTGCACCGATGAACAGGTGCAGGAGTTTCTGCGCGTCGTGCCACTCGTCGAACGCGCGATTATTCATTCAGGCGTGATTCTCCTCAAGTACTGGCTGGAGGTGAGTCCCGAGGAGCAGACGCGGCGGCTCGAAGCGCGCATCAAGGACGAGCGCAAGATCTGGAAGCTTTCTCCGATGGACATCGAATCGTACCGGCGCTGGTACGATTATTCACGCGCCCGCGACGATATGTTCGCGATGACCGATACGGAATTCGCACCGTGGCATGTCGTGATTTCGAACGATAAGAAGCGGGCACGCCTGAATCTCATTAGCCATCTATTGAGCCAGATTCCGTATGAGCCCGTGCGACGCGAAGCAATTCAATTGCCGTCGCGACAGAAGGCGAAGAGCTATCAGGAGCCCGCTTATCCGTATAAATATGTACCCGAAAAATTCTGACACGGGTTATACGGTTTGCGTATCCAGACGACTTGCGCACGATATATCAGCGCTGCGAACTTCGGCGGTGTGACGGCGGCTCATGCCCGTATTCCAGCCCTGAAACGCAATGCGGCACGTCATTCCAACGGCGTTCAGGCTATGTGCGGACAGCCTCAATAGACCCGGTGAATCATTCAGTCTTTTTTACTTGGTCGAGATCGAGGGTCAGTCAAATATTAGGGAAAATCTGACAACAAGCCTGTCATTTCATTACGCTTAAGTATATCTTTCTCAAAAGACGCGCAGACGGAACATCGTCTTAGCCGGGCCCGCGGTCGAATACTTCGCTATTAGTGGATCACTGCTGAATTCACAGGTCGGTGCGCTGGCTCGTCAGCGAGAAGGTTCGCGGCCACGCGGCAAGCATCGGCTGCAAACTGCTGCAAATCGACGTTGCTGCTCGACACCGTAAGGCATCCTACGGAGAGTTCGATCATGAATGGTCTCAGGCATCATCATCGCAACGTAGTGTCCGAAGTCGTGGCAGCAGTTGAGCGGCTCATTTCTCCAGGGCGGGTTCGCGCCGCCGCTTCCGGTTCAGCGCTCGAGCTTATGGCGGGCACAATTAGGACACCCATGCATCTGCACGACGCAGGATTCCACCTCCCTCGCGACCGGTCGGCAGCGGGTCAGAATGCCGTGCGTCGGGACCCGCGCAGCACACGCGCGCACAGGCATTCCGCGGTAGCTCAAGCCGGACGGGCGAGCCGATTGAGCGCTGTGCTAGCCGGATATATACCCTGGTGGCACCGCCGCGCGAACGACGCGCCGTCTGCCTACGCAGGCGCCGATCTGAGGCCGCTGCTGGATGCGATGCCTGTTGCGGTGATGGTCGTCGATGACGACTATCGGGTCATGCAGGTCAATGAACCGGCGGCGGCGCTGTTCGGGTATACGACAAACGAACTGTGCAGCCTGTCCTTCATGCAGTTGTGTCCGCGCATGGCGGACGACACCGCGGACGACGCAGCGCACGACACAGCCGATCACACAGCCGACGACACAGATAAGCAGGCCATACCCTCGGGCGCCTTCGTGCCGGGTTCGCGCGCTGGGACCGCAGGCGTGCGACGCATGGCGGTCGCCAGATGCAGGGACGGCGGCGAGCGTCCGGTCAGCGTGCAATGCACGCGATATGAAGCGGGCGCATCGCCGTGGATCGTGACTATCGTCGATCCGTGCGAACACGCGCACGCCACCGCAGACGACCTGAAGAGTGTGCAACCCGCGCGGGTGTCGGATCTGAGCGAAATGGCGGCGGCTCTCGCGCATGAAATCAATCAGCCGCTCACCGCGATTCTCGGCAACGCGCAGGCGGCGCAGCGATTTCTCCAGTCGCCCGTAAGCGACCCTGACAATTTGCGGGAAGCGCTCGCGGACATCGTCGACGACAGCTTCAGAGCCACTGAAATTGTTCGCAAACTGCGCCAGCTGGTCAGAGGCGCGACGCCCGAAACGCGGCCGCTCGCGATCGACACCCTCGTGCGCGGCGCGACCCACCTGATGCGCCGCAGTGCGCTCGCACTTGGCGTAAGCGTCACGCTCGACGTCGAGAAGCATTTGCCGCAAGTACGCGGCGACAACACGCAGTTGCAGCAGGTGATGATCAATCTGTTGCAAAACGCATTCGACGCCGTCGAACAGTGCAGTGCGGAACATCGCGTGGTGTCGGTGAGAATCAGGGCAGCGCCTCAGCAGGCAGGCGTCAGCATCACCGTGAACGATCGGGGGCAGGGGCTCAATGCGGACCAGGTCGGCGACGTATTCAAACCTTTTTTCACGTCGAAGATGCATGGGCTCGGCCTTGGCCTGTCGATCAGCAGTTCGATAATCTCGATGCATGGCGGCCGTCTGTGGGCCGACAACAACGATGATGGGGGTGCAACATTTCACATCCTGCTTCCATCGGCGGGCGGCGCTGAAGGCCTGGCATCCGGTTCTCGCTATACGTCGTGAACGCTTCCGCTCCCGTGGTGTTCATCGTCGATGACGACGAACACGTCCGTACTGCTCTGGCACGACTGATCCGCTCCGCGGGGCATCGCGTGGAAACGTTCGCCAGTGCGGAAGCGTTTATCGAAGACGCCGATCTGGAAGCGTCTCCGGCATGTCTGTTGCTGGACCTGCAACTTCCCGATCTGAGCGGACTCGCGCTCCAGCGCCGGTTGCACGAGTGCGTGCCGGTCATTGTCATCTCCGGTCATGGCGACCTGGATTCCGCCATCGATGCAATGAAGGCCGGCGCGGCTGACTTCCTGCCGAAGCCTGTCCATGACGCCGTGTTGCTCGACGTGCTCGAGCGTGCGCTAGAAAGGGCACGGCGCATTTTCGCGGCGCGCGCGGAACTCGCCGACATCCATAGCCGCCTGAATCAGCTTACGCCGCGCGAGCGCGAGGTGATGATGCTCGTGGTGGAAGGCTATCTGAACAAGCAGGTGGCGAGCGAACTGGGAGCGGCGGAAAAGACCATCAAGATCCATCGCGCACGTGTGATGGAAAAGATGAAAGCCGGTTCGCTTGCTGAGCTCGTCCGTCTTGCCGAGAAGGCTCGTTTGGCACAGAGCGCAGACCCCGGGCGCTAGCGGAACGCACGCGTGTCATCCGTGTACCGGCGTTCTGCCTAACCGCAAATCGTTGCAATTCCTCGCAATCCTTCGCAATCCGTCAGGGCACGAGACCAAAGTCCTATTTCCGTCTACGCGCCGGACGGCTACGCTTCTCTACTCAATCGCCTTTTTGCCGCACCGTCTGAAAGGTCCGACACACCATATGGGTAATGCCACACCAACAACGGCCGTGGTCGACGATGAAGAGTCGGTCGGAAGGGCGATCAAGCGCCTGCTGAGGTCGGTTGGCATGGAGGCCGAGGTCTTCACCACAGGGGAACAGTTCCTCGACAGGCTGTCGTCGGTTCCGTCATTCCGTCCTGGCTGCGCGGTTCTCGACGTTCAGATGCCCGGCATCAGCGGACTCGATGTGCAGCGCCGGCTGGCGGGAAGTCTGATTCGCGTCGTCATCATAACGGCTCACGACGATGCCGCCGTGCGGGAGCAGGTTCTGGCCGCAGGCGCAGTCGGCTATTTGCGCAAACCATTCAACGGTTCGGTCCTGATCCGCACGGTCCAGATGGCGCTGGGCATTCCGCTCACGCCCTGACGCCGCTGTTGCCGCGTCTGCTACGCAGAGGCGCACGCGCCGCGATATGAGACCAAAGTCCCATTGCCCTGCCTTTGCGCGATGACCAAACTGGAATTCCCGCAGCCGTCAGCCGCGCTGACGCCATCCGGAGAATACGGTGATAAAGACCCCGGACGCATTTAGCCGGAGCATGCGATGAATACTGCCTCCGTTACCTGCTTGCTGCCAGGGCTGCCGGTGCGTCTTTCTCGAGCGCTGACGGGCACGCCCGACGATGCTGGGCCTATCCGGCATTCGCAGTCGACACTGCGGCAGTTGCTGATCCCGTTGCTGATGTCGATGCTGGCTCTTGCGCTGCTCGCGCTCGTCGCGGGCTGCGGCAAGAGCGAGGCATTGCCGCAACCCAGTGCGCCCGAAGTCACTGTGATGACGGTGACGCCGCGCGACACGCCTGTGCAGTTTGAATTCACCGCGCAGACAGAGAGCTCGCGCGAAGTTCAGATACGCGCGCGGGTCGACGGCTTTCTCGACCGGCGCGCGTACGTCGAGGGCTCGCTGGTGAAGACCGGGCAGACCATGTTTCTGATGGACCCGAAGCCGTTCGAGGCCGCGCTGCGTACCGCAAAAGGTCAACTGGCGCAGCAGCAGGCGCGGCACCAGGTGGCAAAGGCCAATCTGGCGCGCGTGCAACCGCTGGTGGCGCAGAACGCGTTGAGCAAAAAAGATCTCGACGACGCGGTCGGCGGCGAAGCGCAAGCCGCGGCAGCGGTCATCGCCGCCAAAGGCGAAGTGGACACCGCGAATCTGAACCTCAGCTATACGACGATCAAATCGCCGCTGACCGGCCTGTCGAGCTTCGCGCGGCAACAGGATGGCAGCTACGTCACGGCGACGCAATCGGGATTGCTGACGACCGTCTATCAGTTGGATCCGATGTGGGTCAACTTCAGCATCTCCGAGAATGAAATGCTGAGATACCGCGATCAGATTGCCACCGGACGTCTGCGCTTCCCTCCAAATAACGGCTTCACGGTGTCGCTGGTCCTGGCCGACGGCGGGGTGTATCCGGAGCAAGGCTCCATCGACTTTGCCAATCCTGCTTTCAGCACGGAGACGGGAACCTTCCTCGTGCGGGCCGTGTTCGACAATGCGAAGTCCGTCCTGCGTCCCGGACAATTCGTGCGCGCGCGCGTGGCCGGCGCGATCCGGCCCAACGCGATTCTCGTGCCTCAGCGCGCGGTGCTGCAAGGCTCGAAGAGCCACTTTCTGTGGGTCGTGGACAACGAATCGAAGGGCCATCAGCGGGTCGTCGAAGTCGGTGAATGGCAAGGTGACGACTGGTTCATCACAGACGGACTGAAGGCCGGCGAGCGTGTCGTCGTCGACGGCGCGATCCGCGTGACGGCCGGCGTGCCGCTAAAAATCGTCCAGCGGCCGACAAGCGCCGGCGGCACGCAATAAAGGACGGCAACGATGAGTATTTCCCACTACTGCATCGACCGGCCGATCTTCGCGTCCGTGATCTCCATCGTCATCACGCTGGGAGGCGCGTTGACGATGTTCTCATTGCCCGTCGCCCAGTATCCGGATATCACGCCGCCGCAGATCACGATCTCCGCGACCTATCCGGGAGCGAGCGCCGATGTCGTCGCGAACAATGTGGCCGCACCGATCGAGCAGCAGGTGAACGGCGCGGACAACATGATTTACATGAACTCGTCGAGTTCGTCGACCGGCAATCTGACCATTAACGCGTTCTTCGAAATCGGCACCAATCCGCAACTCGCGCAGGTCGACGTACAGAACCGCGTGAACCTGGCACTGCCGCAGCTGCCGCAGTCGGTTCAGGCGCAGGGCGTCCAGGTGCAGAAGAAGTCGTCGGCATTCATGATGGTCATCGCCATCTATTCGCCGGACCAGCGCTTTAACAGCACGTATATCGCGAACTACGCGAACATCTATGTGCTCGATGCACTGAAGCGCATTCCCGGCGCCAACCAGTCGAGCATCTTCGGTACGCCTGACTACGCGATGCGAGTGTGGCTAAAGCCCGACCGCATGGCGCAGCTCGCCATCACGGCGACCGATGTGCAAACCGCGGTGCAGAACCAGAACCAGCAGTTCGCGGTCGGCCGCATCGGGCAGTCGCCTACGGGATCGCCCGTCGAACAGTCGTTCGCGGTGACGACGAGCGGCCGTCTCGCCGAGCCGGCGCAGTTCGAAAACATCATCCTGCGCGCGGCCAGCGAAGGTTCGGCGATCGTGCGGCTGAAGGACGTAGGCAGGGCCGAACTCGGGCAAAAAGACTATTCGATCCGCAGCCGTTTCCAGGGCAAGCCCGCCACGATCATCGCGGTTTATCAGCAACCCGGCGCAAACGCGCTCGATGTGTCGAAGCAGGTGCGTGCGAGTCTTGCGGAACTCAGCAAGTCGTTCCCGGAGGGCATCAAATACGACATCGCGATGGACACCACGGAGTTCACGCGAGCGTCCATCTCCGACGTGATCCACACGTTCTTCGAAGCGCTGGTGCTGGTCGTGATCGTCGTGTACATCTTCCTGCAAAGCCTTCGCGCGACGCTCATCCCGGTGCTGGCAGTGCCGATTTCGATTGTCGGGACGTGCATGGGCATGGCGCTGCTGGGTTTCTCGATCAACATGCTCACGCTCTTCGGGATGGTGCTCGCGATCGGCATCGTGGTTGACGACGCGATCGTGGTGATCGAGAACGTCGAGCGCAACATGACGGTCCACAAGCTCCCTCCGAAAGAAGCTGCCAAGGCGGCGATGGACGAGGTTGCGGGACCGGTCATTGCGATCGTGCTCGTGTTGTGCGCGGTGTTCGTGCCAGTGGCGTTCGTGAGCGGAATCACCGGTCAGTTATACAAGCAGTTCGCTATCACGATTGCGATCTCGGTGGTCATCTCCGGTCTCGTGGCACTGACCTTGTCGCCGGCGCTGGCCGCGGTGCTGCTCAAGAGTACGCACAAGGAGAAGAAGGGTTTTTTCCGCTGGTTCGAGAATGCGTTCGCGCGAATGACAAGCGGCTATTCGCGCGCGATCCAGTTCATCATCAAGCGCTTCGTACTAGGCTTGCTGATCTTTTTGGGCATGATCGCGCTGACCGTGGTGATCGTTAAAGCCATTCCGGGTGCGTTCCTGCCGCCCGAGGACCAGGGCTATCTGCTCGGCGCGGTCCAGTTGCCCGATGCCGCGAGCCTGGATCGCACGGCCTCCGTATCCGACCAGGTTACCGAGTACTTCATGAAGCAGGAGGCGGTCGGCAGCATCACCACGGTCGACGGTTACAGCTTGCTGGATGTGCAGAACAAGAATAACGCCAGCACCTTTTTCGTCGGCCTGAAGGGTTTCGACGAGCGCTACACGCGCGCGAACCGCAGCACGCAAAACGCAAAAGCGGTGCTGACGGACGCTTACCGGACCTTGTCGAAAGTGACGGCCGGGCTCGTCATTCCGGTCAATCCGCCATCCATTCCAGGCCTCGGCACAACGGGCGGAACCGAAGTCTGGATACAGAGCAAGGGCGACGCGACGATTGATCAGCTCGCCGGCGTCGTTCAGCAATTCATCGAACAGGCGCGCAAGCGCCCCGAACTTTCGCGCGTCACGACGACGTTCAACGCTTCGTCGCAGCAGTTGCTGGTCGAGGTGGACCGTGAGAGGGCGCAGACGCTCGGCGTGCCGATTGAAGACATTTACAGCTCCATGCAGACGATGTTCGGCTCCCTCTATGTCTCGCAATTCAACCGCTCCAGCCGGCTGTGGCAGGTCATCTTGCAGGCTGATCCGGTGTACCGCCTCAGGCCTCAGGATCTGGATCAGATCTTCGTGCGCGGCAAGAGCGGATCGATGATTCCTCTGAGGGCGGTCGCGACTTACCGATACGTCACGGGTCCGGATCTGCTGACCCGTTTCAACAATTTCCCAGCGGTTCTGGTCACGGCGAATGCGGCACCCGGCTACAGCTCGGGCCAGGTGATCAGCACGCTGGAAGAACTCGCCGCGCAGATGCCCGCCGGCTACGGCGTAGCATGGAGCGGTGAGGCTTATGAAGCACGCAAGTCCGGCGGGACCTCCGGCGCGGTGTTCATCTTCGGCCTGATCATGGTGTTCCTGATCCTCGCCGCCCAGTACGAAAAGTGGTCGCTGCCGGTCGGCGTGCTGATGGCGGTTCCATTTGCGCTATTCGGGGCATTCCTCGCGATCATGATGCGCGGCCTCGAAAACGACATCTATTTCCAGATCGGTCTCACGATGCTGGTCGCGCTCGCGGCGAAGAATGCGATTCTCATCTTCGAGTTCGCGGTGATCAACCGGGAGGCGGGCGCGTCGGTCCTGGATGCGACCGTGCGCGCGTCCGAAGAGCGGCTGCGCCCGATCGTCATGACCTCGCTCGCGTTCATTCTCGGCTGCGTTCCGCTCGCCATCGCGGTGGGCGCGTCGGCGAACAGCCGGCATTCGATCGGCACCGGGGTAATCGGCGGAATGCTCGGCGCAACCGTTATCGCGGTGTTCTTCATCCCAATGTTCTATTACGTGCTCGAATCGTGGTCGTCACGCAAGAGCGGACCGAAGACCAAGCCGGGGGCGGACGCCGGCACTCCGGTGCCGGTGACGCCTGTGGTGCCCGTGGTGCCCGCTGCGGGCGGTCCCGGTGCGCCCAACGCCACGCCTTCAGCCAGGCACGAGGACGACTGACATGCGTGGACCGGCATTCGAGCGCCTGCTCGCGGTTCTTGTGCTGACCAGCCTCTACGGCTGTCTGCTCGGGCCGAACTACGAGCGGCCAAAAACCGAGGTGCCGGCCACGTTCCGCTTCAGCATGGAACAAACCGCCGAGACCGCGAACACCGTCTGGTGGGAGCAGTTTCAGGACCCCGTTCTGAACGAACTGATCGCCGCGGCGCTCGCCGATAACCTGGACGTCAAGATCGCCGCTGCGCGCGTCGAAGAATTTCGCGGTCAGTTCGTGACGACTCGCTCCGGGCTCTTTCCGCAAGTGGGAGCCAACTTCGATGCGTCGCGCCAGCGCGCGTCGCAGAGCGGCGCGGTGCCGCTGCCGGCCGGTGTCGGCGCCGTCTATAACCAGGTCGATGCGAGTGTGTCGGCGTCGTGGGAAATCGATCTGTTCGGCAAAATCAGGCGTCAAAGCGAAGCCGCGCGCGCGAATCTCCTCGCCAGCGAAGAGGGCCGCCGCGGGACGATTCTTTCTCTCGTGGCTTCCGTCGCTTCGTCCTACATCAATCTGCGCAGCCTCGACAAACAGTTGGACATTGCCAAAGCGACCGTGCAGAGCCGCGCCGACTCGGTCAACGTATTCACGTTGCGCTTCAAGGGCGGCGAGGTATCGCAACTGGAACTGGCGCAGAGCCAGTCCGAATATCAGGCGGCCCGCGCGACGCTTCCGCAACTCGAAGCGCAGATTGCAGTGCAGGAGGATGCGCTCGCCGTGCTGCTGGGACGCAATCCCGAACCGATCGTGCGCGGCCACGATCTCGATGCGCTGGCCGCGCCGACAATCCCGTCCGGTCTGCCGTCCGATCTGCTCGAACGCCGCCCCGATCTGCTGCAGGCCGAGCAGAATCTGGTCGCACAGAATGCGCTGATCGGCGCAGCGCGTGCGCTGTATTTCCCGTCGATCTCGCTGACCGGGCTGTTCGGCTCGCTCAGCACCGACTTCGCCAGCCTGTTTTCCGGACCCGCGCGCATATGGTCGTTCGCCGGTGCGGTGTCGTTGCCGATCTTCACGGCCGGCAATATCGAAGGGCAAGTGCATCAGGCGGAGGCACGGCAACAGGAAGCGCTTTTCGCCTACCGAAAGGCGATTCAGGTCGCGTTCCAGGAAGTCTCCGATGCGCTCATCAACCTGCAAAAGTCGGGCGAACAACTGAGCGTGCAGGGCGACCAGGTGAACGCGCTCGCCATGTACGCACACCTCGCGCGGCTGCGCTACGAAGGCGGATATACGAGTTACATCGAGGTGCTCGACGCCGAGCGGAGTCTCTTCAACGCGCAGTTGAGCTACACGCAGACGCAGGGCGTCCAGTTGACGTCGTTCGTGAATCTGTACAAGGCAATGGGCGGCGGCTGGGTTATCAAGGCACAGGAACTGACGCAGCCGCCCGCCGTCCAGCAGCCGATAGCGGGCGCGCCGACAGCCGAGGCCCAACGATGACGCGCGCCACTCTTCTCGCCTGTCACGAATGCGACCTGCTGCAACGGGATGCAGGTGTTCCCGAAGGCGGCGTGCTCCGGTGCCGGCGCTGTCATGGCGAGCTTTACCGCAATCGGGCTGACTGGCTCGGCCGCGCGTTCGCGCTCTCGTTAGGCGCGACCGTTTTGCTCGTGATCGCCAACTCGTTTCCGATCGTGGGGCTCTCGGTGAACGGCACGCTGGTCAACACCACGCTGATCGGCTCGGTCCGCGTGCTGTACAGGGACGGAATGTGGCCGATCGCCGGGCTCGTTTTCGCCACCACCATTCTCACGCCCATCCTGCACATTGCGACGGTGCTGTGGTTGCTCGTGCCGTTGCGTTTGAATCGCGTGCCGTGGGCCGCCGGCGTTGTGTTCCGGCTGTCCCGTCTGGTTCAGCCGTGGGGCATGATCGAGGTGCTGATCCTTGGACTGCTGGTCGCGCTCGTCAAGCTTTCCCACATTGCCAGCGTCGTTCCGGGCATCGGCCTGTGGTCGTTCGGCGCGCTCACGCTGACGCTCGCCGCGGTGGGCGCGGCCTTCGATCCACGCAGCCTGTGGCTGCGCATCGGCGCGCTGGAGCAGGGCGGCAGCAACGCGTCCGGCGAGCGTTCCGTGCTGCGCGGCTGGCTGAGCGCGGCCGAGTGCGGGCTGGTGCAATGTCACGACTGCGGCCTGCTTGCGAGGGCGCCCGCCCATGCGCACGAGCTGTCGTGTCCGCGCTGCGGAGCCTCGGTGCATCGTCGCAAGCAGGACAGCCTCGCGCGCACCTGGGCGTTTCTGTTCGCTGCAATGGTGCTGTACGTTCCCGCCAACGTGCTGCCGGTCATGTACACGAGTTCGCTTTTCGGGGCCGCGAAAGACACCATCATGAGCGGCGTCGTTTATCTCTGGACGTCGGGCTCGTGGTTGCTCGCGCTCGTGGTGTTCATCGCGAGCATCGCGGTGCCGATGCTGAAGATACTGGCGATCGCGTTTCTCTCACTCTCGATACAGTTTCATTCGCGCTGGAATCCCGAACAGCGCGCGCGCATCTATCGGGTGGTCGAACTGGTCGGACGGTGGTCGATGCTCGATATCTACGTCATCACCATGCTGGTCGCTCTTGTCCAGTTCAAGGCGCTGGCCACGATCCAGGCAGGACCGGCCGCCGTCGCGTTCGGCGCGGTCGTCGTACTGACCATGTTCGCCGCCATGTCGTTAGACCCGCGTCTGATCTGGGACGAGGCCACGCAAGATCATGCCGGAATCCGGAAACACACCTGAGCTGCCGGATCTTCCGGAGGCCGTGGCTGCGCCGCGCGCACGCTGGCGGCTGCAAGTCGTATGGCTCGTGCCGATCGTCGCCGTGCTGATCGGCGGATGGCTGGCCGTGAAGGCGGTTCTCGACGAGGGGCCGAAGATTGCCATCACATTCATCACTGGCGAAGGGCTGGAGGCGGGCAAGACCAGGATCAAATACCGCGACGTCGATATCGGCGTCGTCAAGGAAGTCAGTTTGTCGAGAGACCACAAGCATGTGATCGCGACCGCCGAGGTCGTGAAGGATGCGTCCGATCTGCTCGTGGACGACACGCGTTTCTGGGTCGTGCGCCCGCGCATTTCCGGCGGCACGGTATCGGGCCTTGGCACGCTGCTCTCCGGTTCGTTCGTCGGAATGGATGCGGGAGGTTCGCCCAAGGCGCGCCAGCAATTCACCGGGCTCGAGACGCCGCCCGTCATCGCAAGCGATATTCCAGGGCGCGCTTTCGTGCTCAAAAGCAAGGACATGGGCTCGGTGGATGCCGGCACGCCGATCTTTTACCGCAGGTTGCAGGTGGGACAGATCACATCCTTCGCTCTCGATCCGGATGGCAGAAGCGTGACCTTGCACGTGTTCGTCAATGCACCGTACGACAAGTTCGTGAGACCCGATACGCGCTTCTGGCATGCGAGCGGCGTGGACATTGCATTGGACACCAATGGCGTGAAGATCAACACGCAATCGCTCGTGTCGATCCTGGTGGGCGGCGTCGCTTTCGACACGCTCGAGCATTCGCTTAACGAGCCGCCGGCCGCGGCCGGCGCATCATTCACGTTGTTCGAGAACCTCGGCGAAGCCATGAAGCGGCAAGACCGCATTGTCACCCGGTTCGTCGCCGAGTTCGACGACTCGGTGCGTGGATTGACGGTCGGCGCGCCGCTCGATTTTCGCGGCATCACGATCGGCGAGGTGAGCGGCATCTATACGCGGTTCGACCGCGAGGCGAGAAAGCTCAGTATCGTGGTGGAGGTCGCCTTCTATCCCGAACGCTTCACGAACCGTTATGAGAGTGGACCGACGGGCGGACCAGTGGTGAAGAACACGCGCGATTTCGCCGATTACCTCGTTTCCAAAGGCCTGCGCCTGCAATTGAGAACCGGCAATCTGCTGACCGGGCAGCGTTACCTCGCAGTGGACTTCTTCCCCGATGCCCCGAAGAGCAAAATAGACTGGAACAAAAATCCACCTCAATACCCGACCGTTCCCAACACGCTGCAGTCGCTACAGGATTCCATGTCGCGGCTCGTGGCGAAACTGAACACCATTCCGTTCGAGGCGATCGGCAAGAACGCGCAAGCAACCCTGCAAAGCGCGAATTCGCTGCTTACGCATGTCGACAAGGACGTGGTTCCGTCAGCGAGAGACGCGTTGACCGCAGCGCAGGGAACCATGACTTCCGCGAACGGCGCGCTGCAGCCGGACTCGGCGCTGCAACAGAATGTCGGCGACGCGATGAATCAGCTCGCGCAAACGGCGGCCGCCGTGCGCACGCTCGCGGATTACCTCGAGCGCCACCCCGAGGCGCTGGTGCGCGGCAAGCGGGAGGAACAGCCATGAGACGCGGGCCTTTGTTTATCGTCGCGATGTTAGCCGCACTAATCGTGCTGCCGGTGCTCGCAGGCTCGCTGCTCGGCGCGTGCGGCAGGTCGGCTACGGCGAGCTTCTACACGCTCGGCCCTGACCGCACGCTCGGGCCGCTTACGCCGGCTACGCCGGTGAACGTGGTGGTGAGTCCGGTCACCGTGCCGGACATACTGGACAGGCCGCAGATCGTGACGCGCCTCGGTAGTAACCAGGTGACGCTCGACGAGTTTGCCCGCTGGGGGCAGCCGCTCAAGGGCGGCATCGCGCGTGCGGTCGCCGGCAACCTGGCGACGCTGCTCGGATCTCAACGGGCGTCGATCTTCGATACCGGTCTGGACGCAACGCGTACGTGGCGCGTGCGGGTGGACGTGATGCGTTTCGATGCAATGCTGGGCGAATCGGTCACGATCGAGGCGCTGTGGACTGTGCTGCCCCCGGGCAAAGCCGTGCCCCTTGCCGGAAAGTCGCTTGTGCGTGAGGAGATGAGCACGCCGGGTTACGAGGCTCTGGTGTCGGCCAGCGACCGGGCGCTCGGCGGCGTGAGCCGCGAGATTGCTGCGGCCATTCAGACGAGCGCGCCTCAATAGGAAATGCGTCGGCCTGGTGTGCTGTGCATTCACGAGCGTTGCAGCGAACAGAAGCCGGCAATGCGTCGCCACTCTGCAGGGCGGCGGCGCCAGTCACGCGACGTATCGCGCAATTTGCTCGACAGAGCGGGGCCTGACGATTGTGGCGGCCGAACGCCAGGTCCGGCTGATTATCAACGCTGTGGCTGCACTTCTGCCCAGCCGGGTCCGGGATCGAACGACGTCATCGCCTTCGCTTTGGCCGCGCTGTCCGGACCCAGGTCACGCTCGTAGACCTGGCCCGCATGACTGACCATGAAACTTTTGATACCCGTGTCGCCGTATCGCACGGGCCACGCGACGACAGCAAAGCCGCCATAGAGCTTGCCATGCGCGAGATAGTCGTAAGCACCGCCTGGTGCGTGCGGTCCTTGCGAGGTCAGCAGCCTGTATTGGTAGCCGTGATAACCGGCATCCGCTGACTGACGCGCGCGCGCCTGAATGAACGCGGGTCCCAACGGGCTGGCCGGCGTGTTTGCCTGCGTCGGCCAGTAGAGGCCGTCCTGTCTTCCGGGCGAACTCGCGAGCTTCGACGCATAGGAAAGCAGGCCGTCGCCATCGTGGTCCGTGAGCGCGTAGTCATGCTGAGCGTCATAGATAGCAAGCATCGTCTGGATGACGGCAAGTTCGTTGCGGCCGATCCGGCGTTCCCGCATTTCTTCGGCGCCCGCGTTCATGTCGAACTGCCATCCTGTTGTCCGCTTCACGAGTGGGATGGGAAAAGTCCAGTTGTCGGTGCCGACCGCAATGCGCGCATGACGATCGTCGATCTGCTGCACTGTATGCGACTGAGCCCATTCATCGAGAAAGCGGCTGCGGATCTGGGCGCCGACGGGTGGAATGAGCGTGCGGAAGTTCTGACCCAGAATGGATTGCAGTGCCGTCTCTTCGTTGCGGCTGACCGCTTCGCCCAATGCGTTCATCGCGGCATCGGGAGAACGAAAGTCTTGCTCCGCATGCGCCGAGGGCAATCCGCCCAGAGCCATTGCACATGCAAACGTGAAGATGCGCAATGCGCTGTTTGCGGTGCGCCGCCGGATTCGTGACATCGATGACATGTTGTGGTCTCCCTAACGTCTTCCACCGCGTCCACCGCCCGCGCGCATGCCACCTCCGCCTCCGCCTCCGCCGCTCGGGCGGCTGAAGTTCGAGCTTTGCATGCTGGAACGCCCGCGATCGGCGCTGCGCTGAGTTGCGCCGCCCGCGCCTACGCCCTGGAAGGCATTGTCGCGCCCTCCGCCGGCAGCACCGCCTGCGCTGCCTGCGCCTACGCCGCCGCCTGTGCCGCCTGCGCGGTCGCTGGCGCGGGACACTTCGCCGGTACTCGGGCGGTTCGAGACGCCGCCGCGATCGCCTGCGCTCGACCTGTCCGCTGTTCCTCCGCGATTGCCTGCATTCGACCTGTCGGCTACCGAATCACGATTACCCGCATTCGATCTGTCCGCCGCCGAATCGCGATTGCCCGCATTCGAGCGGTCGCCGGTTCGGCCTCGATCGCCTGCGTTCGCACGGTCGGCAGTATTGGCACGTGCGCCGTTGCCGGAGTCGCGGCCGCGAAAGTCGTTACGCCCCTCGGCCCCACCGACGTTGCGCGAATACTTGTCGCGAGTGGCATTGTCGCGATACGCGACGCCCTGGCGATGGCTGCCGTCGTGCTGCCAGCGTCCGCCGCCCTGGACCTTGGTGCGATCGAAGTTGCGGTCGATGTTGGCGGCCTTGTTGACGTTGATGTTGACGTCGCCGCCTCCCCAGTTGCAATTACCGAAGATCGCACCGGCGGCCGCCAGCCCGACGCCCCATGCGAAGCCGGTCATCAGCGCGCCGCCCGGATAGTAGGCTGGGTAGGGCGGCCAGTAGGTCGGCGGATAAGTCGGGTAGCTCCACGAGCCGTAGACCACAGTCGGGTTATACGCGGGTACGTAAATGACCTGTGGGTTCGAAGGCTCGATTTTGACAATGGTTTGCCCACCGGCGGGCGCCTGCTCCACCACGACGTTCTGCTGTTCGTTCGACTTCAGGTTGCCCGATTCCTTGGCGCGGGCGCGGAGTCTCTGAACGGCATCGAGTACGTCTTTCTGCTGTGCCAGGAATGCGTCGCCGAGTTTCTGCGTCCAGTCGAGCTTGTCGTTCATCGGCTCGAGAATTTGCGGGAAGGCAACCATCGATTTAACGCTGACATCCCACGGCTGATTCTCGACGGCTTTCACGGCGGCGTCGCCCTTGACTTTCGGATTGGATTTGACCCAGCGCGCCGCGTGCACGATCTCGAGCGGATACGTGGAGGCCATGAGCACCTGCGACAGCACCGAGTCCGGATAGAGAGCGATCGGCGCGACCAGCGCCTCTATTTCTTCGGGCTTGAATGGCTGCGTTGGCGGTGCAGCGTCGTTTTGCGCATGCGCGATACCTGTCGTCATGGCGACGCTCAGGGCGACGGTCAGGGCGACCAGTGACCACCGGCATAGCGCCGTGCTCCATCGTTGATTCCACAGGAACATGGCCGCTCCTTCGGGATGGTAAGAAGGTGTCCGAAATAATCGGGCCGGTTGTGAACGACGGTGAATTGCAGATACTATGCTGAACACGAAATAGTGCTTAATACAATCTTAGAACATCCCCGGGATGTTGGAACCTTAATGCCGATATCATTTGCCGATTTCATGCGGCAGATCGCGAAGTTTTATTCACCGCGAGCCGCTACGCTTCGTTAATCGATGCGGCGCTCGGGGCAATTGCGAGAGCGTGACACGGTCGCCATTCATTCATCGAATGGCTTCGCGGGCGATTGGCGGATTTTTCATGACGATGTCTGAAATGTACCGCCGGCCCGAGAGGTGCCGATACGAACTGGAGTGCGTATGCGCAGCACAGCCATGAAGTCGGCTTCAAACCAGTTGCGCGCGCGGCGCCACCGTGCGAACAGTAGGGCGATAACGTGCGCGGGTATCGTCCTGATTGTGATCTCCTTGCAGTCCCGCGCGCAGGTCGCGCCGGATGCGCTGTCGAGCCGCGCCGTTGTAGGCGGTAACGTGAAACGGCACGCAGATGCGGTACTCGCCGTCATGAGCTACACGACAGTACCCGATGTGACCACCAGTTCGCTTTCGATCAATAGCGGCACCACTGGCAATCCCGGATTCGGCCAGACACAACTGGGCGGTGGCTTCACGCTCAGCAAGTCATTTCCTTTGTATCTGGAAGGCACGCTGGCGTATAGCCGCTACGATCCGACATTCGTCGCCACGGATGGCGCGCAACAGCGGCCGTTGCCGACGCGCTGGAACACGTTCAGCACGACGGCGGGCATCGGGTGGGACTTCCACATCACAGACGAGCTGGTTTTTCGGCCGATACTGAACGGCACCATCGGGCGCGTTTCGAGCGATCTGAGGGTAGGGCAGACGGTTATCAATCGCGTCACGGACAGCAATCTGCAGTTTCTCGACAACGGCTCACTCGACGCATACGGCTATGGCGGCTCGCTCATGCTCGATTACGAGCACTATCGGGAGAACTATGAAATCGACGTCGAACTGCGTGCGACCGATATCTATCTTCGCAGTTTCGGTGGCTCGTCCGAGGCGGTGCAGGGTTCGGCGACCGCGCAGCAGTTCAGCCTGTGGGCCCGCTGGCGCGCGCCTACCGGTTGGCACGCGCTGGACCGGCCGGTGCGCTACGTGCTCGAAACTGCCTATTCGCACTATTTCGGGGACAGCGCGGGCGTACTGGGATTCAACGACCTGACGTCATTGGGTGTGGGACTTGAACTCGATAGCAGCAGGTATCCCGTTGTCATCACCCGCACACGGTTGATCGCAAGGTATGTCTTCGGGCACAACGTGCACGGCGTTTCGATCGGCTTCGCTGTGAGTTTTTAACGTAGCGGGCGGCGAGAAGAATGCGACTCATGTCTTCCTGCCACCGCTGCACGGCCCTCGCGTTGAACGGCGCTGGTTTTCTTCGGCACGTATACGACCAGTTCTGGAAAACATGGCCCCGCCGCACTAATATGTTTAGAGAACCAGCGCTGATTGCCGAGGTCGTGATGAAAAAATCGGAAAGACGGGTTGCGATCGCATTGGTCGGCGTCGCTATCTGGCTGGCTGGTCTCTATGCGACCATCACTGGCTTGCTGTACGACCGCCAACCCGAATTCCGCTATGGCGTACTCGCGGTTTTTCTGGGTATCGCGATCGCGGTGATTGCGCTCAACCTGATATCCGTTCCAGGCCTCTCCAGCAAAAAGAAACCGGTCTCACGATAGCCCTGTGCGTGCTGCGGACCAGCTTCTCACCCGAGTGGCGCGGGCGGTATGTTCTTTCCCTTCTTGATGACGTTCTGGATAGCGTTCCGCTGCAACTGGCTGGCGGAATCAACGCGTATCCGATACACGGAGACATCTCATGTGCCGCTGGCTCGCTTATTCCGGCAATCCCCTTCAGCTTGAAACCGTGCTTTTCAACGCGAAGCATTCGCTGATCGATCAAAGCCTTCATTCGCGTCTCGGCCACACGACCACCAATGGCGACGGTTTCGGGATCGGCTGGTACGGCCATCCGACCGACATTCCGTTTCGCTACCGCTGCATTCAGCCGGCATGGAGCGACCGCAACCTGCGCGAAGCGGCGCGGGCAATCCACGCGCCGATGTTCATGGCGCACATCCGGGCCGCGACCGACACGCCGTCACAGGAGACCAACTGTCATCCGTTTCGTCATGGCCGCTGGCTGTTCGCGCACAACGGTGTCGTGCGCAAGTATCCGGCCGTGCGCCGCGACCTGATGGTCGCGATTGCGCCCGAACTGTTCGCTTCTATCGAGGGCTCGACCGACTCGGAAGTGCTGTTCTTCCTCGCGCTAACCTTTGGTCTGGAACTCGCGCCCGTCACTGCGCTCGAGAGGATGGTCGCGTTCGTCGAAGAAACGGGCCGCCGCCACGGCGTTGAAGAGCCGCTGAACATGACCGTCTGTGCAACCGACGGCGAGCAGATTATCGCTGTGCGTTATTCGAGCGAACGGCAGTCCCGCACGTTGTTTCACAATACGTCGTTCCGTCAAATGCACGAGTTGTATCCCGACGATCCGCGCATTGCGATGGCCGGGCAGGACGCGTTTCTGGTCGTGTCGGAGCCGCTCGCCGATTTGCCGGGCTGGTGGCAGGAGATTCCGGAGAGCACGGCGGTGGTGGCGCGCGGCGGCGAGGTCGAGCGGTTTGCATTCGAGCCCCGAGCGGCTTGAGGATCGTCGCAAGCGCCACGCTTGTCCACGGCGAAGCGTTAATACCCTCTCGTGTAAAGCGAGAGATGGTTGCTCACCGACGTTACACCCGGCACGCTCATCGCGACCTCTGCTGCCTGCTCGATCTGAGGACCGTCCGGCACGCTTCCTGATAATGTCACGACACCGCCACGCGCCTTGACGAATACGTTCGATACGTTGAAGTTGGGCGCTCTGGACAACGCCTTGCGAACGTCGCGGGCCAGCTTCTTGTCCGCCTGCGTGGCACTGCCTGAACCTGCGCCGGGACTCGACGCCACCGGCATGGCGTTGGCGGTTTGCGCATGGACGTTTGGCATTAACGCGACACATCCCGCGAAGACAAAACAACTCACGGCGTGCGGTGTTTTCATGATTGCCTCTCCTGTTGATTCCGACGTTCGTGAATCAAAGATAGCCAACGTTGCGCGCCGATCAAATGTCATTCTGCAAATAACTACGCAGCTTGAAAGGCGCCACGCGGCCCAGTTTTTAAACCAGCCCCGCGAAGTGTAGGACCAAGGTCCTATTGGCCTGGTATATCGGCTGGTTAAGCTTGTAAAGAGCGAGCGGATGGACCGATGAGCTGCCAAGTACTCACAGGTGCCATGCGAGCCTGCAATGATATCGAACTGGAGTGGCCGTGGAATTTGTCCTGTTACTCGCAATCTTTTTGACATCGAGTGGCTTTCTTATAGCGGCTCCGCGTACACCGGAACCGCCTGCCGCCGTCGCTGCCGTGACGCCGTCTGCCGTTGGCTCTATCGCGGGTAGCGAGGTCGCGTTGCCACCACCCTCTGAATCCGCCGCGACGGTAACCGTATCCAGTGCCCATGCTCTGGAGCCGGCCCGTCAGCAGTAACTCGAGGACCACCGCGGCGTTGATCTACGCGCCTTTTCAAAAGCAACATTCAACCGGACGTGAAAAATGAAACCGTTATCGCTTCTTCTCGTGACCGTTGCTGTGTCAGCCTGTGCAAACCAACCCATGCCGCCGGGCGCGCAAGCGGTCGGAGAAAGCCAACGGTCTACGCCTGTCGTCGCGCAATGCATCGCGAAGGACTGGGCCGACCGGTCGCAACAACAGGTCATATCGCAGGTGATCGTGGCGAACGACCAGGCCATGGATGTCTATGTGCCAGGTCAGCAGCCTCCGGGTGGCGCAGCCGCCCTGGTGCGGCCATCGTGGACGGGTAATAGCAAAACGTCGGTCGGCTTCCGTGCAGGTAGCGGGGGAGGCAGCAATGCGATGGGAGATGTAGGAGGCTGCCTTTAGGCGGCGAACAGGTACTCAAATGACTCTGCCTCGAGAAGCATTCACCCCGGTTCACTGACGGGAACGCCGCCCCGGGTCGCGGCAAATGGGTGACGCGATGGATCACATCGTGAATCGACTGCTGCCTGCAGTTGTCGTTGCTTTCATGCTATGCGGTTGCGCTATTACGTTGCCGGGCGCCGGCGGACTCGACTATCAAAGCCGCGCCGTCACGCGTAGCGAACGAGGACTCCGTGTTTCCGGTTCGGTGCTTTCGGCCGAAGAGAGCGAGAGCGTTTATGGCGTAGCGCTCGCAAAAAAGGGCATTCAGCCCGTATGGGTCGAGGTGCAAAACGACGACACGTCCAGCTACTTTCTGATGTCGCCGGGCCTCGACCCCAACTTCTTTCCCGCCTCCGAAGCGGCCGAAGCATTCGCCGGCAGCAAATCGTCGGTTGCAGGCGATGACATCGAGCGACGCTTTCGCGCACTCGCCTTCCGTAACCCCGTGTTGCCGGGCCACACTGTGTCCGGTTATATCCTGACCAATCTCTCCGAGGGCGCCAAGCTCATTCAGCTCGATCTTGTCGCAAGCGGTCGGGCGCAAACATTTTCCTTTCTCATGGTGGTGCCCGGCTTCTACGCCGATTACCACGTTAGCGCGGTGTTTCGCCGTGAGGTCTATCCGCCGGGGAGGATGGTGGACTACACCGACGACGGCGCGTTGCGCGCCGCGCTCGAATCGCTTCCGTGCTGCGCAACCAGCGAAGACGGCGCGAAGAATGGCGACCCGCTCAATCTCGTCATCGTGGGCGGTCTCGACGACGCATTTCCCGCACTCGTTAGACGAGGCTGGAGTCCGACCGAACAGAAATGGTCCGGCTCGATCATGAAGACCGTCACGTCCGCATTTTCCGGCGAGCGCTATGTCAATGCACCCGTGAGCGATCTCTATCTGTTCGGGCGGGCGCAGGACCTCGCATTGCAGAAGGCGCGCGACACCATCCACCAGCGCAATCACTTGCGGCTCTGGCTCAGCCCGATGCGCTACCGTGGC
Source organism: Paraburkholderia sp. RL17-368-BIF-A (assembly GCF_046054045.1). Taxonomy (NCBI): domain Bacteria; kingdom Pseudomonadati; phylum Pseudomonadota; class Betaproteobacteria; order Burkholderiales; family Burkholderiaceae; genus Paraburkholderia; species Paraburkholderia sp. RL17-368-BIF-A. Next base: position 303,080 of record NZ_JARESN010000002.1, read on the forward strand.
AAGCCCGTGTGGGTCGGTCAGATCAGCCGGGATATCGGCGTGCGTCTGACATTCCACTCGCCCACGCTGACGACGCACAAGATCGATCCCGATGTCGACGAAGCACGTACCGCGCTGACCGAAGACATGGCCTATTCACAGAACCTGCAGAAGATCGGCTTCGTGAAAGGAGTCGGCGCAGCCCCGCAAAGCGCACCGGGCCAGAATCTGACTACCGACCCGTACTACACCGACGGCCTTCGCCAGGTCCTCGTATTCGACCGGCAGCCTACCTCGCTCTCGGGTATCGAATTTTTTCCATGGGAGTCGGTTGCAAAGTTCAACGCCGTGCCCGCGGGAGCAGATCAATGAACGAATCGCCAACGCTTCGGCGTGCGTTGACGCGCGTTGCCGGCAGCGTTGTGCTTCTATTCGTTTGTGGCGGCTGTGCGACCTGGACCGCGCCCGTCAGCCCCGACGATGCGCCGCTGCGTCAGCGTGCGGTCAGCGACACGAGGCAAGGCGCGCGCGTCAGCGTAGCCGTTCTAGGCGCCGACGACAGCAGGCGCATGATCGGCGCCGACATCGGCAGCAGCAACATTCAGCCGCTCTGGATCGAAGTCGAGAACCATACACCGCAAGCGTTATGGTTGCTGCACTCTGGAACCGACCCGGACTACTTTTCGCCACTCGAAGTCGCATGGTCGATGCACACGCTTCTCGGCGGCGCGACGAACGCGGACATCGACAGCCACTTGAACAAGCTTGGATTCAAAAATCCCGTCCCGGCTGGAGAAACGCGCAGCGGCTTTCTATTCGCCAACCCGGACCGGCAGATCAAGCTCGTCAACATCGATCTTTTCGCAAGCAGAACACTGATTCCTTTCTCACTGTTTCTGCCCGTACCGGACGACGCCGCCGACCCGCGTTTCGCGCTCACTCCATTCCAGTACCAGCAGGCGGCTTTGACCGACTACCACGACCTCGCGTCGCTGCGGGCCGCGCTCGAACGGATGCCGCGCTGCGCGACGAGCGAGCACGGCGAGACGGAAGGCGATCCCCTGAATGTGATCGTGATCGGCAAACTGGGAGACATCGGCGCCGCGATGGTGCGCCGTAGCTATCGCCGGGAGATGCGGAAAAGCGACTATTCGCAGTGGCTATTCGGACGCACGCCGGACGTCGTCCTGCGCAAGCAGGCCCAGGCGGGTGCGTTGTCGACTTCATTGCGCGCGTGGCTCACGCCCATTCGCTTTAACGGCGACCCGGTGTATGTCGCGCAAGCCGGACGTCCTGTCGGGGGCCGCTTCGCGCATCACGATACGGCGGATGACACGCTTCATGATGACGTCGACGAGGCCAGGAACTTCCTCATTCAGGACATGATGTATTCGGGCGGTCTCGACAAGCTCGGCTTTGTGTACGGCGTCGGTCCATCGACACAGGCACACCCGCGGACAACGCTGAACGGCGCGCCGTATCACACCGACGGACTACGCGCCGTGATGTTCTTCGCCACTCGTCCGCTCAGTTTTGCGAACGTGGAATTGCTCCAGTGGGTGCCATACCTCGAACAGCGCGAGTCTTCCACGAACCGGCAGAGTGGCGATGCAGGTAAGTAAGGCGCTCCGTCAGCAACGAAGCGGCGCGGTGCGCCGGCGCGTTTTGCATCGGCGGGCATTGAGCAGGCACTGCATCCACGGCGCGGCGCTAGCGGCCATTCTCGCGCTCGCTGCATGCGCAACGAAGCCGCTCATTCCCTACTCGACGGAGACGCCGCCCCTCGCTCTCGTGGAGGCATCGCAGGCCGGCGTGCAAGACAAGCGGGCTCGCTTTCGCGAGATTTACTGTGCGGTGCTCGAAGCGCACGGCTCAGCGCTGCCTGACTACCGTCCTTGCGAAGACGCACTCACACGCGTGGGCGCCGAGCCTGCCGGTACAGGTGCGCCCGTCGATCTCGGGCAATCGGCACGCCACCTCATCGCGGCAGTGGTGCCCGGCATCGGGTACGACTGCTTCAGGCCGTGGCTGAATCCTCCGAACACCGTCGTTCAAAACCTGCGGCAATCCGGTTACGACGGGATCATGCTGAACGTGGACGGGCTGTCGGGCTCGGCGAACAACGCACGCCAGATCCGCGACGCTGTGATGGCCATGCCGATGTCCGAAGGCGCAGCGCAACTGGTGCTGATCGGCTACTCGAAGGGCGCGGCCGATATTCTCGAGGCCGTCGTCGCGTATCCGGAGATTCGCAGCCGCGTGGCGGCTGTCGTCAGCGCGGCGGGGGCGGTTGGCGGATCGCCGCTTGCCAACGACGCCGAGCAATACCAGGCGGACATGCTGCGGCACTTTCCGGGCGCGGCTTGCCACTCGGGAGACGGCGGCGCTGTGCAAAGCCTGCGGCCCGTCACGCGCAGGGCGTGGATGGCCAACCATCCGCTTCCGCGCGATCTGCGCTACTACTCGCTCGTGACCTTTCCGCAGCCCGAGCGCATTTCGTCGATACTCGAATCGAGCTACGAAAAACTCTCACGAGTCGACGCCCGCAACGACAGCCAGGTGATCTTCTACGATCAGGTCGTGCCCGGCAGCGTCTTGATGGGTTACGTCAATGCGGATCATTGGGCACTGGCCGTGCCTGTCTCTCGAACGCACACGACGATCGCATCGTTGTTCGTCACGCAAAATGCCTACCCTCGCGAGGCACTGACAGAGGCGATTCTGCGTTTCGTGGAAGAGGATATGGCAACTTCCGGAATGTGAAGGCAGTGCCTTTATGCAGTACCGCTATTAGCGCGCGGCGCAGCAAAGTAGCGGCGCCGCGCTCTAAAAGCGACCCAGCTTTAAAGCAACTCAAACTTCCGGCTTCAGCCGATACAGTTCCGGCACGAGCGCGAGCAACAGACGCTTCGCCGAAAAAAGCCGCGGCGAGATATGCGTGGCCACATACCACGTCGCCGCCACATTCATGCTGCGCAGCTTCAGATCGGGGCCGACCAGCGCGCTTGCAAAATGCAGATCGCCGAGCGTCTTGCCGATGATCTCCTGCTTGATGCGCGCGCGCTCCGGCGGATCGAGCGCAATGAAAGACAGCGCCGACACCTCGTGAAGCAACCGGTACATGCTGTTGTAGTGGTGCAGCGTCTTCGTCGTGAACATCGTCGAATCCATGCGCAATCTTCTTTTAAAGAGCGCCTGGTTCAGCACTGCCAGCTTAAGTCGTTGCTGCAGCAACAACGCAGCGAAGAAGTGATTGTCCTCATACACGATGCCTTCTATGAAACGCAGATTGCCGATGGCCGAACGCCGCGTGATAAAGCAGCACGGCGAAACAAAATAGCGCCCTTGCCGCAACGATTCGACGACGAACTCTTCCGACCACAACGTCGCGCTTCCGAGCGGCCGGCGGTAGCCGTTGACTTCCTGCTTGTACATCGGCGCATCGTTCGGGAATACCGCGGCTTCGAACATCACCGCGTCGATCTCGGGATTGCTGAATTCGCGGTGGCAGACGCTCAACGTGTCGGTGTCGATCAGGTCGTCGCTGTCCATGTAGTACACATACGTGCCCGTGGTCAGCGAAGTGCCGAGATTGCGTGCCGCGGATTGCCCGCGATTCGGCTGATAGACGTAGCGAAAGCGCGGGTCGCTGTCGCAATAGCGCTGTGCAATCGCGGCGGTGCCGTCCGTGGAGCCGTCGTCGACAAGGATCAGCTCGAAGTCCGTGAAGGACTGGGCCGCAACGCTCGCGAGCGCTTCGTCGAGATAGTGCTCAACGTTGTAGGCCGGCACGATGATGGAAAAAGCGGGCATAAGGCACCTCGATTGTTTGATAGCAGAACCGCAACTCAACCAGCATCCGCGCCGCGTGCTTCCTGACGCGCCCCGGATGCAACCGGCATGAGCGCCGCGCCTCGCGAGGCAGGTGCAACGCCGCGGAAATACAGCCACATGAAGGCCACCGCGCCGACCACCTCGGTCAGGATCACGGCGACGATCGTTCCTTTCGCGCCGCCGTAGCGGGTGAGCGGAACCACATAGAGAAGATGCAGAACCGTCGCGCCGAGAAACACATTCGTGAGCGAACGCGCGCGGCCTTGAGCGAGCAACCCGAGATCGCCGAATACGACAGCGACGCTGATGATGGGCGGCAAGACGGCTTCGAGTCTCAGGAGAGGAATCGATGCATGAAACTGCGGCCCAACCCATGTTTCGATACCCCACGCCGCGAGCAATTCGATGCCGACAAAAAGGCTGATCGATGTCGAGAACACGGCGAGCATCGCCATTCGCATCAGGCGCTGCGCGGCTTGCGGATCGGTCGCGTGGTATTGACTGATGCGCGGATAGAAAGCCTGACTGATCACCATGAACATGGCCTGCGCGGCCACGCGAATCTTGTCCGCCATCGCGAACTGACCGACCACTTCCGGTCCGTGGAAGTAGTTCAGAAGAATCGAGTTGAAGTTCACATAGAAGCTGATCAATACAAAAGAGAGGAACAACGGAAAGCCGTCTTTCAGCGCGTCGACAATCTTTCTCGTGGATATGCCGACGAGTTTCACCAGCCTGTTGCGATGAAGAATCCACAGCGCGCAAATGGCGAGCAGTACATTGCCGAGACTGACGCCCAATGCAGCAAGCGCGGCATCGCCCGGTCCTTTCACTGCAAGATAGACGAAGGCGAGACCGAGAAGCCGCGAAACAAACGTCGGCAACACCAACGCGCGCATGCGTTCCAGGCCCTGAAACAGCCATACCGGCGTAACCGCGTTGGCGACGATGCCGAGAAATAGCGCGCCGAGTACATCGGCGTGATCTCGCAGATCCGGCACGAATGCAATGCCCGCTACGATCAGAAGAAGCGCCGCTGCAACCAGTACGAGCCGCGCGGCCGATGTACTCGTATAGACCTCGGCGAGCCCGTGAGCGTCGCCGCGTTTGACCGATACGAGTCGCGTTGCGGTGAAGTTGAAGCCATAGTCGGTCAGCAGCACCATGTATTGCGCGACAGCCTGACAATAGGCCAACACCCCGAACTCTCTTGCACCGAGTACATGACCCAGGTACGGCAACATCAGCAACGGTACGATGTAATTGCCGCCCTGAATCAGAATCAGATAGAACAGCGTGTTGCGAATCGGAGTCGTCATAAAAATACGCCTGGTGCAATAGTGGCTTTCCTCATGCGTCAAGCCGCTCTACAGGCTCAAATGCCGCTGTGCACGGAATTCGGTGGGCGACATGCCGTACCTTTCCTTGAAGAGACGGCCCAGACGATTACCGTCGCCCATTCCGCACCGCCGCGCAATTTTCCCAACTGGGATATTGGTGGAACTCAGCATTGTCCGGACCACGTCGAAGCGCGTGCGCAGCAGGTACTCCAGCGGCGTCATGCCGAATTCCTGCTTGAAACGGCGCCGGAAATTGCGCTTGCTCATTGCCGCGGATTCGGCTGCCTGCGCAACGGAAATTGGCTTGCTGTAGTTCTCCTGGATCCAGCGTGCCGACTCGCGAACCTTGCTTGCGGTGGTGAGCGATTTGGCGTCGCCTTCGCGTGGCCTTGTGTGCTTGATCGCATTCGTCTGCAGTTCAAGCGCGACCTTTCTGGCGATCTGCGGACCGAGGTCGCGCTCGATCTGCGAAAGGGCTAGCTCGGCGGGCGTTGCGCCGTTAATGCGGGACGCCACGAAGTCATCGTCGAATAGAAAGACAGGTACTGCCAGCCGTGAAGCGTTTTTGTAAACCACTGCGAGCTTCGACCCTTGCGTGATGCGAAGCGATGCCATTGCGCCGTGACGCGTGATCCATGAATGCAGCCGGTCATTCGGTTCCGTTGGCGCCGCCGTGTCGCGGCACGCCACGAAGAACGCGTGAAAATCGCCCACGCTGTAACGGCTCAGTTGTTCCGTGAAGATCGAAATGCCGCACGAGCTTGTGACGACGCCGCCTTCTTCTGACAATACCGTAAGCCGGTACGGCGGGTCTTCGCCACGATGCAGTTGCGCCATGTTCGCAAGGCGAAAAGCATCGCCAATCGCGCCAGTACTTGCCGTGAAGAAGTTCTGCGACACGAGAAGGCCAATGTGCCTCGGCGGTTCCAGACAGTCGGGCTTCTCATCGACGTGCGGCCTGGAGAGTTCAACGAGATCCATCACGATTAGGGCTCCCAATATATTTATCAAATGCACTAAAAGTCTGGCAACAGCCTGAATTGTAGTGAGCGCGGATTCGGTAAAAGTCCGCTAATCGGCGGCGCAGCCGCCAATTGCTTGTCGCGCCTCGCCAATGCGCGGATCTTCTGAAACCGCGGTTATCCGCGCCGCTTTGCGGCCCGGATAGCGTCGGCAATGGAGCAGAAAATCCGCACCGGAATCAATACAATCGCCACCACCAGAAAAACGACAATCACCGCCGCGACATAAACCGTTGCAAAGCCAGTCAATATCACGGTGAACGCAAACCTTTCGGCACGCGAAGCCAAGGGCTGGTCTCGCCAGTGACCCCGCGGCCGGCCTTCTTCCATGGTCGCACTCGCTTAGGCGGAACCCGTGCGGGCGCGGCGCCGAAACTCCGTTGGCGAGACTCCGAAGCGCTTGCGAAAGAGCTTCGCGAGTTGCGACCCGTTGCCCATGCCGCTGCGCCGAGCGATCTTGTCGACCGGAAGATCGGAGTCGGCTAGCAGCCTGCGCGACCGGTCGAGCCGAGCCCTCAACAGGTATTCGGAAGGCGGCGTGCCGATCTGTTGCCGGAACCGGCGCAAGAAGGTTCGTTCGCTGATCGCGGCGCGCTGAGCGACTTCGGCAATCGAAATGTCGTGCTCGCAGTTTTCAGTGAGCCACTGCGCGAGCGCGTGAATCTTCTCGTCTTCGCGCTTCGGCTTAACGGACGTTGCGCCGCTTGCATCATCTGCCTGCGGAAAGAAGCTGATGCGTATTTCGGCGGCGCGTGCAATCACGGCGCCCTGAACTGTGTGGTCCAGGATCCATACCGGCGCAATTAAATCTTGACAATTCAAATTGGACCTTACGATAGAGGCGAGAGTTGCATCCGTATCCGGCGCAATCAGCATTTGCATCTTATCGGCGTGCTCGGGCGCGCGAGGAATAGACATCGCGTTTGCAGTAGCCGATTGATCGAGATGCATTTCGTTTTCGCCGGATTGAAGATCGCGGCTTGAAACGATGTCGATATGTGCATTCGTATTAATTAGACGAAGTACTTGTGCCGCTTTATCAGTCGGCAGGAGGCAACTAGCGGGGCCGAGTTTATTCATGCTGTCTCCTGGTGTTCAAGGTCTAACGAGTTATTGGTAATGCCGCTCAGGTATGACAGTGCTTGTGTTGGGCGCGAGCGAAGAAGCGTTGGAGAAGACGATGCTTACGCAATCTTTCTTCGTTTGGGATTTGAATGGAAGGATACGCTGTAAGGCTGGTTGCGTGCTCACCTAAATTCAGCCTCCACCGGCCAACCTTGGCTGACAACGTAGAGGTGCTCGATGGCGTGCCGCGCGACGAACGAGCGCGGGCGCCGGACGGCTCAACCGCCGGTTCGAGTACTGTGTCAAAGGCGTTAAACCGATAAGAAATGTGGCAAGAAAAACGCGTAATGAAGCCCGTTTCGAAAGTTCTGAGAAGCGGTACAAAATGCCTTAGAAAACGTTTGTTCACACGCTTGAAGCATCGACTCAAGCGCGTCATGAGCGGACAACATCGTGTGCGCAACGGTCACTGCGTTCATGACCATCATTGCGCTCAACCCGCGTCGGTTTGCAATGCGGCTTCGCCGCCTGCATCGGCCGCTTCGTGCAGCGGACGCTTCTGCTGTGTTGCGTTTATCTCCTGCGCGCCGGTGTATTGGCGAATCACGTTGCGGGTGATCTGCTGCACGACGTCATGGCTCTGCGCCGTGCTGTCCGTCAGCACACGAGCCCAGTCTGTCGTACCCACATTAAAGACTTCTCCCGCACTGCGGCGGCCGTCTCGCAGCAGTGGACGAAATAAGCCGATCGCGCCAGCACCGCCCATTTCCCATCCTGTGAGCCGTTCGGTAACCGCAAGCCTTTCGATTGCATCGTCGGGCCAGTCCGGCGGGATGCCGTCCGCTTCATAGCCGACGAGCCGATCTTCTGCGCCAAAGCTTTCACCTTGTTGCAGTTGAGTTCCTGCAAATACCCAATGGTCCGGCCGTTTGACGGTAAAGCCAATTGCCTGACGCTCGCACTTCACCCAGCGGCGACGCCACCGCGACCACGTGCCCCAGTGGCCGCCGCCGTGCTTATAGGTCAGTCCAATCAAATGGCTTTCATTGCCGCTTACGCGCGGATCGAGATCGATCTGTTCCTTGAGTACATCCCAGTTGTCCGCAAGCTTGCGCATCTCGCTGAGTTGACCCGGTTCAGCGCCGATAAACCTCACAGGCCGATAACACGTATTGCCGCTGAAAACAGCGACGTTTCCGCCCTGCGTGACGAAATACGCGACATGTGCGCGCATTTCCTCGCTCCAGTACTCGTGATGACCGACGCTCAGCATGCAGCGGTAGCGAGTCAGGTCGAGCGCGGTCGCGCTGTGCAAGTCGAGATCCGTATAAAAGTCGCAGGCAATGCCTTCGTTGCGCAGCCACCGGATAAACTTCGCGTCCCAGTGAGCGAATTGCTGACGGGTCGAGCGTGTGTCGTAGGGATCGTCCGGTTCGCCGAGCCGTGCGCCGAGTCCGCCGCCGGGGCGAAGCAAGCTCACTTTGTTTGCGGCGCGATAACGGTGAATGCGGTCGTCGTAGAAGCTTCCGCCACCCGTGGAGTTATAGGCGTGGTAGGTGGCCGTCGGAATGATGTACGCGAGCGTGGCGGTGGGCGTGCGTGGCCGTGCGATCACAAGCGCCATGCTGTCGCTGTCGGGCCGTGCTGCGAAGATCGGCCGATGCGCGGCGCACGCGCGCCCGAGTTCCTGCGTCGGCTTTCCTGCGGCGTCGACTTCATAGGCGATCGCCACATAGGCGCCGCTGTGCAAGTTCGCGACGTTCGGGCGAATGTCGATTGTCGGCCAATTCCAATCCTCGTCGAAGCGCTTTGCCGCGCTATTGCCTGTAGATTGGAATACGTATTTGCCGTCCAGCAGATTGGCGGTCACATTGTTCTTACCTGTAACCACCACGCCGCACAGGCTCGTGAGCGAGTCGTCGTCCTGCTGCTGATAAATGGCGATGCTAAAGCGCCTGCCGGGCTGCACCGCGAGTTCAAAGCTGGCTCCCGCAGTAAAGCTCGGATGAATCGGATAGATCTGCATGTTCGCTTTCCTTGCGCGAATAAGCGAGGCAGTGGCCCGCCAATGAGTTCCGATTACATTGCGGCGCGCGGTTTATGTCCGCGCAACCGTTTGCTTGTACACCCATGCGCGCAGTGCGTCTGTGCGCTATGCCTCATTCGACAGTGACGGACTTCGCGAGATTTCGCGGCTTGTCGACGTCGGTGCCGCGTGCGCACGCGGTGTGATACGCAAGCAGTTGCAGCGGCACGACATGCAGGATCGGCGACAGGCTGCCGTAGTGCTCGGGCATGCGGATCACGCGAAGTCCATCGCCACTCGCAATTCGTGAATCCGCATCGGCGAATACATACAATTGGCCGCTGCGTGCCCTGACTTCCTGCATATTCGATTTGAGCTTGTCGAGCAGCGCGTCGTTGGGCGCCACCGTGACGACCGGCATCTGGCTCGTCACCAGTGCAAGTGGCCCATGTTTCAATTCGCCTGCGGGATAGGCTTCCGCGTGCACGTACGAGATCTCTTTCAGCTTTAATGCGCCTTCGAGCGCGATCGGATAATGCAGGCCGCGGCCGAGAAAGAGTGCATGTTCTGTGCGCGCGAACGCTTCTGCCCACGCGACGATTTGCGTTTCCAGCGCGAGCACGCTGTTCAGTTTCGCCGGCAAGCGATGCAGTTGATCGAGAAACGCCGCCTCCTGTGCAGCGGGAAGGCGCCCGCGCTGTTTGCTAAGCGTCAAGGCGAGCAGGAACAGCGCAACTAGCTGCGTTGTGAAGGCTTTTGTCGACGCAACGCCGATTTCCGGTCCCGCACTAGTCAGATGCTGGAACTGCGCCTGCCGCATCATCGTGCTGCTTGCGACATTGCAAATAGCCAACGTGTGCCGATGGCCCTGAGATTGAGCGTGCTTGAGCGCGGCGAGCGTATCGGCGGTTTCGCCCGATTGCGATACGACCACGACCAGCGTATTGGGACTCGCCACACTGCTGCGATACCGGTATTCGCTCGCGACTTCCACTTGCGCCGGTACTTTGGCGAGCGATTCGAACCAGTACTTCGCTGTCATGCCCGCGTAATAACTCGTGCCGCACGCCACTATCAGAAGCGAGTCGATTTCGCGAAACGCGTGCCGCGCCCCCGCGCCGAATAGGTCGGCGGTAATGGTGTGAACGTTTTCAATTGCGTCTGCAATGACACTTGGCTGCTCGAAGATCTCTTTGTGCATGTAATGCCGATACGGGCCGAGTTCCACTGCGCTCGTGCTCGATCGCTGCAATTTGATTTCGCGCTGCACCGCATGGCCGGCGCGATCGACGACCCGTACACCGTCCAGTGTCAATTCCGCTATATCGCCTTCTTCCAGATAAATGAAGTTCTCCACCGTCCCGGCAAGCGCCATGACGTCGGACGCGAGATAGTTGCCTTGCTCTCCCAGGCCGATGACGAGCGGAGAACCGGCCCGTGCACCGATCACCCGGCCCGGATCGCTACTCGCGAATACGGCAATTGCGTAAGCGCCGTGAAGCCGTTCGAGCGCATGGCGAACGGCAGAAAGCAGGTCGCTTTCATGTTCTCCGCCTTGCTTTTTCCACGCATGGTGAATCAGATGCGCGACAACTTCCGTATCGGTGTCCGACTCAAACACGTAGCCGAGTACTCCCAGTTCTTCTCGTAACGCCTCGTGGTTTTCAATGATGCCGTTATGCACGATGGCGATTTCGCCGCTGGAAAAGATCGGATGGGCATTCCTCGTGACAGGCGCTCCATGAGTCGCCCAACGTGTATGTGCGATACCGATCATTCCCGACAGGTTAGCTTCGGCAACTTCTGCCGCGAGACTCGCGACGCGCGCGACGCTGCGCACTCGACGCAGTGCGCCTTGCTGAAGAACCGCGATTCCGCACGAGTCGTAGCCGCGATACTCGAGTCGCCGCAAGCCCTCGGTCAACGTGGAAGTGACATCGCGGCGATCCACTGCTCCTACGATTCCGCACATGGAAGGTCTCCTGATTTCGCAGCGATTCATACGAAAGTACTGGCGCTGTTCGATCTGTTGCATTGCAACCAAGCATAGACATCGCGAGGCGGCGCGAGTCGAGCGCGGCGCGAAACGTTGAACGGTTGTCCGCTTAACGAGCAAGTAACGAGCACGTTGGTTTCGCGCGCAACATTCCTGAAACATATGCATGCCGATCCGTCATTGGACAAATGACATTCATGCTCTCGTGAAATGCCGGTTAAACAGCGAGAATGCGTCGCACTACCGCATTAACCATTCAAGGAGCGATGGATATGTATGCCATTAGCGGTGTGACAGGGCAGGTGGGCGGCGCGGCGGCGCGCGCTTTACTGGCTGCGGGACATGAGGTGCGTGCGGTATTGCGCGACGAGACGAAGGCCGCGCAGTGGCGTGAGCGCGGTGCCGAGATTGCCATTGCATCATTCGAAGACGCCGACGCGCTCGCCGCAGCATTTCGCGGAACAGCAGGCGTGTTTGTGATGCTCGCGCCGAATTTCGCGCCGCAGCCCGGCTATCCGAACGCACATCGGGCAGTTGCAGTGCTGAAAAAGGCGCTAGTCGACGCGCGGCCGGAGCGGGTGGCGGCATTGTCGTCGGTTGGCGGGCACCGTGAATCCGGCCTCGGGCTCATTACTCAAGTGCACATTCTGGAGCAGGCACTGGCGGAACTGCCCGCTTTGCACATACCCACTGCGATCATGCGGCCCGCGTGGTTCATGGAGAACTCGCTATGGGACGTTGCACCGGCGCGCGATACGGGCGTCATGCCGGGCTTTCTGCAGCCACTCGAGCGCGCTTATCCGATGGTCGCGACGGCGGACATCGGCCGCGTGATTGCCGATACGCTCACGCAGACGTGGCAGGGGCGGCGCGTCATCGAAATAGAAGGGCCGCAGCGTTACACGCAGCATGAGATCGCGGCGTTGCTGGGCAGTGTACTGGAGCGCGACGTGAAGGCTCAGGCGGTGCCGCGCGCCGAATGGGAAGCGCGGTTCCAGTCGCAAGGCACGGCGTGGCCGACGCCGCGCATTGAAATGCTCGACGGCTTTAACTCCGGATGGATCGACTTCGAGGGCGGCGCGAACGAGCATGTGATCGGCGAGACCGCCTATCGGACAGTACTGGCCGAACTCGTGAGGCGCGGCGCTCGATAATTACCCTAAGCTGCGAACTACAGACGAAAAGCAAATAACGAATAGCGCGACGCAACGCTTGCGTTTAAAAACAAACCGGCGCCGCGCTATTCGCTTACTCGTTATTCATCGTTGATGTCTGTGCGCCGCCGCTCATTCGCGCTTAAAAGATCGACTTGCCTGTATGCGTCGTCAACCATTCGAGCGCGAGTACACCGGCTAATGAATTGCCGTTTGCGTCGAGTCCCGGCGACCATACGCATACCGCCATTTCTCCGGGCAGCACCGCGACGATCCCACCGCCCACGCCGCTTTTAGCGGGCAAGCCGACGCGGTACACGAAGTCGCCCGCGGCGTCGTAAGTGCCGCAAGTCAGCATGAGTGCCGAAAGACGTTTCGCGGAACTCGTGTCGAGAATCCGCTCGCCGGTGGAAGGCACAACGCCGTGATTGGTGAGAAAGAGCGCGGCTTTTGCCAATTCGACGCAACTCATCGAGATTGCGCATTGGCGGCAATACGCGTCCACCACGACTTCCGGCGGCATTTCCATGTTGCCGAAGCTCGCCATGAAATGCGCCATCGCGCGATTGCGGTGAGCGTGCTGCAATTCCGATTGAGCGACGCGCGAATCGTAGTCGATGCTTGTCTCGCCCGTTACGCGCCGCATGAATTCGACGAGCGCGGTTTCGGCTTGCACGAAACGCCGGCACAGTACATCGGTGACGATCAGCGCTCCCGCATTGATAAACGGATTGCGCGGCTTGCCGTGCTCCGCCTCGAGTTGGACCAATGAATTGAAAGCATTGCCCGACGGCTCGCGGCCCACGCGTTGCCATAGCGCGTCGCCGAGCAGACGGAACGCCATTGTGCAGGCGAATAGCTTCGAAATGCTTTGAATGGAAAAGCGCGTGTCCGCTTCGCCGGTGCGGAATACTTCGCCCGACGCCGTGACGATTGCCATGCCGAAGCTCTCGGCCGGGACTTTCGCCAGTTGCGGAATGTAATCCGCAACTTTGCCCGTGCCGAGATAAGGCCGCAAGTCGCGATGAATCTGCTCGAGAATGGATGCGTAGTTCATGAGGCTCAATCCGGTGGAGCCGCGATTCTACTGGCAAGCATCCGCGAACGGTTCGATTGCGCTCCGCGATACGTGCGATACGCGTGATACGGTCAATGCGCGCCGGCTGCATCCCCGCCGCCGCCTTTGGCGGGCCGCGTAATCCATATCAGCGGAATGATCAGAATAAAGATGACCGCCGATACAAAGAAGATGTCGTTCAGGCCCATCATCGCGGCCTGCGTATTCACGGTGAAATCGAATAGCGCGTGCGCCGATTGCGTATTCAGATGCAGCAGCGATTGCGTCGAATCGATCTGTTGATTGAACAACGGGTTGTCGACGGAAGCGCGTTCGGTGAGCCGTTCATGATGCAGTACCGTGCGATTGTTCCAGGCATTGCCCGCGACGGAGGTGCCCACCGCGCCGCAAAACACGCGCACGAAATTCGACAGGCCGGCCGCCGCAGGAATCTTGTTGGGCGGCTGTCCGGACAGAATGATCGACGTCAGCGGTACGAAGAACAATGCCATCGGAATACCCTGCAATAGCGTGGGTATCACGAGATGCCAGGTGTCGATTTCGATCACGTATTTCGAGCGCATATAGAAGACGATTGCGAAGCCGACAAACGCCATCGTCGAAATGATGCGGGCGTCCGAGCGCGGCAGCACGCGGCCCATCACCGGCGCGAGAATCACGGCGAATATGCCGAGCGGCGCGGTGACGAGGCCGGCGTCGACGGAACGGTAGTTGAGGTACTCCTGCATCCATTGCGGCAATAGCACGAGGTTGCCGAAGAACACGCCATAGGCGACGGAAATGGCAATCGTGCCGCCAAGAAAGTTGCGCTCGCGAAAGAGCCGTAAATCGATGATTGGATTTTCTTCCGTCAATTCCCACACGAGAAAGAATGCGAAGCTGACGAGCGCGGTCAGCCCGAGAATCACGATGACCGGCGACGCGAACCAGTCGAGATCCTTGCCTTTGTCGAGCATGATCTGCAGCGACGCGACCCAGGTAATCAGCAGCCCGAGGCCGACCACGTCGATAGGCGGCTTGCGCGTGGGCGATTCGCGAGTGCGATAGATCATCCACGTGACGCCGGCTGCGAATAGTCCAACGGGAATGTTGATATAGAAGATCCACGACCAGCTATAGCTGTCCGTGATCCAGCCGCCGAGCGCAGGACCCGCGATCGGACCGACAGTGGCGGTCATCGCCCATAACGAGAGTGCGGTCGACGCTTTTTCCTTCGGATACGAGCCGAGCAGAATGGCTTGCGACAGCGGAATCAGCGGGCCCGCCACCGCGCCCTGAAAGACCCGCGCGAGCAGCAGGATCGGCAGCGTCGGCGCAATGCCGCACAGCCAGGACGCGATCACGAACATCAGGATCGCGCCGACGAACAGCTTCACCTGGCCGATGCGCTGCGTGAGCCAGCCGGTGAGCGGAATCGACACGGCATTGGCCGCGGCGAACACGGTGATGACCCACGTGCCTTCGTCGACGGACACGCCCAGGTTGCCCGAAATGGTCGGAATCGCGACGTTCGCAATCGACGTGTCGAGCACGTTCATGAAGGTGGCAAGCGCGACCGCGATGGTCGCCAGCACCAGTTGGCCGCCTTTCAGCGGCGGCGGAGGCGCGGGCGGCGCGGACGTGGGTGCGGGCGCGGGCGACTCCGCAGACGTGGATTGGCTCAAGACATTCTCCCGGATCGATATGCCGCGGACCTCGCGCTCGGCTTTGCGTGTGGCCGTATTACGCGGCGGGTCCGCTGGATGCTCGCAAAAGCATACCTGTAATCATCTTTCGACGTCGCCGCTGCGGGCATTGCAACGCGCCGTGAACGAAGCCGACAGCGTATGCTCGCGGCTGGACAGAACCAAACCGCATAGCGCGACGTCGAGCGCGGCGCGATCAATCGCCATTAAACGTGATCAAACCGCGAACCAACCGCGAACCAACCGAGAATCAACCGCGAATCAATTGAAGCAAAAAGGAAAGGAAAGCAATATGGCCTGGGAACAATTCGAACATGGCTGGCGGCGTGCGCCGCTGCAGGCGCCCGCCAAAGGGGTCGTGATCCTGATGCACGGCGTGGGCAGCAACGCGCGCGACCTCATGCCGCTCGCCGACATCTGGAGCGAGCGTCTGCCGGACATCGCCTTCACGTCGCTCGACGGCACCGATCCCTTCGACGGCGGCTTCGGCGGCCGTCAGTGGTTCAGTCTGCGCGACATCAACGAGGCCAACCGCGAGGCGCGCGCGACGACCGCGTACGCGGCCATGCGACGCATGCTCGAAGCCGAGCTCGCGCATTGGCAGCTTGCTTTCGGACGCCTTGCGCTAGTCGGCTTTTCGCAAGGTTCGATCATGGCGCTGCATCATGTGGCGACGAGCGCGGAAGGCGCCGCGTGCGTCGTCGCATACTCGGGGCGGCTCGCGTCGCCCGTGCTCGCGCGCAACGGCACGCCGCTCACGCTGATTCACGGCGAGGAAGACGAGGTGATCCCGGTGCAGGCGCTCGAACATGCAGCCGACGCGTTCAGCGCGGCCGGCTACACGGTGGATGCGTACGCATTGCCGGGCGTCGGCCATACGATCAGCGCGGACGGCGTCGCGCTCGGCGAGGCCGCGCTGGAGCGCACGCTCGGCGCATTGTCGCGCGATTGATACGTCCGCACGAAAAGCGGGGCTAAAGTTATTGATCGGCTTGCCGTTAACTGCTCATAGCACGAAAATCACGCCCGTCGCGGGACTGCGCAATGCTCGCGGGCTGGGCGACGGGGCGCATTTTCACACTGCCGCGCATGGAATAACGACGCGAATCGGCGACGCGAGCGCGACGCTACCGAGCGACATAACAGAGCCTTCTTATGGCCACACCGACGCCGCATCACCCGCTTTTCGATCGACTGTTCCGCCAGGCAGTGACCGTTGACCTCGGCACTGCCAACACGCTGATCTATACCGACGACGGCGGCATCGTGCTGAATCAGCCGTCGGTCGTCTGCTTCGAGAAGGATCATGCGGGCGGTGCGAAACGCGTGACGGCGGTGGGCGCCGAGGCGCGCCAGCTTCTTGGCCGCGCGCCGCGCAATCTGGAAGCCGTGAGGCCCATGCGTCACGGCGTGATCGCCAACTTTTCCGCTGCCGAGCACATGATCCGGCAATTCGTCGACATGGCGCGTCCGCGGCAATTCTTCAGCCGCCGCGCCGCGTTCACGCTGTGCGTGCCGGCCGGCGCGACCCAGGTCGAGCGCCGCGCAATCAAGGAAGCGGCCGTCGCGGCCGGCGCGTGGAAGGTGAGCCTGATCGGCGAATCGCTGGCGTCGGCGGTCGGCGCGGGCTTGCCGGTGACGGAGGCGACCGGTTCGATGGTCGTCGATATCGGCGGCGGCACGACGGAAGTCGGCGTGCTCTCGCTCGGCGGCACCGCGTACAGCGGCTCGATCCGCGTGGGCGGCGACAGCTTCGATATGGCCATCGTCAGTTACGTGCGCAATCTGTACGGCGTGCTGCTCGGCGAGCAGACCGCCGAACACGTGAAGAAGAACATCGGCACGGCCGTGCGCGACGTGCCCGCCGAGCACATGAACGCGACCGGGCGCAGCGTCGACGACGGCTTGCCGCGCACAGTGCAGTTGAGCAACCACGATATCGCCGATGCAATCGAAGGCCCGCTGCGCCAGGTGATCGGCGCGGTGAAGCGCGGGCTTGAAATGGCGCCGGCCGAACTCATCACGGATATCGCGCACAACGGCATCGTGCTGACAGGCGGCGGCGCGCTGCTCGGCAATCTCGAGCGGCGTCTCACGAACGAGCTCGGTCTCGAGGTGCGCGTCGCCGACGAGCCGCTGACCTGCGCCGTGCGCGGCGCGGGCGCCGCGGCCGCGACCGGCATGGTCGACGAATTCGCTTGCGAATGAGTCGAAGGTCGATCAGGCGGCAGCGCGCGACAGTGCCTGCATAAATAGGCACGCACGCACGCTCACTCACTCGCTCGCGCGGCGAATCACCGCTGAGCGTTCCGCGCGGCTTCGTCAGCCCTTACGATGCGCATCCTTGTCGAGCGCGAGTTCCGCTGCCTCGCCGACGAGACCGTGATAGTAGAGATGCACGCCGATCGCGAGCGAGTCGTTGCGAATTTCGTGGAAGGCTTTCCACGCCTTCGCCGGGTCCTTGAACAGCAGATAGTGCGCTTCGTGCGCGATCAGATCGGCGACTTCGTGCAGACCGTGTCCATGCAACACATCGACGAGCGCATCGAGGCTGCGATGCGTGCGCGCGTCGGTGCGCGGGTAAAGCATGTGCAGCACCGCGACATCCTGCGTCTTCAAAGCCGCCGACAACGCGACGACGATGTCCTGATGGTTCAGCGCGCTAACCGCGCTGTCGTCGCGATGGACGTGGTCCGGAAAAAGCGTTTCAAGAGAGGCGTTCATTCGGTTCTTCCTGTTCTTTCGGCTGACTGCTCTGGCTGATTAAAAGAGGCCCGCCTCTACAGCGGGCCAAAGACAGCGATGTGTTCGCCGGGCAAGCGAAACACGAAGCGAGTATCGCAGACGCACCCCTCAGCCACTCAGTGCCGCGCCAGCAAAACATTGTTTCGGTTAGCGGGCCATCTCGTCCCTTACATCGCGCCTGCCTGCACGTCGCATGCCACTGAAAAAAAACCGAAACTCGCCTGCGATAAGTTCGTCTGACGAGACGAGAGCTTCTACAATCGGAAGCGGCCGGGCACTAACGGGCACCAATGAGCACGAACGGGCACCGACCGGCGGCAACCGCAAGCGAAGCATATGCAGCAGCGAACCATAGGAGCGACCCTGATGCAGCAGCCTGAAGCCCTCGGCGGCCTGTCCCACTCGGGCGGAATCGATCACCGCGAATCCGAGCCGGACGGCGTATTCATCCCGACGGAAAATCTCAACGTTGCAAGCGCCACGCAGCATGTGCTGAAGTCGGGCGACACGTTCATCGTCAACGATCCTCTCGGCGATATTACGGGCGTCGACGACGGCCTCTTCGTCAACGACACCCGCGTCCTCTCGCAACTGCGCCTGACGTTCGGCGGCCGCGCGCCGTCGCTGCTCTCGGGCAGTGTCAGCAGCGACAACACGTCGTTCACCGCGCATCTGACGAACCGCCCGTTGCCGCCGCTCGGCGGCGCCAGCACGCCGGAAGGCGTGATCCACGTCGAGCGCGTGCGCGTGCTGTCGGGCACGGTGTTGAACGAAGCCATCGAACTCACCAACTACGGCACGAGCGACGCCGTCGTGCCGCTGTCCATTTCCTTTGCCAGCGACTTCCGCGACATGTTCGAGGTGCGCGGCCTGAGCCGCGCGAAGCAGGGGCGTATCGAGCCGGCGCGCGTCGAGAACGACGAAGTGCTGCTCGGCTATCTCGGCCTCGACGACGTGGCGCGCAATGTGCAGATCGCCTTCGCGCCGCGGCCCGACAAGCTGTTTGCGGATCGCGCCGACTACACGGTCACGCTGCCGGCGCAGGCATGCGTGTCGATCTATCTGTCGGTCTCGGTTCAGGTGGTCTCGAAGACGCCCGATGCGCCGAGCGCGGGCGTGTCGTCGCCGACTCATCCGCTGAGCGAAGCGCATATGTCGCAGATCGACACCGAGCGCCCGCGGGTCGGCCGGGCGGCGGTGCGCGCGGCGCTGGTCGACGCGCACCTCGTGATGCGCGAGCGGCGGCGCGTGACCGCGCGCGTGCGCTCGAGCAATCCGCTCTTCAATGCGTGGATCGACCGCTCGCTCGCGGACCTTGGCCTGTTGACCACCGACCTCGCGACCGGCCCGTATCCGTACGCGGGCATTCCGTGGTTCTCCACGCCGTTCGGCCGCGATGCGGTGATCACGTCGTTGCAGACGCTGTGGTTGCAGCCGCAACTGGCCGCGGGCGTGCTGCGTTTTCTCGCCGAGCATCAGGCGCAGGAGAACTCGCCGTTTCGCGATGCCGCGCCCGGCAAGATCATGCACGAGATGCGAAAGGGCGAAATGGCCGCCACCGGCGAAGTGCCGTTCGCGTTGTATTACGGCGGCGTGGACACCACGCCGCTCTTCATCGTGCTGGCGGGCGCCTATGCGGCGCGCACGGGCGACGTCGGTCTGATCGACGAATTGTGGCCCGCGCTCGAGCGCGCGGCGGGCTGGGTCGCGGGCGTGTGCGACAAGAACCGCTACGGACTGCTCGACTATCAGCGCGAGTCGGACGGCGGCCTCGCGAACCAGGGCTGGAAAGACAGCCACGATTCGGTGTTCCATGCCGATGGCCGCTTCCCCGATGGCCCGATCGCGCTCGTCGAAGTGCAGGCGTATGCGAGCGCGGCGTTCGACACGATGGCCCACTACGCGAAGCTGCGCGGCATGCACGACGCAGCCGCGCAATACAAGGCGCGGGCGGAAAAGCTGCGCGAGTGCGTCGAAGAAAAATACTGGATGGAAGAGTCGGGCTTCTACGGCATCGCGCTCGACGGCCACGGCGAATTGTGCCGCGTGATGGCGTCGAATGCGGGGCACCTGCTGGCTTTCGGTTTGCCTTCGCGCGAACGCGGCGAATCGGTGGTGCGCGCATTGGACTCGACGCTCTTTCACACCGGCTGGGGCGTGCGCACGCTCGCCGCGAGCCAGTCGCGGTTCAATCCGATGGCGTATCACAACGGCTCGGTCTGGCCGCATGACAACGCGATCTGCGCGCGCGGCCTGTCGCGCTACGGCGGCAAGGCGGCGGCGGTGCGGCTGCTGCAGGCACTGTTTCAGGCAGCGGTCAATTTCGACATGCGTCTGCCGGAGCTGTTCTGCGGATTCCCGCGCCGGCGCGGCGAGCCGCCGACTGCTTACCCGGTCGCGTGTCTGCCGCAGGCGTGGGCGGCCGGCTCGCCGTTCATGATGCTCGAGGCGTGTCTCGGTATCACCATCGACGCCGAACGCCGCGAGGTGTTGATCGAGCAGCCGATGCTGCCCGAGGGCATCGACTGGCTTGAGCTGGGCGATCTGCGGGTCGGCGACGCGTCGGTGTCTATCACGTTCCGCCGCATCGGCGAGAAGGTGGTGGCGTCCGCGGAACAGGGCGACGTGCGGGTGGTTGCGTTGTTGTGAGGGGCGGGTGAGG
Organism: Paraburkholderia sp. RL17-368-BIF-A; assembly: GCF_046054045.1. Lineage (NCBI taxonomy): Bacteria > Pseudomonadati > Pseudomonadota > Betaproteobacteria > Burkholderiales > Burkholderiaceae > Paraburkholderia > Paraburkholderia sp. RL17-368-BIF-A. The sequence goes on from NZ_JARESN010000002.1 coordinate 323,666, forward strand.
GTGGCGGTGCGGTGATCCGGCTTGGCGGCCAGTCCGCTCGATGGAGCCATTCGTTAAGCCTTCGATTGGCCTCCAATTGGCCTATTCTCAGTCGGGCTTTTTGAGGCCGCTCGGGTTGGCAGGCGTGCCCGGCGACGCCTCGGGACGCGGCGGCCTCGCGCCGTCCTCGGGAGCGACGATGAGGCCCGCGCCGGGCAAGAGCGACGTGCTGCCGGTCGTCGGTAGGGACGCCGGCGTGGGAGGCGCCGCGGACTGCGGCGCCTGCGGCCGCGCGCTGCCCGTCGAGCCGGGGTTGGAACGCGTGCGGCCTGCGCCTGCGTCCGTCCCCTGCGCGTAGGCCGTTCCCGCAATCACGAGGGTCCACGCTGCGACGGCGGCAAGTCTCGTGAGCATCATGGCGTCCTCCACTGACTTCGGCGCTCGCGCGCGGCGTCGCTGGCGGGCATCGCCGGATAAGCGTCGCCGGTATGCATATCGGATTGTTAGTGCACGCGGCGAGGCGGGTCAATCCGGGGGAAATACGCCGTTTTTCCTGCTCGCCCGCAGCCGCCGACGGGCGGGCTTTGGCCGCTTGCGCGTCGGCCGGCGGCACGCGGATTGCGTCGCTGCATGCGCCAGGTGTTGCACACGGGCTGCAACCAGCGCATTGCAATGGAGGAGGCCATCATGCGAGTGACTATGAAAGGCGTCGTGATGTCGGCGTTGATGCTCGGTTTGTCGGGCGCGGTCTACGCGGAGGGAGCGGCAACGAACGCCGGCGGCGGTGCCGGCGCGGGGCAGGGCGGCAACGGTATGCCGACGCCGAATGCAAGCGGGACGATGGCCTCGCCGTCCGACGGCATGGGCTCGTCGCACAAACCCATGAAAAAGCAGAAGAAGGGGGCGATGGGCGCAGCGGCGTCCGAGGGGGCGGCTAGTAAGTAGGTGGGGTGGGGCGGACGTAGCCGGACTGATGCGGATCGAGGCGGGCGAACGTTGACCGAGTCGACCGAAGCGGATCAGCGGATCAGCGGACCAGCGGACGAAGCGGACCGAGCGGACCAAGCGGACCAAGCGGACCAAGCGGACCAAGCGGACCAAGCGGACCAAGCGGACCAAGCGGACCGAGCGGACCGAGCGGACCGAGCGGACCGAGCGGACCGAGCGGACCAGCGGACCAGCGGACCAGCGGACCGGAGCGCACCCGGGCGCACCCGAGCGGACTAAAGCGCATCGAGCCTGGCGAGCCGAACCAAGCGGCCCGAGCCAGAACGACGTAAATCTCGCCGCGCCGCAGCTACAGCCCTCGCGCCAAACCGCGCATCTCGTCGCTACGCCGCACCGCTCTACGCCGCGCCGACGCTCGCGTCGTAATCCGCGTCCGTCTCCAACTCGCCGTCGTTCCGAGCAATCCGATAGGTGCCTTTACCCGCGTTCTTCGCGCTGTACATCGCCTCGTCGGCACGCCGGATGAGACTGTCGACAGGTTCGTGCGGCTCGGCCAGCGCAATGCCGATGCTCGTGCCGAGGCTGATCGTGCCGCCCGCCGTGAGCGCATACGGTTTCGCGATTTCGCGGATCACGCGCTGCGCGATGGCGACGATCGCGCTCAGCGTCGCCTCTTCGACGATCACAGCGAACTCGTCTCCGCCAAGGCGCGCCGCGAATTCGCCGTGGCGCAGCGTCTGCCGCAGGCGCGCCGCGACCGTCTCCAGCACCTCGTCGCCGGCGGTATGGCCATGCCGGTCGTTGACCTGCTTGAAGCCGTCGAGATCCAGGTACAGCACCGCCGTGCGCGTTTCGCGCCGCGTGTGACTCCGCAACAGGATTCGGTCGAGACACTCGCGCAGTTCGCGCCGATTCGCGAGCCCTGTCAGCGAATCGTGGCGGGCGAGATACAGCACCTTGGCTTCGCTTTGGCGGCGTTCCGTCACATCCTCGATGATGACGACCGCGCTGCCGTCGGGCACCGGATTTCGCCGTAACTCCAACTGACGTCCGTTGCGCAATTCGAGCGCCAGCGGCCGCCGTTTTTCCTGCAGCCAGGCGGTGCATCGTTCGACGAACTGCTGACGCAGCGCGTCGTCGAACTGTGCAAAACCGGCATGGCTGATGAACTCGGGCAGCGGCAAATTCAGCTTGAGCATATCGACGCTCGTGCCGAACAATTGCGCCGTGCGGCTATTCGCAATCACCACCTTGCCCGCGGGATCGAGCGTGCACAGACCGTGCGGCATGTGCGTGAGCGCGGCGTCGAAACGCGCCGCGAGTTCGGCGTGATTCTGCTCGGCGGTCATCAGCGCGACGAGTCCGCGGTAGTGGCGCCGCACGATGGACGTCATCGCCCCGACGTACAGAAGCAGCGGCGGCACGAGTATCCAGGAACCATCGGTCGGCGAGAGCAGCGCGCCGACGCCGATAGGTATCGACACCACGCATATCTGCGCGATCGCGAGGCGCGGCACCGCGGCGTTCCTCGACGCGACGCCGCCCAGGATGCCCGAGGCGACCATGATGGCGAGTGCTGCGAGCGTGGTGTCGGTGGTGCGCACGCAGCCCATCGTCCCGAGCCCGAGCATGAGGCTCGTCGCGACGCACAACGGCGCGTAGGCGGCGGCCCACGGGCCCGGATTCGCCGGTCCCTTGCGGCTATGCGCGACGTAAGCGTGGATAATGCTCAGGCGTCCTAGCAATAGCCAGACGTCGGCGAACAGCCAGACGATCGTCCACGGCTGATGCAGGCGCACATAAGCCGCCGCGGCGACGAACGCGCTGGCGACGATCGACATGACAAGCGGCCGCCGGTTGTCGAAAAGCGTCGACAACAGACGGGCGCGGATAGACGGACACACGGCTGCGCCGAGTTCGGGCGGCGTCGCGAGGATCGACTCAGAAACGGAAAGATTGACTGCCATGAGACCGCTCGAATTAGTGCGGGGCGGAGCTAGGTTCCTTGTCTTATCGGCGGACGACGGCGGTTCTTTATGGGGAATTGCCCGGAGGGGGATGGTTTAGAAGGCGCACCGTAGGCCCGATTTGTTTTAGAGCGTACCTATGAACTCCTTGTAGTCGAACTCAGTCAGCGAACGCCGGACAGATCGCCGCATGACGCCGGAGGCGACCAGAACAGAGCCAAATTTGAGACAGGGCGCAAGGTAGAATATTTTGGGGTCAGTTTGACGAAACGATTGCAGAACCGGCAGGTAAGCGACGCATCATTAGCTCCGCGCAGTCGAGCAACTCACCTCGAGCGCTACGAGACACGTTGTTATAAGAACCAGAACCGCAAAGGGAGTCTTATGGGATGGGGTTTTAGAAAGAGCATAAAAAAGGGGGCTCTGTGAGCCTTTCAAGAGAGAGCAGGCGGCCTTGGACTTCGCCGCGCAGGTCCGGGAGCGGACGACCAATGCGCTCCTGCGGTACTTCTTCTCACACGGCGTCTACGTCGTAAGGGACGACCTGACACAGGCGTTCGTTCTGGAAGACCACAGGGACTTTCTCGAGACGCTCGCGAAGGAGCTCGACGCTACCACGAAAGCCATTCGACTCGCGGCCGACATCGGGTCGATATCGCTCGCTGAGAAGGAAAAGGCGATGCGTGCAGTGTACGAAATCGAGGAAAAGTGCGGCCAGCATCATGGACGCCGGAGTCAGCTTCAGAACGAGGCTGCCACGCTCTTAAACATCGTGCGACGGTGGCCGAGGTCTCCCAACTTCACCGCGACGCTTGTCGTCGGCCTTCTCGGTTCGCTCCTTCTGCTACCAAGCAACATTTCGATGGGTTTGACGCTGCTTGCTGTCACGGTTTCGCACGGCGCCTATAGGCTGTTTGCGTTCAACCGTAAGAAGGCTACCCTGGATGGGCAACTGACTGAAGTCAACGCAAGATTCGATAGTCTGGTCACAGCAGAGGTGTCGCAGCGGCCTGTGCCGCCGAGCGGCCCAGATTACGTCTACGCGAAAGCCATTGGGGTTGGGGTCTTGCTTGGGGGCAGTGCGATGACGGCGTCTTTATACCACTCGTCGCACGGGGCAAATGAGGAAGCAGCGACGCACCAGGTCGCAAGCGCATCTGACAGTACAACGCGCACATCGACTCCGGGCAATGCCGCCTCGGGACAAGGCCAGGGAGATTCCAGCCAGATGACCGGGAAGTTCGGCTGGATGATTGGCAAACCTGCCTTCGAGGTGGTCAATGACCGTCGCTTCCGGGCGGCATTCAACCACGTCTCACGTGACGACTGGAAGAAGATTGCCGCCCGCTTCGCCCTGACGAGTTCCGATGGAATCTTGTTGACGGACGGATACCTCGTAGGCAAGGGCTGTAAGGCTCATGCCTGTGTCTCAGAAACGGCAATGTTCGCAATTAACGCATCGATGGGCAAGGGTGACCTGATTTTCAGGGAAACGGTCGATTACACAACAGGTAAAACTGTTGTCAGGAGCTTTGTCTGGAGCGACTTGCCACTGGAATCAACGCCTCTTGCTGAGTGGGCAAAGCCTGACGACGCTGCCAGCGACTCGGTGGCTGAGACCCAGGACAGTGTTGCGCCTCAGGCCAGCTTTGATTGCACGAAAGCGCGTTCGGACGCTCAGCATCTCATTTGCAGTGACGCAGAGTTGGCCGCTGCAGACGTCGAATTGGCCGCACTGTATGCAAAGGCCAAGGCCGCCGCGACCGACCAGGCTGCTTTTAAAGAGCGCACTCGAACTGAGTGGAACTATCGCGAACAGAATTGCCACGACCGCGAATGTTTGTCCCGCTGGTATGCCGATCAGAAAACGGTTCTGCTGCAACTCGCCGAAACCGGCCACGCTGGAGGTTAGGGTTTGCTTTCGGGTCAGCGGCGGGTTCTTCCGGGCTGGGAACAACTCCTGCGTAGAAGAACGGTCGCAATCAAAACTGGCCCATGCCCCGCACGGCAAAAAATTGAATTCGCAATCGATAAGCGTTGTGGAAGCGGACTGGCTTGTCGAAGAAAGGGCGGGTCAACCCTCCGCGTCCGGTTGGCCGGAGGGTTCCGCTTGCCTGAAGGCGTCCAAATCAAAGGCGTTGTCGGAAATGCGTTTGATGGTCGGATAGTTGTCCAGCGGTATGTCAAATCGGCGGGCGTTCCAGACTTGTGGTGCCAGGCAAATGTCAGCAAGAGTTGGTGCGTCGCCGAACGCGAACTTTCGAACGCGTCTTTCCGCTTTAAGCCGCACCTCCAATGAGCCGAAACCGACATCAATCCAATGCCGGTACCATTGCGACTTCTGCTCATCAGATATGCCGAAGTTTTTCTTCAGATACTGGAGTACCCGCAAATTGTTGACCGGATGTATTTCGCAGGCGACCTGAAGCGCAACGGAGCGGACGTAGGCCCGGTCGGTGGGGTCTCCGGGAAGAAGCGGCGGGTCGGGATACTTCTCGTCGAGGTATTCGATTATCGCCAGAGACTGCGTCAAAACGTCCGGTCCGTTCTCAAGCGTTGGGACGATACCGTCTGGATTTACCCGACGGTATGCTGGTGAGAGCTGTTGGCCGCCATCCTTGAGAAGATGAACGGCCTCGTACTGAAACGGCAGCTCTTTCAAGGCGAGTGCGATACGAACCCGATAAGACGCTGAGCTGCGGAAGTAGCTATACAGCTTCATTCGCCGTCCTCTGTGGCCGGAACCTCGAGTGCGGGCAATATGGCGCCGACGCATGAACCGAACCCTATCCGATAGCCGCCGCCTTGGCACCAGCCAGTCAGAGTAAGTTCGTCGCCATCCTCGATGAAGCCCCGCGTCTCGCCATCGTCGAGTTCGAGTGGTGATTGCCCGTTCCACGTCAGCTCGAGCAAGCTGCCGAACGTCCCAATCTTGTCGTCGGCCGATTCAGATTTCGGCCCACTGATGGTCCCTGAACCCAAAAGGTCTCCGACCCGCACGTTGCAGCCAGCGGAGGTGTGATGCACCAACTGTTGCGCCATCGACCAGTACATGTACTTGAAGTTGGTTCTGGCGATAGTCGTTGGCGACGCAGAAGCCCGAGGCTTCAGTTGTACCTCAAGGTGCAGGTCGACTCCGGCCCTCGTGGCTCCCCGCAGGTATGCCAGAGGCTTCGGCGATTGCGGCGGTTGTTCGACGCGAAACGGCTCCAGCGCTTCCATGGTAACCACCCACGGAGAAATGGTCGTCGCGAATCCTTTCGAGTTGAACGGGCCAAGTGGCTGGTATTCCCACTGCTGGATGTCGCGCGCGCTCCAGTCGTTGAGAAGGACCATTCCGAAGATATGCCCGTCCGCGTCGGCAGCGCAAATAGGTGAGCCAAGTGCGTTACCCACCCCGACAAAAAACCCGGTTTCCAGCTCAATGTCGAGCTTGCGGCACGGCCCATAGGTCGGGCGTTCAGCGTCGGGACTCTTGCGCTGCCCATTTGGTCGGCGAATCGGTGTGCCGCTCACCACGACCGAGGACGCCCGGCCGTTGTAACCGATAGGAATCTCGAGCCAATTTGGCATCAATGCGTTCTTCGGGTCGCGGAACATCGCTCCGACGTTTGTCGCATGTTCTCTCGAGGAGTAGAAATCTGTGTAGCCCGGTATATCGAACGGGAGATGCATGACCGCGTCCGATTGGCGCACGAACGCTCGGTCTTGCAATTCTGCGTTGTCCCGAAGCGCCGAACTGTCTGTGGCCAGCAGCGTCGAAAGCTGAATCCGGATACTTGTCCAGGTGGCTTTTCCCAAGGCTACAAAATCATTGAGCCGGCCCTGACGGAAGACGCTTTTAGGTTGCCCGTCATTGTCGGTGACAACATACGGCACGGCAATCAGTCCTGCGGACTCGAGCTCCGAAACGTCGACAATCAGGTCTCCGATTGCAACACCAACCCGTGCCGTGTCGGACTTGTCGTCGGAGAACACCCCGAAAGGAAGGTTCTGGATGGGAAAGTCGGTGTGGGCAGAATTCGCCGACTCGACCCAGCTCCGAAGGCTTGGGTCAGTCGTCCGACTAAGCATCTGGGTATCGTCTGTTTTGGCTGACATCACTTGACGTCCGGATTGAAGTTGCTTCTAAGACCTTGCCAGCACTCGAAATACTGTGCCTGCAACTGCGAGGCTTCCAGAGCAAACTGAGTGGGCTTGATGAGATTGCGCGTCTCGAACATGAAAGCCATGGTTGAATCAACCTTCATTGGTACTGTCGTGTCGGACGCTGATGCCTTCTCAAACGTGCCGGCGTCGGGGCCATGTCCTGACATGCAGTTGTGCAGGCTGGCGCCTCCAGGCGCAAACCCTTCCGCTTTGGCGTCATACTCGCCGTGAATTAGCCCCATGAACTCGCTGGCAAAGTTCCGATGGAACCAAGGCGGCCGGAACGTGTCTTCGGCCGCAAGCCACCGCGGCGGGAAGATGACGAAGTCGACGGTGTCAACGCCGGGCGTGTCGCTCGGCGAGTGGAGCACCAGAAAAATCGACGGGTCTGGATGGTCGAAGCTGATTGAGCCAATCGTGTTGAAGAGCCGGAGGTCGTATTTGTACGGCGCGTAGTTACCGTGCCACGCTACGACGTCGAGCGGCGAGTGGCCAATGTCTGCGCGCCACAGATTCCCGTTAAGCTTTGCCACGAGTTCAAAATTGCCCTCGCGGACTTCATATGCTGCAAGCGGCGTCAGGAAGTCGCGTGGATTGGCAAGACCGTTCGAACCAATAGGACCGAGGTCGGGTAGGCGTAACAGGGCACCGAAGTTTTCGCAGACATAGCCGCGGGCTTCGCCATCGGGCAACTCGACGCGAAAGCGTACGCCTCGCGGAATGACAGCGATTTCTTGTGGCTCCACGTCGAGAAGACCCAGCTCGGTCGCAATGCTCAGGCGACCGGCTTGGGGAACAATCAGGAGTTCTCCGTCAGCGCTGTAGAAGAACCGGTCTGTCATCGACCGGTTCGTTGCGTACATATGGATAGCACATCCCGACATCGCCTCCGCCGAACCATTGCCAGCCATGGTTACCAGACCGTCAATAAAATCTGTCGGCGTTTCCGGCATCGGAAGCGGGTCCCAGCGCAACTGATTTGGAGGCGTTGGGGGCACACTCGAGAAGTCGCTAACGAGTCTGTCGCTCTGTAACAGCGTGAACGGCATATGGACCGCAGCTGGTCGCACTCGATATAGCCATGAACGACGGTTGTGGGACCGAGGAGCAGTGAATGCCGTGCCCGACAGTTGTTCGGCGTACAGACCGTAGGGTGCGCGCTGGGGCGAATTTCGACCAACCGGGAGAGCGCCGGGAAGTGCCTCGGTGGCGAACTCGCTGGCGAATCCGGATTGGTAGCCAACTGGATGGGCAGAGAAGGCAGACGCGGGCGATGCGCGTTCCAGTAACGGATTGCAGGGCGCGCCCGCCTGAGCAGTCTCACGGCGACTTGGTGTATCTCGCGTCGGTTGTTGCACTTTGGAAACTCCAGATTGAGCTTGTCGTTGAAGCGACCTGTGCGTTCCTGATGTACACAGGCCGGCGCGCCATGCAGGTCAGCCCTCGAGGGTCTCCCACATCTCCTTGTCGCGCTGCGCGGTCCAGATGCGAGGGTCCGGGTACTGCGTTGCTTCGTCGTGTGCTCGCGTGACGTCGAACGGCATGCAATGGTCGAAGATGACCCAGTCGCCGAACTTCGGCTTCAGTGTGGCGTAAGTCTCTTTGTAGATTGCGTTCAAGTCTTTGCCTTCGCTGGAACCGGACTTGACCTTGCTATAGAGCTCGCTGACGAAAGCGCGTGTTCCTGCCAGACCGTCGGCTACTTCCTGTGGCGTCTTGAGAGCAGCGCCTCGGCCGGGAACCAGCTTTTCGGGCTTTAGTGCGGCGATTGCATCGAGCGTGGCAGGCCAGTCCTGGAAATACGCATCGCCTGCATACGGAGTTGCTCCGTACTCGACCAGGTCGCCGGAGAGCAGGGTCTTTTCCTGCGGAAGCCAGACAACCGTGTCGCCCTTGGTGTGTCCACGACCAAGCTGCAGAATTTGCACTTCGAGCTTGCCCATCCAGAGCGTCATCTTTTTCTGGAAGGTAAGCGTGGGCCACGTCAGGCCGGGCACCGATTCAACCGCATTGAAGAGGCGCGGGAAGCGCTCGATTTCGCTCTTCATGTCCTGCTCGCCGCGCTCGACAATCAGGTCGTAGGTGTCCTGACTGGCGATGATTTGCTCAGCGTTATACGCCGATGCTCCAAGTACGCGGACCGCGTGATAGTGAGTTAGCAGGACGTACTTGATAGGTTTGTCAGTGACTTCGCGAATGCGGCGAATCACGTCCTGAGCCATCACCGGCGTCGCCTGAGTGTCCGCGACGAGTACTGCGTCGTCCCCGATGATGATGCCGGTATTGGGGTCGCCCTCAGCGGTGTATGCGTACGCATGTTCAGAAAGCTGTTCGAACGTGACTTTCTTTTCTTCAACGTCCGCGTGGGAAGCAAACTTCTTTTCTGTCGCCATGGCAGAAGACCTCTACAAATTGATTGAAGGGGACAGGGTGGGTTTTGGCCAGCAACCCCGGCATTGATTGAATTATACATAAACGAATACAATCGCATATAGATAATTTCCCGTACCCCTTAGACTGACCCCATACTGGGACGCCAGTCCTGCTGCAATTACAGATATCCGAAGCGTGTGGGTATATGGGGGCGCTGGCTGCCGGCGAGCGGCGCACGGCGGTGATGAACTGGCGCGACGCCAAGACGCAGGCGTGGATTCATCTCATGTGATTGTCGGACGGCGCACTTGAGTCCGTGGATGCCTTCGGCGCTGGCAGGGGCGGGGCGGCGCACTACCGCGAGGCCGACATGCCTGTTGACTGTTCTTAGCGGCCGCGTGGGCCGACGTGCCGCACTGATAGGTGCTCGACGTCAGAGCCTCTGTGTTTCGAAGGGTTTCAGAGAGGTGGCCGCGCCAGTGAGCCCAGCTTTTTCGGGCTCGCCTGCGCAATTAGCATCAAAGCGATGCAGGGATTTGATGGTGGCTTGCGGGAGCGCCGCCGTGCGTGCGTTGGAAGGTCTCAGTCGGTGACTGGCGACGCCCCACGCAGCCGCGAATTGTCTTCGCATTTTTCGGGCGTTGCTGTCGCATCGCGATGCGCTAGGCCTCGTCGCCGGGGATGGCGGAGTAGCCTAGTCGGTAGGATAGGTCCAGTGTGGTCTGGCGCAGGGTCAACGCAAGTTCCCCATCCCAACTTGTATCGAACGTACCTGCGGGCCCAACGAGAGTGATGGCGAGCGCTATGGACCCCGTGAACAGGAATACAGGTGCCGCGATAGCATTTACACCCGGCAAAGGATGGCCCGAAGTGCGGGTCATGCCTTCCTCGCGAATCTTCCGATATTCCTTGAACAGGTCCTGCTTTTCCGTTGTCTTCAGTGCGGTTGCACCGCTGAGCCGTATGCTCTCGTCTGCGAGAGCCTTCTGCACCAAGGACTCTGGCATATACGCGCCGAAAAGTCGTCCCGTTGCCGTGTTGACGAGCGACATGACCGTGCCGACTCGCAAAGTGAGATGCAACGGATAGGAAGGGTCTTCCTGCCGAACGACGACCGGTCCGTTCGGCCCCCAAGTCGTCAAAAAAACGCTCTGTCCGGTTTTCGATGCTAGAGCCAATACGTCCGCCTCGGCTTCGCGCAGAGGATTTAATCGTTGCAGCCCGTACAAGCCAAGGCGCAGCGCGAGGGGACCTGGGGCATAATCGCCTGATGGCTCCATTCGCTGTACCAGTTGAAGCTTGATAAGGCTCACCAGATACGGGAAAAGTTTGGCTGGAGACATGCCGGTGACCCGCGAAATTTCTTTGAGCGGCATGGGCGAGTCAGATTGCGTGAGTGCCAGCAGAATTTCGCTGCCCACTTCAACTGACTGGATTCCCCGCTGGGCTTTTTCGGTGCTTTCGGTGTCCATTTGCGTATCTTGTCGGATTCAGAATCCAAGTGCCTTACGGTGACCAGGAAGCCGGTAAAATCAGCGAAACATGATGTGTTCGTGCACAGAGGATTGCATGGTAACGAAGCAGCGGGCAAAAGAAAATCCGGAAAGCCTCGATTCAAGTGCCCGGAAGGAGCAACGCGGCATTCAGAGCATGGAAGTCGGTGGCCGTTTCCTTCAGTATCTCGCGGACGCTGGCGAACCAGTGACGCTTGCTGAGCTCAGCGCGCGCAGCGGCATTCCCGCGAATCAGGTGTTCACCTATATGGTGAGCCTGCTTCGTACGGGCCTGGTCAAACGCGACCCCGTGACCTCGCGTTTCGAGCCAGGGCCTTTGTCTCTGCGCATGGGGTTGCATGCGCTTCGCATGGTGCCCGCGGTCCGTAATGCCATGCAGCCTTCCACCGACCTTGCGACGCGCGTCGAGCAAAGTGTGCTTCTCGCCGCATGGGGAGACCGTGGTCCGACCGTTCTGCAAAGCATAGAGCCGGCCGCCTCGCTGCATGCAGGTGTTCACGTCGGCACAGTTATGTCGCTCACGCATTCGACGACTGGCCGTGTGTTTGCTGCATACAAGCAGGGTTCCACGCTCGCCGAGCTCGTCGGGGCGGACGTCGGGTCGCAAGCTCCTGATGGTGAACGGCTGACCATGATGCAGTTTGACGCCATTCTGGCGGATATTCGAAAGCGAGGAGTCGCGCGAGGAGAAGGTATGCCGATTCCAGGAATCAACAGCATCAGCGCGCCGGTTTTTGACAACAACGGAGAGATTGTTCTTGTTTTGACGCTCTTCGGCGTTGCCGCGAATTTCGACGTTTCCTGGAAAGGCCCGCTGGTTACCAGTCTTCTTGCGACCACCAAGCTGTTGACTGAACAGAATTCCGCGCCGACGGTACCGGCCGTCTAGGCACGCCTGTTCCATCTGGTTTGCCGTGCGCTTCCTTTGCCAGCTCGCGGCCACCCCGGGTATCTGCTCCGTCGGCATTCCGCTAGGTCCTCGCCAGCTGTGCGGTTTGGCGAGAAACCAGCGACGAAAACACGACTGCGACTAGAAAAAGGCCGAAAGCACAGCCTATAAAAATGGGCGGCGCTGAAAATCTGTCGATGAACCACGCAGCGCAAGCAACGCCTATTGATTGCCCAAAGAAAAGAAAGCACGAAAAGAGCGACACGGCGGTTCCGCGGGCGCTCGGTGCCATCTGCGTGGCATGGGTCTGCAAGGTGTTGTGCAAAGCGTAGAAGCCAAACCCAGCCATGAAGCAGGCGGGTAGCGCAAGCCACCAGGAACTGAGAAGCGCGAGTCCGCCGTATGACACGGCGAGACAGGCACCGCCAAGCCTCGCCAGATTGGCTTCTTCCAAGCGACGGACCAGGAGGCGCGCACATCGGCTGTACGTTAAACCGCCTACCCCATAAAGTGCCACAATCGCGCCCGCCCTCGACATCGGAAGTTCGAATGCCCCGTGTAGGTAGGTCGGGACGAACGATAGCGCGCTGAACGCGAGCGAGCCTTCGATGAAGGTGACGAGGAGCACTGTTCGAGCCCAAGGAATCGCTAACACCTCAAAAGCACGGTACCCGAAACGGCCGGGCGTCGACTTGCTCGACATGTCCGACGAATTGACTTCTCGCAAGACGAAAAGCCCCGCAATCAGATAAATCAGGGCCAGTGAGGCGAACGAGATTCGCCAGGCAGCGGAGTCGGCAAGCAATGCCCCTAGCCACTGACCGGCAATCATCCCGAAAACGGTCGCGCCGAGCAGCCGTGCGAGGATTTCCTGACGCCGCTCATAAGGTACTGTGTCGCCAATCCAGGCCATAGTTAAAGGGACTATTCCCGCGGCCGCAGCGCCGGACACTACCCGGGCCGCGACCAATTGGCCCATATGAACGGACAATGCTGCAGCAAGGTTTCCTACCGTGCAGGCCAGCGTGGTCAGAGCGATTACGCGAACTTTTCCGAACTTGTCTCCCAAAGGCCCGAAGACGAGTTGGGTAAGTCCGTATGCGAGGGCGAACCCGGAAATTGCCAGGGCGGCGCGCCCCATGTTCACACCAAACTCCGCCTGCAGCGACGGTAACAGCGAATCGCAAACCCGCATTGACGCCATGCTGGCAAAGCAGCACGCGCTCAGAAGCCACAAAATTCTCGCGGACAAACTGGTCTCCCTGACATGCAATCGCTGCACGTAGCAACGCACTTGCTTGGAATTATACATACACAACTATATACGCGTACAACAAAATATGATTGATGGCGCTGCGGGACGCCAGGCAGAGCGAATTCAAGGCAAGGGCGGCCAATTCGAACTTGCTGGTCCGAGCCCGTGCGGCGCATAGCCGGAGCTTCGGTAGCTCTTAGACTCATCTAACGAACCGGTGTAGGCACGTTAGGTGTTTACCAACACGTCCAAGCGGTTTGCGGTCTAGATGCACTGAGATAGGTACAAACGAGAATTATATATATGCGAAGCAGGACGTTAATATGTAATCAAGAAGAGTGAGCCTGCCATGGTGCGGTTGCCTTCCAAGTGGGTTCGCGGTCAGTGGGATGGCGTAGGTACTCCGACTGACAGCGGACCACAACTGAAAATAACTGCACTGGAGTTTCTGATGACAACGCGAAGTTCAGTCGGCACGGTCCCTGCACCGACGAATCCCCCATCTGTCGGCACATCGGATGACACCTTGTTTCGCAAAGTGACGCTGCGAATCATTCCGTTTCTCTTCTTCTGTTACGTCATTGCAATCCTGGACCGGAACAACATCGGGTTCGCTCAGTTGCAGATGAAGCACGACCTTTCCTTCACTGACGCCGCGTACAGTTTGGGCGCAGTGTTCTTTTTTGTCGGGTACGTCCTCTTCGAAGTGCCAAGCAACATACTCTTGCATAAGTATGGAGCCAGGAAGACCTTTGCACGAATCATGGTGTTGTGGGGTGCGTGTTCGGTCATGATGGTCGCGGTATCCAACAGCACACAGTTTTACGTCTTACGCTTTCTTCTCGGTGTATTCGAGGCCGGCTTCTTTCCAGGCATCGTTTTATATCTCACGTACTGGTTCCCGGCACGCCGTCGCGCAGGCGCGCTGTCCGTTTTTTATGCTGGTGTCGCCGTCGCCGGTGTGCTTGGGGGTCTGGTCTCTGGCTGGATTATGCGCGGCATGGATGGAGTCCATGGTGCCCACGGTTGGCAGTGGATGCTGGCCATCGAGGGTGCTCCGGCAATCCTGCTTGGTGTTATCGCATTCTTCTTCTTGAAGGACAGACCGTCCGCTGCACCGTGGCTTAGCGCAGGTGAGAAGCGGCGGCTGGAAGACGTGCTGGCGAACGACGGAAAACCTGCCGAGCCGAGCCATTCCCTGCTTGCGGCAGTGGGTAACCCGTACGTCTATGTGTTCGCGTTTGTGTACTTCTGCCTGACCTCGGGCATCCTCCTGTTGCTATTCTGGATGCCGACGATGATTCGCGAATTCGGAATTACCGACATCGTTCAGATTAGTCTGTACTCGGCAATCCCGAATGCAATCGGCGCTGTGGGCGTGATTTTGATTGCTCGTCGTTCTGACCGACGCAACGAACGCAAATGGCATTTCATCGTCTGTGGCGCTGGCGCCGCTGCGGCGCTCGCGCTACTGACTTCGCATGGCCTGGGCTTCGCACTGTCCATGGCGCTGTTGACCGCGGCAGCCGTATTTATTTACGCGGCTCATCCCATCTTCTGGTCTGTGCCCGCTAGCTTCTTTCGCGGTTCCAGCGCTCCTGCGAGCATCGCGCTGGTCAGTACTATCGGTGTAACCAGCGGAACCATCACCCCGTACCTAATCGGTCTTATCAAGACCTACACTGGAAGCATGAACAACGCGTTCTATTTCATCGCATTCATGCTGCTTCTTGCCTGCACGGCGATGTTTTTCGCGTTACGGTCCGAACGAGCGAGCAATTCACATAAAGGGTGAACTGAGAGCCGGAAATGAGATGTACCGGGCGCCTGAAGCTTCGGCGCCCTTTGTTCTTTCGGTGCGGGCTGACGGTGCGGTTTCGTAGCAATTCTCGAATCGCGTGCGCTATGAGTTCGCTAGAGAGAGGGCAACCTGCCCGCCAAACCGGCTATCGGTCTGAAACGGTCACCAGCATCAGATGCCTACGACCATTCGGATTACCTGACCACGAGCGGGTTAATAAGATACGCAGCCGCACGGTCGGCTAAGCCGTCAATCCTTTGCACAAGGCTGCTCTCAATTCGAAACCCATCATGCGCCTCCGCAATATTCTTGAACCACAGTGCGACAAGTACGGTGGGCGCAACAGGCTCTGCCCATAGGCGTTCGCGCCTCGCGCTTTTGTTCGTCCAGTTGAACGATGTTGTCGCAGGCGTCGATTGCCCCTTGTCGGATTCGACAATTACCTGCTCGAACTCAGTTCGTGAGACACCTGCCTTTAGAGCAGCGACGAGAATGACCTTCACGCCTGCAGGCTCTTTGGCCTCGTCTTCATGGTCGACTACGCAAAGCGTCCATCCACGCAGGAAGTTTGGCTCATCTTCGGGAATGTATCGACTCCCGACCGCGGAATCTTGCGCTTTGGACATCAGCTCATCGCTTTCAAAGCAGAGCTCGACGATGCCATCGACATCAAAACATCCCGAACCACCCGCGGACTTCCAGAGAGTTTTGTCAACTCTATTTTGCGTGTATTTCGCAATGCCATTCATACACAAAGCGAGTTGAGCATGGCAGCCAGACCAGTACGCGCGAAAGTCGCTTACTGAAGTGCCTTCCCTGCGCGCCAGCAAAGTCATACGTTTAATCATCTCGTCTCCAGAGTAGGTGAAGCAAGCGGTACTGGCGGCAGACCGCCGCGTAGTCAGAAATTCGATGACAAAGGTGGCGAGCGCAGCGCCTGCACACAAGGCCACCAACGGCATCCAAACGGAAGGGAACAAGCCTTTCCCACGGGGTCCTCAATTTACATCCGCGACAAGGAAATCCGGCATAGGGATTGTACGTACGCAAATATGTACGCGTATGTGTAATTACGGCGTATGATTTGACCATGGCCCAGAAGACGGGGATGGATTATGAGGACGCACTTGGGAAGGGGGCGCGCCTCGCTATCGGAGATGCGTAATGAAGCAGGAAAGCGAATATAGCTGTGACGTGCTAGTTATTGGTTCGGGTTGCTCAGGAATGTCCGCGGCAATCACAGCCGCGTCTGAGGGGCTCAATGTTCTCGTTATCGAGAAAGAGCCCAAGTTCGGCGGCTCAACAGCTCGGTCGGGCGGTTGGCTCTGGATTCCGAATACTGCGCTTGCAAAGGTGCAAGGAATTTATGAAGCGGACGATGCCGCGCGTACGTATCTGCAGCACGAGGCGGGGTCGAGCTTTGATGGTGAGCGCGTCGACGCCTTCATCAAGAATGGGGCGGAAGCTGTGGACTTCTTCACAGCGAAGACAGCTGTGCGCTTCGACATGCCTCTCGTGTTTCCCGACTATCACGCCGAGGCGCCCGGCGGTATGCAAGGTGGCCGTTCCATGGTCACACGTCCGTTCGACGGCCGCGAACTCGGCGCCGCAATTAAGGACCTCGCTCCGGCTCTGCCCGAACTCACCGTATTCGGAATGATGCTTGGTTCGGGCAAGGAAATTGTGCACTTCATGCGGGTGACGAAGTCAATCAAGTCTGCCTGGTACGTCACCAAGCGTCTGTCGCGCCACTTTGCAGACGTTTTGAAGCACGGTCGCGGCATGACGCTGACGAACGGCAACGCGCTTGCCGGTCGTCTTGCGAAGTCGCTCTTCGACCTGAACGTTCCTCTTTGGCTCAACACCAAGGCGCTCAGCCTCACCAGCGACAACGGCCGAATCACCGGTGCGGTCCTTGACCGGGCTGGTTCGAAAGTACGGGTGAGCGCGAACCGTGCTGTTATCCTCGCGAGCGGCGGTTTCCCGTACGACATCGAACGTCGCAAGCAACTCTTCCGCCACGCTCCGACAGGTTCCGAACATTTCTCGCCTTCTCCGACCGGTAACACCGGCGACGGATTGCGCATGGCTGAAGCGGTCGGCGGTCAAGTGACGACAACGCTTCCGAACGCGGCTGCCTGGGTGCCGGTTTCGACGTTGACCAGAAAGGACGGAACAACAGGTATCATGCCGCACTTTATCGACCGCGCGAAGCCGGGCGTTATCTCCGTGCTACGTGACGGCCGTCGGTTCACGAACGAAGGCAACTCGTACCATGACTTCGTGCAAGCGCTGGTGAAGTCGACGCCTGTGGGAGAGGAGATTTCCGCACATCTCATCTGCGACCACAAGACTCTCCGAACGTACGGCCTCGGTAGTGTTGCTCCGTTCCCGATGCCCATTGCCCGCTATCTGCGTGTCGGCTACCTGACGAAAGCATCAACCGTAGACGAGCTGGCCGAGAAGATTGGCGTCAATGCGCTCAACTTCAAAGAGACGGTGCGAGGCTATAACGCCGAGGCGCGACTAGGTCGAGACTCACTCTTCGGGAAGGGAAGCACAGCATATAACCGTTATCAGGGTGACGCTCTTCATTCGCCGAACCCGTGTGTCGCGCCTATCGAGAAAGGCCCTTTCTATGCGCTCAAAATCCGTGTCGGTGACATCGGAACATTCGCTGGCCTGAAGACTGATTCTTCATGCCGCGTGCTCAACTGCGACGGCTCGCCAATCGATGGGCTGTTCGCGGTTGGCAACGACGCATGCAGCATCATGGGCGGGAACTACCCCGGCGCCGGCATTACGCTGGGACCCGCGTTGACTTTCGGCTACATCGCAGGCAAAGCAGTCGCGTCTGCCACATTGGCCCGGAAGGAAGAAACTGTGATGGACGCTCCGGGCGCCAAATTTGCAGTGGTGTCCCATTAACGAAGCGTAGAAATTCCGATGGGCGTGCGTTGCCGCGGTTGCTGTTGCACAGCGGCTCGCGGCTTTTTTTCGCATGTCGGACCTGGTCGAGAAACGCGACGCGCCGACGGTCGGCATCGCCAGGCCCGGGACGATGCTTGTAAACGGGGGGAGGTATGAAGGCTGCCGAATGCGTTGAGCAACTTGCTCCCAGAAGAACCAAGGCCCAGCGTGGAATCCATGCGATGGAGGTTGGAGGGGCGCTTTTGCAGCATCTGGCTGACGCCGGAAGACCTGTTTCGATGCTGGGGCTGAGCGTTGCGACCGCCTTGCCTTTGAATCAGGTCTTCACATACATGGTCAGTTTGGTTCGCACCGGACTGGTTAGACGTGATTCAATGACCCACAGCTTCGAGCCCGGACCGCTCGCACTGAAGCTTGGCCTGCGAGCTTTAGCGCAACTCCACCCATTGCACAAGGCGGTGGAGTTGGCCATTGAACTGCTTAAAGACGAAAATCACGGCGCGTTTGTCGCGATATGGACAGACCATGGCCCCACCGTCATTCGATACCACGGCCCCGAAATGTACCTGCATGTCGGCTTGCATGTGGGGTCGGTAATGTCCATCGCCCACAGCAGCACAGGGAGACTATTCGCCGCGTTCTTTCCGAGGCACACGATTGAACCGATGCTTGCTCGTGAAGTTGCGAAGGCCGAAGCGGTCTCGACGCAATGCTTTGAGGATGTAATTGAGAACTTCGCAGGAGTTGTGCGGAACACAAACCTGTCACGAACGCTGGGTGTGCCAATCCCAGGCGTCGACAGCCTGAGCGCACCCGTTTTCGACCGCGGGCAGATGGTGCTTTCAGTTACCATTTTCGGCCCCTCAAGCACGCTAGATACTTCTGATACCGGAACCGTTGCGAGGGGACTGCTTCAGCTCTCTGAAAAGCTGTCTTCATAAGGCCTTGGGAATCGAAGACTTCGGTGGTCCATGCAGCCCGGCAAGCTGGTGGTTCGCGAAAATGCGCAGCTTTTGGTGCTGGCGTCGGCACGTAGTATCTGCAAACGGATTTCGCTGCGAGAACCGCGAACGCCACGCTTCTTTCTTCTCCGGCGTAGACAGTGTTGCGCAAAAAAGCCCGCTAAGCGGGCTTTAGCAGGACAGACCTTAGATAGCTAAAAATCCACCATCTACTGCGAGGGTTACGCCCGTCACGTAGCGGGACATTCCAGACGCCAAGAATATTGTTGGGCCGACGAGGTCTTCGGTTTGGCCAACCCGACCCATGGGGATGCGTGACATAAACGCCTCGAGACGCGCCGGATTCTCGCGTGTTGCAGCCGTCATCGGGGTCTCGATGACGCCCGGCGCCAATGCATTTACGCGTACCCCATGAGGTGCTAGTTCAGCGGCTAGCGACTGCGTGAACATCTTGATTGCACCTTTGGATGGGGAATAGCCGAGGCTAGCGCCTTGTCCAGCATAAGCGGCTATAGAGGCAACGTTGATAATCACGCCTTTGGTCGTCTTGATGGCATCAAGAAACGCATGTGTGACGTTGAACGTGCCTTGAACGTTCACATCCATCACTTTTTTCCAGTTCTTTGCTGCGTTCGGGCTCGTCGAATTCTCGCGAATGATGATGCCAGCATTGTTCACAAGTACGTCGACGGGCCCAATGTCGTTGTGGACTTTGTCGGCAAGGGTGTAACAAGCGTCTGCGTTGGTGACATCGAGCTCGAACGGCCACGCTTTCCCGCCCTGCTTCTCAATAAGCGCGGCGGTTTCGCTGACGTGTTCGAAAGCAATGTCGCTAACCACAACCTTGGCACCAGACTGAGCAAGGCCGAGCGCGAGGGCACGCCCATTGCCTTGCCCGGCGCCGGTTACGAAAGCCACGCGGTCTTCGAGCAGACGTGGCGCGATGTACTGAGGGAACGACATGGTTTCTCCTTGATGTCTGATGGATATACGGCCAGCAACGCTGCTGCTGTAGTCTTTCACATGGACATATGTAATTGCATAGGTGTAATTACCCACATCGAGACACCACATTGCCATCGATATTGCGATAGCTCTGATGCGTTGCTTGCGACTTAGCGCATGGCTCCGTCTGGGCCCGCGTGGTGTGGGGGTTTTCGCCGTCCGAATCGTCTTTGAGATGAATGTGAAGCTGCGGGATAGGGATTTGCACCTATGCAAAAGAAGTGGCGAATGTTTAATTTCGTGGCGTAGTATCTGGTCTATCGGGGGGCACCCCTCCCTCACGACAACGAGCGTCGCAAACAAGTCTTTCATGCGTGACACGGTGCATCCCTTCGAACCGAGTGAGCGTGAATCGCTGCACCGATTCGTTCTACTACATATATAAAGCGAAATCGGCTTGTTGCCTACGACAGGCCGTTACAAGTGAGGGCGCTCGGGCGCCACTGCTGACGACGCGGACCAAAGAATTATTAAGGAGACGTTGAATGTCGAAGAATAGAGTTGTTCAATGCGCTGTAGGTGCGAGTCTCGGTCTGGCTGTTCTTCCTGCATGTGCTCAGTCGAGCGTGATTCTGTACGGCATTGTCGACACGTCTATCACCTATCAAAACAGTCAGACAACTCTTGGCTCGACGACGCCAGGAAAGTCCAACGTTCGCATGCAGTCGGGTGTATGGAACGGAGACCGTTGGGGGCTGCGTGGCACAGAGGACCTCGGTAACGGCTATCAGACGTTGTTTGTCCTGGAGTCGGGTTTCAATCTCGCGAGCGGCGGGCAGCAGTTCTCGAACGCCATGTTCGGCAGACAGGCGCGCATCGAGTTGTCGAACCCGGCCTACGGTGCGTTGTCAGTGGGCCGTCAATATAGCGCTTACTACGTGATGCTTTCGCCGTGGGTTCCTGCGTTCTATCAGACCGGGTACGGTTCGCATCCTGGCGACCTTGACGGCCTGGATACCTACTATCGCTCCAACAACGCGATTTCTTATACAACGCCGACGTTCTACGGCATTACAGCAAGTGGCCAATTCGCACCCGCCGGCGTGCCCGGAAGTTTGAATCAGGGGTCGACCTGGAGTGGTGGACTTCAGTACAAGGGTGGCAATTTCGGTCTTGCCGCGGGCTTCTGGCGCATCAATAACTCAACCCCCGGCGGCGGCCCATACGGCGCGGAATCTTCTGTGAACTCGTCTGGCCAGCAGGGCGTGTCTGCCATCACTAATGGTTACAGCCAGGCGCAGGCTCAGCAGCGCTTTGCTGTCGATGGCGGCTACGTCTTCAACCAGAACTGGGACATCTCGTTTGCATATTCGAACGTGCAGTACATCCCGGGTGTGAATTCCAAGTTCACGGACACGGCTGTCTGGAACACGGTGGGCAGTGTGCTTCATTGGAAGCCGGCCGCTGCATTCGATTTATCGCTTGGCTACAGCTACACCTGGGCTTCCAAGGCGAACAACATCACGGACGCAGCAAAGTACCACCAGGTGGTTCTCTCCCAGTATTACGCGCTGTCGAAGCGCACAGGTTTATACGCGCTCGAAGGATACCAGCGTGCGTCGGGTCAGACGCTGGGTAACCCGGGAACTGGCGCAATTATCAATGCAACACCGGCCATCGGTGACAGCTTCCAGACAACCCCGGGGGCGAGCCGCTCCTTGGTCGCGGTCAGTCTGGGTGTCGTGAGCAAGTTCTGATTGATTGAAACGACGATGGGATGAATACGCCCATCGAATGCTGAAGCAACAGGTTGGAGACATCATGAAAGCAATTCGCGTCATCACAGGAATCGTAGCCTCGCTCAGTTTTGCTGCGGCGGTCCCCGCCGCGTCGGCGCAGGAAATAAAGATTGGCTTCAACGGCGACCTTTCTGCGTCGCCCTCCGCACAGAGCGGACAAGCCGCTGTCCTTGGCATGCAAGCTGCAATAGCTGATGTGAATGCGGCGGGTGGACTGCTCGGCAAAAAACTGACGCTCGTCGTGCGCGACGATGTATCACAGCCGCCCAAGTCTATCCAGAACATGACGGACCTCATCGACAACGAAAAGGTTGTTGCCGTCTTCGGTCCGACGAACTCTGGAAACGCAATGGCATGGAAGCACATCGTCAATCAGAAGAAGATGCCGGTTATTGACAACGTCTCGTCGGGAACTGACATCACCAAGCCGATGAGCTCCGGTGCGGACAACTACATGTTCCGTGTCTCGATGGTCGACCGTGAGCAAGTCGCGGCGCTGATGGCGTATGTAAAGAAGACGGGTAGTGCGAACAAGGTTGGCTTCATGACTGAGACGACAGGCTACGGTCAAGGCGCTCTCAAAGACATGAAGTCCATCGCCAACATGCAGGGAATTACTCCCGCTGCAATCGAACAATTTGGCGTCGGCGACACAGACATGACTTCCCAGTTGAACAAGCTCAAGGAAGCAGGCGTCGACACAGTCATCATCTGGGCGCAGGGTACTCCTATCGCTCAGGTCATGCGGAGCATGGAGAAAGTCAACTACTACCCGCGTACGCTCAGTTCGTGGGCGGCGGACAACATCACTTTCTATGATGCAGCCGGAAAGACGTTGGCAGAGAAGCCGCTCTTTCTGCGTACCGTCAGTGAAAATCGAACGCCGGCGCAGGACCGGCTGTTCACCCGCGTTGGGTCTCAGTTGAAGGCGCCGAGCTCGTTCTCGTTTGCGCTGCACGGCTACGACTCCGTGATGATTCTGGTTCAGGCAATCAAGCAGGCGAACAGTACCGATGGCTCGGCAATCCGTGTTGCGCTCGAGAATCTCAATGCACCGGTGCAAGGTCTGCTTAAAACCTACAACAAGCCTTTCAGCAAGACAAATCACGAAGCACTGGTAGCCAAAGACTTCGTGTGGGTGCACTGGAAAGATGGCCGACTCGTGCCGTACAGCGATGCGCTCGTTGCGTCCCTGACTCCGGCCGACTACAAACAGTAACGGCCCCATTGATGGTGGCGGCGCCGCAAGTGCCGTCACAGCGGAGAACACTCATCATGGAAGCTATCTTTCAGGCGTTAATCAGTGGATTGGCGGTGGGCGGCGCATACGCGCTTGTGGCGCTGGGCTTCAGCATTACGTTCACTACGACGAAAACGCTCAACTTTTCTCACGGCGAGTTTGTATCGAGCGGCGCATTCATTGGAATGAGCGCGATGCTGCTGCTTTTGGGAAAGCCAATCACCTCGACGACTTTCGGTGGGGCCGTTCCTGGCGTGAGTGCACAACTGTTGGCGCTGGTTGCCGCACTCGTGGTGATGGGCGCGCTCGGATGGCTCCTGTATGCCGTCGGCGTGCGTCCTTTCGCAAAGCAGCCTGGGATGGCGTGGGTCATGAGCACCCTCGGCTTCGGCGTGGTCTTGGACAGTATTGGGCTTGCCATCTGGGGGCCCAAGCCGGTTGTGGTTCCGTCGCCTGTGGGCGACTCTGTGATTCATCTCTTCGGAGTCGGCGTGCGCCCGCAAGAGCTAATTCTTCTGGCGGTGGCCATCTTCGTGATGATTGTATTCGACATCGTCATGCGAAAGACAATGGTCGGCAAGGTGATGCGCGCTGTCGCTGCCAATGGCAACGTCGCGAGCCTGATGGGCATCAACACGAATGCTGTGATGATTGGAGCCTTCGTGGTGAGTTCGGCGTTGGCTGGTCTCTCTGGCTTTCTCATTGCTCCCATCACTCAGGCTTCTCTGTTCATGGGCCTGGCTATTGGCCTGAAGGGCTTCTCGGGCGCGATGGTGGGCGGCCTGAATAATCCCCGCGGTTGCGTTATCGGTGGTTTCGCGCTCGGAGTTTTCGAGTCGACCGTCAATCTATGGCAGGCCCAGTGGCGCGAGATTGCGGTGTTCGCGGTGGTAATTCTTGTCCTGGCTTTCAAGCCGACAGGCCTCTTTGGCAGCCGGCTCGTGGAGAAGGTATGAAAAAGTACAGCCACATAGCAGGCGTATGTGCCATCGCGGTCGTGCTCGGCGCCGCCGCGCTCTCCATCGGAAACGACTATTACCTGCACATTGCGTTCATGATGTGCGTCTACTACCTGTGTGCCGCTGGCATGAATGTCCTTGTCGGCTTCGCGGGGCAGAAGTCGCTCGGTCAAGCGGGACTGTTCGGAGCGGGAGCGTATGCAGTCGCACTTCTCACATCGCAGACGGAAATCAACCCGTGGGCGGCCATGGCCATCGCAACGGCCACCTCGGGCGTCTGCGGGGTGCTCATCGCGCTGCCGTCGCTTCGGGTCAAGGGCCCGTACCTGGCCATGGTCACACTCGCGTTCGGCATCGTTGTGGAACGGCTGGTCAGCGACTGGACAGACGTGTTTGGCGGAGCCCAGGGCATCTACGGGATTCGTAGCCCGGAAATAGGTGGGCAGCCGATGTCGCTCGGTCAGTGGGTGTGTGTCGGACTTGTTTTTTGCGCGGTTACTCACCTGTTGCTTCGCAACCTGCTGAATGGAAGGTTTGGTCGTGCGTTCCTTTCGCTTCAGGCTGACGAAATTGCATCGTCGTCGGTGGGCGTTCGCGTCTATCGAGGCAAAGTGATTGCGTTCGTGATTGCAGCGGTGACGTGTGGACTTGCTGGCGCAATGGTCGCTCAGCAAAACCAGTACATCAATTCTGATTTCATATCGTTTCAGCTCTCCATTTTCATCCTGCTGCTCGTTCTTTTTGGCGGAGCGGGAACGAAGCTTGGACCCGTGGTCGGCGCAATCGTCCTGACGTTGCTCGACGCACTTCTTGCACGTTGGCCTTCGGTTCAGCACACGCTGTATGGGCTGCTTCTCCTGTTTGCGCTCTATGTGATGCCCGGGGGCGTTGTCGGCGCGCTGTCCAAGCGGGTCGGGCGCGAGAGTCAAGACTCGAAGGAAGAATACGCTACCGCGGGCGGGCACGTTACGACGCTCTTGCGCGGCGGCCGGGCGAACAGCGCAGAACTGCTGACAGTCACGAAGCTCTCGAAAGCATACGGTGGCGTGAAGCCCGCTCAAGAGATTTCATTCGCGTTGAAGCGAGGTCATATCCACGCGCTCATCGGCCCGAACGGTGCCGGCAAGAGCACGATGATTAACATGTTGACGGGCGTTGTCCGTCCGGATAGCGGGTCGATTCGCTTTAACGGGAAGGAGGTTGGTGGAAGCGCGGTTTATTTCATCTGTTGCATGGGGATGGGACGTACCTTCCAGAACCTGAGACTCTTCGCCGACTTGTCGGTTCTTGACAACGTAATGCTTGGTCGGCACAGCCGGATGAAGAACGGCTTGTTTGCCTCCTTGTTCGCGACTCCGAAGGCGCGTCACGAGGAGGAAACCACGAGGCGACGTGCCCGCGAGCTGCTTGAGCTGGTTGACCTAGGTCACCTGGCGAGCCGTCCCGCAGGGAGCCTGCCGTACGGCCTGCAACGTCGGGCCGAACTCGCCCGTGCACTCGCCACCGAACCGGAACTGCTACTGCTGGACGAGCCGGCAGCGGGTTTGAACCCACAGGAAACGGCGGAGCTGGGAGAGCTGCTTCTTCGAATCAGCAAATTCGGCGTCAGCGTCCTGATGGTCGAGCACCACATGGACCTCGTCATGTCGATTTCCGACCACGTCATCGTGCTCGACTACGGCATCAAGATTGCCGAAGGCAAGCCTTCAGACGTCCAGGTTAACCCCCGCGTTGTCGAAGCGTATCTCGGCGTCGACGAAGCTGAAGCTGCGTGAGAGAGGAGCAATGATGCTCAAAGTCGATTCAGTAATGGTCTCGTACGGTGCGATTCATGCGGTGAAGGGTGTGAGCCTCGAGGTAAAGGAAGGCGAGGTCGTCACCATCATCGGCGCGAACGGTGCAGGGAAAAGCAGCCTTCTCAAGAGCATCGCGGGGTTGCAGCCGGTCACCTCTGGCCGCATCACGGTTGGCGGCCGCGACTGCACGCAGTTGCCGGCCCACATGCGCCTTGGTTTGGGGATTGCATTGTCCCCCGAGGGGCGGGGCGTTTTTCCCGACCAGACCGTGCGTGAGAACCTTCTTCTCGGAGCCTATTCCCGCAAGCAGCCGATGTCCGCGACCGAAGCGGCGATCGAGCGTGAGTTCGACCGGTTTCCACGTCTTCGCGAACGCCAGAACCAGCTTTCGGGAACGCTTTCCGGGGGCGAGCAGCAAATGCTCGCAATTTCGCGCGCCTTGATGAGTCAGCCGCGCATGCTTCTTCTCGATGAGCCTTCGTTGGGTCTGGCTCCCCTGGTCATCCGCGACATTTTCGATGCCATCCGTAGTCTGCGCGAGGAGGGTCTCACCATTCTGCTGGTTGAGCAGATGGCGAAGCAGGCCTTGGGCGTTGCTGACAGGGCATACGTGCTCGAGGTTGGCAACATCACGCTCGAGGGCTCTGGGCGCGACTTGCTGAACGACCCAAAAGTCAAAGCGGCATATCTGGGCGCACATTGACAGCGCCGACCTTTCGACCTGAAGTCACAACACTGGAGGATTGATGAGCACGGTGCGCATGGGGCTTATTTCAAAGAAGCCCGAATGGTCGAACGATGAGTTTTACAAGCATTGGCTCGACCATCACGGTCCGTTGGTGAAAAACGCAGCTGGACTTAGTCAGTATTGGCAGAACCACATTGTCGACCGTGTTCAGCGGGGAATCGACTTCCAACGGGAGCCGTGGGAATTCGATGGTTTCTCGCAACTGTGGATTTCGGACCCGGACAAGCCATTCGGCGAGGGGGAGCTCCCGCAAAGAATCATCGAAGACGAGAATCATTTTCTCGGCCGCCTTCATATCCTGACCGTCAAGCAGACGACGGTCGTGGAAGTGCCGGAAGACGCGTCTCGTGCGAAGCTGAAGAAGCGGATTTCTCTCATCCGCCGGCGCCCCGAGCTTTCGGAACAGGACTTTCTGAACGAGTGGAAAGTACATGCGGATTTCGTTCGCACGATGCCCGGCGTCAAAGGCTATCGGCAGAACGCGGTAGCGCAGCGACAGCTACAGAAAGGCATACCCTGCGGTTACGAAGCCCTGCCCATCGATGGGGTCGTTGAGTTCTGGTTCGAAAGCACTGATTCGCTACAACAGGCGTTTGAATCAGAAGTCGGATTGAAGACGATGGAACATGCGAAAACATTTCTCGCCGGCATCACCGCGTTCCTTGTCGAGGAGCACCGAATCATCTGACACCGCTGGACTTGTGTGACTGCCCGCGTCCCGGCCACGGCGCGTGCTGCCGTTGTGGCGATGGTGCAAGTGGATTACATCATTGTAGATGAAGTTAGGAATGCATAATTGTCTTATCTAATGATTGGCGAGACACCGATGGAGGTCGATATGAAACGTTCAGGTCGTGCAGCGCTGCTTGCAGCCGCGGCAATTCTGTTATCCGGCACGGCGGTTTCCGCGCTTGCGTCCACGCCTTTTCCGGGTGGAGTATGGAGCCCGGGTAATCCGACTTACGGGACGGCATTAGACAAAAGCATCCCGGTCACCATGAGCGATGGAACAGTGCTGATGGTCGACGTGTCCTACCCCACCGACTTGCATACCGGTGCTCGGGCGAAGGGTCCGTTCCCTGTCATCCTCACTCAAACGCCATACCTTGGGAATCCGTCCACGGCTGGTGATTACTTCGTTCAGCGCGGCTACATCTATGTGACGGCATCGGTCAGAGGGACTCGAAACTCAGGCGGGGAATTTTCGTTCTTCGGCAGCGACGGGAAAGATGGCGCCGAGATAGTCCAATGGGCCGCCACCAAGCTGCAGAATTCAAACGGCAAGATTGCTCTGCAAGGCGGTTCCTGGTCAGGACTCAACCAATACACGACGGCGCTGGCAGCCGGAAAAAATTCACCAATCAAGGCTCTAGCGCCTTTTTGTGCAGGGGCAGAGTTTTACCGTGAGACATACTTCGCGGGCGGTATCCCTACACAAACTGGCCAGTTCCCGCTAGGTTTCGGAGCGGCGGTTGGTAACAATCATGGCGCGACCGCATACGGCCAGGCCATGGTCGATGAAATCAACGCGGGTGGTCCCAGGGCTTATGACAGGGATTTTTGGAAGGTGCGCTCTCCCGGCACGTTCGCTCGTCAACTCGCAGACCTCGACATTCCGACGCTCATTTGGAGCACGCACCAGGACATTTACGCTGAGAGCTCTATGTCCATGTACGCATATTTGCAGAACGCGAGAAGCGGCCAGTACGTGTACGGGCCTATGCGTCCGAATCAGGATGTCACTGGCCGCTATCAGGTGATTATCAGCCAGGGCGGTCACTGCCAATTTGACGAGCAGACGACTGGGCAGAACATTGCAAACAACATCACGCTGGAATGGTTCGACACCTGGCTTAAAGGCAAAAAGACGGGGATGGCCGATACGAAGCAGCCGGTCCACGTCCACGAGTTGATTTCCAACAACTGGATTAGCACCGCGGCTTACCCCGTTGCACCTGTGTACAAGCAATACTTTCTGACGCCCCGGGGAGCTTTGTCAAAGAAGCCTTCGAATCAATCGGCCGAAGTTAATCTACTTTGGGCGCAGCCAGGTGCCGGGAGCACGGCCCAATTTGATGGCCCGATTCTGAAAAAGGGAGCGACGCTTGCCGGCCCGATGAGCGCGTCATTCTATGCCTCGTCGACCACGCCGAATCTGGAACTTATCGCGACGGTGCAGCTTGTCGGTGCCGATGGGACCGTCACACCACTTTCCAATGGCACTGTCCTCGGGAGCCTCTCGAAGAATGACCCGAATCGGTCCTGGCTAGATAAAAACGGAGTGCCGGTAAAGCCGTATGGCGAGTACTTCGCTGACCACTATGTGCCAGCGGGCAACATTCGACGGTATGACTTTGTCATCTCGCCGAAGTTTGCTGCCATCCCCGCGGGAAGCAAGGTCCGCCTCATCGTCAGCACCCAGACTCCGTCGCAGCAATCGAATGGCATAACTTCTTCGCCGCCGGCTAACTCACAATGCTCGCCGGTACTGGGCACCGATGCATGCTTTCCTACGCACCCTCAGGTGGTGGCATTGACGGGAAGTACCGTGTCGCTCTACGTCGGCTCGACCCTTCCGTCGTCTCTGAATCTGCCTTTGCTGAAAGCTGGCTGCTTTAAGTCTGAAGGCAATACCAGCCTCCCGTATTGGGACTCCGATGCGGGGAAGAAGGACGGGCCCGTCTGCCAGGAGGCAGACGACGACTGAGTGTTATTCGCTGCGGCAAGCGGTTCGGCCCTGTCCTTAAGGACGGGGCGTTTCTCGAAAGGGAAAATCTTCGATTACAGGCCGGCCACGTGAGTCCGGCCGGTCGCTCCATCGCTGCAGCGGCATTCGTTACGTGGTGCGGACCTCAGGGAAGATGCGGTTGACAATCATCATGCCGATGGTGGTCCAATATTCGGACTCTGCTTGCTCAGTCTTCAGGGACTCGTGCTCCACAATACCCGCGTTCATCTCGCTCACCAGAAAATCCTCGAGGTCTCTTAGGCTTGAGAAGCTCATCAGACTTATTCCGTCAAGCGTCGCTGCCTCAGGGTGAAAAAACGGCTGGCCCGGTTCTCGGCCACCGATGTTGTGAAGCTGGGCATAACGTTTGACCAACTGACTGCCTTCGCAGCGACTGCTGACATAGGGGCCATGGTCCTCGAGCCACCACTGCTGGAACGTTTCCCGTGCCTCGCTTTTTCGACGCACATGAAGCTTGACCAATGTGACTGCTTCATTTCCCGATTCGCTGGGAATGATGATGTGCTGTCGAGCAAGTACCGGCGCGATGTCACGAAACATCGTCAAGTCCTCGGGAAGAATCTTGGTGCGCACCCGCTCGTTAGCGAAGACAGCAGCGATGTCGTCGATGCTCTCAAAGTTGAGATACGCGACGCCGTCCCAGCGCGGCCGTTGATAGGGTTCGATGTGTCCCAGAATTGTCGGCCAGAGTTTTCCATTTTCGTCGACTGGGGCACGATACGGGGGCGCGTTAAAGCTCGTTGGCCCTGGAGCGAATCGATGCAGTTGCTCATAACGCAACAGTCGCTCTAAGCTGCGGTCATTGCCCTCTTCGATGTGTGTGAAACGTACTCCATGCACCTTTCGCCAATACTCCCCCCAGTGCTCGAAGCTGACGTTTGGATTACTCTCGAAACCAATGGCGGAAGGGTTTTTCGCAGGGTCTCGTAATGGATGGCCAGACTTGTCGAGCGTGTAACCGTCGCCCACTCGACGCACGCCGATTGGAGTCGTGTCCGCACGGGAAAGCAACGAAAAGAGAACTGTCAGCGGCCCGCTTCCACTTGGTCGAGTTTGGACGTAGGGCGGTCGAAACAGCTTTTCGACAACGAAGTTAGACATGGGTGACCTTCGGACGATTTGAAAGACAAAAATGGGAAGCGAGACGTCTACCGCAACCAAGCTGACATGTCGCCGGGCAGCGCCCTTTGTTCGATACACGTGAGCGGCATTAAGGCGAAACCGGCGGAGACTCCACGCCGACACACTGACGAACGTTCATTTTGATTTCATTGTCATTCCTGTCCGTGACCTGGGTCCCGGCCTGGAAGATGGAGTCTTGAAGTCTGTCGAGTTCGATAACCCTCGCATCTGGCGCCACGATTGCCTTCAAGATGGAACGTAGGGAGCGTAATCCACGTAACCCTCTGCGCCGCCACCATAGAAGGTCGCCGGATTTGCGGGGCTCAGTGGCCAATCATTCTGAAGACGGGCAACGAGGTCGGGGTTGCTGATGAATGCTGCGCCGAATGCGACGAGGTCGATGACGTCATCGTCAATCGATTCCTCCGCAAGTTCTCGCGACATACCCCCTGCAAGAATGAGCGCAGTATGCGGCAGATGGCCTTTCATGAGACGCAGGAGGTCCATAAATCCTGACTCGGCTTCCGGTTCTAGAGCGTTGTCCAGGCGCGAGTATCCAGACTGATTCATGACGTGAACATACGCGAGCTTTTGCTTCCCGATTTCGCGGCAGAGCTCAGTGTATGTCGCATCAATGGCCGGATAGAAGGGCATGTCGAATAGCTTGCCGTAGGGGGAAATTCGAATGCCGACCCGCTCAACACCGATACGTCCAGCAACGGCATCGATGACTTCGAGGGTGAAGCGCAACCGATTCGCAATGTTGTTGGCTGAGTAGCAATCGCTCCGGTCATTGACGAGCGGGTTCATGAACTGCTCGAACAGATAGCCGTTCGCGCCATGAATTTCGACTCCGTCAAACCCCGCCTTCATAGCATTCTCGGCAGCCCGAGCGAAATCTTGGACGATACGCCGAACTTCCTGCGTCTCGAGCTGACGAGGCGTGGGCGTGTCTACGGAGTTGGGCTTCCCGCTATCGTCGTAGGCGAAGGCCTTCGCGTTCACTGCCTGTTTGGAACTGGCGCTGACGGGGGCCTTCCCATCGTGCTGAATCGAAGGGTGGGAAACGCGACCGACGTGCCAGAGCTGCGCGAAAATCTTTCCACCGGCGGCGTGAACGGAATTGGTAGTCAGGCGCCAGCCGGCAACTTGCTCCGGCGTGTAAATGCCTGGGTTGAAGAGATAACCCGTTCCTTCTCGCGAAATCGATGTGCCTTCACTGACAATTAGACCAGCAGTCGCGCGCTGCGTGTAATAGAGGGCAATGCGTTCATCAGCGACTTCGCGCGTCGCGCGTGCTCGCGTGAGCGGAGCCATGACGATGCGATTCTTTAGTGCGGTGCCAGAGAGATTGAATGGTTCAAAAATGGTTTTCATAGATGGGTTTGTGCGACCGTGTCCGGGAGTTAGCGTGCTCTCGGATGCACTTCGTTAGTGCGAAGGGAAGTGCGGAAGAACTTCCGAAGCGAGCTCATCCATCAGCTCGGCATACGGGCGGCGACTAACCTTGGGATTGAGCGCGATATGATTTACGCCTGCCGCTTGAGCATCGTGCAGAAAGTTCGCAAGGCCCTTGCTCC
Organism: Paraburkholderia sp. RL17-368-BIF-A; assembly: GCF_046054045.1. Classification (NCBI taxonomy): domain Bacteria; kingdom Pseudomonadati; phylum Pseudomonadota; class Betaproteobacteria; order Burkholderiales; family Burkholderiaceae; genus Paraburkholderia; species Paraburkholderia sp. RL17-368-BIF-A. The sequence continues at coordinate 355,372 of NZ_JARESN010000002.1, forward strand.
CGGCTCGAAATCCGCCGCGCGTGCGGATAAGCGGCTCATTCTGGTCCTCTACCAGGTCGAGGAAGCCACCTATACCAAGAGGCTTGAATTGTCCGGAGCCGCATGTCTCTTCAACCTGAACGTGCCATTGTTTCGCGAATGATGGCAGCCGTTCGGGCACCGGCGAGGAGCCAATGAGTCCGTCCATGTTCTCAGCAATCCAGGCCAGGCTTTGTTGTGCTCGCCCGATTGCAACAGTCGGCGTCCTACCGAATGGTGGCTTCGGTACAAGGTCGTGCGTCCCACTCGAGCTTCCGAATCTAAGCGAAGAGAACCGGGGAAAGTCCTCCTGCAGTACTTTCGTGAAGACATCAAAAGCATCACGGAAGCGCTCGCCTCTCGAGTCGAAGTCGATGCCGAAGAGAGGGTACTCGGCCGGGCGGTCGCCAGACGAGAGCCCCAAGACCATGCGCCCGCCCGACAGCTGGTCAAGCGAAGCTATCTGCTTGGCAAGAATCAACGGCTCGCGCATTGGCAGGACAATTCCTGCTGTCCCCAGCGCTATCTTCTGAGTGAAGGCAGCGAGATAGGCGATGTATGGGATGGGGTCGAAGACCTGACCAACATCGCCGTAGTCTGGGTCATAGAACGGGACGTCGCGCATCCAGAGGGCAGCAAAGCCGAGATTATCGGCTTTCCGAGCCATCATAACGTGGTCTCGCATCGTCGGCGCCGGCCTGTCGGGATGGGTTTCAAGCGGCAGAATCAGGCCGACGGTCAACTTCTGTCGCGAAAAGAGCCGCGCATAAGCGGGCTGCTCCGAAAGCTGGGCGCGGCTTAAGCCCTGCTCAACGTTGGCGTTCATACGTGTTCTCCATGTTGCCTCCATTCTAATTTCGTCCGAAAAGGCCAGTAACCGCCTAAAATTCCACTTACTTCATCCCTCGATTCTTAAACGATGTCGAAAGATAGATTCGATGGACTCAGCGAGTTCGTCCTGTCAGCCCAACAGGGGAGCTTCACCGCAGCCGGCGCTCGGCTTGGTTTGACCAGCAGCGCGGTCGGCAAGGCCGTCACTCGGCTAGAGGGACGTATTGGGGCCAAGCTGGTTCATCGAACCACGCGGCGTCTCACCCTAACGAACGAAGGAGAGGCTTACCTGGCCAGCTGTCTGCGCGTGCTCGAGGATTTGGACGAGACGGAGAGCTTTTTGGCCACAGGGCACCAGGAGCCGGTGGGTCGAGTCAGAATTGAGTTGCCGGCCACCTTTGGCCGGCGTCACGTGCTTCCGTCGCTGCTCGAACTTTCGCGCCGCTATCCTCGGCTGGACATTTCGGCGAATTTCAGTGAACGGCTGGTCGACCTTATCGCCGAAGGAGTCGATGTTGCAGTTCGAATCGGCCAATTGAAGGATGACGCTGACATTGCCGCGCGACGACTCGGACAACAGCGTCTTGTGATTTGCGCCTCACCTCGATACTTTCGAGAACACGGGCGACCTAAAGACAAGGCAGACCTGCTTCTGAATCACGACTGTATTGCGGGGTTGCAACGAAGTCGCCGGTCCGCGTGGCTGCTTCGAAATGACGCTGGCGAGTTTGAGCTCACGCCGGTAAGAGCGCGGCATGAGTGGGGAGACGGTGAAGCGATGCTCAATGCTGCGGTAGCAGGTTGCGGAGTGGCTCAGCTTCCAACTTGGCTTGTAGGTGCGCATCTGCGCAACGGGGACCTGATTGAAATCCTCAGGGAATGGTCTGGTGGAGAGATGCCGGTTCATGTCATCTGGCCGAGAACAAAATATGTTCAACCACGAGTCAGAGTGGTGATTGACGAGCTCATCCGGTTGTCCAACGACGTTAGCTCCGGGTTCAGCCCTTGCTGACCGCCGACATCGTGAAAAGACAATATTGAGAGTGTCGATCTGCAAATCAGTAGGTTATAGGACTTCCTCGCAGGCCAGTTTTGTTTGCAAGCGCTTTGGCCTAACCTATTGGTTGCACGGCGGTTGGCGTTGGCAGAATTTCCGTTCGACGATCGTGCTCTCGCTTGTAAACAGTGCAACAGCCGTGCGGCGTAGTTTGGTACATGTTTGGGTGCGTCACTGTCCGCTCGGAAGGCGTGCTTTCGAATCAACGAGCTACGGCACTCAGGCCAGTTTGGATTTCGAATCCTGGTCTGATCTGGCGACCCCTAGGCCAGTTGATTTTGCGAAGTTTTGCTGGGACAACTTGCATTGCGACCGGACAGGTATTGTTTGCGAGCCATCACCGCACCCCCCACCGTGCTTCAGCCCCACCCCCCGGTGGTAACATTTGTTGTCGCCTCTACAACCCTTCGCCGGACCATCGCATGCCAGACAGTTTCGACCAGCTCGCCGCCCTGATCCGGGCGCGCTTCTCCGAACTGAGTCCGCAATTCCAGATGGGCGCGGGCTTCCTGCTCGATCATCCGGACGAAGTCGCGGTCTCGTCGATGCGCAAAGTCGCCGAGCGCGCGCAGGTGCAGCCGGCGTCGCTCGTGCGTCTTTCGCAGCAGCTCGGCTTTCCTGGCTGGAACGAATTGCGCAACCTGTTCGTCGCACGCGTGCGCACGCGGCCCGAGCCGCTGACAAGCCGCGCGCGCTCGCTCGTCAAATCGAAAGACGCGCTCGCCAATGATCTGCTCGTCGCGCAGCAGCACAATCTCGAAGTCACCGCGGCGCACAACGGCCGCGCAATCGTCGAGGCGGCGCGGCTCTTGCGACGCGCGCCGCATGTTCATGTCGCCGGTTTCCGTTCGTGCTACTCCGTCGCCTTCGGGCTCGTGTACGGCTACCGGTTCTTCCGCTCGTCGGTGTCGCTGCTCAACGGCGAGGCCGGCACGCTGGAAATGCAACTGCGCACCGTGGAGCGCGACAGCGCCACCATCGTGATCAGTTTCGCGCCGTATTCCGTCGAAGCCGCGCGCGTCGCCGAAGCCGCGCTCGAAAAGGGCAGCAAGCTCATTGCGATCACCGACAGTGCCGTGTCGCCCATCGCGCTCAATGCGGACAAGGTGTTGATCTTCTCGCACGAAAGCCCCTCGTTCTTTCCGTCGCTCGTGGCGGCCACGGCGATCGCCGAATCGCTGGTCGCGCATCTGCTCGCACTCGAAGGCGCCGACGCCGTCGAGCAACTCGGCATCGCCGAACAATCGCTGCACGCGAAGGGCGCTTACGTGCCTTGATTTCCGTTCCTCGACGACCGGTGGTGTCGTTTTATCCTGTTTGACAACAAATGTTGTTTCAACGTATAAATGCGTACCGATTGTTGAGTGAGCGGGAGCGGTGCGATTCATGCGAAATCTGCAAGTAGTGGAGATAAAAGGCGAGCCGTATGAAATCGGCTACGCCCTCGGCGAACTGGCAAGGCCCGTGTTCGCCGATTACATGGCACAAAGCAGCGCGTGGCGCGCGGTCAGCCGATGGCGCGGCGCGTCCTTCGTAGCGGCGCTGCGCGACGCGGCCCGTGTCCACTTTCCAGCGTTGCTGACCGAACTGGAGGGCATGGCGGCGGGCCTGCGCTGGCCTGTCGAAGACGTCCTGCTATGGAACTGCCGTGGCGAACTGATTCATCACGTGCCCGACGGCTGCACGACGCTCGCCGCCATTGGAGCCGATGCACGCCTCATCGCCCATAACGAAGACGGCGATCCTTTCCTGCGCGAGCGCTGTGTATTGGTCGACGTGCAGCCCATCGGCAAGCCGGGCTTCGTGAGCTTCTATTACCCAGGCTCGCTGCCCGGACATACGTTCGCGGCGAACCGCGCCGGCCTCGTGCAGACGATCAACAACTTGCGTATTCGCACGCCCACGGTCGGCGTGCCGCGCATGATTCTGGCGCGGGCCGTTCTCGACGCCGGCTCGCTCGACGAAGCGCTGCACACGCTGCGCACTGCGCCGGCTGCGAGCGGCTTTCATCACACGCTCGGTTGCACCGGAGACCCGCGCGTGTTCAGCGTTGAGGCCACCGCGCAGCGCTGCTCGGTGCAAAGCGTCGGCACGCGCGCCGGTCACGCGAACCATATGATTCACGCGGGCTGCGAAACGCAGGCGCAGATCGTCACCGAGTCGTCTCGCGACAGGCAGCTTCGCGTGGATGCGCTGTTGCGCGCCGCGGCCGGTCCGCTGAATGGAGACGCGTTGCTGGCCATGCTGCACGATCGCGCGGCTGCGGGCTTGCCGGTCTATCGCGACGATCCCTCCGATCCCGACGACGAAAACACGTTGGCCACCGCGCTCTTCGAAATCGGCAATGCAGGCGTGTCGATGCAGGTCGTGCGCGACGGCCAGCGCGTCTTCGACACGTTCATTCCCCGCACGGCGCCTCAGTCCGCTTCCTCATCGAGCGCCGCCATTCTTCATAAGTGAAAGCCATGTCCACCGTATTTCATCGTTCGCCGAAGCAGTCGTTGCCGATTGCCGTTGCCGGCGACGGCATCGAGATCATCGACTCCACCGGCAAGCGCTATATCGACGCATCGGGCGGCGCCGCCGTGTCGTGCCTCGGCCACAGCAACCAGCGCGTGATCGACGCGATCAAACGGCAGGCGCAACAGTTGCCCTACGCGCACACGTCGTTCTTCACGACGCAGCCCGCCGAGGAACTCGCGGACCGGCTCGTCGCCGCCGCGCCGCAAGGTCTCGAGCACGTGTATTTCGTGTCGGGCGGCTCGGAGGCAATCGAGGCCGCGCTGAAGCTCGCGCGGCAATACTTCGTCGAAAAGGGCGAGCCGGGCCGGCGTCATTTCATCGCGCGGCGGCAGAGTTATCACGGCAACACGCTCGGAGCGCTCGCGATTGGCGGCAACGCGTGGCGGCGCGAGCCGTTCCTGCCGATGCTGATCGAAGCGCATCACGTGAGCCCGTGTTACGCATATCGCGAGCAGCGCGCGGACGAAACCGACATCGAATTCGCCCAGCGCCTCGCCAATGAACTCGAGCAGAAGATTCTCGAACTCGGCGCCGATTCGGTGGCGGCTTTCGTCGCGGAGACAGTGGTCGGCGCGACGGCGGGCGCGGTGCCGCCGGTGCGCGAGTACTTCCGCAAGATTCGCGCGGTGTGCGACCGCTATGGCGTGCTGCTGATTCTCGACGAAATCATGTCGGGCATGGGCCGCACCGGCTACCTGTACGCATGCGAGGAAGACGGCGTCGCGCCGGACGTCCTGACCATCGCCAAGGGACTTGGCGCCGGTTATCAGCCGATCGGCGCTGTGCTCGTGAGCGAGCGGATCTATCGGGCTATTGTCGGCGGAACGGGCTTTTTTCAGCATGGCCACACGTACATCGGTCACGCGACCGCGTGCGCCGCCGCGCTCGAAGTGCAGCGCGTGATCGCCGACGACAAGCTCTTGCCCAACGTTCTCGCGCGCGGCGAGCAATTGCGCGGGCTGTTGCGCGAGCACTATGCGAAGCATCCGCATATCGGCGACGTGCGCGGGCGCGGGCTTTTTGTCGGCGTCGAACTGGTCAGCGACCGCGAGACCAAGGCGCCTTTCGACGCAAGCCTGAAGCTGCATGCCGCGATTCGCCGCGAAGGATTCGCGCGCGGCTTGATGGTGTATCCGATGGGCGGCACGGTCGACGGCAAGATCGGCGATCATGTGCTGCTCGCGCCGCCGTTTATCTGCACCGCGCGCGACATCGACGAAATCGTGAGCCGCCTCGCCGATGCGATCGACGGCGCGCTGGCCGCGATCTGAGCGCAGGCCCCGCCCGCCGCGGTTGCAATCGTCCGCTGCGATTGCCTTCATTTTCACCAGAGAGAGAAAGACCACCATGACCGAGCGCCTGCCCGCCTTCCAGCTATCCGATGCGACGCCCGAACAAAAGGCCGTTCTCGACGAGATTTTGTCCGGGCCGCGCGGCAACCTGAACGGACCGTTTCTCGGCTGGATTCATAGCCCGGAACTCGCGCAGCAGGCGCAGCGCCTGGGCGCGTTCTGCCGCTATCGCACGGGCTTGCCGCTGCGTCTGTCCGAACTCGGGATTCTCGTGACGGCGGCGCGCTGGCAGGCGCAGGCCGAGTGGTACATCCACTATCCGATTGCGCTCGAAGCGGGCGTGCGCGAAGCCGACGCGGAAGCGATCCGCAACGGACTGCAGCCCGACTTCGAAGACGCGGACGACGCGCTTATCTACGACTTCGCAAGCGAACTGTACGACACGAAGCGCGTGTCCGACGCGACGTATGCGAGGGCGCTCGCGCGCTTCGGGCATGAGGTCGTGATCAATCTCGTCGGGCTTCTCGGCTACTACGCGCTCGTCGCGATGACGCTCAACGTGTTCGACATGCGCGCCAACGGGCAACAGAATCTGCCGTTCGCCGAATAGTTTTTTTCGTCGGCAGCGTGACGGCTTGGCGGCCGTATCGCGCCAGGCCGTCGCGGGCGCATGGACACCTTCACGGCATTGGCACACGGAACCGCCTATGATGAAGGTCGGTCCACGTCCGCGCCCGTCACGCAGCGCCGCACTCGCGACCGACGCCTCAAGCCGCGGAAACCTCGGGCTGGACCGCCGCGGCGGTACTCGCGATCAGTCGTGCAGCGTGCGAAGCAGGGCACAAACAGGAGAGAACGATGAAGCGCAAGGCATCAGCAGTCTGGCAAGGCGGTCTGCAAGACGGCAAGGGCTCCATTTCCACCGACAGCGGCGTCCTCAAGGAGACTCAATATTCGTTTTCCACGCGCTTCGCGGACGGCATCGGCACGAATCCGGAAGAGCTGATCGCGGCCGCGCATGCGGGCTGCTTCTCGATGGCGTTGTCGGCGGAACTGGGCAAGGCGGGCATCACGCCGGAACGTATCGGCACGACCGCAACCGTTTCGCTCGACAAGGACGGCGGCGGCTTCACGATCACCGCCGTGCATCTGGACGTCGCGGTGAAAATTCCCGGCGGCGACAAGGCTGCGTTCGACAAAGCCACCGCGGACGCAAAGGCGGGCTGTCCCGTGTCGAAGGTGCTGAACGCGACCATCACGATGGACGCGAAGCTCGAAACCTGAGCGGACCTCGGCACGCGGTTAGCGGCGAGCGATGCCGGCGCGCATTGCATCGCCTCGCCGCGCTTCAAAACTTCCCGGCAACCCGCGCCGCAGTGCCGGCATCTTGCGCCGGCGCGGCGCTTCTCAATGGCATCCGCGATGAAAAACCAGGCCGAAAAAGCGGCGCAATTCCAGGCGCTGCACGCAGCGCAAGAAGCGTTCGTCATTCCTAACCCGTGGGACATCGGCTCGGCGCGGCTGCTCGCGCTGGCCGGCTTCAAGGCGCTCGCCACCAGCAGCGCCGGCTACGCGTTTTCGCGCGGCTTGCCGGATAACGCAGTAGGCCGCGCGCAGATGATGGTCCACCTCGCCGAAATCGCGCGAGCCACCGATCTGCCCGTCAGCGCCGATCTGGAGAACGGCTTCGGCGACGCGCCCGAGGAGTGCGCGAAGACCATCCACCTGGCGGCGCAGGCGGGCGTGGTCGGCGGCTCGATCGAAGACGCCACCGGCCGCGCCGACGAGCCCATCTATCCATTCGAGACCGCCGTCGAGCGCGTGCGCGCCGCGGTCGAAGCGGCCCGCGCGCAGCCGTTTCCCTTCACGCTGACCGCGCGCGCCGAGAACTACCTGTGCGGGCGCCCGGACCTCGACGACACGATCCGCCGCCTGCTCGCCTATCAGGAAGCGGGCGCCGACGTGCTGTATGCGCCGGGGCTCAAGACGCGCGAGGAAATCGCTGCCGTGGTGAACGCACTGGAACGTCCCGTCAACGTGTTGATGGGCTTGCAGGGCGTGCTGCTCAGCGTCGATGAATTGCAATCGATGGGCGTGCGCCGCGTGAGCGTCGGCGGCTCGCTGGCGCGCGCGGCGCTCGGCGCCTTCTTGCGCGCCGCGCATGAGATTCGCGACGAGGGCACGTTCAATTACACGAAGGACGCGGCGAGCGGCAATGAACTCAACGAGTCCTTCGCAACCGCCGAGCGAAAGTGGCCGACGCCGGGGTGACAAGGCACGCGTAGCATCACCAACTCACCCAGCGCCTGGTAGCCCTCAGATGGACCGCACGAAGGCCGCGGATACACCCTGCTGGAACTCCGAAGAGCTCGGTTACGACCACGTCCTGTCCAAACGGACGGACATCTACGCGATCTACTCTTACGACAAGCTGAGCGCGCACCCCACTGGCAATACTTTTGCGGTCGGCGTTCGTCATACCTTCTAACCTGACCTGGTCCGCATTACCTGCTTGATAGGACCCAGCGCGCGCCATTCCTCCCGGTCCGATAGGGAACGCGCACTGCGGGGCAGAAACGACGAAGCCTGGAAGGTGTTTGTGGAGAAAGGCGCCCACTCATTCTCGAGACAGGCGCTGCGGCCGTTATCGAGCCAGGTAGAAATCCATGGGGATAAGTTCAACGGCCCATCCGCCTTCTTCGCCCAGAGTGGCGGCCGGGTGCATGGACGCGATGCGCAACGCCTCGTCAAGGCTATCCGCTTCGATGATAAACAGGCCGCCCACGACTTCCTTCGACTCGGTGTACGGTCCATCGGTCACTTGCGTTTTGCCACTGCGCGGGCGAAGTGTCCTCCAGCCGTCCAGATCGCCAAGCGACGCGGAAATCAGAACCTTGCCGGTAGCACGCATCTTCTCGTCCAACGCGGGGCATCGGCTCACCAGTTCCTTGACGTCGTCCGGTGGCATCGCGGCAAACCTTTCGGGGGTGAAGTAGGCCAATCCGAGGTATTTCATAGGAGGTCCTTTGAGTGGGTATGTACTGACGACGAAGCTGATGGTCGGGAATCGACAATGTTTTCGGAAAATTTTGTGGCAGGTCCTGCCGACCTCGCCGCTTCGGGTCGTAACGTTCGCGGTCGCCAGACGCTTGGCCATGTCGAGTGGCAGGCGCAGCACGAGGCGGGTCTGCGCCTGCGCGGTGACTTCGAGGCGACCGCGACGCCCGTGAGTTCGAGATAAACCGCGCCCGACTCGAACAGCTCTTCATACAGCCGCCACGACGTCTTCCCGTCGTCCGACTCGTAGCAATCCAGTGTGGCTGTCGTGCCCATATGCAGTTCGTCAAATCCGGCGCAAAGTCAGGGAATGACGTCGCAAAACGTTGAAAGTTTGCTGTTAGTTAAGTACTCAGGTTATGTCTATGCTTTGAAGGCCACACCCTGAAACACCCCGCTGGGCCGAGTGGCATCCCAATCCTTTTGCAGGAAAGGAAAATATGCCGCTCAATACATCGTCGCTGCTCGCGCCCGATGGTGCGCACAGGCTACCTGCTGTCTCCGTCGTCGTCTGCCTTCTAGGTCTTTCGTGCGCCGCCCCGGTGCTCGCCGCCGGCGTCCTGCCGCAAGGCGGCGCCTACGTAAGCGGTAGCGGCTCCATCTCGACTTCCGGCAATACACTGACCGTCACGCAACCGGGCTCATCGCGCGGCGTGATCAACTGGAACAGTTTCTCGATCGGCAAGACCAATACCGTCAACATCGACAACGGCGCGGGCGCGACGCTCAATCGCGTAACAGGCGGCACGCCGTCGATGCTTCTCGGCAAGCTCAACGCAACGGGCAGTGTCTATCTGATCAACCCGCAAGGCGTGGTGGTCGGTCAGCAGGGCGTAATCACAACAGGCGGGCGCTTCGTTGCCTCGACACTCGACACCGACAACGAATCGTTTATGGCCGGCGGTCCTCTCACGTTTTCCGGTCAGTCGACGCAGCGCGTGGTGAATCTCGGCAACATTGGCTCGACCAACGGCGATGTGCTGCTTATTGCCGCGAGCGAAGTCGACAACTACGGCAACATCAGCGCGCCGAACGGCACCGCCGAGATCGCGGTAGGCAACAAGGTGCTCTTGCAGGACTCGTCGAGTTCGCAACAGATGTTCGTGCAGACGGCAAGCGGCGGCGCGATCGTCAACACGGGTGCAGTGGAAGCGGCGCAGGTGAACCTTCAAGCCGTCGATGGCAACATCTACGCGCTCGCCGGCAACGCCGACGTCTTGCGCGCGACCGGCACCGCTTTGCGCGACGGTCACGTGTGGCTCGTCGCCGGTCCGAGAGGACAGGTGATTCTCGCGGGCAACATCGCCGCGAAGAACGCGGGCGGCAAAGGCGGCACGGTCGATATGGACACCGGGCTCTTCACCTTCTGGGGCGACTTCGCGAAGGTCGTGGCGGGTCAGTGGAACGTCAGGCTGCCCACCTACACGTTCGACAACGGCGCATCGCGCTCCTTCACGCGAAGCCTCAACGACGGCACATCCATTTCGATGACGACCACCGGCGCGAACGGCCAGAGCGGCGACCTCGTTGCTGATCAAAGCATTCAATGGACCGGCGGCGCATCGCTCGCGCTGAACGCGGCGCATAGCCTGACAGTCAGCCCGGGCGTCACGTTGAGCAACCAGGGCAGCGGCGCGCTGACACTGCGCACGGACGCGGCGAGCGTGAACAATGGCGGCAGCCTTACGAACAACGGCACGATCGACTGGTCGCGAAGCACCGGCACGGTGAGCGCGCTGTATGACATGAACGGCAGTTATTCGCCCGGCACCCTGCTCGCGAACAGTGCGTGGGTGGCGCCCGACTACAGTGGACTGGTTACGCAGATCACCGGCTACAAGCTGGTCAATACGGCGCAGGATCTTCAGAACATCGAGAGCGATATGAACGGCAACTACGCGCTCGGCCACGACATCGACGCGACGGGTTACGCGTTCAAGACGCTCGGCTTCGCGAGCAAGACTGCGTTCACCGGGCAGTTCGACGGCATGTGGCATAGCGTGTCGAATCTCCATCCAGACATCTCGTTCATCAGTGATATTGCCGCAAACGCCGTAGTGCGCGACGTCAGCCTCCTCGACGCGTCAGCGGGATATTCACTACCGTCCGGACTGTTCGCCGGCATTCTTGCCATGAGCAATCACGGCAAAATTATGAATACGTTTACGTCGGGCGTCATCGGCCCGCAGTCCAATTTCTCGACCACGTCGATGGGCGGCCTCGTCGGCACCAATTATGGAACGATCGGGCGTTCCGGAAGCAGTGCCAGGGTCTACCACGGCAGCGCAGGTGGCGGTCTGGTCTATGACAATCAGGGAACGATATCGCAGTCCTACGCTACTGGCATCGTGTACGCGGTTGCGTCGCGTGGCTCATCCGCCGGGCTTGTACACGACAACAGCGGAACGGTATCGGAGGCGTTCGCGACAGGCGGCGTCTACTCAACCCTGCGCGGCGGCGTCTGCATATCTTGCACCGGTCTTGGCAGCGACGTGTACTGGAATACCGAAACGACAGGAGAGGCCCAGAGCGGCGGGAATCTGCCCGCTTCGAACGGACTGACCACTGCGCAGATGAGCGACCCAAAGAGCTTCGTGGGCTGGAACTTTGGCAGCGATGGCGCGTGGGCGATGCCGGCCGGCGCCACGCATCCGGTGCTGCGCTGGCAAGTCGAACATTGAACTTTGATCCGTGCCGCCAGCCGTCGGCGCCCTCCGGCGAGTTCCAAGGTGCAACCGATACCGCGACGCTGTTCAACGCGCTCATCGTTCGTCAACGGTGCATTCAGCGACGCTACCGCCTGATTTTCCAACCCCGTTTGAGCGAGGCACGAACGGAGCCACGTATGGAAACGTTCGCGACGTCATCTTACGTAGGACAGGCCGAACACTCGGCACCAAAGGGGCGGAAGAATCGACCGTCAGGCGCTTTTCTTCGCAGCGGCCGGAAACGGCAAGCTGTGAAGCCGTTCGCCGGTGGCTGCAAAAATCGCATTCGCGACCGCAGGCCCGACTGGCGCGACACCCGGCTCGCCGACACCCGTGGGCGCCTCGCCCGAGGGCACGATATGCACTTCGACCTTGGGCATCTCGGCGATTCGCAGTACCTGGTAGCCGTCGAAGTTGTTCTGCTCGACCTTGCCGTCCTTCAGCGTGATCGCGCTGTGCAACACCGCGCCGAGACCGAAGCCGATCCCGCCTTCCATCTGTGCTGCGATGATGTCGGGATTGATGGGCGTACCGCAATCCACTGCGCAGACGACACGCTCTATCTTCACGTTACCGTCCTTGTCGACGGAGACTTCCGCAACCTGCGCGACGAACGTCTTGAACGCCTCGGCCACCGCGATGCCGCGTCCGCGGCCTTTCGGCAACGGTTTGGCCGGGTCCCAGCCCGCTTTCCGCGCGGCGAGTTCGAGCACGGCCCGCATGCGCGGTTCGTGCGCGAGCAGATCGCGGCGGAACACGAACGGGTCCTTGCCTGCTGCATGCGCGGCTTCGTCAATGAACGCCTCGACCGCGAATGCCGTGTGCGAGCTGCCGACCACTCGCCACCATAGCACCGGCACGCCGGTCTGCGTGGTCGTCAGTTCGACCGAGATGTTCGGAATCGCGTATGCCATGTTGGCGGCTCCCTCGACGGAAGTCGCGTCGATGCCGTTCTTGATCATGGCGCTCGCGAACGGCGTGCCGCCGAGGATCGACTGGCCGACGATCCTGTGCCGCCAGCCGACCAGTTTGCCGTCCGCGCTCAGGCCCGCGTCGAGCTTGTGGAAGTACATCGGCCGGTAGAAGCCGCCGTGGATGTCGTCCTCGCGGGTCCACTGCAGCTTGACGGGCGTGCCGTTCGCGCCCAGCGCCCTGGCGATCGACACGGCCTCGACGATATAGTCCGACCGCGCGTTCGCGCGCCGCCCGAAGCTGCCGCCCGCATACAACGTGTGAATCTTGACCTGCTGCGGGTCGAGCCCCGCCGTGCGCGCGGCATTGCCCTGGTCGACGGTCTGGAACTGGTCGCCGGCCCAGATCTCGCAGCTATCGGCGGTGAGCTTGACGACGGCGTCGAGCGGCTCCATCGGCGCGTGAGCAAGGTAGGGGAACGAGTAGGTGGCGGAGATCTTCTTCGCTGCGCCCGCGAGCGCCTGCGTCGCATCGCCGTCCTTGCGGGCGGATGCGCCGGGCTGTTCGGCGAGCTGCCGGTATTCGGCCATGATCGCGTCCGAGCTGCGCTTCTCGGCCTTCGAATCGTCCCATTCGATCTTCAGGGCGTCGCGGCCCTGCTTGGCCGCCCAGAAGCCCTTCGCGACCACCGCTACGCCGCCCGGCACCTGCACGACCGAAACCACGCCCGGCACGGCTTTCGCAGCCGACGCGTCGAACGATCTGACCGTCGCGCCGAAGAGAGGCGGACGCTGCAGCAACGCGACCAGCATGCCGGGAAACGTCACGTCGAGCGTGAACTGCGCGGTGCCGTCGGTTTTCGGAGGGACGTCGACGCGCGGCGCCTGGTGGCCGATCAAACGAAAATCCTTCGGTGATTTGAGCGCGACCTTGTCCGGCACCGGTAGCCGGGCCGCGGCCGACGCGAGCGAGCCGTACGTCGCGGTCCGGTTCGTGGCCGCGTGATGAACGCTGCCGTCGCGCGTCGTCAGCTCGGACGCGGGCGTCCGCCACTGCGCGGCGGCGGCGGAGACCAGCATCGCGCGCGCTTTCGCGCCGGCTTCGCGCAATTGCATCCACGAGTTGGCCATCGCCGAACTGCCGCCCGTGCCCTGCATGCCGAACGCGAGATTCGCGTAGCGCTTCGCGTCAGCGGGGGCGCTTTCGACGCGGACGTCCTGCCAGTTCGCATCCAGTTCCTCGGCGACGATCGTCGCGATGCCGGTGTACGCGCCCTGGCCCATCTCGACGTGCTTGGCAATGACGGTCACGCTGTTGTCCGGCGCGACGCGCAGGAAGGCGTTGGGTGCGAACGCCGCCTCGGGCGCCGTGGCGGCGAGCGCGCGGCGGCCCGTGCCCGCCCATTCGAAGCCGATGGTGAGGCCGACTGCCGCGACTGCGCCGGCTGCTTTGAGGAAGGTCCGGCGCGACGGGCGCACGGCATCCGGGAGATCGAGATCGGTCGTCATGGTCAGGCCTTCAGGGTGGCAGCGGCTTCGTGAATGGCCGCGCGTATGCGGGCGTAGGTCGCGCAGCGGCACAGATTGCCGTTCATCGCGGCGTCGATGTCGGCGTCGGTGGGCGTGGTGTTGCGTTCGAGCAAGGCGGTCGCGGACATGATCTGACCAGACTGACAGTATCCGCACTGCGGCACCTGCAGCTTGACCCATGCCGCCTGGATCGCTTTCGCAGGCCGGCTTTCGATACCTTCGATAGTCGTGATGCGCTTACCCGCGACGGCGGCGAGCGGCAGCACGCACGAACGCGTGGCTTCGCCTTCCAGATGAACCGTGCAGGCGCCGCATTGCGCCATGCCGCAACCGAACTTCGTGCCGTGCAGGCCCGCGTTCTCGCGAATCGCCCAGAGAAGCGGGGTAGTGGGATCGGCATCGAGCGTAACGTTCTTGCCGTTCAGGACAAACGATGTGGACATGGAACCTCTCCGTGGGGAAGGCCCGAACTTGGCGCCGGGTGTACGCGGCAGTGTGACCGAGTGCGTGCCGTTACGCTTACACAATCCTGCAAAATTATTGAACAATGCTGCAAATGGAGCAGCACAACCGTCGTTGCGCGGCAGCGCCTGGTTATGCTCGGTTCCGTCAACGGAGCTCAACGCGCATGAAACAGAATTCTTCCTGGCTGGATGCTTCGGCGTCGCGCGAAACGGCACGCCGCGAGCTGGCCGCGCTCGTCAGCCGCTTCGCGCCCGTGGACGGCGCGCATCAGACGGCGATTCCCTCGCTGGCGTTCTACCGGTACTCCACGCCCGTCGATCTCGGCTGCGGCGTGGCGAGCCCCGCGTTGGTATTCGCGGCGCAAGGCGCCAAGAGGGTCGTGGTCGGAGGGCAGGCTTACGACTACGATCATCTGCATTGCCTCGTGACGTCCGTCGATCTGCCGATGACATCGCGGGTCACGCGAGCGTCGTCCGACGCGCCGTACCTGTGCGTGAAGCTCGCACTCGATCCGCAGTGCATCGCCGAGCTGGCGACGCAAGTGCGTCTGCCGGAACCGGGCGCCGCGTCGGCGGGCGAAGGCATCGCGGTCGGCTCGCTGTCGGCGCCGGTTTTCGATGCGGCGCTGCGGCTCGCGCGATTGCTCGATACTCCGAATGACATCCCGGTTCTCGCGCCGCTTATCGTGAAGGAGCTGCTCTATCGGCTGATGACAAGCGAGCAGGGCAAGCGGCTGCGGCATATCGCCGTCAACGGGAGTCCGACGAACCGGATCGCGCGGGCGATTGAGTGGATCCAGAATCACTACACCGAGGTTTTGCGGATGGAGATGCTCGCGCAGCACGTGAACATGAGCGTGTCGTCGCTCCATCACCACTTCAAGAACGTCACGACGCTGAGCCCGCTGCAATATCAGAAACAGTTGCGACTGCAAGAGGCCCGCAGAATGTTACTTGGGCAGAACGGCGATGTTGGGTCGGTGGCGATCAGGGTCGGGTATGACAGCCCTTCCCAATTCAGCCGCGAATATAGCCGGCTCTTTGGGGCGCCTCCACTTCGCGATGTGGCGCAGCTAAGGCGCCGGAACATGGTGGGGTTCGGAGAGTAGGCTGGCGACGGCTAAGTCCGTCCGTATTGGAAAAGCAGGCCGATCCAGACCGTCACGCATTCCCTTACGCCCGCCCATCCTGATGCACGCGGGGCCCATATTTACGTGCCGTGTTCTGATTTTGGTCATCGCGCTTTTTTGCAATCGAGGTCAACGGTTATCTGATTCCGTCACGAGCCAAGCACTTCGATGCCTTCCAGGACTCCTGCACCGACACAGATATGCTTGATCTCCGTGAAGTCCGCTAGCGCGTCGTAGCCGTGCAACCGGCCCAGTCCGCTCTGCCGATAGCCGCCAGTTTCGGCCTCTGCGAACAACCTGTTGTGGTCGTTGATCCAGACGGTCCCGTCTCGCAGCGCACGCGCAATCCGGAAAGCCCGAGCGGAGTCGTGGGTCCACACGCTCGCGGACAGGCCAAAAACGGTGCTGTTTGCCTTTTCAACGGCTTCCTTTTCGGTCTCAAAGGTCTCTAACGTGACGAACGGGCCAAAGATCTCGTCCTGGCAAAAGAAGGCGTGAGGTTCTCCGTGCTCGACCAGCGTCGGTGACAGAAAGGCGCCCGGTCCGCTCGAAGTCCCGCGCAAGAGCACGCGATCTGCAAGGTCACACGCTCGTTCAACCGTGGTCTGGACAGCGTCGCGGGACGCAGCATCGATCAGCGCGCCAATGTCGGAAGCGGGATCGATCCCTGGGCCAACCTTGAGGCTTGCGAGTGCTTTGACGAGTTCGTCTCGCATTTGGTCCGCCTTTGACACATGCACGAGTATTCGCCGTGCAGCGGTGCATTGTTGTCCGGAGATGATGGTCGCGGCCCGGGCAAGACGAGGTGCAATGGCCTTAACGTCGCTGTCCTCGAAGACGACACAGCACGATTTGCCGCCCAGCTCAAGCGACAATCGCTTCATGCTGTCTGCAGCGGCGCGCATGATTCGCTTGCCGACTTCCGTCGAACCCGTAAAGCTGATCACATCGACATCGGCGGACTCGACCAGTCGCGCAGCGGCTTCTGCGCCGTTTTCGAGAAGCAGATTGACAGCACCGGCGGGAAGCGCCGGCTGGTCGAGACAACGGATCATTGCCGCGGTGATCAATGACGTCTGGGCAGCCGGCTTGACGATGGCCGTGCATCCGGCAGCGAGGGCGGGCGCAAGGGACCGCACGAGCAGCACGGCGGGAGCGTTCCACGGCACGATGATCGCAGCAACGCCGGCGGCCTCGCGCAACATCGTCGAGATGGTGCCTGGCTCGGGCTCGATGACGTGACCGGCAATGTGGCGCGCGAGTCCCGCGTAGTAGCGCACTTCGGAAATCGCGGCGCGTATTTCTCCTCGCGCCTGCCCAATAGTCTTGCCGTTTTCACGCGTCAGCAATTCCGCTAGCGGTTCCACCGACAACTCGAGAGTCAGGGCCCAGCGAAGCAGAACATCCTGCCGTCGACGGGCATCCTGTGCCCACGTTGTGCGATCGAACGTATGGCGGGCAGCCGCGACGGCGGCGTCCGCCTCTTGCGTGTTCGAGTTGACGAACCGGCCGAGCGTCTCTCCGTTCGAAGGATCAGAGCTTGCGAGCACGGGCTTGCCGGCCCATTCGCCGGCGATCCAATTCATAGCGTCTCTTTCCATTTAACTATCCAGTGGGCGTGGTTGTTAAGAATCGACAGGGTCGGATGCGCCGGCCGATACCTTCCGTAGTTCGTCGGCAATGATCGCTGTTAGCGCTTCCGTAGCAGCACTTATCGGACGGCGAGGGTGACTGATTCGCACGATGTGCCGCACGATTCGCGGCGCAAGGATCGGATGCGCGCGCATGGTGCCGCGCTGCACCGAACGTTCGACCACGATGCGAGGAAGGATCGTGGCGAACCCCGTGTTTTCGACGAGCTTGACGATGGCGCTCAGAACATCGATCTCGAAACGGGGCGCCAGAAGCACGTCTGCGGATTGCGCGGCCGCGTCGAGCACGCCGCGCAAGCCGTGACGTTTTGTCGGCAACACAAGATCCAGTTCCTGCACTTGTGCGAGCTCAATGACGGGTGGCAATGTGGGTCCGCCATTCACGCCGGTTGCCAACACCATTTCTTCGTCCAGCAATGGCTCCGAGTCGAGAGATAAGCGGGCGCGTGGCCGGTTGATCAACGCGGCTTCAAGCTGTCCGCCTGTCACGAGATCGATAAAAGTCGCACTGTAGCCGTCGGCTACCGTTACTTCGACGTGCGGGTACTGCTCGTGAAAGCGCGAAAGCGCATCCGCAAGCACGCTCTCGCTGACAGACGCAATCAGTCCTAGGGAAACGTGTCCAGACACGACCTCATCGCGCTGCATCAGTTGTGTCTGCGCTTGCTTGAGATCGCGCATGATCGGCAAATAAAGGCGATACATCAAACGACCGGCAGCAGTTGGAGTCATTCCATGTGCGCCGCGCTCGAACAAGGTCTGCTTCAACTCGTCTTCGAGCTTGGCGATCTGCATGCTCAAAGCCGGTTGAACTATGTTTAGCCGTTTGGCCGCACGAGTTACCGATCCGTCTTCGAAGAGAGCGATGAAGTACTGAATTTGTTTGAGATCCATTGGGCAGCGCTCGTCGTGATACCTGTTTCGCCAATCATATGCGCTGATACGCGATGAGTCGAGATATCAACATCTTTGTCGGTGTACTGTGATTCGTACCGTTGGCGCGTATCAAAAGCCCGGTCCGTCTTCCCTTTTTTACTTGGTATCAAAACGGGGACTGTCTTGCATCAGTATCCGTACGGACATCAGTACTTCTGATGCCTAGGTTCAAAAATTAATATTATCGCTTATACCGTGGCGTCGATATTCTGCTCTTCAATCTGCCGGTGTTAGCACCTCCGAGGCCGGCAGCAATGGAGAGAGACTCAAAATGAATTCACGCGAAAGCTCGCCGATGACGTCCCTGGGCGCCCCGGCGAACGACGTCGGGCCTGCGCGCACCTTGCGTCACTGGCTTGCACATCTGAGTCGGAGCGGCCGCGTCGCGGCGATCGACAAGCCCGTTGCGCTCGAGCACGAACTCGCCGCGATCGCCAAGTGCCTGGACGGCACGCAGGCGGCCTTCTTCACGCAGCCGGGCGGCCATGCGGTGCCCGTCGTCAGCGGTTTCATGTCGAAGCGTGCGTGGATTGCGGAAGCGATGGGCGTCGATGAATCCGCGTTGCTCGCGCGTTTCTCCGCTGCGGCCGCCGCGCCGCTCGAATCGAAACTCGTCGGACGTGAAGAGGCGCCGTGTCAGCAAGTGGTGCATACGAACGGCATCGATCTTCACGCGCTGCTGCCGATTCCCACGCACAGCGAGTACGACAACGGCCCCTACCTTACGGCGGGCCTCGTGATCGCGCGCAATCCGCGCACCGGCGTGCAGAACGTTTCGATCAACCGCATTCAGGTGCATGGCCAGGATCGCATGGCGATCCTGCTGCTGCCGCGGCATCTCTACGCATTTCATCGCGAGGCAGAAGCCGCAGGCGACGCGCTCGACGTGGCAATCGCGATCGGTGTCGATCCGCTCACGATGCTTGCGTCGCAAGCGATCACACCCATCGATCATGACGAGCTGGAAATTGCGGGCGCGCTGCATGGTGCGCCGCTGCCGGTCGCGCAATGTGTGACGAATGGTGTGCACGTGCCGGCGTTTGCGGAGATCGTCATCGAAGGGCGGATTCTGCCGAACGTCCGCGAGCCCGAGGGCCCGTTCGGCGAGTTTCCGAAGTACTACAGCGCGAGGGAAGCGCGCGAAGTCATCGAGGTGACCGCGGTGACGCATCGGCGTGATCCGATCTTTCATACGATCGTGCCCGCGGAAATGGAGCATCTGCTGCTGGGCGCAATTCCGCGCGAAGCAACGCTGCTCGCGCATCTGCAGCGCAGCCATCCGGCGGTGAAGGACGTTCATCTGTCTGTCGGCGGCGTGTGCCGCTATCACCTGTGGGTGCAGTTCGACAAGAAGCGCGAAGGCGAAGCGAAGAACGTCATTCTGTGCGCGTTCGGCGCGCATTACGACATCAAGCAGGTCGTCGTTGTCGATACCGATGTGAACGTGCACGATCCCGCCGAAATCGAATGGGCCATCGCGACGCGCTTCCAGGCCGACCGCGATCTCGTCGTGATCGAAGGCGCGCAGGGTTCGCCGCTCGATCCGTCGACGACAGTCGGCCAGCCCGACGACGCGCCGTCGCATCTGCAAGGCGTGAGCGCGAAGATGGGCCTCGATGCGACGCGCCCCGTCGTGTATCCCGCGCATGTGTTCACACGCGTGCGCATTCCGGGGCAAGACTCGGTGGATCTGCACACACTCGTCGCCGCTGACAACAGCGCGTTCGACGCCTACTTGTCGCGCGATCATGACTGAACGCAAGAAGCGCATCGTCGTCGGTATTTCGGGTGCGAGCGGCGCTGTGATCGGCGTGCGCCTGCTCGCCGCGTTGCGCCGCCTCGGCACGCACGAAACGCATCTGGTCGTGTCCGCTTCCGGCGCGGTGACGGCGGCGCAGGAACTCGGCCTTGCGCGCGGCGACATCGACGCGCTCGCCGACGTCGTGCACAACGTACGCGACATTGGCGCCGCGGTCGCGAGCG
Organism: Paraburkholderia sp. RL17-368-BIF-A; assembly: GCF_046054045.1. NCBI lineage: Bacteria > Pseudomonadati > Pseudomonadota > Betaproteobacteria > Burkholderiales > Burkholderiaceae > Paraburkholderia > Paraburkholderia sp. RL17-368-BIF-A. The sequence goes on from NZ_JARESN010000002.1 coordinate 375,464, forward strand.
GATCGTTTCTGACTGAAGGCATGGTGATCGCGCCGTGTTCGATGAAAACGCTTGCGAGTGTCGCGAACGGCTTCGCGGACAACCTGCTCACCCGCGCGGCCGATGTGATGCTCAAGGAGCGCCGCCGCCTCGTGCTGGTCGCGCGCGAAACGCCGCTCAATCTCGCGCATCTGCGCAACATGACGCTCGCCACCGAAATGGGCGCGATCGTGATGCCGCCGGTGCCCGCGTTCTATGCGCATCCGCAGACCATCGAGGACGTGGTCGATCACACGGTCGGGCGGATTCTCGATCTGTTCGGTATCGACCATGAGGAAATTGCGCGCCGCTGGAACGGTCTTGCCGACGAATTCGGCGGCCGCGCCGCGCGTGAGGAGTAACGTCATGAATCAGCGCGAAACCGCATTTGCCGACATAAACGCGCGTGTCGCCGACAACGGGACGCGCGACGCGAGCACACCGCGGCGTCACATCGGGCGCTCGATGCAGCGCCTCGAAGACCCTGCGATCCTGACAGGCCGCGGCCGCTATGGCGACGACATCGCTGTGAAGCCGGGCACGCTGCACGCCGCGATTCTGCGTTCGCCGCACGCGCACGCGGAGATCCTGTCGATCGATACGCAAGCCGCAGCCAAAGTCGCCGGCGTGCGCGCCGTGCTAACGCGCGACGATCTGCGTGCGTGGTCGCGTCCCTTCGTCGTCGGCGTGAAGTCGCCAATGGAGCAGTGGGCGCTCGCGATGGACCGCGTGCGCTATGTCGGCGAGCCGGTCGCGGTCGTGATGGCCGAATCGCGTGCGCTCGCTGAAGACGCGCTCGATCTCATCAAGGTCGACTACGCGATGCTCGATCCCGTGACGTCGATCGAACAGGCCGCGAGCAACGAAGGCCCGGCGCTACACGAACGCGTGGGCAGCAACGTCATCAGCGACCGGTACTTCCGCTACGGCGAGCCCGAAGCGGCCTTCGAACGCGCGCCGCATCGCGTGAAGCTGGTCGCGCATTATCCGCGCAATACCTGTGCGCCGATCGAGTGCGGCGTAGTCATCGCCGAGTACCTTTCCGGCGATGAAGGCTACGACGTCACGTCGAATTTCATGGGACCGTTCTCGCTGCACGCCGTCATGGCGATGGCGTTGAACGTGCCCGCCAATCGTCTGCGTCATAAGGCACCGCGCGATTCCGGCGGCAGCTTCGGCGTGAAGCAGGCCGTGTTTCCGTACGTGGTGCTGATGTGCCTCGCGTCGCGCAAGGCGGGCGCGCCGGTGAAATGGGTCGAGGACCGGCTCGAGCATTTGAGTGCGGCCACATCGGCGACCGCGCGCCTCTCGACAATCGAAGCGGCGGTCGAAGCGGATGGCCGCATCGTCGCGCTGTCCTACGATCAACTGGAAGACGTCGGCGGCTACGTGCGCGCGCCCGAGCCCGCGACGTTTTACCGGATGCACGGCTGTCTGACGGGCGCGTACGCCATCCCGAATCTGCTCGTGCGCAACCGCGTCGTGTTGACCAACAAGACGCCGACCGGACTCGTGCGCGGCTTCGGCGGACCGCAGGTGTACTTCGCGCTGGAGCGGCTGATCCAGCGCATCGCCATCGAGTTGAAGCTCGATGTGCTCGACGTCTATCGCCGCAACTTCGTTCCCGCCGATGCCTTCCCGTATCGCGCGGCAGCGGGCGCGCTGCTCGATTCGGGCAACTATCAGGAAGCGCTGCGCCGTTCGATCGACGACGGCGGATACCACGAACTCGTCGCGCGCCGCGACGCCGCGCGACGCGCAGGGCGGTTCTATGGCATAGGCTTCGCGGCGATCGTGGAGCCGTCGGTCTCCAACATGGGCTATATCACGACTGTGATGCCCGCCGACGCGCGCAAAAAAGCCGGACCGAAGAACGGCGCGATCGCGAGCGCGACGGTCAGCGTCGATCTGCTCGGCGGCGTGGTGGTGACCATCGCGTCGACGCCTGCGGGGCAGGGCCACATGACAGTGTGTGCGCAAGTCGTGGCCGACGTGCTCGGGCTCGATCCGAAGGACATCGTCGTCAATGTCGAGTTCGATACGCACAAGGACGCCTGGTCCGTCGCGGCGGGCAATTATTCGAGCCGCTTCGCGGGCGCGGTGGCAGGCACCGTGCATCTCGCCGCGACGCGCGTGCGCGACAAACTCGCGCGCGTGCTCGCCAGGCAGTTCGACTGCGCGGCGAACGACGTGCGCTTCGAAGGCGGGCGCGTCTATCCGCGCGACGCCGCGGACCGCGCGCTGCCGTTCGCGCGCGCAGCGAGCAATGCGCCGCACTGGGCGCCCGCGCTCCTGCCCGAAGGCGAAGAGCCGGGCCTGCGCGAAACCGTGTTCTGGTCGCCGCCGCACATGGATGCGCCCGACGAGCACGACCGCATCAATACATCGGCGGCGTATGGCTTCGCATTCGACATGTGCGGTGTCGAAGTGGATCGCACGACCGGACGCGTGCGCATCGACCGCTATGTGACCGTGCACGACGCCGGCACCATCCTGAACCCCGCACTCGCCGATGGCCAGATTCGCGGCGCGTTCGCGCAAGGCGTCGGCGCGGCGCTGATGGAAGAGTTCCGCTACGGCGCGGACGGCAGTTTCCAGTCGGGCACGCTCGCCGACTATCTGATGCCGACGACATGCGAAGTGCCCGATCCGCTCATCGTGCATCTGGAAACGCCTTCGCCTTTCACGCCGCTCGGCGCGAAGGGCCTCGGCGAAGGCAACAACATGAGCACGCCGCCGTGCATCGCGAATGCGGTGGCGGATGCGCTCGGTGTCGAAGACATTCGCTTGCCGCTCACGCCGCCCAAAGTGATGGCGATGATCGGCATCGACGATCCCGAACCGTCGCGGCCGGAATATCGCGAAGCGCCTGCCACGAAGCCCGCGACGCCTGGCGGCGGACGCGCGCTGACGGCGCAGGGCGCGGTCGATCTGCCCGCGACGCCCGAAGCCGTGTTCGCCGTGCTGCTCGATCCGAAGGCGCTGGCGAACGTCATTCCCGGCTGCCACGCGCTCGAAGAAACGGCACCGAACCAGTATCGCGCGGACGTGACCGTCGGCGTCGGCATGATCAAGGCCCGTTTCGAAGCGCGTATCGGCTTGTCGGAGATCGAGGCGCCGCGTCGCCTGCGTCTCGCGGGTGCGGGCATCTCGCCGCTCGGCAGCGCGCGCGGCAACGGTCTCGTCGAACTGACGCCGCACGGCAGCGGCACGCGGCTCACGTACGACTACGAAGCCCAGGTGTCGGGCAAGGTCGCCGCGGTCGGCGCGCGCATGCTCGAAGGCGCGGCGAAGGTCGTGCTGAAGCAGTTGTTCGAATCGCTCGGACGGCAGGCGGCGGGCAAGCCGGTAGAAGCGCATGGATCGTGGATCGCAAGACTCCTCGCCCGTTTCAGGAGACCCACATGAAGCCCGCACCGTTCGATTACCTGCGCGCGATGACCACGCAAGACGCGCTCGACGCGCTCGCGCAATACGGCGAAGACGCGCGCGTGCTGGCAGGCGGCCAGTCGCTGATGGCCGTGCTCAATATGCGGCTCGCACAGCCCAAGGTGCTCATCGACATCTCGCGTACTGCGGAGCTCGATGCCGTGCGCGTCGACAGGCAAGCGGCGCATCTCGTCGTGAACGCCGCGGCGACGCAAGGCAGCGTCGAATGGCGCAGCACGCTCGCCGACGAAGCGCCGCTGCTCGCGATGGCTTTCCCGCATATCTCGCACTTCCAGATTCGCAATCGCGGGACCGTGTGCGGTTCGATCGCGCATGCGGACCCGAGCGCGGAGTTGCCACTCGTGCTTTCCGCGCTTGGCGGCGACGTGATGCTGCGCTCGCGAAGGAAGCGCCGCACGCTCGCCGCGCAGGACTTCTTTCAGGGAATGCTGATGACCGCGCGCGAGCCGGATGAACTTGTTGAAGCGGTGCGCTTTCCGCTGCGCCGCCCGGGCGAGCGCTATGCATTCACGGAATTTTCCGCGCGGCACGGCGATTTCGCGATCGTCGCGTGTGCTGCGGTCGTCACCGACGAGTCGATCCGTATCGCAGTCGGCGGCGTCGCGGACCGGCCGGTGACGGAGCAATGGCCGCGTCTGCAGGGCGACGACCTGCGCGGTGCACTGAACGATTTGAGCTGGAAACTGAACGCGCAGGACGACGCGCACATCGGCGCGAAATATCGCCGGAATCTGGTGCGGCAACTCGGATGGCGCGTGATCGAGGAGGCAAAGTGAGCAAGACGGACACCATCATGCGGCACGGCGAAGCGCAGCGGATCGCGCTGACGCTGAACGGCCGCGAACGAAGCGGCCATTGCGAGCCGCGCGAACTGCTGTCGGACTTCATTCGGCACGAACTCGGCGCGACGGGCACGCACGTGGGCTGCGAGCATGGCGTATGCGGCGCATGTACCGTGCAGGTCGATGGCGTCGCGGCGCGCTCGTGTCTGATGCTTGCCGTGCAGGCCGATGGCCGGCGTATCGATACCGTCGAGGGCCTCGCGCCCGATCAGACGCTTGGCGACCTTCAGCAGGCGTTCCAGCGGCATCACGCGCTGCAATGCGGCTTCTGCACGGCGGGAATTTTGATGTCGTGCGCGGATTATCTGCGGCGCGTGCCGAATCCATCCGAAGAGCAGGTGCGGCAGATGCTGTCGGGTCATATCTGCCGCTGTACGGGTTACACACCCATCGTGGCCGCGGTGCTCGACGTTGCGGCGCGCCGCCGGGCCGAGGCAGGCACAACGGAGGTCGAACATGCTTGATCTCGGACGCACGTTCCTGCAGAGCGTCGAGCGCAGTCCGCACGCGCTCGCGCTCGTCGATGGCGATGTGCAACTGACCTACGCGCAGTGGCATCGCATGATCCTGAGTGTCGCCGACGGTCTGCGCGAACTGGGCCTGCAACGCGGCGACCGGCTGCTCGTCGTGCTGCAAAACCGCTGGGAAATGGCGACGCTGCATTGGGCCGGACAGTTTGCAGGCATCGTCATCGTGCCGATCAACTGGCGCGCGAAGCCGGACGAACTGGACTACTGCGTGACCGACTCGGGAGCGAAGGCGATCGTCTACGAACCCGTCAGCGCCGCTGCCGTCGCGCAGAGCGCCGCCGCACAAAAAGTGCCGCGTATCGGACTCGACGATGCTCCTGGCCGCACCGCCGCCTTCGATACGCTCATCGTCGAACGAACGCGCAGCGGCGCTGCGAGCGACACGACGCACGCCACCGCCGACGACATCTCGCTGATCCTCTACACATCGGGCACGACGGGCAAAGGGAAGGGCGTGCCGCGCCGGCATCGGCACGAACGCGCGGGCGCGCTTGCACACGTCGCGCAGAACCTGTACCGGCGCGGCGAACGCACGCTCGGCGTGATGCCGCTCTATCACACGATGGGCGTGCGCTCGCTGCTCGCGATGGCGCTCGTGGATGGCCTTTTCGTTTGCGTGCGGCGCTGGAACGCGAAGCTCGCGCTCGAATGCATCTCGAAGCACGCGCTCACCTGCCTCTATCTGGTCCCGACGCTTTATCACGATCTGCTTGCCGACAGCGCGTTCCCGAACACGGATACCTCGTCGGTCAGAAAGCTCGGCTTCGCCGGCGCACCGATGAACGACGGCCTGCTCAAGCGCCTCTCGGCCGCGTTCGAGCCGGAGCTGTTCGTCAACCACTATGGTTCGTCCGAGGTCTACACGTTCAGCATCGATCAGGATGCAACCAGGAAACCCGGCAGCGCGGGCCGCGCGGGCATCAATACGCGGCTGCGCGTGGTGAAGCTCGATGCCCTTTCTCCCGATGAGATCGCCGACACCGGCGAAGAAGGGCAGATCATCGTGGACCTGCTCGGCGACGAAGCTTTCGAAGGCTACTGGCATCGTCCGGACGCGGATGCGAAGAGCTTGCGCGACGGCTGGTACTTCACCGGAGACACAGGCTATCTCGACCGCGACGGCGATCTCTATGTGACGGGCCGCGTCGACGACATGATCATCAGCGGCGGAGAAAACATCTCGCCGGTGGATATCGAATCGCTGTTGTCGCTGCATCCCGCCGTCGACGAAGTCGCGGTCGCAGGCGTCAAGGACGAGCGCTGGGGCCAGCGCGTGGTTGCTTTCATCAAGCGCCGCGAGTACGTCGATTCGGAATCGCTCGATGCATGGTGCCGCCAGTCCGATCTCGTCAACTTCAAGCGTCCGCGCGATTACGTTTTCGTCGACGACATTCCGAAGTCGCCGGTCGGCAAGATTCTGCGCCGCAAGCTGCAAGCGGGCGAGTACACGACCGATTCGAATACGCAGGCCGCACGACCTGCAGAAACCACAATCACCAAGGAGTAACCCACAATGAGCGATCTCAACCACCGCGGCCAGACGCTGCTGCAAGATCTCGACGGCTTCTCGGTCGACATCGACGCGCAGCGCGAGCGCGCGGACATCGTGCTGCACCGTCCGCCGTTCAACGTCATTTCGATGCACGCACGCGACCAGTTGCGCGCCGTGTTCGAAGCCCTCGACGAGGACGACCGCGTGCGCGTGATCGTCGTGCGCGCGAAGGGGGAGCACTTCTCGAGCGGCGGCGACATCAAGGGCTTTCTGGAAGCGTCGCCGGAACACGTATCGAAGCTCGCGTGGAATATCGCGGCGCCCGCGCGCTGCTCGAAACCGGTGATCGCGGCGAATCGCGGCTTCTGCTTCGGCGTGGGCTTCGAGTTGTCGCTGGCATGCGATTTCCGCATCGTCACCGATACGACGTTTTATGCGCTGCCGGAGCAGAAGCTCGGCCAGATTCCCGGCTCGGGCGGCTCGGCGCGTTTGCAGTCGATGGTCGGCATCGGCCGCACGAAGGACATCGTGATGCGCTCGCGCCGCATCCCGGGCAAGCAGGCGTACGACTGGGGCATCGCGGTGGACTGCGTAGCCGATGCGGAACTGGAGTCGGCGACCGATGCGCTCGTCGACGAACTGCGCGCGTTCTCGCCGCTCGCGCAACGCACCGCGAAGAAGCTGCTGAACGATACGGAAGACTCGCCGCTCTCGATTGCGATCGAACTCGAAGGGCATTGCTATAGCCGGCTGCGCGCGTCGGACGATTTCCGCGAGGGAGTGGAGGCTTTCCACGGCAAGCGCAAACCGGTGTTTCGCGGCAGCTAGGCCCGAAGCACTCAGCCATCCGCAGCACAACAACAAACAAACATGACGCCGCGGACAACGGCTACCGGCAACACCTTGACGTTTCTGGCGACGTACATTGAAGGAGACAATTGATGGAAACGACATTAGCTGGCGCGCGGAATACGGCGACGCAAAGCAATAGAAGCATTGTTATAGCCGCCGCCGCATCCTGTTTTGGATGGGCGCTCGACCTGTTTGACCTGTTCATTCTGCTGTATGTCGCGCCTGTCGTCGGCAAACTGTTCTTTCCATCGGATCATCCAACGCTGTCTCTCGCAGGCGTGTATGCGTCGTTCGCCGTGACGCTGCTGATGCGGCCCATCGGCTCCGCTCTCTTTGGATCGTACGCGGACCGGAATGGGCGCAAGCGTGCAATGCAGATTGCCGTGTTCGGCGTGGGCATAAGCACGGCCGTGTTTGGGACGCTGCCGACGATTGCACAGGCTGGTGTCATAGCGCCCATCCTGTTTGTGCTTCTTCGCCTGGTGCAGGGCGTGTTTGTGGGCGGTGTCGTTGCTTCCTCGCACACGTTGGGGACGGAATCCGTGCCGCCTCACTGGCGAGGCGCGGTTTCGGGCCTGATCGGCGGGGGTGGGGCCGGCATCGGCGGACTGCTTGCCTCTATTGTCTTTTTCATCGCGTCGGCGCTGTTTCCGGGTCCGCAATTCGAAGTGTGGGGATGGCGCGTCATGTTCTTTGCCGGATTGATAACCTCGCTCCTCGGCGCGCTGTTGTTCCTGAGACTCGAGGAGTCTCCGTTCTGGAAAGAGCAGCATGCGCGAAAGGCTGCACGCAAGGCCGCCGTGTCGAAGCAATCTTCGCCGCTGCGAACACTCTTTTCCTCCGAATATCGCCGGGTCATGATCGTCAACGTCATCATGACAACGTCTAGCGGTGCGGGTTATTACCTCTGCTCTGGCTATTTGCCGACCTTCCTGAAGGTCGTCAAGCACCTGCCGAACGGTACGACTTCAACCATTCTCATGGCGACCGGTTTGCTTTCAATAGCAGCAGCGATAGCAATCGGTGCGGCGAGTGACTTTTTCGGCCGCAAAAAAGTATTCATCGGAGCGGGCGTTCTGCGCCTTGCACTGCTTCCCATCCTGTACATATTGATGACGAAGACAGACAGCGTGCCTCTATTGGCGGGCTACACGCTGCTCCTCGCAGTTCTTGGCGGGGCAAGTTACGCGCCGCTGCTGATCTTTCTGAATGAGCGCTTCCCCACAGCGATTCGGGCGAGCGGCACCGGGCTTTCGTGGAATATCGGATTTGCGCTTGGCGGCATGATGCCGACGTTCGTCTCGCTTCTCTCAGCAAGCGAGCAGCAGTTGCCCGCGACGCTGTCGTGGTTTCTTCTCGGTGTTTCGGCGCTCTTCCTCGTCGGGGCATTCATCGTCCCGGAAACACGAGGCAATCTGGAGGCGAGCCGAAGAAGCGAAGCCGGCATGCCTGGAGCGTGACGATTAGCGATGCGAAGCTTTGGTGCTGGACGGGCGACTGACGAAACTCTGACTGTTTTTCAAAAGACACGTATGGCAAACGAAAACCGGGACATTACCGGCGCACGCATCCTGGTCGATGCATTGCGTGCGCAGTCGGTCAACACGATCTTCACCGTTCCAGGCGAGAGCTTTTTGGCGGTGCTGGACGCTCTGTACGATGTCGTAGATGACATCAAGCTCGTGGTTTGCAGGCACGAGAGTGGAGCCGCGAACATGGCGGAGGCGCATGGCAAGCTGACCAATCGACCAGGCGTCTGTTTCGTGACGCGAGGGCCAGGAGCGACAAACGCATCAATCGGAATACACACCGCGCGGCAAGATTCCACGCCCATGATCGTTTTTGTTGGGCAAGTCGCACGCGATACGCTCGAGAGGGAAGCGTGGCAGGAGATCGACTACCGGCAGATGTTTGGTCAGGTGGCCAAGTGGGTCACTCAAATCGATTCGGCAGCCCGGGTCCCCGAGTTGATCAGCCGCGCCTTCCACGTCGCAACGTCGGGCCGTCTAGGGCCTGTGGTGATCGCCTTGCCCGAAGACATGCTCGTTGAGACGGCACCAGTAGAAAAGGTCGTGCCGCCACTCCCTTATCAGACGATCACGATGCAACCGGCGAGCGAACAGTTGGCCCGCGTTGAGAAGCTGCTGTCCGAGGCATGCAAGCCGATCGTTCTTCTCGGCGGCGGGGCCTGGAGCCGCGAGGCCTGCGACGATCTGCGCCAGTTCGTGACCAGGTTCGATTTGCCGGTTGTCTGCACATTCCGGCGACAAGACCTGTATGACAACCGCGATCGACATTACGCCGGCGAAGCGGGTCTGGGAATGGATCCGGCGCTTGCCGCGCGCTTACGGGAAGCAGATTTGCTGCTTGCGATTGGACCTCGCCTCGGCGAGACGAGCACACTCGGCTACGAGCTTTTTTCTATCCCAACGCCCGCAGTGAAGCTCGTGCATGTGCATCGCGACGCGAACGAACTGGGACGTGTGTACCGGGCGGATCTCCCCATCAATTCGGGTATGGCGGAATTCGCGCGCGCCGTCGCCAGGCTTGAATCGCCGAACAAGCCCGTGTGGACCGATTGGACGCAGGCCGCGCACGCCGACTATGAGGCTCGACGCGCGCCTCCCCCTAATAGCGGTTCAATCGATCTGGGCGCTGTCATGGCTCACATCGACGAAGCGTTGCCCGAGGATGCGATCGTAAGCAACGGCGCGGGCAACTATACTCTTTGGGTTCAACGATTCTTCCGTTATCGCGGTTGGCGCACTCAGCTTGCTCCAACGAGTGGCGCGATGGGATATGGATTGCCCGCCGCCATCGCCGCGGCGCTTCAGAAACCTGATCGACCCGCGGTCTGTTTCGCCGGAGATGGATGCTTCCTCATGACCGGTCAGGAGTTGGCAACTGCCGTGCAGTACGATGCGCGAGTCATTGTGATCGTTGTCGATAACGGCATGTACGGCAGCATTCGAATGCATCAACATCGTCACTATCCTGGACGGGTCATTGGCACGACATTGCAGAGTCCCGATTTTGTCGGACTTGCCCGCGCTTATGGTGCTTACGCGGAAAGCGTTGAGCGCACGGTGGACTTTCCAGACGCATTCCAACGCGCACGCGAGGCAGGCCGCCCGGCAGTTCTCGTCCTGCGCACCGATCCCAACCTGCTCACGCCAAATATGATTATCGGTCCGGGGGTCTGATGCGTCTCAGCAATCACCTGTCGATCGCGGACCTGGAGCGAAGCGCGTCCCGGCGGCTGCCGGCCAGCATCTTCGGCTATGTAAGCGGTGGCGCGGAAGACCACCGCGCCGTAGTGGGAAACCGCACGGCTTTCGATCGTTGGGTACTCGTACCGAGAATGCTCACTGGCGTCGCCGAGCGCTCGCAGGAAGTGGAGATTTTTGGGCAACGTTACACGTCGCCGGTGGGAATAGCGCCGATGGGGCTCGCCGGGCTCTGTGCCTATGAGGGTGACCTGCAACTCGCGGCGGCCGCTCGCGACGCGAAAGTGCCCTTCGTTCTGAGCGCAGCGTCGACCGTTCCCCTCGAAAAGGTGGCAATGGCAGCACCCGGCAGTTGGTATCAGGGGTATTTGAGTGCCGACCGATCGACGATCACGCCATTGCTCGCGCGTATCGAAAGGGCCGGGTTCGGTGTTCTTGTGATTACTGTTGACGTGCCATTGGCCGCGCAACGGGAAAACGAACTGCGCAACGGTTTCAGCGTACCGCTGCGGCTAAGCCGCCGCCTGGTCTATGGTGGTCTGGCAAGGCCCAGATGGCTTCTGTCGACGTTTGGACGCACGCTGCTTACGCAAGGTGTTCCGCATTTCGAAAACTTCACGGCCAACCGGGGCGGACCGATCATCACCGGCGCGACCGGCGACCACCGCAGTGGCCGTGCAGCGCTCTGCTGGAACGACATCCACTGGATTCGAAGTCAGTGGAAAGGGACACTGGTGGTGAAGGGAATCCTTCATCCCGACGATGCCCTCCGGGCCAACCAGGCAGGCGCGGACGGCATTATTGTCTCTAATCACGGCGGGCGGCAGCTCGACGGCGCGCTTGCAACGCTCGATGCGCTTCCGGCCATTACTGCCGTTGCCGGCGACATGCCGGTTATCCTCGACAGTGGCGTTCGCCGCGGCACAGACGTTATAAAGGCGCTGTCGCTGGGGGCGCGTATGGTCCTCGTGGGCAGACCAGCGATGTACGGCCTGGCCGTCGGCGGTCATGCGGGCGTTCGGCATGCGTTGCAGTTGCTAAGAAGAGAGATCGACGTAGACCTCGCATTGCTGGGATGTCCGAGGATCGAGAACCTCAATAGGGACTTTGTTGTGCAGGTTTCGCGTGAGTCGTGGCATGCGGCTCATGGATAGTGAATATCTGCCCATGCAATCACGCAATTGAACGAACCACGCCCCCATCGACACGCAACGCTGCACCCGTCGTTGCGGACGCCTGCTCAGAGCATGCATACACAACCATGTTCGCAACTTCGTCCGTAGTGGCGAAACGATTGATCAGCGATGTGGGCCGCGACTTCTTCAGGAACTGTTGTTCAGCCTGCTCTTGCGTGATCCCTTGCTCTCGCGCGGTCGCCTTCATCCAGTTCGACAGGATTTCAGAGTTGGTCGGGCCGGGCAGCACGGCATTGACGGTCACGCCCGTGCCGGCAACCAGTTCGGCTAGCCCCCTCGACACCGCGAGCATCGCGGTCTTGGTCACGCCGTAGTCGATCATTTCTTTCGGAATGTTCAGCCCTGACTCGCTACTGACGAACACGACGCGCCCCCAGCCCTGTTTCGCCATTTTGGGCACGTAATAGCGGGCGGTGCGAACGCCGCTCATCACGTTGAGCTGGAAGAGGTCGAGCCATTCGCTGTCGTCCTGTGCGAAAAAGTCGTTTAGCCGCGCTGTGCCTGCGTTGTTGACAAGAATGTCGGCCTCCGGCGCGTGTGCAAACAGGGCCGCGCAGCCTTCGGCTGTCGCAACGTCGGCGGCCACGCCGGTCAATTCCGCATTCGGCAGAATGGCGCGCATCTCGCGCAGCGCAGCATCGACCCGCTCCTGGGTTCGGCCATTAAGTACGACCACAGCGCCGGCGCGCGCGAGCCCTTCGGCAATTGCCCGTCCGATGCCGGCAGTGGAGCCCGTAACGATTGCCTTGCGGCCATTGAGTTCGATCTTCATAGCGCTTATCTCCGTTCTGCTTCTAGTTCTGCTTCGGCGGCCCGGGCGAGGCATTCGACCCAATCCTGGTGATAGCGATAGAGCGCGCCAGGATGTCTGCTACCGATCAGTTCCACAAAGAACTGGCCTTGCTGTGTCTCTTCGGTCAGCAGGTGACAACCTTCTTTCGTTGGCGTGATCACCCAGCCGTGATAGGCGCTCGAACCCGTTTCATCGCCATCGACCGTTGTGGCCCACGCGAGCCGGCGATTCGGCACGCATTCAGTGACGACCAGTGACATCGGATAGCCGACCGTCACGCGGCTGTAGCGTGTGCCGAGCGCGAGTTCCGACTCGCCGGACAATATCCGGACCTGATCTTCGGCCGGAAAGTATCGCGACCAGCGCTCGGCGTCGACGAGCAGTTTCCAGACCACTTCCGGTGGCGCTTTCACGTCGATGTCGTTGAGCGCGTAAATTGCCGAGGTACGCGGGTCATAGCGTTCCGGCCAGTTGACTTTGTCGATCATGTATCGAATCCCTCTTTTTCGGTTGGGTTAGCCGCGGGAATGCTCACGCGCAGTGGCGATCTGGGCGAGGTTCCTGAGCAGCTTCTCGTGGGTGAGCCAGAACACGTCGGGTGCCTGCTTCGCGAGTTCCAGCCAGTGCGGTCCCTGCATCGTCTCCTCTGTCCACAGATGACACCCGCTTGCGGTAGGCGTGATGATCCAGGCGTGGTAGGCCCTGGACGCTGTGGAGACCTTTGGATAGCCGCCCCACGCGATGCGGGTCATCGGCTCGAACTCCTGCACGGATGCGAAGACGTCCTGGCCGGCGAGGTTCGTCTCGAAGCTCGTACCAAGGCCAAAGTGATCGCCTCCGTCAAGCGGCTGCACGTGCTGAACACCGGGATAGAAAGCTGGCCAGGAGTTGAAATCGGTGAGCAGGGACCAGATTGTTTCGACCGATGCCGAGACCTCGAGCTCGTTGGTGAAATGGATCGGAGAGCGGCTCGGTTTCATCTCCTCGGGCCACTTGATTGTTTCGTACATGGTGGTTCTCTAACGGGTGAGCGATGGATTTTGATGCTGCCGACGGAGGCCCGGCGCGGGACTCACTCGGGTTTGATGAGATGCTGGAAGATGAGCGGCGCCCAGTTGTGGCCTCTCGCCTGTACGAGCGAGCCGCCTACGCGGAGCGAGCCCAGGTCATCTTTGTTCTCCTGCTTTGAGTCAGCTTGCGGAGAATAGTAATTTGCGCCGAATCGAATGATAATCACGCGAACTATCATAGGATCTATTCCACACTGGAATTAGTTGTCGAATGGACGTAGCCGGAGTCGCGGGATGGATCGGTTTGACGAATTGAACGCATTTTTTGCCGTCGTGGAGGCAAGCGGCTTTTCCGCAGCCGCGCGAAGGATTGGCGAGTCGCAGTCCGCCATCAGTAAGGCCGTGAACGCGCTGGAAAAGCGCCTCGGCGTGGCGCTGCTCCGTCGCAGTACGCGCAAGGTGACGCTGACCGATCAGGGCCGGCTGTACTACGACCGCATGCGTCCACTGGTGGACGAAATCCAGGTGGCGGATAGCGAGCTGACCAGCACCACGCTCGAGGTTTCGGGCCTCATCAGGATCGCGGCGCCCTCGACGTTCGGTCGCCTGCACGTGCTTCCACTGATTCCCGGATTGCTGGCGCGACATCCTGGCTTGCGCATCGATATGGTGCTGTCGGACGCCGTGCGGGATATGGTGGAAGACAGGATCGATCTTGCGATTCGCGTGAGTCCCGTTGAAGAGCCCGATTCGGTGGTGCGTCGTGTGGCTGCCACCTCACTCGTGTGCGCCGGATCGCGCCGTTATTTCGAGCGGCACGGTGTACCCCGGACTCCTGCCGATCTCGCGGATCACAACTGTCTGGTCTATGGCGAGATGACGGACTGGCCGTTCGTCGGGCCGCAGGGGCCGTTCAATTTGCCGGTGCGGGGCAATCTGTCGTCCAATAGCGTGGAGACGATTCTTGCGGGCGTGCTGGCCGGCGTCGGCATCGGCATGTTCCACCGCGCTTCGCTGGTCGGCGAGTTCCAGCAATCGGACATCGTCACCGTACTGGATGATTTCGTGCAGCAGCCAAGGGAGGTCAGCTTGATCTGGCCCAAGCGACGGTTTGTGCCGACCCGCGTGCGCAGTGCGACGGATTTTCTGGCCGGTGCGCTTGCGGAGCGGATTTAGCTCCAGGACGGTTTGCCTGCAAGCCGCCACGCTGTTCCAAGGCTGCGGTTACTCATCCCCGCGGGTCAGGGTTGGCGTTTGCCGCGGCCACCAGCGAGTTTGCCAGCCGGCTTGGCTGAATTCGCAGCGGCTTTGCTGCGCGGCTTTTGGACGCTGAATGGACTACCGCTGGACAACCTTGTGGCTTTATCCGCGGCCACTGCGCGCTGCGCCGCAGGCTTGCGTTTGTTTTCGCCAATTTGCGGGCGCGGCTTTTTGCTGGTCAGTTGGCTGGCGCCCGGCGCAGCCTGTGGCGCTTTGGGCTTCTTGGGCTTTTTGGGTTTCTTGATGGTCTCGCCCATCGCGCTGGTTTGCGGCACGCGGTGTTCGGCTTCAAAACCCGGCTCCTCTTCACGGCGCAGCGTTTGCCGGATCAGCGCTTCAATCGCGGCCAGTTGCGGCGCTTCGTCGGCACACACAAGGGACACCGCTACGCCGCTGGCGCCAGCGCGGCCGGTACGGCCAATGCGGTGCACATAGTCTTGCGCCACGATCGGCAGATCAACGTTGATCACCAGCGGCAGGTCGTCGATATCCAGCCCGCGCGCAGCCACATCGGTGGCGACCAGCATATTGACTTCGCCCGTCTTGAAGCGCTCGAGCGCACGCATGCGCGCGGGTTGCGGTTTGTCGCCGTGGATGGTGTCGACCGCATAGCCCGCTTCATCCAGCATGGCCGCCAGGTAATCCACGCCATTGCGGGTCTTGACGAACACCAGCGCGTGCTCCCAGTTGTTCTGAGCCACAAGGTGCATGAATAGATCAGGCTTGTTCCTTTTATCCACCGGCACCACCCACTGCCTGATTTTGCTGGCCGTGGCATTGGGCGGGCTGACGCTGATGTCGACGGGGCCATGCAGAATGCCCGCCGCCAGGGCGCGGATATCATCCGTAAACGTGGCCGAGAACAGCAACGTCTGGCGCTCTGCGGGCAACGCGGCGAACACAGCGTTGAGCTCGCGCGCAAAGCCCAGATCCAGCATGCGGTCGGCTTCATCCAGTACCAGCGTTTGTACCTGATCGAACTGCACTGCGTTCTGGCGATTGAGATCGAGCAAACGGCCCGGCGTGGCAACGAGCACGTCCACGCCTTTGCGCAACTTCATCATCTGCGGGTTGATACTCACACCGCCGTAGGCGGCCAGAAATCGTAAATCGAGGCCTTTACCGTAATCGATGAAGCTTTGCAGCACTTGTTCAGCCAGTTCACGGGTGGGCACCAGCACCAGAACACGCGCGCGGTTGCTCGACACCGCCGGGCCCTGTTGCACCAGCCGTTGCAACAGCGGCAGCGCAAAACCCGCCGTTTTTCCAGTACCGGTTTGTGCCGCAGCCATGACGTCCTTGCCACTGAGCACAGCAGGAATCGCCTTGGCCTGCACCGGCGTAGGTGTCTGGTAATTGAGGTCCCGCATGTTACGCAGCAAGGGATCGATCAGGCCAAGCGACGCAAAAGACATTGGCGTATTCCTGTCTAAAACCGCAGATTCTAGCGGTTACCGCCTGATTGCGCCGCGCTGGAAGCTGTACTACGAGACACCGTTGAGCAGTACTGCCGCCAGTGGCAGCGCAATTGCATCAACAGCAAACGCGCCACTGGCCGCAACCAGCCACATCCCGCCAGGACGGAAGAAGGGCGGCTCGGTGCGAAAGTGAATAGGTCGGCCAATAGCCCTGTTAATGGCTCGGTTGCCAGCGCAGGACAGGGTGACTCGCGCCGGCCGGCATGACCCACGCGCCGGTCGGTCCGAAGTCCCAGCCGACGAAGCTTGCCGGATCGCTCATCTGCGCGGTGGTGAGGCCGTTGGATGCCGGCAGTTGCGGGCCGGTTCCGGCGCTGACGCTGCGGGTCGTCGTCTGTTTGTCCCAGTAGACGTTGGCGGAGATCCCCGCGTTGGGGTCCGGGTGGTTGTACGCCGCGATGCCGCCGAAGCTGGTGGGCGTATCCGGCGGCGCGCAGCAATAACCTTGCACCAGCCCGGCCGCAAACGACTGCTCGATTGTGCCGGCGTTCTCATAGACGAGGCCGCCGGTGCTCAGACTGCCATACGAGGTGCCCGTTGCATACGATTGTGAGATGCTACCGCCGTTGAAGCCTGCCAGCGCTCCGGCCACGCCGTGATTGCCCGCACTCGCAACGCCGGTTGCATAGGATTGCAGAATTGTCCCTTCATTGAGGCCGACCAGTCCGCCGAGCAAACCGGCCGACCCGACGAACGCGCTGCTCCACGAGCGCTCGATCAGGCCGTCGTTGCGTCCCACCAGTCCGCCGCTCGTCGCACCTTCGAACGATGCGGTGCCGCGCGTCCCACTCGTATAGGCGTACGTGATCGTGCCCTGGTTCAGGCCGGCCAGAATGCCGAACGCGATTCCCGCGGGAAAATAGACATATGTGCTGAGCTTCGCATTCGTCATCCCCACATTGCGCACGACTCCCGTCGGCCCGATCACACCGAACAGTCCCAGCCCCGGCACCGGCGAACCTTGTTCGCGCTGTGAAAACCTGTCTATAACGTGGCCCATGCCGTCGAATTGTCCGGAGAAGGGAGTGGTGGCATTGCCGAGCGAAGAGAAAGCGAATGAGGTATCGGTCGCACTGGCGTCGAGATCCTTGCCCAGCGCATAGTTGCCCGCGAGGTCGAGCGAGATGCCCTGCAGGTCGGTCAACGAATTGACCAGCTTATAGCCGGTCACCTGCGTGACGAGACCGCTATACGGAGCCGCTGTCCATGCGGCGTTTGCGAGGTTTATCCCGGCGGTATAGCTGCCGTTCATGTCGTAGAGCGCGCGGACGATGCCCGTACTCTTCGACCAGTCGATCGTGCCGTTGTTGATGACGCTGCCGCCGTTGTCGATGCCCGGTGCGTCGGCGCGCAAGGTCAGATTGCCTGCGCCGTCGTTCGCGAGGGTCGTACTCGTCGCTATGGAGACGTCGTGGTAGGCGGCAAGCGCGAGAGAAGCGGGACCGTGCCAGCGCACGCTCGATGCGACACCCAGGTCGCCCGTCGCGCCGTTGGCACCCGTCGCGGTGATATCGACAGAGGTGCCCGAGTTCAGGCTGCGCTGCAACGCATGTGCAGCGGCGCCGTCGATTGTGAAAGCAGGCGTCGAGAGATTCCACTGGCCTGCATGCACCACCGCGTGCCCGCCCAATTCCAGTTGCGCCGCTTGCGTGTCGACCGTTCCGCCGCTGCCGTCGGCGTTGCTTGCGGCGATCTTGCCGAACTGCCCGACACGGCCGCTGTCGGCAACGAGCCACACATGGCCGTCGCGGCTCGCAGTGCCCGTCGCGCGGATACGCGTGCCTCTTCCCGCCAACGCATACACATTGCCGTCGGCGGCCTGCAGACTGATCTGAGCGGCGGTTATCCGCCCCTTGTTGGAGACCGTGCCCTGACTGCCTGTCTGCACGAACACCTGCTTGCTGCCGGCCGAATCCTGCAGCAGCACCTGCTCGCCCGTGGCCAGCTCCGCCGTGCCGTTGAGCGCTGCGACCGTGCCGGCGTTGACGACGTCGTGTCGCGCAATCAGGAATATGTCGCCGCCGCTCGAACTGATCTTGCCGAGATTGATCACGGATGCGTTCGAGGTGCCCGACAGCGTGAGCGATCCTCTGCCCTGCATGAAGGCGTCGTTGCAGATGTCCAGCGTCGACGCAACGAAACGTCCGCCGGTCGTAATAACGCCCGATGGTCCGACGACGATTCCCTGCGGATTGATCAAATAGACGCTGCCCGTCGCACCGAGCCTGCCGAGGATGGCAGAGGGTGAACCACCCGTCACCCGGTTCAGCGTCGCGCCGGAGCCGTTATCGAACGTGACGCTGTTGGTTTTGCCGATCGAAAAGCTGTTCCAGTCGATCACCCCGCGCGTTGAACCTGGCTGCGTGATCAGGAGGCCGTTGCCCTGGCTTGCGATCGCGCCGGTGCCGGCCACATATGTGCCGCCTTGTGGAAGGCCGCCCGCCGCGAGCGCCACAGGTGTCAGGGACAGCCCACTCAGCGAAATGCCGATGGCCAGCAGGAAGGCTGCGTTTGAATGTTGACGCCGCAGTGTGCGTCGCGCAGGCCGAGCAAGTTTTGGATGTGACATACACCCCCCTTCTCCGCGTACGAGCGGAAGGGCTGCAGATGACCCGCAGAGCCGAGCGCAAATGCGTTGGTCACAGCGTCTGAAGAATAGCTGCTGGCCCTGTGCATGCCTGCCGATATCTCTGCGTTTTGCGCCTTATTTGCGCCTTATTGTCGCAAGAGCCAAAGACGCTGATCGAGCGTCGGTGCGGCTCTGCGGGCGAGGCAAAGACGTCTGGAACTATTGCAACGGTGAGTATCCATGGTCGACCCTGCGCGAAAGCAGCCGACAACCAAAGATTCAAAACAGCTTCCATTTTTCGAGGCCTAACGCGCGGCAGTCCCGCGGCGTTTCCGAGTCTATTGCTCAATTTTTGCGGTCTATTGTGCAGGGACAAGTGACAATGCACGCGCCGCGCAGCCTACGAGATTCCGGGTTGATTTGTTGAACGGTTAGTCATAATATCGGTTGCATGAAGCCAACCGGTCAACCCCATTCCTCGCCGAAGAAGGCGGGGCCTATCGGCTCGCGCGGCCGGCCACGCGAGTTCGACACGCACGCCGTGCTCGCCAGCGCAAGCCAGGTGTTCTGGAACCACGGCTATCACGCCACCTCCATCGACGACCTTTGCAAAGCCACCGGTCTGCAGCGGGGCAGTCTGTACGGCGTATTCGGCGACAAGCACGGCATCATGCTCGCCGCGCTCGATCATTACGCCGAGGGCTCGGTGGCGCGTCTCGCCGAGCGGCTGAACGCGCCGGTGCCGCCGGAAGAGGCGCTGCGCAATGCATTGCTGCATTACGCGCGGGTCGCGTGCGGGTTGTCCGGCGAGCGGAGCTGCTTCATCACCAACACCACGCTCGAAATGCAGCCCGGCGACGACGAGTTGCGCAGCCGCGTCGCCGCCATTCAGCGCCGCATGGCTACGTTGCTGGCGGCATCGGTGATCCGCGGTCAGGCAAGCGGCGCATTCAATTCCACGCTCGACGAAAAAGCCGTCGGCGATTTCCTGCTGTGCGTCATGCAGGGTCTGCGCGTGCTGGGCCGCGTCGCCCATAAGGAAGACGCGCTGACCGGTATCGTCGATGTCGCGATGCGAGCCCTCGTCTAAATTTTTTTGCCGATTTATTGAACGATCAGTCATGAAATCTGAGCCTGTTTCGCCGTCTTCGTCTATCTCGTCCTCTTCGTCCGCTGCGTTGGCCGGCGTGTCACGCGCAGCAGGTTGCAGCGCCTCGCGTGTCGCCGTGTGTCCCGGCTCGGTTGCGGCGAGCGCCGCGCACGGCGCGCACACCGCGCCTGCGGCCGACCCGCCCGCGCCGCGCTTCGCGCGCCAGGGCCTTGCACTGGCCGTGCTGTTCGTCGGCGCTTTTCTCGCGCCGCTCGACTACTTCATCGTCAACCTCGCGCTGCCGTCGATTCGCACCGGCCTGAACGCGACCGACGCGCAACTGCAACTCGTCGTATCCGCCTACGCGTCGGTGTACGCGGTCCTGCTGATTACCGGCGGACGGCTCGGCGATCTGTTCGGCCGGCGCCGCATGTTCATGACGGGCATGGCCGCCTTCGTGATCGCGTCGGCGCTGTGCGGTTTCGCGACGAGCGGCCACATGCTGGTGATCTCGCGCATCGTCCAGGGCATGGCCGCGGCGATCATGGCGCCGCAAGTGCTCGCCACGATCCGCGCCGTCGTGCCGCTGCATCAGCAAACGCGCGTGATGAGTTTTTACGGCTTCGTATTCGGCCTCTCGTCGATCGTCGGGCAGCTCGGCGGCGGCGCGCTGATTACGTATCACCCATTCGGCCTCGACTGGCGAATCATCTTCCTGATCAATATTCCGATCGGTGTCGCGGCGTTTTTCGGCACCTGGAAGTTCGTGCCCGAGAACCAGCCGGCCACGCGCACCGGCCTCGACATGAAGGGCGTCGCGCTGCTTTCCGCGGTGTTGCTGCTCGTGATCTATCCGATGACGCACGGCCGCGAAGCCGGCTGGCCAGCATGGACCTTCGCGATGTTCGCGCTCGCGGTGCCGGCGTTCGCGCTCTTCGTCGCCACCGAAAAGCGCGTGGAGCGCGGCGGCGGGCATCCGCTCGTCGATCTGCAATTGTTCCGCAATCGCGCGTTCGCGCTCGGCCTCGTGCTCGCGTTTCTGTTCTATTGCAACAGCGCGTTTTTCCTGACCTACGGCATCTATCTGCAAACCGGCCTTCACTGGACGCCGCTCGCGTCCGGTATCGCCATCATGCCGTTCGCGATCGGCTTCGTGATCGGGCCGCTGACTTCGCCGGCGGTCGTGAAGCGCATCGGCGGGCATGTGCTCACGCTGGGCTTTTCGATGATGACGCTAGGCTTCACGATAACCGGCTGGGCCGCAAGCGAAGCGGCCGCGCCGGACCTCGCGTTCTACGCGGGTCTCGTGTGCGCGGGCGTCGGTCATGGTTTGCTGCTGCCGTCGATCATGCGCATCGTGCTGCTGGAAGTCGCGCCGGAAAAAGCGGGGCTTGCGTCGGGCGTGGTTTCATCGACCTTGCAGATCGGCTCGGCGTTCGGCACCGCAGCGATCAGCGGCGCATTCTTCGGCGCACTCGGCGGGAGCGGCGCAGGTTCGACGCCGGCCGCGTACGCCCACGCGTTCCAGTTGAGCCTGGCCATTAACGCGGTGCTGATGTTTCTTTGCATCGGCTTGAGCGTGCTGCTCGTGCGCCATCAGCAGCTCGTGTTGCGGCGCTCGGCGCGCACGCTTTGAAAACGACGCGCCAGGTAATCGTTTTCATCGCTATAACATCGCGAAAATTATTAAGCTGTTTCACACGGTTTTCATTTTTAATTGCAGCGCATTTACCGATGAGCGAGTCATTCATAGGTAATTGAGAATCGCTGGCAAATAGCATCGCGTCGTTATCCGCGCCGAAATCTGTTTCACTTATGAAGCATTTTTGGCCATGCAGTTTCTACCCGCACCACGGCCCGTGGCAGTAATTCTTGCGGTCTGTGCGCTCCCGCACACGGCTGTCCGCGGGCCTTGCGGGGAGCGCCTCCGGTTTAACCCGCAATTGCAGTGCGTCATAATGTCTTTATCGCCGCTATGAAATCGCTTTCAATAAAAAGCGCTTGCCGTCTTTAATTTCGATTGTTAATCTGAACGCGCTTTAGAGGTGTTCTTCAGTCGGTCCTGAACAAGTCGGACCGATGCCTGGCGCAATCATTCAAATACTGCCAACGGTTCCGTAGAGGATTGAAAATGCTAACCGCTACCATTGACGCACTTGCCGCGCCGCCCGCCTGCTTCACCGCCGGCGACGTCGTCACGTTGAAAGACGGAGGCCCGCGCATGACTGTCACGTATGCGGGACCGGTGGCGCTCAATCCTGGCGAGTGGCTGATCTGCGAATGGTTCGACGACCACGGCGAACTGCGCCGCGAAATGTTTTCGCCTTCCAGCGTGCGCGCCGAGCCGCGCTGCATTCCGGCCGGCTCCGTGCAGTGGAACCGGATCGGCCGCGCGGCGTAAGGCCGTCGTCTGTGAACACACGGCTGCGCGCTTGTTATCTGTCGGGATGATCGCGCGCCGTGTCACGCCTTTGCACGCGTAGCAGTAGCGCGGACGAAAACGCGCGCATCCGCACCAGCTTCCGTTTTTCCACCACCTCGCCCGCGAGATCCTTCGGCGGGTTCGGCTGCAACGCCCAGTAGAGCGCGAGCAGCCAGCCAAGCACCGTCCAGCCCATGCACGCGTTGAACAGCGCGAGCGTCAGCACGTCGACGCGCTTGCGGCGGTCGGCCAGAATCGCCGGCAGGAAATACAGCGCCAGCGCGATCACCACGGCGATGATCTGAATGGCAACACGCTCATTCATATGCCGCCTCCCCGAAACGCGACCTGCGTGTCTTACGCGACGTAGGCACCTGACATCGATTGTCGCGCGATTGTTTGCCACGTGCAGCTTCGTTGAAAGGCTTCCGCGCGTGCAGCCCCGCGCTGCGTTGCACCGATGAGCGACGAGCCCTTCAGCACATTCGCCATCAGGACTATCATGTTCGTTTCGAGTGAACGAAACCGTTACGGACCGCGACCATGATCTCCGACGATACGACCCAGCAGACGCAGCGCCTTAACCCCGACACGCTCCGCGAGTTCGTGGACCGCAAATGGAACGACGAGATCGTGCCCGCGCTGACCGACTACATCGCGGTGCCGGCCAAGAGCCCGGCGTTCGATCCCGAGTGGGTCAAGCACGGTTACCTGGAGCGCGTGATTACCGACGCCGCGCAATGGGTCGAGCAGCAGCCGGTGCGCGGCCTGAAGCTGGAGATCGTGCGCTTGCCGGGCCGCACGCCGGTGATTTTCTTCGAGACGCCGGCCACGCGTTCCGGCAGCGACGAAACCATCGTGCTGTACGGCCATCTGGACAAGCAGCCGGAGTTCGACGGCTGGCGCAGCGACCTGGGTCCGTGGACGCCGAAGCTCGAGAACGACAAGCTCTATGGGCGCGGTGGCGCCGACGACGGCTACGCGATCTACGCGAGCATCACCGCGATCGCCGCGCTGGACGCGCAAGGCGTCGAGCGACCGCGCTGCGTCGGCCTGATCGAAACCTGCGAGGAGTCCGGCAGCTACGATCTGCTGCCTTACGTCGACGCGCTGCGCGAACGGCTCGGCAACGTCGGGCTCGTCGTGTGCCTCGATTCGGGCGCGGGCAATTACGATCAATTGTGGCTTACGACGTCGCTGCGCGGACTCGTCGCCGGCGATCTCGAGGTGCAGGTGCTCGACGAAGGCATCCACTCGGGCGGCTACGGCGGCATCGCGCCGTCGAGCTTCCGCATCATGCGGCAACTGTTCGACCGGCTTGAAGACGCCGCTAACGGCACGCTGCTGCCGAAGGGTTTTCACAGCCCGATTCCCGCCGACCGTCTGCGTGAAGCCGAAGCCACTGCACAGATCCTCGGCGACGATGTGTGGAAGAAGCTGCCGTGGGCTTGCGGCCAGGACGGCCGTCAGGTGCTGCCCACCACGACCGATCCGAAAGAGGCGTTGCTTAATTCGACGTGGCGTC
The DNA here is from genome assembly GCF_046054045.1 of Paraburkholderia sp. RL17-368-BIF-A. Taxonomy (NCBI): domain Bacteria; kingdom Pseudomonadati; phylum Pseudomonadota; class Betaproteobacteria; order Burkholderiales; family Burkholderiaceae; genus Paraburkholderia; species Paraburkholderia sp. RL17-368-BIF-A. The sequence goes on from NZ_JARESN010000002.1 coordinate 399,218, forward strand.
CGTCGCTGTCGGTGACCGGCGCGGCCGGCTTGCCCGCGCTCGCCGACGCCGGCAATGTGCTGCGTCCGCGTACCGCATTCAAGCTGTCGCTGCGGCTGCCGCCGCTGATCGAAGCGGAGAAGGCCGTCGCGGAACTCAAGGCGCTGCTCGAATTCGACCCGCCGTACAACGCGAAGGTGACGTTCAAGCCGGACGCGGGCGCGGCGAGCGGCTGGAGCGCGCCCGACCTCGCGCCGTGGCTCGCCACCGCGCTCAACGACGCATCGCGCGAGCATTACGGCGCCGATGTCGCCTACATGGGGCAGGGCGGCACGATCCCGCTGATGAACGTGCTCAAGGCGGGCTTCCCGAAGTCGCAATTCATGGTGTGCGGCGTGTTGGGACCGAAGTCGAATGCACACGGCCCGAATGAGTTTCTGCATGTGCCGTATGGCAGGAAACTTACGGCGGCGGTGGCTGAGGTGATTGCAGCCGCGCCTTGAGGGGGCGGATTTTCGTTGCTGATCTTCGTCGCGAATTTCGCTGCCGATAAGTGCCCAACTCGAGCGCTCGATTTCGAGCGCCCAACTTCGCATGACCGATAGCAATCTCGCTCGATCCAGCACGCCCCGCATCGCGGCCGACCAACTGCACGCCTACGTGAGGGCGATCTGGGAGCGGGCCGGCAGCGCGCCGCGCGAAGCCGAGCTGGTCGCGGATCATCTGGTGGCGGCGAACCTCACGGGGCACGATTCGCACGGCGTCGGCATGATTCCGCGCTATGCGGCTTCGCTGGCCGACGGGCAACTGCAACTGAACCTGCATGCGGAAGTCGTCAAGGACGCGGGCGCCGTGCTCACCGTGGAAGGCCACAAGGGCTTCGGCCAGGTGGTTGCCTTCGAGGCGATGGAAGCGGGCATCGCTCGCGCGCAGCGCATCGGCATTTGCGCGGTGGGCTTGCGCGGCGCGCATCACATTGGCCGCATCGGTCACTGGGCCGAGCAGTGCGCGCGCGCCGGGCTCGTGTCGTTTCACTTCGTCAACGTGGCCGGCGATCCGCTCGTCGCGCCGTTCGGCGGCGCCGACCGCCGTATCGGCACGAATCCGTTTTGCGCGGCTTATCCGCGGCCCGGCAAGCCGCCGCTCGTGCTCGACTTCGCGACCAGCACCGTGGCTTACGGCAAGACGCGGGTCGCGTATAACCAGCGCAAGCAGGTGCCGGCCGGCGCGCTCATCGACCATGAAGGCGTGCCGACCGCCGATCCCAAGGTCATGCACGAGGCGCCGTTCGGATCGCTGACGCCGTTCGGCGGCCACAAGGGTTTCGGGCTCGCGGCCATGTGCGAGATTTTCAGCGGCGCGCTCGCGGGCGGCTTCACCACGCATGCGGACACGCTGGGCACGACTAACGCGATCATCAACTGCATGCTGTCGGTTATCGTCGATCCGGCCGCGTTCGATGCCCCCGACGCGCAAGCCGAAGCCGACGCCTTCATCGCATGGGTCAAGGCTTCGCCGCTCGCGGTGGGCACCGAGCGCATCTATGAGCCGGGCGAACCGGAACGCGTCACGCGCGCGGAGCGCGAAGCCAACGGCATTCCCGTCGACGCCGCCACGTGGACGCAGATCTCCGCGGCGGCACTCGCGGTCGGCATGAGCGCGGATGAAGTCGCGCGCTGGTCGGCGTTGCTCCAATAGCCTTCATCATGCCGACGAGCGGTTGCGCATTCATGCAATATACATATTCCGTCTGCCACCCCACCAACAAAACCCCATTCGCAAGCAGCAATTTCGACTGCCTCGTCTAATCGGCCTTTATTGCTTTTTCTTTCACCTTTTCAACGCGCATTTCCACTCACACGCGCCACCGGGCCTTTCCATCGATAGCGCAAAACATCGCGCTATCTCGCACCATTTTGGCCGCGCAAGCGTTTGCGCGCCAGCGCACGTCACGGCACGGAATCGCCCCGCTGCGACGCCCGCCGCGCAAGGGTTTGACATTTCCTTGCGTTGCTCTGTTGGTTATCCCGCTCCCATCGGATTCCGGTCTGTTTTAGGCTCGCACTGCAATATCAGTGTTTAACCTTAAAGGACCGTTCAAAATGAATCTGCATAACCACCACGCCTGCCGCCCGTTCCTCGAAGCCGGCAATCTGTCGCAAATCGCCGCTTACTACGAAGAAGGCCGCAATGTCATGTGGATGATGCTGCGGGCGCAGCCGCGTCCCTGTTTCAATCTCGATCTGGTGCACGACATTCTCGGGCTCGCGCAGGCAGCGCGCGAGTCGGGCTTGCCGATCGATTTCTGGGTGACGGGTTCGCTGATTCCGAACATCTACAACGTGGGCGGCGACCTCGATTTCTTCGCCGACGCGATCCGCTCGGGCAAGCGTCAGGCGCTGATGGCCTACGCGCGCGCTTGCGTCGACTGCGTTCATGCGGCGGCGCGCGGTTTCGATACCGGCGCGATCTCGATTGCAATGGTGGAGGGCACGGCGCTCGGCGGCGGCTTCGAGGCGGCGCTCGCGCATCACTTCCTGCTCGCGCAGTCGGACGCGCGCATGGGCTTCCCCGAAATCGCCTTCAATCTGTTCCCCGGCATGGGCGGCTATTCGCTCGTGGCGCGCAAGGCCGGCATGCGCCTCGCCGAGGAACTGATCGGCGGCGGCGAATCGCATACGGCCGAGTGGCATCAGGAAAAAGGGCTCGTCGATCAGTTGTTCGAACCCGGCGACGCGTATGTGGCGACCCGCACGTTCATCGACACGCTCAAGCCGAAAATGAACGGCATCCGCGCGATGCTGCGTGCACGTCAGCGCGTGCTGCAACTGCCGCGCGCCGAGTTGATGGAGATCACCGAGGATTGGGTCGACGCCGCGTTCATGATCGAAGAGAAGGATCTCGCCTTCATGGAACGGCTCGTGATGCTGCAAAACCGCCGCACGTCCAACCTGCGGCAGACGGCCGCGAGCGCGGCCAATTTCGGCTGACTCTATCGCACCAAGCGCATTCAAGCGCACTCAATCGCGATGCGGCCCGCCGTGCCCGTCGCGGCTGACAGGCTCAGGCGATCAGCCTGAGCTTCTGCCGGTCCTGCAACCAGCGCTCGAAATCGGCGGCGGGCATCGGGTGAGCGTACAGGTAGCCTTGCACATACTCGACGCCCAGCCCCTTCATGAAGGCTTCTTCCGATTCGGTCTCGATGCCTTCGGCGACCACCTTGAAGCCGAGTTCCTGCGCGACCACGACCATCGAGCGCACCAGCGCTTGCGCTTTCGTATCGGCGTTGATCGAGCGCACGAAACTGCGGTCGAGCTTGATGACGTCGAGCGGAATGCGGCCCAGTTGCGACAGCGACGAATAGCCGGTGCCGAAGTCGTCCAGATGCACCTGCGCGCCGATCTGGCGGAAGTGCTTGATGAGGTCGATGGCCGCGGCTTCGTCTTCGATCAGGCAGCTCTCGGTCAACTCGACATCGACGAGGCACGGCTCGAGATTGGCCGCGGCGAGCGCTTCGGTGAAATGCCGGACCACGGCGGTGTCCACCAGTTGCCGCGCCGACACGTTGATGGCGATGCGCAGGTTGTAGCCGTCCGCTTTCCATTTGGCGGCCTGTTTGGCGGCCGTTTCCATGACCCAGCGGCCGAGCACGCCGATCAGTCCCGACTCCTCGGCATAACGAATGAATTCGGCCGGCATGATCTGCCCGCGCTCCGGCGAATTCCAGCGGACCAGCGCTTCCACGCCTTGCACCACGCCGGTTGAAAGCACCAGCTTCGGCTGATAGTGCAGCGTCAGTTGGCCTTCGTCGAGGCCGCGCCGCAAGTTCGTGTCGAGCCACATGTACTCGGCGACCTTGCGGTTCATCTCCGGCGAGAACACGCGATGCGTGCGCTTGCCTTCGTCCTTGGCGACGTACATGGCGGTATCGGCCGAGCGGATCAGCGACTCGAGGTTGTCGCCGTGTTCCGGATAGCGCGCGATGCCGATCGAGCAGCCCGTATAGACTTCGACGAGCCCAAGGCTGAACGGCGTACGCATGCGTTCGAGGATGCGCTGCGCGGTCGCTTCCAGTTCGTGCGCCGTGCCTTTTGCCGCAAGCACGATGAACTCGTCGCCGCCGAGCCGCGCGAGCGTGTCGCCTTCGTTCAGGCACATGCCGATGGCGGCCGACACGTCGCGAATCAGACGGTCGCCGAATACGTGGCCGTAGTGATCGTTGACCTTCTTGAAGTTGTCGAGATCGAGAAACAGCACGCCCACCGATTCGCCGGGCGCCGCTTCTTCGATCGCGGTGCGAATGTAGTCCTGAATCGCATTGCGATTCGGCAGGCCGGTGAGCGAGTCGGTGTTGGCGAGTTGCCTCAGGCGTTCCTGCGCGAGACGTTCTTCGGTGATGTCGGTGCCCGAGCAGATCAGATATTGCTCGTCGATGCCGCTGCCGCTTTGCACGAACTTGTTGCGAAACAGGAAGAGCCGCTCGCCGTGCAGCGTCTTCACGCGCCGCTCGACTTCATACGACACGCCGCGATTGAAGAAGCCCGCAATGTTCTGACTCGACGCCGCGCCGTCTTCCGAGGACATGAACAGCGCCCACACATTGCGCCCGATGATGTTCTCTTCCTTCACGCCCGTGAGCTCTTCGGCGAGGCGGTTAAAGCGCTGGATTCGCCCATGCCGGTCGACGATCACGACCACTGAATTGACTTCCGACACGACCTGCTCGGCGAACGACAAACCATGCATCAGATCGCGCGCGACCGACTCCGTGTCGTCATAAGCCGAGGCCGTGCCCGCCCAACTGATGCTGTTGATTTTTCTGCCGACGAGATGCAGCCGCAGCGGCTCGCCGAACAGGCGAACGTCGAGAACCACATGCGAGGTGATGCCCGTGAGGCAACGGATTTGCGATGCCTGCTGGGGATTCAGCGGAATGGCCACGTTGGCCGGCACGTCCCCGGTGACTGGCGTCAGTTCGAGCGCGTTGCTGTCGCTCGACAGACGCCAGCAAGGGCTGCTTGTGCCGAACTGCGCAAAAAGCACCTGCTCGTGTTGGTCGTCATTCATGGAATCCCCGGGCGGTGTGCCGTTCGGCCCTGATGGCGGATAGCGGCAGACAGTCTTCATCATACTTAAAGACGGGCCCATTGTAGCGAAGCCACTGAAATTCGGGCCATAAAACAATGAAGGACGCGCGGTTGTGTGGCGCGCGCGTCGATCGGTAAAAGGGAGTGGGGAGGGTGCGTGGTGAGGCATTCTTTACATCGGGGCGTCGCGCATGGGGCATGGGGCGCGCGGCTGATGCGGCTCACGCTGCTCACGCGGCGCCAGGCATCAGAAGCGCCGCGTCAGCCAGCTCCGCGCGCGCTCGCGCTCAGCCGGGCTTGCTTCGAGCGACGCGTCGAACCAGAACGCGCCCGCCACCAGCGTGGCCACGACGACGCCGTCACGATACAGAACGCGGTTGCCGCCCACAGCCGGCACCCGTTCCCCGACCAGCAGCGTGCCCGCCAGATTCAACGGATCGGTGCCGCCGACGCACACAAAAGCACCATCGTTCGCATGCCTTCGTACTTCGCGCAGCAACGGAATCGCTTCGGGCAACGCGAATTGCTCGCCGGCCAATCCATTGACGAAGCGGCCGCCGCGAATCACGCCGCGCGCTTCGAGCCGCTGATATACACGAAGCAGATCGCGCCACGGCGGCAGCCAATCGGCTTCGCGCTCGAGCAGGCGCCAGAAAACGACACCGTAGCGCCGCAGCAACGTCATCGCGACATGTTCGACGATCTCGGGCGGCAACGTGCGCCGCCGCTGACTTTGCAGTGGTTGCGGCGGCGCCTCGTTCGCGCTGACGGCCGCCGGAACAGGGCGGTTGACGAGCGCCCAACGCCCGGCATCGTCCATTCCGCCGATCAGCGCCGTCGAGCGCACACGCCGGCTGCCGGAATAAGCATTGCGTTTGGCGGCCGGCTTGAGCAGCGCGCGCAGGCCCGCGAAACTGTCCGAGTTCACGAGACCGGCCGCCACCAGTTCGCCGAGCGCGTTTTCCAGTTCGATACGCAAGACGCGAAGTTCGTGCAGCAATTCGTCGAAGAACATCGCGCCGTGTTGCGACAGCGCGTCGTGAACCGCTTGCGCACGCGGCGATAACTCCGGCTGACGCGCCGGATCGATCAGTGCGCTCCACACGCGCACCTGTGGACGCGGCAGCAACACGATAGGCGTGCCGCGCACGGGGCCCGCTGCGCTGCGCGAGCGCTCCGTAAACCGCGTCCAGACGATCTTGCCGGCGCGGCATAGTTCGTCGAGCGAAGTATTCGTGTATGCCTTCACGCGCGCGGGCAGAATGTCTTCCTCCCAGGCGCTGGCCGCGGCCTCGAAACCTTCCAGTTGTTCGAGCACGGCCGCGAGCGCATCGCGGCCTTCGCTGCGCGTGTCCGGCGTCAGATGCTGCCACTCGAACAGAAAACGCATGAAGTCGTGGCGTTCGACCGGCTCGATTTCGCGGCGCAAGCGCCTGACCGTGTAGCGGTGGATGCGCGCGAGCAGGTGCCGCTCGCACCATTCGTCGCCGGGTGCGTCGGGTGCCTGGAGCGCTTGCGGCGTGAAGCGGCCGCGCATCACATAGCCTTCGGCTTCGAGGCGGATGAGCGCCTGTTCGACCGATGTCTGCGGCAGCCGCAACGTGTCCGCAATCGCAGCGGCGGGCAGTGGACCGAAGCCTGTGAGCCGCGCGCGCAGCACGTCGACGAGGGCGTCGTCGGCGCTCCACTCGTCGGCGTAGCCCTTCGGCGCGGTCAGCGGCGGCGCGAAGCGCGGGCCGTCCGGCTCCGGGTAAAGCGCGGCGAAGCAGGTGAGCCGTTCGGCGGGCAGCCACAGCGCGGCGTCGGCGGCAATTTGCAGGCGGGTCGCGCGGCCCGACTGCGCGAGCGACTCGAGCCATTGCGGCCAGCCTTCGTTCCCGCGTGCCTCAGCCTCGGTGATGCACGCGAGGCCCGTGAGCGCCTCGTGCATTTCGTCGACGCTGCGCGCCTGCGGCCAGGCTTCGTCGCGCACGCTCGCAATCGCGTCGGGGTCGAGCGCGCCGAGGTCGTCGGCGCTCGACGGATCGGTCCAGCGGCGGTTGAGCACGGCCTGCGTGCGACGCTCCTCGATGGGCGCGTCGTCGAGATAAGCGTAGGGCTTCGCGTTGAGGATTTCGGCGGCAAGCGGCGAGGGCGCAGGCAGATCGCGCGCGACGAGCCGCACGTCGCCGCTTTCGATACGGCGCAACAGCGCGATCCACCGCTCGCTGTCCATCGCGTCGTGCAGACAGTCGTCGACGGTCTGATCGACTAGCGGATGACGCGGCAGTTCGCGCTCGCCGACCACGTTCTCGAGACACGCGGCCTGTTCGGGAAAGACGCTCGTCAGCAGATCCTCGCTGCGCATGCGCTGCAATTGCGGCGCCGTCTTGCGTCCACCGGTGTAGCGCGGCAGTCCGAGCGCGGTCGTCGCGTTCCAGCGCCAGCGCACGCCGAACAGCGGCGCGTCGAGCAGCGCCTGGATCAGCAGATGTTCGGCGCTCGCCGAATGCAGATAGCGCCACACTTCGTCGAGCACGAACGAGTGGCTGCCGGTCAGCGACAGCACGATCGCGTCTTCGGTCGCGGCCGCTTGCAGCTCGAAGTTGAACTGGCGGCAAAAGCGCTTGCGCAGCGCGAGGCCCCACGCGCGATTCACGCGGCTGCCGAACGGCGCATGAATCACGAGCTGCGTGCCGCCCGATTCGTCGAAGAAACGCTCCATCACGAGCGTGTCATGCGTCGGCAATACGCCGAGCGCGGCGCGCGCCCGTGCGAGATAGTCGACGATCTGACGCGCCGCGGCTTCGTCGAGGCCGAGCTCGGCGATGAGCCAGTCGATCGCGCGTTCGAGGCGCGCGGGCATGGGGTTGTTGGGGGTTTGTGTCGGCTGGGTGACTTCTGTGACTTCTGTGACTTCTGTGACCTCTGTGACCTCTGTGACCTCTGTGGCTTGCGTGGCTTGCGTGGCTTGCTTGGCTTCGGCGGGCGCTTCGCCATTCGTTGCCCGCTTGCTTTGCAACCGCGCTCGCGTCTTCGGCGACTGCGCAATGAGCGGCGCCGCGGACGCCATCGCCGCCTCGTCCGCGTCGAGCAGCGCAGCCGACGCCGTCGGCTCATCCGCCTCCAGCAGCCGCCCGATCTGCTCGCGCAGCCGCGCGACGCCCAACGACAATTCATCGCTGCGGCCCGGCGCCTCGCCGAGCCAGAACGGGATGTTCGGCGGCTGGCCTTGCGCATCCTCGACGCGCACGCGGCCGCTTTCGATCCGCAGAATCCGGTACGACGCGTTGCCGAGCTGGAACACATCGCCCGCGAGACTTTCGACCGCGAAATCTTCGTTGACCGTACCGATGTTGATCGCTTGCGGCTCGAGCACGACCGCATAGTCGGCGTTCTCGGGAATCGTGCCGCCCGACGTGACCGCGACGAGTTTGCCGCCGCGCCGCCCGCGCAACGTGCCGCTCACCACGTCGCGATGGAGGTAGGCGGCGCGCGGTCCGTTGCGGCTCGTGTAGCCCTCGGCGAGCATGCGCAGCACCGCGTCGTACTGCTCGCGCGTGAGTTCCGCGTAGGGCGCGGCGCGTCGCATCAGGTCGAACAGCGCGTCCTCGCTCCATTCGGCGCTCGACACCTCGGCGACGATCTGTTGCGCGAGCACGTCGAGCGGCGCGCGCGGAATGCGCAGCGCGTCCAGTTCGCCGCGCCGCACGCAATCGAGCAGCGCGGCGCATTCGATCAGATCGTCGCGCGAAGTCGGGAAAAGCCGGCCTTTGGGCATGCCGCCGACCTGGTGGCCCGAGCGTCCGACGCGTTGCAGAAACGGCGCGATCGCGCGCGGCGAACCCATCTGGCAGACCAGATCGACGTCGCCGATATCGATGCCGAGTTCCAGCGACGCCGTCGCGATCAGCACGCGCAGTTCGCCGCGCTTGAGCCGCTGTTCGGCGTCGAAGCGATGCTCTTTCGCGAGGCTGCCGTGGTGCGCGGCGACGGCCTCCTTGCCGAGCCGCTCGGTCAGATGACGCGCGGCGCGTTCGGCCATGCGCCGCGTGTTGACGAAGATCAGCGTCGTGCGATGCAGCGCGACGAGTTCGGCGAGCCGGTCGTAGACGCGCTCCCATACCTCGTTCGGCATTACCGCTTCGAGCGGCACCGGCGGGATCTCCAGCGCGAGATCGCGCGCGCGGATATGGCCGACGTCGATGATCGCGCAATCGGCCGGAACGTCGCTGTCGATACTCGCGCCGCCTACGAGAAATCGCGCAACCGCGCTCACCGGTTTTTGCGTCGCGGACAGGCCGATACGCGGCAGACGGCGCCCGCACAACGCGTCGAGCCGCTCGAGGCTGAGCGCGAGATGGCTGCCGCGCTTGCTGCCCGCGAGCGCATGGATTTCATCGACGATCACCGTGCGCACCGTCGACAGCATCCGCCGGCCCGAGTCCGAGCCGAGCAGCACGTATAGCGATTCCGGCGTGGTGACGAGAATGTGCGGCGCGCGCTTTCGGAGCGCGTTGCGCTCCTGCTGCGTGGTGTCGCCGGTGCGCACGGCGGTGCGGATGTCGAGCGGCGGCAGCCCGCGCGCGTCGAGTTCGGCGGCGATGCCTTGCAACGGTATCTGCAGGTTGAGGCGGATGTCGTTGGAAAGCGCCTTGAGCGGCGACACGTAGACCACCAGCGTTTCGTCGGGCAGCGCGCCGTGGTTCGCGAGACCTTGCTGGACGAGATCGTCGAGCGCGGACAGGAACGCGGTGAGCGTTTTGCCGGAACCCGTCGGCGCGGCGACGAGCGTCGAGCGGCCACGGCGGATCTGCGGCCACGCGGCGGCTTGCGCGTCGGTCGGCGCGGGGAAGGTCTTCAGGAACCAGCCGGCCACCGCGGGGTGGAAGGCCGCGAGCGGGCCGCCGTGCTCGGCTGCATGCGCAGCGGGCGGCGTGGCGGCTGTCGTGGTGGCGGTGGCGGCTGAAGTCATACGTGTTTAGATGGGGACGCGATGCCCAATATCCAGACGACGGAAAACCCCCTGCGTTGCGAGAAAACCGCAATCGCGGGATGGGGAAATCAGTCTCGCAGGTTTTGATGGGGTTTGCCAAATGCTGCATCGGTCGATGGTTCGACCGCAAACTTGCTGCGCCCGCCACCCAACCGACCTCACCCAATTGCAGTACCCTTTACAGCTAACCTGTCCACTCATCCACAACGGAGTTCCGACAATGCGATACAACCAGCTTGGCCGTACCGGCGTCTTCGTTTCAGAACTGTGTCTCGGCACGATGACCTTCGGCGGCGGCGAAGGCATGTGGAAGCAGATCGGCGATCTGCAGCAGGCGGACGCCGAGCGGCTGGTCGGCCGGGCGCTCGACGCGGGCATCAATTTCATCGACACCGCCGACGTCTATGCCGAAGGCCTGTCCGAGCAGATCACCGGCCAGGCGCTGAAAAATCTCAAGGTGCCGCGCGACAAGGTCGTGGTGGCCACCAAGGTGTTCGGCCCGACGGGAGAGTTTCCGAATGCGCGGGGCGCGTCGCGGTATCACATCATCGACGGAGTGAAGGCCAGTTTGAAGCGCCTGCAACTCGATCACGTCGATCTGTATCAGATTCACGGTTTCGATCCGGCCACGCCGATCGAGGAAACCGTGCGCGCGCTCGATACGCTCGTGCAGCACGGCCACGTGCGCTATGTCGGCGTGTCGAACTGGGCGGCCTGGCAGATCGTGAAGGCGCTTGGCATCGCCGAGCGTCTGGGGCTCGCGCGCTTCGAAACCCTTCAGGCTTATTACACCGTCGCGGGCCGCGACCTCGAGCGCGAACTGGTGCCGATGCTGCAAAGCGAAGGCCTCGGACTGATGGTATGGAGTCCGCTCGCGGGCGGGCTGCTGAGCGGCAAATACGGCCGCGAGCAGCAGGGTGAAGCGGGCAGCCGGCGCACCACGTTCGACTTTCCGCCGGTCGATCGCGAGCGCGCGTACGGCTGTATCGACGCGATGCGCGAGATCGCCGAAGCTAAGCGCGTGTCGGTCGCGCAGATCGCGCTGGCGTGGCTGCTGCATCAGCGGGTGGTGACGTCGGTGATCGTCGGCGCGAAGAAAGTCGAGCAACTCGACGACAACATCGCGGCCACCGGCGTCGCGCTCACCGCTGACGACCTGGCGAAGCTCGATCAGGTGAGCGCGCTGCCCGCCGAGTATCCGGGCTGGATGCTCGCGCGCCAGGGCGAGGCGCGCCGCAAGCAACTGGAGGAAGCGCGCCGTCTGGTGTGACGCTTTGCGTGAAGTGCGGCCGCTTCGTCGATACGCCGGGCTCGTCGGCCTTGCTGCTGAACGCGCTGCGCGATCCGTTGCACGGATTTCCTCATGCAAACCCGTATGACGATCAACGATCGCCTGCGATCCGCAGCGCCGGACCGCAGCGCAGCGCCGCGAAAATCGGCGAAACGATGCGCTATCAATCTGAAGCGGCGCTCGGCAAAGCGTTTCAGCAAAACGTCGGCGTGACGCCGGAACGCTACCGACGTCCACCGCACGACAACGCGCCGGCTGCAACTGCCTGGCCCGAACGGCGAACCCTGGCCCTCAGCGCCCATCGTCGCCCGCGCCGAACACGCGTTTTTCGACAACCGACATCAACCATGCGACCAGCAACGCGCATACGGTGCCGAGCGTCACTTCGCCGAGGCGCAGGATCGCCCTGTCCCACGCGGGGCCGATGCCAGGCACCAGCAGCATGATGGTCGCGGTGATGCCGCCGAGCCGCGCCGCGCTGCCCACGTTGACGATCCAGCAGATCACGATGGCCGCCGCCACCGTCGCCGCGTAGGCCGCGAAATAGCCGTCGCCGAGCGTCGCGCCCGCGAGCCCGCACAGCCCGCCGACCATCGCGCCGATGAACTGATCGCGCGACAGCTTGCGCGTGTCGATATAGCTGTGCTGGCTCACGGCAATGGCGGTGATCGCGGCCCAGAACGCCTGCTCGGTGTGGAGCGCCTGGCCGATGCCGAACGCGAGGCTCGCGCCCGTCACCGCCTGCAATGCCATCAAACTGCCTTCGACGAGCCGCTCGCCGAACGGCAGCGATTTGAGGAAGGCGAACAGCGACTCGCCGGCGCTTGCGCGTTTCGTTCGTGCTGGGTGATCGGAAGGAGTCATCGGCGGGCGAGGTAGCAAAGGCTGGTGAAAACGAAAGGTACGCGAGCTGCGAAAGCCCGCCCGTATTCTAGCTTTCGCTACGACGCAGCCGGCGATAACGGTTCATCAGCGGCGTCGCCGACACGCCGTGAATCACCACCGACGCAGTCACCACCGCGAGCGCGAGCGGCACGAGCGGCTTGATGTCGGCGGCTGGCCCGTGTTCGAGCGAATACGCGAGGTAGTAGAACGAGCCCACGCCGCGAATCCCGAACCAGCTCATCAGGCGGCGCTGCGTCGGCGAAGCGGCCGAGCCGATCAACGACAACGCGACCGACGCCGGCCGCACGAACATGAAGAGCGCAATGACGAGCGCGAGCGCCTGCCACGTGAAGAGCGGCGCGGCGAGTGTGGCGAGCACGTTGCCGACCATCGCCATGATGATCACTTCGGCGATACGTTCCAGTTCGATCGTGAAGCCGAGCACCGACTCGGTCATGAACGCGTGCGCCTTGTCGGGATCGGACGCGGTCGCTTCGACGTCGGCGGAATCGACGGTGCCGATCGTTTCGCGCGGCGACGTGCCGCCGCTCGCGCGATATTCGACGCGGCGCATCGACACGCCCGCCGCGAACACCGCGAGAAAACCGTAGGTGCGCGCGAGCTGCGCCGCGCCGAACGACAGGCCGATCAACCCGAGCGCGAAGAAACCTTCGAGGCCGAGCGCATGCGCAAAGCGCGTGCGCAGCCAGGCGACCGCATGGGTCGTCACCCAGCCGAGCAGCGCGCCGATCGCGATGGCGCCGAGCACGCCCCACACGGCGGACGCGGCGAGTTTAAGGTTGAGCACGTCGCCCGCGCCCGCGCCGTGCATCGCGCAAAACGCGAGGCCGATCATCGCGAAGGGCAACGCGATGCCGTCGTTCAGACCGCCTTCGCCGGAGAGCGCGAAGCGCAACAGATCGTGATCGCCGGGGTTATGCACCTGCACGTCGTGGGCAAGCACCGGGTCCGTCGGCGCGAGAATCGCGGCCAGCAGAATCGCGGGCCCCCAGCCGAGATGAAGCACGTACACGCAGAAGAGGGCGAGAAGCGGCACGGTCGCGAGCATCGCAAGAAAGCCAAGACGCAGCGGCACCATCCACAGTTTGTCGAGCACGCCGACGCGCAGGCGCAATCCGATCGCGAAGAGCGACACCAGCAGCGCGACTTCGGTGAGCATGCGCAGCAAGTGCGCGTCGGCGGCCATGTCGAGATGCAGCAGCCCGACACCAGGCGGCCCGAGCGCGTAGCCGATCGCGACATACACCATCGCCGCGCTGACGGGCAGGCGGCGCAGCGTCGTCGCGGCCACGCCCATGAAAACGAGCACGGAGCCGACGATGAGAAACCACAAAGTTTCGTGCATGAGCATCCAGTCAAGGCCGGCATGCAAACGGCGCGTGCCGGCCGGGGTGGAAGGGCGCAAGCCTTGATGCGTCACGCGCACATGAGGGCATGGGAGCGCATGTGATGCGTCAGAGCGCGCATGAATGCGGTGAAAGGCGAATGGATGCGGACGAAAGCGGCTTCAGGGCGCGCGTCCAAACGCTTCGCGCAGCTTGCGCTTGGCTTGCTCCAGCGTTGCGCGGCGAGTTTTCGGCAGGTTTCGGCCCGCGCGGTTGATGTAGAAGTTGAGCATCGACATCGCCGATTGAAACGGTGTGCCTTTGCGGCGGCGGCTTTTCGTCGACGACTGTTTGAGCGACTGTGCGATTTCCTCCGCGTTGCCGTTCTTGAAGATGTCCCGCTGGAGGTCCATCGCGTCGCTCGTTTCCATCACGTGATGCGACCACTTGTGCGGGCTCTTGCCGCCGTTCGCGCGCGACGCCTTCTTGTGCTGCGCCGCATGAGCCTGCGCGTGACGTTGCCGCGGCGGACGTCCGGACCGGCTTTGCGCCTTCGGGCGCTTCGTCTTGCGTGTGGTCTTGCTGGTGGCCATCGGAGCCGCCTCCTTTGCCAGATGTCTGGTGCTGTTTGCGGGTCGTACTCGCTTTGCATGCGTGATGCGCGATTCGTGATGCGCTATTCGCGACGCCGTTCTCTCGTTCGAAATTAAAAGCGCCGGCCGCCGCAACGGCGGCATGCCGGCGCGTAGTCTATAAACCGCGCAGCGAACCGCGCGGTTTCGCGTGCCTCGCCGATTACAGCTTCACGCCACCGGCTTCCGGCGCGTCCGACGAGCCTGCCGGAATATCGCCGACGCCGGCGTCATCGCGCATATCGAAACGGTCGCGGCTCCAGTACGGCTCGCTGCCGTAGTACTGGTGCACGGACGTGGCCCATGTCGCGTCCGCCATCGACGGCCAATGGTCCTTGTCGAACCCCGGCGCGTTTTTCACGCGCTCGGCCGGCATGTTCAGCACGAAGCATTTCTGCTCGGTGTCGAGCGTGAGCGCGTGCCACGGAATGGCGAGCAGTTTGTCGCCGATGCCGAGGAAGCCGCCGCTCGAAAGCACTGCATACGCGATACGCCCTGAGCGCACGTCGAGCATGATGTCCTTGATCTTGCCGATATCCTCGCCGTCGCTGCTGAGCACTCTGTTGTCGTCGAGTGTGTCTGCCGCCATTACGTCCGGGCCCGGGCCTTCCGCCGTCGCGCTGCCTTTACCGACGATGCGTGCGCCTTGCGTGCCTTGCGTCTGACTTTGCATGACCATGATCTGTCTCCTTCGCAGGTTTGGGGGTGATGACGAGTGCAGCAACGCGCGTTCCTCGTCCGCTTTCGCCAAGCGTTTGCCACGCGCTCGCGCGGTCCGCGTAAATGATGCGCGCCCCATTGAAATTCCTGCGCCGGTGCCGTGCTTTCGAACGCGTTGTAAAGAATGCGCTCGGCATGTCGATTGCTCGATTCATGGTGAGCATCATGAATCCACGCATCTGTGGGAGACCTCATCATGAACAACCGAATTCACTATCAGTCGAACATCTGCGGCGGCGATTTCGCGCATGTACTCGAATGCTTTCGCGACTGGAAATCGCAGACGCTCGTGTATCGCAGGGATCAGCGCATGTTCGAAGGCAAGCAGGAAGTCCGGCCCTTGACGGAGCGCGTGTTCCCCAACGGCGAGATCGCGCATGAAGCGCTCGCGCAGATTTGCGATCCGCGCGATCCTTATGCGTTGGCCGCGGAAATCCGCGACGGCGAGCGCGACGTGTGGCTCGTGATGGCCGCATTCGAAGAGAAAATGTGATTCGTTGCCCGAACTAATTGCGCGGTGTACGCGGTGCAATCGTGCAGCGCAGCGCTGATCCGAAGTGAGCCGATTCAACTCGCTGCGGGTTTGTCCGCGGACTGCGGCGAGCCGACGCGCTCCCCCGCGGCTCGCCGCGTGCTTCGCGCGCCGGTTTTCCGGCTGGCTTTTCCGGTGACTTCCTCGTTGACCTTAGCGCGAGCAGCCCGGCCGGTTTTTGCGCCGGCTTTCGCCGCGGCCTTGTTCGCTTCCTTGCGAATCACACGCGACTTCTGAAGCAGCGTCGAAATCGAGCCGTTGATGCTGTCGGCGGCTTGTGCTTCGCGCAGCTTGCGGCCCTTCGCGCCCGCCTGACGCGCGAGTTTCGCCGCGCGTTTTTCCGCATGTGCGAGCAACGCGGCAAACGCCACTTCGTCCACTTTCAGACCGCGCCTCGACTGGCCCGGCGGCAAGGTCTGCAATTCGTCGGCTTCGAATGCGCTGATGACGGCCGGATGGATATAGCAGCGCCGGCAGACAGCGGGCGTATTGCGCAGCAGGCCCGCGACTTCCTTCACGGTCGCGACGATATGGCGCCGCGCTTCCGTGGCGCTCTCGCACACGAGGCGCCGCAGCGTTGCGAGCGCATACACGCTGCCGGCCCATGTCCGATAGTCTTTCGCGGTGAAGTCCGCGCCGCTTGCACGGCGCAGATAGTCGTTGATGTCGGCAGAGCCGACGGTGCGGCGCGTGCCGTCCTCGTCGAGATACTGGAACAGGTCGTGCCCCGGCAGTTCCGCACAGCGCCGCACGATGCGCTTCACGCGCGGGTCGTCGACCGTGACGTCGTGCTCGATGCCGCTCTTGCCGCGAAACCTGAAACGCAACTGTCCCGCTTCGACCTTCACATGTTTCTTGCGCAGCGTCGTCAAACCGTATGACTGATTTTCGCGCGCATATTCGACGCTGCCGACGCGCACAAGCGTCGTATCGAGCAGCCGCACGACGGCCGCGAACACCTTGTCGGCAGGCATGCCCGGCAGTTCGAGATCGCGCGCGACGCGGGCGCGAATCCTTGGCAACGCGCGGCCGAATTCCGCCATGCGTTCGTACTTGTCCGCGTCGCGCGTTTCGCGCCAGCGCGGGTGATAACGGTATTGCTTGCGGCCGCGCACGTCGCGTCCGGTCGCCTGAATGTGGCCGCGCGGATCGGGGCAAATCCATACGTCCTCATAGGCGGGCGGAATCGCAAGCGAGTTGATGCGCTGGATTTCCGCTTCGTCTTCAATGCGTTTTCCTTCGACGTCGAAATACGCGAAGCCTTCTTTCTCGCGCTTGCGTGTGTAGCCAGGCTTGCTGTCGTCGGCGTGGCGCAAACCAGGCGGCATCGCGGCGGGCGCGGCCTGCTTCGCGCTGTCGTCGGTCGATGCATGACCGTTTTGAGTTGTGCTGTTCGTCATAGCCATCTTCGCAGGTAGAACTTTCAAGCGTGAAGCGCGTTGCGCCAGTGATGGCCCGGAGCAAGGCCGGTGCCTGGCGCATACGCTGCGAGTGCGCGGGCGGAACGGTCCTTGCGAACAACGTCATACGTATCAACGCAAACGCAAACGCAAACCCAACCCAAAAGGAGAGCGCCATGAGCAGCACGCTGAATCCCGATGAAGAGCCGCAACAGGTGGTGAAGCAGACCTCCGGCACGACGGGCACGTTGGGACCGAGCGATTCGTCCGATAGCGGCAGCGATGTCGCCGGCGAGAAGCGTCACGAGTTCGACGTCGAAACTGAACTGGACAATCACGCGCTCGAAACCGGGGAAGCCGAACTCGCCAGCGACACCGATCGCGCCGGCACGGGCGAGCGCGCCGCAGCCGACGGCGATTCGACGCTCGATCCCGATCGCGATATCGAGCCCGATCACATCGTGCGGCCATCGGCAGCCGATGACGGCGACGACGGTCTCGACGAGGACCCCACCGGTCTTTAATCGACCTGTCCGGTTCACACCCAACGCGCCGCAACGCCGGCCCAGCGGGCGGCGCAGCCAGATCGACGGGCACGCGCGGGCGGCAGGCACATGCCTTGCTGCCGCATAGTCAATGAGTAGCAAATCACGGAGGCGGCCGCGTCGAACGCGCGCAGCCCCGCACTGGAATTGAAGGAGAGAACGCAATGGCTAACAGCCTCGACGGTCTAAAGATAGCGGTACTCGCAGTCGACGGTTTCGAACAGGCGGAACTGGTCGAGCCGAAACGCGCGCTTGCCGAAGCGGGCGCGACCGTGCATGTGATTTCACAGAAGCCGGGCAAGATCCAGGGCTTCAAGCACGTCGACAAAGGCGACACGGTCGACGTCGATTCGACTTTCGACAAAGCCACCGCCGACGACTACGACGCAGTCGTATTACCGGGCGGCGTGGTGAACGGCGATGCGATTCGTTTGCTGCCGCAGGCGCAGGCCTTCGTCAAAGCCGCCGACAGTGCGAAGAAGCCGATCGCGGTGATTTGCCACGGCACGTGGCTGCCCGTATCGGCGGGAATCATCAAGGGTCGAACGGTGACGAGCTGGCCGAGTCTGCAGGACGACATTCGCAACGCGGGCGGCACATGGGTCGATCAGGAAGTGGTGGAAGACAACAACCTGATTTCGAGCCGTAAGCCCGATGACATTCCCGCATTCAACAAGGCGCTGATCGGGCAACTGTCGAAACGCAAGGCGGCATGAGCGGCGCAACGCGATTCGCGCATGCGGCGAGCGAGCAGCGCCGGTGACTCCGTAAGCAAGGGAGAAAAAGCATGAAACTACGGTATTCCCTACAAGTGATGACTGTCGCGCTCGGTCTTGGCGTGGCGTCGGCCGGCGCGGTCCACGCGCAGGCAAGCGACGCCCCTGCAAGCGATGCGCCCGCGGGCGGCACGCAGCTCTCGCCCGCGGACCAGCAGTTCATCCAGGACGCTTCGCAATCCGACGCCACCGAAATCGCCGCGAGCAAGATCGCGTTGAAGAATTCGCGTGATCCGCGTGTGAAGAAGTTCGCGCAGCAGATGATCACCGATCATACAAAGCTCTCGCAAAGCATGGCCGCGCTCGCCGCGAAGAAGCGGCTGCCGGCGGCGGGTGCGGCCGATTCGGCACTCGTCGGCAAACTGCAAACGCTCAAGGGCCAGCAGTTCGATGAAGCGTACGTCGAGCAGGTCGGGGTCGAGGCGCATCAGCGAGCGGTCGATCTGTTCCAGCAGCAAAGCCAGAGCGGCACCGACTCGCAACTGAAGGCTGCGGCGGCGCGCGCGCTGCCCGTCATCAAGCATCATCTCGAGATGGCGAAGCAGCTCGCCGGCACCATGAAGGGTTCTTCATCATGAACGCTATCCTGCCGCGGCCTGCCTATGAGGACTCCCTTATGCAGATCACTTTCCCCGACGACAAGCCGACCTTCGACGGCGCGAACCTGACGGTTCGCTTCATGGCGCGCGTGGACGGCGAACCGGTTGTCTGCGCGATTACCGTCGAGGCGCTCGAGGATCACTTCGGCGCGCCGTCGCCGCTCGAAAGCGCCTTGATGGAGGCCTTCGACAAGGGCCGCAACCGGATCCGTTCGGTATGCGCCGAAGCGCTCGACCAGAACAACGGCGAAGGCGTAATCTTGCATAGCGGACTGTTCCGGGTGGAAGGCATGGAACCCGATCGCGGCAACGCTGCCTGAGTTCATCGCGCCGCTGCTCCGCTGCTCGCCGCCGGTCTTCGTCAACTCCTCGCCACAAGGCGCACCGCGGTTCGCGAGCGTCGTCTGTAAAAACGCATCACGATGCAAGGAGGCCTTATGTCACTCATCGTCGCAGCACGCTTTACGACTTTTCCCGCCGCTGAGGAAGCGGCGCAAAAACTCTTCAATGCAGGCTTCGTCGAAGAAGACGTCACGCTTTTCTTCGTCAATCCGCGCGGTCAGCATGCGCGTTTTCCGATTGGCGGCGACGTGCATACCGACGCCGGTGCGAAAGGCGCGCCGAAGGGCGCCGGTCTCGGCGTGACGGTCGGCGCGGTGGCGGGCGCGATCATCGGCGTCGGCATCTTCGCGGCGTTCTCGGCGCCGCTGCTTGTCTCTGTGATTGCGGCGGGCGTCGGCGCCTATATCGGCTCGCTTGCCGGCGCGATGTGGCGCACACGCAAGGACGGCGACGCAGGAAACGGTGCGGTGTTTCACCAGGAGGCGCGCGATTCGGGCGTGCTCGTCGCCGTGCACGTATCGCCCGACAATCAGCTCGAGGCGGCGCGCGTGCTGCGTGAAGCGGGCGGTGTGTCGATCGAGCGTGCAACGGGCCGTTGGCAGCAGGGGCGCTGGGCCGACTTCGATCCGTTGAAGCAGCCGGTGCCGCTCAACGAGTACAGCGAGAAGCGCGCTTGATGGACGCTCGTACGAGCGCTGCGTAACAGCGAGTAGGCCCGACAACTTAATGTCGGGCCTTTTCTTTTACGGACCGCAAACCGCGGAACACGCGTACAGCTTGCCTTAGACCCTTGCGGTTCATACCCAGACGCGTGCGGCGCCGCGCTGCGGCAAAGGCAGCGCATGCTCCGCCGGCGGTTGCTCGCGCGCCGGCTCGCATGAAGCCGGAATGATGCCGTTGCGCGACGTGCCGCACGACGAAGGCGCTGTTCGTACGCTTTCGGGCGTGCTTGCGGTAACGCCTGTAGGCGGCTCCATATGCTGACGAATCTGAAACACGCCCGCCGACGTGACGATCGCGACGGTGGCCAGAAGCTCTGCGCTGCTGATCTTCATGATGTTGCTCTCCCTGTCGTTGCTGCCCGCGATTCTTTTCAACTCTTGTGCACTGCATGACATCGCGCGGGCGAGATGAAGAGAGCAACGCACATGCCAATCCCAACAGCTTGCTGTGCATGCGTCGTTCGACACGCCAGGCACGCGCCGTGCGAGTAGTTGAGTGAACTCCGTCGCGTGCATTCATGAGCAGTTCACGACAAAGCAGGGCACGCGCATAACGACACACGCGCTAACCCTCGCGACGGATTCCGCGATTAACGAAACCCCTTGGAGGTATTGAATGGCTACGAACGTTGTTTCCGTGCTGAACGATCTCGTCGAAACATCGAAGGATGGAGAAAAGGGCTTTCGCAAGGCAGCCGAAGATGCGCGCGACACGCAGTTGAAGACGCTCTTCCTCACGCGTGCCGAAGACTGCGCCCGCGGCGCACGCGAACTGCAGGATGTGGTTCAGCGTTTGGGCGGCAAGCCGGAAACGGGTGGCAGCGTGAGCGGCGCGCTGCATCGCGGTTGGGTCGACATGAAGTCGGCGGTGACGGACCGCAGCGATCATCAGATACTCGTCGAGGTCGAGAAGGGCGAGGACGTCGCGAAGAAGAGCTATCACGACGCGCTCGAAAAAGAATTGCCCGCGGATGTGCGCGCGATCGTTGAGCGTCAATATCAGGGCGTGCTGCAGAACCACGACCGCGTGCGTGATCTGCGCGATCAGTATGCGGCGAAGAGCTAACGGCTAAGCCTCGCGTTCACGCAAAAAAGCCGTCCGCATGCGGACGGCTTTCTCTTTGCCCGGCGCGGAATTCATGAAACGCGCCGGGCTTGCTGCAACCGCATTTACTCGGCTGCGATTTTCAGGCGGTTCTTGACGCTCGTCACACCCTTCACGCCTTCCACGACGTCCTGGGCGGCGAGTTTATCGTCGGCGGAAGGCACGGTGCCCGTGAGCCACACGACGCCCTTGCGCGTCTTCACATGGATATGCGTGGACTTCACGTTCTTCGCGCCCAGCAGTTCTGCCTTGACCTTGGTGGTGATCGTGCCGTCGTCGATATGCTGACCGATGCTTTCCGACGATGCGGGCGGCGCCGAGGCGCTGGTTTGCGCGGTAGCGTTCAGTGCGAATGCGACACACGCGATGCTGCCTGCGGTCTTCAACAGATGGATGGTCTTCATGGTTCCTCCTTCGGGTGTTGATGAAATGGCGGTCTTGTTGCCTGCGGTCGATCGCGGCCTGCGCCGCCGATGACTCGCGTGGGATCGTTGCCGCTACGGTTCCGTCAGGGCCCGTTATCGACACCGGCCGGGTCTTCGCAGTCGTTGCGCCTCAGTCGTTAAACGATTAGCGCCGGATGCGAGGACGCACGTCCGTCCACATAGAGCCGGGTCGCAAAGTCTGTGCCCGCGGATCAGTCCGCGCAGTGCAAAGCCGGTCGAGCCCCGATTGCAGCGGCGCTTTTCCGCTGATGAATAAGCGCTCAGCACGCCACGAAAGGGCGGAGCAAAAGATAAGAAGTGAACCCGGAATTTGCCGCCTCGCTTGTAAAAAAGGCGCCGCGCGGGGCCGCAATTCGCAAGCCCGAAAAAGCAAAGGCTAGAAAAAACAGCGTGTTGCAAAAGCTGGTACGGCAGTTGCTCTGTTCAGGTTGCTCTTTACTTCAGCTATTCATGGGACCTCAACACGATGCCTTCAATTGAACTTCGCACAAGGCAGTCTCTTGCACTCACGCCGCGCTTGCAGCAGTCCGTGCGTCTGTTGCAGCTATCGTCTCTGGAGTTCCAGCAGGAGTTGCGAACCGCGCTCGATACGAACCCCTTCCTCGAATACGATTCGTCGGAAACGGAAGACGTCGCGCTCGCAACGCCGACCCCCGACGAAGCCGGCGCGCTGCCCGCCACCGATGCGGTCGCGGCCGCCGAGCCCGACGCATTGCCCGCCGAAGCGGTGACGAGCGAGACGCTCGACAGCGGCGGCCCGGACGACATGCCGGGAGACTTCTCGGGCGACTACAGCAGCCGCAGTTCGGCACGCCAGAACGGCGATTCCGACGGCAGCGATCCCGCCGAATGGGCGCGCTCGCAGCCGACCTTGCGCGAGCAGTTGCATGACGCGCTGCGTCTTTACCGGCTGGACGACCGCGATCGCGCCGTCGCGCGCTTCATCATCGAGGCGCTCGACGACGACGGTTATCTACGCCAGGACCTCGCGGATCTCGCGGACAGCGTCGATCTCGAGCCCGAGTTGACCGAAGAAGAATTGCTGGTGGCGCTGCGCCTCGTGCAATCGCTCGACCGTCCGGGTCTCGGCGCACGTTCGCTGTCGGAATGCCTGCTGCTGCAGGTCAACGCGTTGCCCGCGGAGACGCCGGGGCGCGACGTCGCGCGGCAGATCGTCGAGCATCATCTCGAACGGCTCGCGCGTCGCGAGCAGGCTGAATTGCAGAAGCAGATTGGCTGCAGCGCGGAAGAACTGCGCGTGGCCTGCGCGCTCGTGCGCAAGCTCGACCCGAAGCCGGGCAATTGCTATGGCCGTACCGAGGACAACTACGTCGTGCCCGATGTGATCGTGCGTCAGGTGCGCAACAAGTGGGTCGTGACGATCAACCCCGCCGTGCAGCCGCGCGCGCGGATTCACCGCATGTATGCCGAGCTGTTCGCGCAGTCCGCGGGCGCGAGCCGTTCGCCGCTCGCGCAGCAGCTTCAGGAAGCCCGCTGGTTGATCAGGAATGCGCAACAACGCTTCGATACGATTCAACGCGTGGCCGAATGCATCGTCGCGCATCAGAAGGCGTTCTTCCAGTACGGCGAAATCGCGCTGAAGCCGATGGTGCTGCGCGATGTCGCCGACGAACTCGGTCTTCACGAATCGACCATCTCGCGCGCGACGGGCAACAAATATATGGCCACGCCGCGCGGCATTTTCGAATTCAAGCATTTCTTCCCGCGTGAACTCGGCACGGAAAGCGGCGGCACCTGTTCCGCCGCCGCGGTGCGCGCGCTGCTCAAGGAAATGATCGCCGCGGAAAACACGCGCGATCCGCTGTCCGATGTGACGCTTGCGAAGATGCTCGCCGATCAGGGCGTGCTCGTTGCGCGCCGCACGGTCGCGAAGTATCGTCATCTGATGAAAGTGCCGCCGGCGGAGTTGCGCCGCCAGGTTTGAGCCGCGAGTTTGAGTCGCGAATTGAGTCGGCTCGACGTTTGTTGCATGCGGTGATTCGATCGAAACTGAAGCGCCACGCGAGGCTGTCCGCCCGCGTGGCGCTTTTTCGTATCTGGACGTTTCGCGCACGCCCCATTACATTGGCGGGTCAAATCGGAAACGGGTGAGCGCGATGAAGTATTCGAGTCGGGTCGAGGGTTTGCAAGGCAGGCGCACGTCGGCGTGGGAAATTCATCGGGTCGCGCAGCAGGCGGCCGCGAAGGGCGAGGACGTGATCGTGCTCAGCGTCGGAGACCCCGACTTTGCGACGCCCGCGCCGATCGTCGAGCGCGCCATCGACGCGTTGCGCGGCGGCGATACGCACTACAGCGCGGTCTCCGGCCGCGATCCGTTGCGTGCGGCGATTGCGAGCGAACACTCGCGCATGAGCGGCGTCGCCGTCGCGCCGGCCAACGTGATCCTCACCGCGGGCGCGCAAAACGGCGTGTTCGCCACGTCGCTGTGTCTGCTCGAAGCAGGCGACGAAGTCATCGTTCCAGAGCCGATGTACCTCACGTACGAAGCCTGCGTGCGCGTGGCCGGCGCGACGCTCGTGCCGGTGCCGGTGGACCCCGCGCGTGCGTTCCACCTCGACTGCGACGCGCTCGAAAGAGCGGTCACCTCGCGCACCAAGGCGATCTTCTTCGCGACGCCCTGCAATCCGACCGGCGTCGTCATGCCGCGCGCGGACCTCGAGCGGATTGCGCGCGTCGCCTGCGAGCACGATCTGTGGGTGCTGTCCGACGAAGTCTATGCCGACCTCACGTTCGAGCGCGAACATGTAAGCATCATGTCGCTGCCCGGCATGGCGGAGCGCACGGTCACGCTAGGCAGTCTGTCGAAATCGCATGCGATGGCCGGCTGGCGTGTCGGTTGGGCAATCGGCCCGACGCAGTTGATCGAACACATGGGGCGGCTCGCGCTCGCGATGCTGTACGGCTTGCCGGGTTTCATCCAGCAGGCCGCGCTGACGGCGCTGCAAGAGAAGGCGCGAATCGTCGATGAAATGCGCGAGATTTACCGGCGCCGCCGCGATGTCGTGTTCGAGCACTTGAGCCGCATTCCGCGCTTGCGCTGCCTGCTTCCCGAAGCCGGCATGTTCATGATGGTCGACGTCAGCGGCACAGGTCTCGATACGATGGATTTCACGTGGCGGCTGTTTCGCGCGCAAGGCGTGTCGGTGCTCGATGCAAGCCCGTTCGGCGAGACCGCTAACGGCTTCGTGCGCCTCGGCTTCGTCGTGGATGAAGCACGTCTTGCCGAGGCATGCAAGCGGATTGCGGCGTTTGTGGCGACGGTATAATTCATTCGCGATTCCGCGAATGCCTGCAAGTGCCTTGCATTCGCCAACGAACCTTGAACCATTCGGCTTTACGAGCCGCCGCCTATGCACTTTCGCCCGATTCAGTCCTTCACGCGCAAGCGGCTTTCCGACGTAGTCGCCGATCAGATCAAGCAATTGATCTCGGACGGCGTGCTGATGCCGGGCGACCGTTTGCCGGCGGAACGCGATCTCGCCACGCAACTGGCGGTGTCGCGGCCCTCGCTGCGCGAGGCGCTGATCCGGCTCGAGTCGGACGGTTATATCGCCACGTCAGGGCGCGGCGGTTTTACGGTGGTGGAACTCACCGCGCCGCTCATTTCGGGGCCGCTCGCCGAACTGCTTTTGCAGAATCCGCGTACCAGTGCCGATATTCTCGAATTGCGCCAGGGGCTCGAATCCATTTCGACGGTGTATGCCGCCGAGCGCGCGACAGCCGCCGATCTTCGCAAGATCAAGGCCGCGTTTGAAGCGTTGAAGGCGGCGTCGCGATCGCAGGACCGTGACAATCTCGCGGAACTGGACGCCGCGTTTCACCTCGCGATTGCCGACTCCACGCACAACATCGCGCTTGCGCATGTGATGCACGGCATCCATACGCTGATTCGCGAAGGCATGCGCCAGTACCATCGGCTGATCGATTACGACGAGGCGATGGAAAAGCAGTTGATGAGCCAGCATCAGGCCATCTACGACGCGGTCATGGCGCGTGACGCGCAAAAAGCGCGCAAGGCCGCGGAGCGGCATCTCGCCTTCGTGCGCGAGATTTATCAGGAAGACGCGGCGAAGCTGTAGACGTTTATGGGCGGTCGCGGGCGCCTGTCGCTCAGCGCCCGTCGCGATCTTCCGATTGACACGAACCGGGGACTTCCTTATATTTTTGGTCAGACCAAGCTGACCAACCTTGCCAACATGACCGCCGGCGTTGTCTCCTGCCGCGTTCCGTCCAATGAACTCATGAAAGTCGCCCTCTTTATTCCGTGCTTTATCGACGCGTTCTACCCCGAGGTCGGCATCGCCACACTCGAATTGCTGGAGCGCTTCGGCATCGAGGTCGACTATCCGCAGGAGCAAACCTGTTGCGGCCAGCCGATGGCCAATAGTGGCGCGCACGCGGACGCGGCCGGCGCCGAGCGCGTGTTTGCGCGCAACTTCGCGGGCTATGACTACATCGTCGGACCTTCGGCGAGCTGTATCCATCACGTGCGCGAGCATCTGACCGCGATCGAGCAGACGGATGAAGTCAGAAACGTGCGCGCAGGTGCTTATGAACTCGTCGAGTTTCTGCATGACGTGGTCGGCGCGCGCGAATTTCCGTGGGCTGAGTTTCCGTATCGCGTCGGCTTGCATAACAGTTGCAGCGCGTTGCGGCATCTTAAGGAGGCGTCGGTGTCGGAAGTCGCGGGGCAGCCGTTTTCGAAACCACGCACGTTGCTCGAAGGCGTGAAGGGCATCGAGTTCGTCAAACCGTCAAGACCGGATGAATGCTGCGGTTTCGGCGGCACTTTCTCTGTCACTGAAGAGCCTGTCTCCGTGCGCATGGGGCAGGACAAGGTGCGCGATCATCTGAACGCAGGCGCGCAATACATCGTATCGGGCGACATGTCGTGTTTGATGCATCAGCAAGGCTGCGCCGAGCGCATGAAAGCCGACGCGCGCTTCATCCACATCGCTCAGGTGCTGAACGGGGCACGCGCATGAGCCGCATCGACCACGCGAAGGCAGCCGGCGAGTTCATCAGGAAGACTGAACACGTTGCGTTTCACGACAAGCGTCTGTGGGATTTGCGTGAGAAGCGCGACGCGCAGGCGCACGGCATTGCCGAATGGGAGACGCTGCGCGAACTCGCCTCGGGCATCAAGGAACATACGCTGTCGAATTTGTCCGAGTACCTCGAACAGTTTGCCGCGGCAGCGGAGGCAAACGGGGTCGTCGTGCATTGGGCGTCCACGGCGGAAGAGCACAACGCGCTCGTGCACCAGATCATGTCCGCGCGCGGCATGACCACGCTGGTCAAAAGCAAGTCGATGCTCACCGACGAATGCAAGATGCGCGAGTATCTCGAACCGCGCGGCATTACGGTGATGGAAACCGATCTCGGCGAGCGCATCCAGCAACTCGATCATCAGGACCCGAGCCATATGGTCGTGCCCGCGGTCCACAAGTTGCGCGCGGACGTCGCGCAACTGTTCGGCCGAACCATCGGCACCGACCCGAACAATAGCGATATTCACTATCTCGCCGAAAGCCAGCGCATGAATACGCGGCCTTATTTCGTGCGCGAAAAAACGGCCGGTATGACGGGCTGCAATTTCGCCGTCGCGGAGACGGGCACGGTCGTGGTGTGCACGAACGAAGGCAACGCGGATCTTTCGGCGAATGTGCCGCCGTTGCATATCGCGTCGATCGGTATCGAGAAGCTGATTCCCAAGGTCGCGGACCTCGGCGTGTTTATCCGCATGCTGTCGCGCAGCGCGCTGGGTTCGCCGATCACGCAATACACGTCGCATTTCCGCGCGCCGCGTCCGGGCACGGAGATGCATTACATCCTCGTCGATCATGGCCGCTCGGAGCGGCTCGCGATGGACGACTTCTGGTACTCGCTCAAATGCATCCGCTGCGGCGCATGCATGAATACGTGCCCGGTCTACCGGCGCAGCGGCGGGCTGTCGTATGGCGGCACTTACTCCGGGCCGATCGGCGCGATCATCAACCCGACCTTCGATCTGAAGCGCTATAGCGCGTTGCCGTTTGCGTCGACGCTCAACGGCAGTTGCACGAACGTGTGTCCGGTGAAGATCAATATTCACGAGCAGATCTACAAATGGCGCACGGTAATCGCCGAGCGTCATGAAGTGCCGTTCGTGAAGCAGGAAGTGTTGAAGATGGCGGGGCGCCTGCTGGCGAGTCCGACCTTGTATCGCGCGACCGTCGCGTCGATGAGCGGCGCATTGCGGCGGCTGCCGAATTTCGTGCTGTATAACCCGCTGAATATCTGGGGCAGGCAACGCGAGTTGCCCGAGGCGCCGAAGCAGACCTTCCACGCCTGGTACAAGAAAAACCGCGGAGGTGGCGATGGCAACGCGTGAGGCTTTTCTCGCGAAAGTGCGGCAGGCGCAACCGGCCGCGCGTCCGCGTCCCGATGTGCCGCTCTTTCCCGCGATGGGCGGCGATCTGCGCGAGCGGTTCGCGGCTGCATTGCAAATGATGGGCGGCACATGCGTGCAAGCGCAGGCCGCGTCCGATGTCGCCGCGTTGATCCGCGAGCGGTTCGGCGCGGCCGTGTCGATCGCATCGGCTACAGCCGAAGTGCCCGGCACGCGCATGCTGACCGCCGACACCGAACCGGCATCGCTGCAGGACATCGACGTCGGCGTGGTGCGCGCGCGTTTCGGCGTCGCGGAGACGGGCTCTGTGTGGTTCAGCGAACGCGAGTACGTGGTCAACGCGTTGGGTTACATCGTGCAGCATCTGGTGGTGCTGCTCGATCCGGCGCAACTGGTGGACGGTTTGCAGGACGTTTACCGGCGCGACGACTTTCGCGATGCGCGTTATGCGGCGCTGGTCACGGGGCCGTCCGCGACCGCGGACATTGAAGGCGTGCTGATTCGCGGCGCGCAGGGCGTGCGTTCGCTGACGGTGGTGTGGCTCGCGGCAAAGCCGTAGCGGCAGTGGAGTTTGCTATCATCACTGTATAAACGTACAGGTCCTGCAAACTCCGTGGCAACCGATGCTCCGCCGGATTCCCTCGCCGGCGCTCCTTACTATCTGCTGAACTTCGAGCGTGCGCTTGCATGGCTCGCGCAACGTTACGACGATCTGCTCGATGCAGGCGAGCGCGCTTTTCTCGGCGCGTTTGCGTCATTGCCGCAAGCGTCGCGCGCATTGCTGGTCCGCATGCTGATGCGCAAGGGCACGCTGTTTCGCGCGAGCCGCCTGGCTTACGACGAAATCGGCTGCCCGTTACGCGCCGCCGCGCCTGTTACTGCGCTCGGCTGGCTGGACGCGGCGCCGCATCTAACGCTCGACGATCTCTTTGCACTCACCACGCGCGCCGAATTGCTGAATATTTTCGCGGACGCGCTTGCCATGATTCCCGGCGCGCGCAGCCTGCGCAAGCCCAAGTTGCTGGATGCATTGCGTCCGTTCTATGCGGAAGAAGATGAGCGTGAGAATGGCAGCGGCGCCGCGCGTCCGTTGTCCGCATGGCATGCCCAGTCGAGCGATTGCGTGTTTCGTGTCGACATTGCGCCGCTTTGCGAGCGCTTTCGGCTGATGTTCTTCGGCAATCTGCAGCAGGACTGGTCCGAGTTCGTGCTCGCCGATCTTGGCGTGTTCCAGTATGAGAAAGTCGCGTTCGGGCCGGCGTCGCGTGCATTTCAGCAGCGCGCGGACGTCGATGTATATCTCGCGTTGCAGGCATGTCGCGATCAGCTTGAATCGATAGAATCGTTCGGATCGCTGATTAATTCGGAAGCGACAAGTGACGCGATCGACGCCCTTGTCGCGCGCGTTCGTGCAGTCGAAACGTCTAATTCGTGGCTCGAAACGCGCCGCGCGAAGCTGCTGTTTCGCATCGGCCAGTATTGCGAACGGCGGCAGATGTGGCCATCGGCGCTCGCCGTGTACGAGAGTTGCGCGTGGCCCGGCGCGCGTCATCGGCGCATGCGCGTGCTCGAGCGCAGCGAACGTTTCGATGCGGCGCTCGCGCTCGCGTCGCAGGCCGCGGCATCGCCGGAAAGCGAGGAAGAGGCGCAACGTATCGCACGCATGTTGCCGCGTTTGCAGCGCAAGCTCGGCGAGCCGGCGGTTCGCGTGCAGGCGGCGCGCGCGGCCGAGCGCAGCACGTTGACGTTGCCGAGGCCGCAAGCGCCGCAGGCCGTCGAATTCGTCGTGCGCGATCATCTGACTTGCGACGCCGCACCGGTGCATTACGTCGAGAATGCGCTGATCAATTCGCTGTTCGGCCTGCTCTGCTGGGAGCCAGTATTCGCCGCGTTGCCCGGTGCGTTTTTCCATCCGTTTCAACGCGGTCCCGCCGATCTTCACGCGCCGGATTTTCATGCGCGCCGTGCCGTGCAGTTCGCCGCGTGCCTGGCTCAATTCGATAACGGCGCGTATCGCGAGACGATTTTGCGGCATCTGCATGAGAAGGACGGCGTGCAATCGCCGTTCGTGTTCTGGGGATTGCTCACGCCCGAACTCGTGACGACTGCGCTCGACTGTCTGCCCGCCGCGCATCTGAAGTTGTGGTTCGAACGTCTGCTGCGCGACGTGCGCGGCAATCGCTCGGGGTTGCCCGACCTGATCCGCTTCTGGCCCGCCGAGCGCCGTTACGAGTTGATCGAAGTGAAGGGACCCGGCGACCGCTTGCAGGACAACCAGATCCGCTGGCTCGCATACTGTGTGCAGCATGGCATGCCGGTGCGCGTGGTCGACGTGCGTTGGGCCGACGAAGCCGAGTGCAATTCCACGCCCGCCACATTCACAGCGGAGCGCACGGCATGAGCTACATCGTCGCCGTGCGAGCGATGTGCGAGTTCACCGCAAGACGCGGCGACCTCGATCTGCGGTTCACGCCCGCGCCGACTTCGCTCGAAGGCATGGCGGGGCACGTGACCGTCGCGGGGCGTCGCGCGAGCGGCTACGAAAGCGAAATGACGCTGACTGCCACGCATCGCAATCTGACCGTGCGAGGCCGCGCCGACGGCTACGACCCGGCGGCCAATCGTCTCGAAGAGATCAAGACGCATCGCGGCGATCTCGAACGCATGCCCGCGAATCACCGCACTCTGCATTGGGCGCAGGCGCTGGTGTACGGACATATGCTGTGCCGCGCGCGCGGACTTGGCCAATTGACCGTCGCGCTGGTTTATTTCGACGTCGGCAGTCAGAAGGAAACGTTGCTGACGCAAACGCATACGGCGCGCGAGCTCGAGGTTTTTTTCGTCGAACAATGCGAGCGCTTTCTCGACTGGGCCGTGCAGGAGGAAGCGCATCGTGCGGCACGCAATGCCGCGCTCGGCGCATTGCAGTTTCCGCACGCGCAGTTTCGCAGCGGCCAGCGCGAACTGGCGGTGTCCGTCTATCGTGCGGCGCGCGACGGCAAGCCGCTGATGGCGCAGGCGCCGACGGGCATCGGCAAGACGCTCGCTACGATCTTTCCGTTGCTGAAGGCCTGCGCGGCGGAGCAGATCGATCGCGTGTTCTTTCTGACCGCGAAGACGCCGGGCCGCGCGCTCGCACTCGATGCAATCGAAACGCTGCGCCAGAGCGCTGCGCCGTTGCCGCTGCGAACGCTTGAACTCGTCGCGCGCGACAAGGCCTGCGAGCATCCGGACAAGGCGTGCAACGGCGAGTCGTGTCCGCTCGCGCGCGGCTTTTATGACCGGCTCGACGCGGCGCGCAGCGCGGCGCTTGCCGGGCCGCGTCTCGATCGCGCCGCGGTGCGCGAAGCGGCGCTCGCACATGACGTCTGTCCGTACTACCTCGCGCAGGAACTCGCGCGCTGGGCCGACGTCGTAGTCGGCGACTACAACTATTACTACGACAGCAGCGCGATGCTTTACGCGCTCACGCAGATCAACCAGTGGCGCGTCGGCGTGCTGGTCGACGAGGCGCACAATCTGCTCGATCGCGCGCGCCGCATGTACACGGCGTCGCTGGATCAGGCGGCGTTGCGGCTTGCGCGCAACACGGCGCCGCCCACGTTGCGCAAGCCGCTCGAACGCTTGCAACGCGAATGGAATGCGCTCAAGCGCGCGCAGACCGCGTCGTATCAGGTCTACGCCGACGTGCCGGGCAAGCTGTTATCAGCCGCGCAGAATCTGATCGGCGCGGTGACGGATCAGCTTGCCGAAGCGCCGCTTTCCATCGATCAAACGTCGCTGCGTTTCTTCTTCGACGCGATGCATTTCGTCGCGCTCGCCGAACAGTTCGGCGAGCATTCGATTTTCGACATCACGCTGACGACAGACCGCCACGCACCGCGCGATAAAACCAGTTGCGTGCTGTGCGTGCGCAATGTGATTCCCGCGCCGTTTCTCGCGCCGCGCTACGCCGCCGCGCGCACCACGGTCATGTTCTCCGGCACGCTCAGCCCGCATCATTTTTACCGCGATACGTTGGGGCTTGCCGAGGACACGTCATGGCTCGACGTCGAAGGGCCGTTTCGCGCGGAGCAATTGCAAGTGCGGGTTGCGGGCAACGTGTCGACGCGTTGGCGCGATCGCGACCGTTCGCTGGAACCTATCGTCGAGTTGATTGCGAGGCAGTACACGGCGCAGCCCGGCAATTACCTGGGGTTCCTGAGTAGTTTCGAGTATTTGCAACGCGTGGTCGCGCTGATGCGCGAACGCAACCCTGATGTACCTGTCTGGGCGCAGGAGCCGGGCATGGACGAAGCCGCCCGCGACGCATTTCTCGCGCGCTTTCGCGGCACCGACCAGGGCGTCGGCTTCGCGGTGCTGGGCGGTGCGTTTTCCGAGGGCGTCGATCTGGTCGGTCAGCAGTTGATCGGCGCATTCATCGCGACGCTCGGCTTGCCGCAAATGAACGAAGTGAACGAACAGATGCGCCGCACGATGGAGGCGCGCTTCGGCAGCGGCTACGAATACATGTACCTGTACCCCGGTTTGCAAAAGGTGGTGCAGGCGGCGGGGCGCGTGATTCGCACCGAGCGCGACGAGGGCGTCGTGCATCTGATCGACGACCGGTACAGGCGGCCCGAAGTGCGCCGCCTGTTGCCTCGCTGGTGGCAGGTTCAATAGATAGCGCGCGCCCGGCGCCCGGTCAGTCAGTACGTCATTCGTGCGGCGAGGTCGGTCCCGGATTCGCGGGCGTGCCCGGCCCGCCCGCGGGCTTCGAGTCGACGGGGATCTGGTCCTCGACGGGCGCGTCGCCCTTTGATGCGCCATCGGACGAAGCACCGTCGCCGGAAGCATGCGTCGAAGGTTCCTGCTGCGGTTCCTGTTTAGGCGGCTCGCCGGCTTCGACGCGCGGCGCGACGCTCTCCGGGTCCCACGTCAGCAGGTTGCGCTGCGGATTGGCGATCTCGATGCCGCGTTCGCGGAAGCGGTCGAGAATGCGCCGGTTGAATTCGCGCTGCACGCCCCAGCGAGCCGAGTCGCGGCATTGCATCTGGCCGGCCAGTGTGACGGCCGAGCCGTCCACCGCGTCGACGCCCCAGAAGCTGAAGTCGGACAGAATGCCGTCCTTGAACTTCTCCTCCTCGCGCAGGCCGGCGCCGATTTCCTTGAGCGTGTCGATCGCGAGATCCACGTCCTGGCCGAATACGATGTTGACGCGGACAGCCGCATTGCCGATGCCGCGATTCGTATTGTTGACCGTCGATACCGAACTGAACGGCACGGTATATAGAGAACCGTCGCTGCCGCGCAGGCGCACCGTGCGGATCGACAGATATTCGACGGTGCCGGACACGCCCGCGAGCGTGACCCAGTCGCCGACCTGCATCGCGTTTTCCATCAACAGAAAAATGCCTGTGATGAAGTCCTGCACGAGTTTTTGCGAGCCGAAGCCGAGCGCCACGCCGAAGATGCTCGCGCCCGCAAGAAGCGGCCCGATGTTCACGCCGAGCTGGCTCAGCCCGGTTAGCACGACGACGAGAGCGATCACGCAGAAGAGGCCGGTGCGCAGCATCGGCAGCAGCGTGCGCAGGCGCGCGGCGCGCACGAGGTCGCCGGTCGTGGTCCAGCGATCGAGCCGCCGTTCGACCGATACGTTCACGCTTTCCCACACGAGCAGCGCGATCACGGCCGCCACGCCGATCGTGACGATGGCCGACGCGAGCCGGTGGCCGACGCTGCCGTCGCGGAACAGTTCGCCGACATCGACGCCCCATACCGCGAGCAACGCAAGCGCGGTCACGATGCCGATGATCCACGCCACCACGCGTCGCGCGAGCGGATAGTAGCGGTACGCATGCCGGTTCACGAGCGAGCGGTCCGCGTCCTCGCGTCCGTTGAAGAGCCGCGCCAGTGCACCGAAGATCACGATGGCGAGCACGCGCGCGCCCACCAGCACCGCGAGCGACGCGCCGCCCAGATGCAGCAGCGCGTGATAGCCGTTGCGCACGTCGAGCGCCCAGACGAACCACAGCGCCATCACGACGAACACCGAGAGCCATGCCCATGCATCGGCGAGCGCATTGCCGAACATTTCGAGCGATGGCCGCGTAGCGGCGCGCTGCCGGATCAGTTCGCCGACCGGCTTCGCGCATTGCAGGATCAGGATCGAGAGCATCACGTGGCCGGCGAGCGCGACGACCTTCATCAACGCGAGATGCGCGGCTTCGTTCAGGCCGAGCGATTGCCCGATTTCCGCAATCGCCGAGCCGACGCCGACCACGCTGACAATGCGGATCACCCAGCGATGCACGAACACGGCCCACGCATCGCTCATGCGCAACAGGCGCAGACGCGGCGCGGCCGGCTGCAGGAAGAAGCCGCTCACGATCACGATCAGGCGGCACAGCACATAAATGTCGACGAGCGAATCGAGCGCGCGGTCTGGCGGCGTGCCGTCGTCGGTGAAGATCGACATGAGGGCGCTCGCCGCGCCCACGAACACCGCCAGCGGCAGCAGGCGCAGAACCGTGATCAGCAGCGCGCGGGGCAGGCGCTGCAGGAGCGTCCAGTGATGCGTGGCGTTTTGCTTGCCTTTGGCTTCGGCCGCTTTGCCGCTGGTGGCGGACGGCGTGGGGCTCGGTGTGGATGTTGGCGTCGCGGCAGGTTGGCCGGTTGCGGGCAACGCTGCGGCGGCGGCCGCGGCGGCTTGTGCGCGGGCTGTTGTTGTGGATTCGGCTTTCGATTCCGCTTGGGCCCGTGCTTCGGCCTGCGCCTCGGCGACCGGCGGTGCGGGCAACGGCGGTGCGGCATGCGCGGCGTCGGCAGGCTGTGGTTCGACGTCGACGGGCAAGTCGGTGCGCGGCGCGTCGGCGGGATCGCCATGCTCGCGGCGCGCGGCCAGCATGCGATACGCGCGGCGCAGCACACGCCGCGCGAGCCATTCGAGCGCGAGCGCCGGCAACAACGCGGCCAGCAGCGACCAGGCGACGTGCGCGAGGATCGAGCGCGCTTGCGGACTGGTCGATTGCCAGTTCCACCACGCGCGCACCGAAGCGACGTCGAGCAGCGCCGTCACCGAGTTGCGCAGCGATCCGCCGAGATGGACCGCCCAATGCGCGCCCTGACGGGCGAGCTGCGAGGCCAGTCCGTTCGATTTAAACGCGGCGGGCACGAGCGACGCTGCGCCGCTCGCGGCAGCGGGCGCGGAGGCGGCCGTCGGTGCCGATGCCGGCGCACTCAGCGCGCCGGCCGCGGCGATGGCCTGCAAGGTATCGGCGACCTGCGCGCGGCGCCTGGGGTCGTTGAGAACCGAGAGCGCCTGGCGCGCCTGGTCGGGCGTCAGCGTGACGGCGGTGCCGGAAGCCTCCGCGGCGGGAGTGGCCGGCGTCACCGCGGCGAAAGCGGGCGGGGCGCCGAGAATGAGCAGAACGACGAAGCAGGCGTGTAGAAATTTGCGCATAAGGTATGGGACGGGCTGCGGAATGCGGACGGCGGCAGGACGCATCGGCCGGTCTCGCTGTTTTGGGCCTGGGCCCCGGTCTTGACCGACACGAGTTTCGCCGCGCAAGTTCCTGAGGCGGCGGCCGCTGCGTCGTTATGGAATGCGACGCGGCGTCCGGGCTCGCGAAGACGCGCGCGTCGCCGACGCGTCGGCAACATGCGGTAGCAAGTTGCTTGCCCGTGGGTTTTGGAGGGACCGCGCAGGGAGAGGGAAGGACTCCGTTGCGTGTGGCTCAGCGGCCAACGGGGCGAGATGCCGTGAACGGATATTAGGCGATATAACGCCAAGGACAACGCTAAGACAGCAACGCGAGGCAACAACGCCAAGAACAACGCCGAGGCAGCAACGCGAGGCAGCAACGCGAGGCAACAACGCGAGGCAACAACGGCTGGCACAACGGCACGCAACAACGGCAGGCACAACGCCAAGAACAACGCTAGGCACAACCAGGCTCGACACCCGAAGCCCCGCAACCAGCGCGTCAATCGCACAACAATCCGCCAGGCGGACCACCAACCCTCAACAGCCCGCCCTCTACACCGACAACCACCTAAACCTAAACCGAAGCCGTCGACACCAATCCATGCCCGCGCCGCTCAGCCTCGCTGTCCCCGTCCGCATCCGCGCCGCCGTTCGACCCGTTGCCGCCCGAAGGCTCCGGATGCAGCCGGTCCGCATGCATCAGCCGGTACAGCGTGGCGCGCGAGATGCCCAGTTCGACCGCCGCCTCCGACAACTTATAGCCATGCCGCTGCAACGCATGTTCGATCGCGTCTTTCTCGGCCTTGCTGCGAATTTCCGCGAGCGTGACAGCAGGCCCGTTGTCCGTGGCCGGCAAGCCGAGGTCGTTCGCGGTGATGAAACGGCCCTCGCTCATCACGACGGCGCGCCGCACGCAGTTGATCAGCTCGCGCACATTGCCGGGCCATGCATAGTTCGACATCGCGACGATCGCGTCGCTCGACAGCCCGCGCAATTTGCGCGCGCCGTCCTGCTTGTACATGCTGAGCGCATAGTTCGCGAGCAGCTTGATGTCGCCGCCGCGTTCGCGCAACGGCGGCTCGACGAGGCGCAGCACGCATAGCCGGTGATACAGGTCGGCGCGGAAGCGGCCGTCTTCGACTGCCTTGTCGAGATCGACGTGCGTCGCCGAAATAACGCGGACGTCGACGTGAATCGGGCCGTTGCCGCCGAGCCGCTCGATCGTGCCCTCCTGCAGAAAGCGCAGCAGCACCGCCTGGCATTCGTGCGGCATGTCGCCGATTTCATCCAGAAAGAGCGTGCCTTCATGCGCGCTCTCGATCCGCCCGATCTTGCGCTGAAGCGCGCCGGTGAACGCGCCGCGTTCGTGACCGAACAGTTCCGCTTGCAACAGGCTCGGCGGAATCGCCGCGCAATTGATCGCGACGAACTGCCGGCCGGTGCGCGGGGAGCGCTCGTGAATCGCGAGCGCGGTCAGCTCCTTGCCCGTGCCCGATTCGCCGGCGATGAACACCGGCGCCTCGGTCGCGCCGCATTTGTCGATGCGCCGGTACAACTGCTGCATCGCCTCGCATTGACCGACCATGCCATGCCGCCCGAGCGACGGTTCCGGCGCTACATGTCCATGCCTCAGCGACGACAGCCCATGCGCGTGGCCGAGCGCGAACACGAGACGCTCGTTGAGCCACGGTCGCGTAACGAAGTCGAAGCAGTAATCGAGGATAAAGCGGCTGACCAGTTCGTTATCCGCCTGGCCCGGCGCGATCTGCGCGACCCAGTTGGTTTCGGGGCGGCGCATGCACGCAGCGAGCGCGGACAACTGCTGCGTCGTGCAGTCTTCCGGCAGTTCGACCAGACCAACCTTGACGTTGTCGCGCTCGATCATGCGTTCCGCGCCCGCCGCGTTTTTCGCGTGCACGGCATGCCAGCCCGATGCGGCGAGGAAGTCGGCGAGTTTCTGATCGGGCGAGCTCGACACATAAAGAACGGTGCGTCCGGTGTCCGCAGATGCGAAAGTCATTTCCATTACCCCCGATTCCTACTGCTCGAAAGACTGCTGTGCGAGATATTGAAGACCGGTGTGGCGGCCTACAGTCGACGTTTGCGGCGGAGCGAGCAGGGCGCGGCGCAAGCCGCGAGGCGCCGCATTATCGCGGCAGGCGACGGAAGGTGCCTCGTGGCAACCGCCGGAGTAGTTCATCCCCGAATCACTTATACCGTTTCTTAACTCGTTCGTTTTTTTTATGGCGCTCTGACTGGCGCATGACTCAAACATAAGCGAAAGCGCTTTGGAATGCTATACAAACAAATCAGTATCGAGAAAGTTTCCCGATTTGACGTGCGCTTATTCGGCAGTCGCCTGATTTTGCAAGGCGCCGCGCGGCTAATCCGATACTGTTCGGACGGCGATACGTCAAGCCGTGTTATGCGCGCTGGAGTACACAGCGCGTGAACGAATGCGCTTTACGCATCGGCATACATCCATTTGCGATGTTTCATGCATGCAACAAAAATCGCATAAGCCTTTTCGGCCATTTTCGTGTCGCTTTTATGTGTTTCGGCGTCGGCATTAATGACCGGGCTCGCACACAAACCGCGAAGCCGCGCGGGCGTGGCAGCGAATGGCGCTTATCGGAAGCGTGTATTCGATGCGTTAGATGCGCATCTTGCAGACCGCGTGAGCGCCCAGACGCGTCTCGAATACGAATCACCGGCGGTTTTTCAGTCGGGCGATCGGGCGGACGGTAGCGTTGCATCGTCGGCGACGCTCCGCGCGACGGCACCTGGGCGCACATGGCATAGCCATTGCATTAAGGGAGTCGCAGCGAATCTGTTGTGCCGGTCAGTAGAGGTAACGACCGGCGCAATAAACGACTTCGTGGACGTGGCCGGGGAATGCCATTGCGTCTACGAGGCTGCGGCGGGGCCACTGACAGACGGACGTCAAACAACACGGGGCGAACGACCGATGCGAAGCGGTCGTTCGTCACCCGACGACGCAACGCTCTGACCTCGCCGGTTTTTTTCGTCTGTGAAGGTGCAAGTGTTGGGCCTATAACGACAGGTCGTCGCGCGGCAACGTTTGCGCGACCGACGTGCATAACAGGGAAGGGGCAGCGTACGGTCTGGACCAACCGGCGCGACGAAACGGGGAGAAGGCCACAGCCTCCATAAGAGAGGCACATAGCGAGGTGGACCGGGCGCCGTGTTCGCGCTTTCGCGTGGGCACGGCGGACCTGGAAGGCTGCAACGCGGCCGTCAGCGCATTTCAATGTGTCATTCTCACGGGGGATGTCATGAAAGCACCTGTTTCCGGGCCGGCCCGCGCGCCGCGCCACGATCAGCCGGCCACGCCGGGTACTTGCTCTGTTACTCCTTCAGTTGCTCAATTTGCGGGCAGCGTTGTCCGTCTTCGTTACCGGGCATGCGCCGGCATGCAGCGCGCGTTGTTCGCCGCGCCGCCGGTCGATCTGCTGACGCTCGTGATCGCCGACGCAATCAAGCGCCGCGAGCAGGCCGAGATTCAACGCCCCGCACTGCGCGATGCCTATGAATTGCCCGTTTCGCAGGAGCGCAACGCAGACCGCGATGCGGACATCCGCCGGCGCGAATACGACGATCTGGACTGAACACCGTTGCGCAACAGCGGGCGGCACGGGCAAGTTGCATGAGCGCGGAAGCTGAAGCCGAAGCCCGCGCCCGCATCGTGCCCGTGGCATCATGTAAAGCCAGCTACCGTCAGCGAGCCGAATGCGGCGTCATCCACGATGAACGAATTCAGCGGTCCGAGCGGCGCTTCCGCGATCTTCTCGAATCCGATCCTCAACACGGATTCATACAAGGCGTCGCACTATCTCCAGTACCCGCCGGAAGCGTCGGCGATGTTTTCATACATCGAATCGCGCGGCGGGCGCTACGACCGCACGCTCTTCTTTGGCTTGCAGATGCTCATCAAGCAGTATCTGTGCAGTCCCATTACCGCACCCATGATCGACGAGGCCAAGGCGTTTTTCAGCGCGCACGGCGAGCCGTTCAACGAAGCGGGCTGGCGTCATATCGTCGAACGTCATCGCGGTTATCTGCCGGTGCGCATTCGCGCGGTGCCCGAAGGGTCGGTGGTGCCCACGCATAACGTGCTCGTCACCGTCGAATGCGACGACCCCGAGGTGTTCTGGCTCGCGTCGTATATAGAAACCATGCTGTTGCGCGTGTGGTATCCGGTCACGGTCGCGACGCAAAGCTGGCATCTGCGCAAGACGATTCGCGAGTATCTGCTGAAGACCAGCGACGATGTCACGCAACTGCCGTTCAAGCTGCATGACTTCGGCGCACGTGGCGTGTCGAGCGCGGAATCGGCGGCGATCGGCGGCGCGGCGCATCTGGTCAGCTTCATGGGTTCGGATACCGTGCTCGGCGTGGTGGCGGCGAATCATTACTACAACGAGAGCATGGCCGCGTTTTCGGTGCCGGCCGCCGAGCACAGCACAATCACCGCGTGGGGCCGCGAGCGCGAGACCGACGCGTATCGGAACATGATCGCGAAGTTCGCGAGGCCGGGCGCGGTCGTTTCCGTGGTGTCCGACTCTTACGATCTGTTCGCCGCGCTGAAAGTGTGGGGCACGGAGCTGAAGCAGGCGGTGCTCGACTCCGGCGCGACGCTTGTGGTCCGCCCCGATTCCGGCGATCCGCGCAGCATCGTGTTGCAAACGCTGCGCGCGCTGGAGGCGTCGTTTGGATCGGTGCTGAACAGCAAAGGCCGGCGCGTGCTCAACAACGTGCGCGTGATTCAGGGCGACGGCGTGAATCCCGACTCGCTCGAAGCGATTCTCGCGGCGATGGACCACGCGGGTTTTGCAGCGGACAACATCGTGTTCGGCATGGGCGGCGCGTTGTTGCAGCAGATCAACCGCGACACGCAGCGCTTCGCGATGAAATGCTCGGCGATCCGCCTCGGCGATACATGGCATGACGTATCGAAAGACCCCGTGACGGACAGCACCAAACGCTCGATGAAAGGACGGCTCACGCTGCTCATCAATCGTCGAACGGGCGAGTACCGCACGGCGACGCTGCCGCTCGCGCCGGATCGGGACGCGCGCGCCGATGGCTCCGATTGGGACGATGCGATGGAAACGGTGTTCGATTCGGGCAAGCTGCTCGTCGATGTATCGTTGTCGGAAATCCGGGCTCGCGCTCACGCGCACGAGGGCTAGTGCATCGCGGATGCAAGCGCGGGCGCGATCATTCGATACAATCCCGCGAAACTCGGCTGATCGTGGGCGGCGCGTGCGGTTCGGCTGCCGTTTGGCATCGCGCACAATCAAACCGGCTTCCATATCGGCTTCAATACGGGCTTTTATACCGGCAACTCAAGTACACAACAAATGAGCCATCCCAACACCGAACTGATCGAGCGCTTCTACACGGCGTTCCAGCGGCGCGACGCCGCCACCATGATTGCCTGCTATGCCGATGACGTCGTCTTCAGCGACCCGGCGTTCGGCGAATTGCGCGGCGACGAAGTGCGCGACATGTGGCGCATGCTCGTCACGCGCGCTCAGGATTTTTCGCTGACGTTCGATAGTATCGAAGCCGATGAACATAGCGGCCGCGCGCATTGGACCGCGGGCTATGTCTTCAGTCAGACGGGGCGTCCGGTGGTCAATCATGTCGAAGCGCGCTTTGCGTTTCGCGATGGACTCATCGTCGAGCATCGCGACAGTTTCGACTTGTGGGCGTGGATGCGCCAGGCGCTGGGCGCACGCGGCGCGCTGCTTGGATGGTCGCCGCTCGTGCATCGCTCGATCCGCGCGCGAGCGAGAAAAGGGCTCGCGATTTACCGGCGCCAGGATCATGGCGCCTGAGCGCGGGCTTCCGCCGATGCATTATTCTTGTTCTATCCAACAGCGGAGGCGCGTATGCCGGTAGTGGATGCCGCGTGGCAGGAATGGCTGCGCACGAATGCAGCGCGCGGCTGCACGATCGATTCGATGATCGACGCGATGGTCCAGACGGGTTTTGCCGCCGACGCAGCCGCACAAGCCGTGCGTGGCGCGTTCGACGCGTTCGGCGTGGCCGCGTCGGGTTCAGCGGCGTCGCCGGTAGCGGCGGGCGGGATTGAAGCCGCGCTGCCGCAAACGGCGCCGAGTGCGCCGGGCGGGCAGCGTACGCCCTATGCGTACGACGGGCCTGTCGCGCGAGGCAACACAATCCGCGCGTTCGACCGCGATGTCCAGGTGTTGATGCGCTGCGAGCGTCCGCAGGTGATCGTGTTCGCGAACGTGCTCTCGCCGGAAGAATGCGAAGAAGTGATCGAGCGTTCGCGGCATCGGCTGAAACGCTCGACCATCGTCGATCCGGCGACCGGCCAGGAAGACGTGATCCGCAACCGCACCAGCGAGGGCATCTGGTATCAGCGCGGGGAAGACGCGTTCATCGAGCGGCTCGATCAGCGCATCGCGAGCCTGATGAACTGGCCGGTCGAAAACGGCGAGGGCTTGCAGATTCTTCACTACGGCCCAACCGGCGAATACCGGCCGCATTTCGACTATTTCCCGCCCGA
The DNA here is from genome assembly GCF_046054045.1 of Paraburkholderia sp. RL17-368-BIF-A. Lineage (NCBI taxonomy): Bacteria > Pseudomonadati > Pseudomonadota > Betaproteobacteria > Burkholderiales > Burkholderiaceae > Paraburkholderia > Paraburkholderia sp. RL17-368-BIF-A. Next base: position 441,039 of record NZ_JARESN010000002.1, read on the forward strand.
TCAGCCTGGCAGCACGGTGCATACGGCACGCGGCGGACAACGCGTGGCCACGCTCGTCATCTATCTGAACGATGTGCCGGACGGCGGCGAAACGATCTTTCCGGAAGCGGGTTTGTCGGTGGCCGCGAAGCAGGGCGGTGCAGTGTATTTCCGTTATATGAACGGCCAACGTCAACTCGATCCGCTGACCTTGCACGGCGGCGCGCCGGTGCGTGCCGGCGACAAGTGGATCATGACGAAGTGGATGCGCGAACGGGCGTATGTTTGATTGGTGCGAGGGTTGCGGAGGCACGTCGCCTCCGCTTCATCAGGCGCTGCGGTAAACGTCCGCGTTATGCACTTCCATGAAAAGCCCGGGGTTCGACAAAGCGCTGAACCCATGCGGCCGATACACGTGATGCGCGTCCGTCGTCGCCAGCATGATTCTTCGCAGGCCCTGCAACGACTCGCTCGCGAACAGTTGCGTGAGCAACGCGTGCGCATAACCTTTGCCGCGATACTCCGGCAGCACAAAAACGTCGCACAGGTACGCAAAAGTCGCGTGATCCGTGACGACGCGCGCGAACGCCACCTGCTTGCCGCTCGCGTAGTCGCCCGTCTGGTCGCCGAGATAGCCGCCGAAACACAGCGACCCTGCAATCGCGCGTTCGAGCGTTTCGCGCGGCATGCCCTTCGCCCACGGCGTTTCCTGCGACAGGAACGCGTAGATCATCTCGACGTCGAGTTCGTTCTTGTCGCTTGAAATTCGCAGATCGGTGACGGTGCTCATGTAGTCTCCTGAACGCTCCAGAAACTTATCAGCCCTTCGCGGGATCTTCCGTTCCGCGCGAACCGCCGCCGATGCTCTGGCCGGCATCGCGCGCAAGACCCATGTAGCCGATCACCGACAGCAGCGTCAACACGCCCGCGAGCAGAAACGCGAGGCGGAAATCGTCGAGCGTGAAGACGAGGCCTGCGGTCTCATGGCCTGTGGTCTCGCCATTGAAAAACGTGGCTGCACGCAGCGACACTGCGCCGAATGCGATGCCGAGCCCGATCGTCATTTGCGCCGCCGCGCTCCACAGCGTGCTGGCCGCGCTCATTTGCGGCTGCGCGACGTCGGCGTAGGCGAGCGTTGCGAGCGTCGAAAACTGCATCGAGCGCGCGACGCCATACACGAACACCACGATCAGCACGAGCGCGAGCGGCACCTCGGGCGTCAGCAATCCGCACGCGATGATGAAGATGCCGGCCACCGTTACGTCGACGATCGACACCATGCGAAAGCCGAAGCGCTGCAGAATGCGCGTGGTCAACGCCTTCATGCCGAGATTGCCGAGCGCGCTCGCAAGCAGCAGCAGGCCCGACTTGAACGCCGACAAGCCGAAGCCGACCTGGAACAGCAGCGGCATCAGATAAGGCACGGCGCCAATGCCGATGCGCGTGAAGGAGCCCGTCACGACGGTCACGGAAAAGGTCGGGATCTTCAGCGTGGACACGTCGATCAGCGGATGCGGATGTCGCTTCGCATGCTGGAACGCGACGACGCCGACCAGCAAACCGGCGACGATGATCGCCCCGGCAATCCACGGGTTCTCGGCCGGCTGGCTCGCCAGTTCCGCGCCGTACAGGATTGCCGTGAGCGCGGTGCCGCTCAGCAGCAGGCCGACCAGGTCGAGTGGTTTGCGTTCGCTGCCGCGCAGGTTCGGCACCATCGCGAGCGCGACGGCCATCGCCGCGAGACCGAACGGTACGTTGAGCAGGAAAATCCAGCGCCACGACGCGTAGGTCGTGATGAAACCGCCTATCGGCGGACCGACGACCGGCGCGGCGATAGCGGGCCAGGTGATCGTCGAAATGGCCTGCATCATGCGGCTTTTTTCGGTGCTGCGAACCACGATGAGCCGGCCGACCGGCACCATCATCGCGCCGCCGATGCCTTGCAGCAGACGCGCGGCGGTGAATTCGGCGACGTTCTGCGACAGTCCGCACAGCACCGAGGCCACGGTGAACACGCCGATCGCGCTGAAGAACACGGTGCGCGAGCCGCAGCGGTCGGCAATCCAGCCGCTCGCCGGAATGAAGATGGCGAGCGCCAGCATGTAGGCCGTCATGCCTAGGCTGACGCTGTTAGGGCCGACGCCGAACGAGTGCGCCATCTGCGGCAACGCGGTCGCGATGACCGTGGTGTCGAGGTACTCCATGAAAAACGTGGCTGCGACGATGTACGGCAGCCAGCCGACGTGCTTGTGCGGCGCGCTCGCTGCGCTCATTGGAAGGCTCCGGGCAGCGTGGGCATGGATGCATCGTCAGGCGTGCGGCGAATTGGCGGGCGAATGCGGGGCGCCGGGGACGCTATGCGCGTTATGCACGCTATGCGCGATGTGATGGGCTTCATTTTTCTGACTACCTTTCGCTGGCGAATACGTGTTTTGCGGGCGTTTGCGCGCGTTTGCTCCGTCCGGTGCGAGGGGACTCGCGGCGGCCGCCTCGGGTTGCTCAGCTGGCGGTTGTGCAGCAGGGCGGGCGCGATTGCGCCGGTCCCGCTGACGTCGTTTCGCGCGGCTTTGCACGCCGGCCCTGAATCGTAGCGCAATCGAGCCTGGCGCATCAGCACGATGCGCATGCTTGCGGCGATGGCGCGCGAGGGGAGCGCCGAACGCCGAGCATGCGACCACCCAGCACCCCGCGTGCCGCCCTCCACGCTACGGCAACACGTTTTCCTCAGCTTTCCCTCAATCCTTCGCGGCATACTCCCGATCCAGCCGGTCATACAACGGCTTGTTCACGAGACGCTGGCGCTCGCTGAACGGCGCGACCAGCGTCGCGTCCTCGTCGAGGCGGCCATTCGTTTGCAGGCTGCCGAGCGCGCGGTGCATGCCGAGCACCGCGCCTTGCAGCGCCGCGTTCGCGTACAGCACGATGCCGTAGCCGAGCTTGCCGAGCGCCTCGCGCGACTGCACCGGCGTCTTGCCGCCGATCACGATGTTGATCAACTGCGGCGCGTCGAACAGCGACGGCAGCCGCTCGATGTCCGCGAGCGATTCGGTCGCCTCGATGAAGAGAATGTCCGCGCCCGCCTCGATGAAGCGATGACCGCGCTCGATCGCATCCTCGATACCGTGGACGGCCGCCGCGTCGGTGCGCGCCATGATCTGCAGATTGCCGTCCTCGCGGGCATCGACGGCCGCGCGGATCTTGCCGGCCATTTCGCTCGCTCCGATCACTTCCTTGCCCGAAAAGTGCCCGCATTTCTTCGGCATGATCTGGTCTTCGAACTGGATCACGTCGGCGCCGCTGCGCTCCAGCACGCGCACCGTCTGGCGCACGTTCAGCGCGTTGCCGAAGCCGGTGTCCGCGTCGACGATCAGCGGCAGCGCGACCGCGTCGCGAATCCGCGCCGTGTGCTCGGCGACTTCGGCGAGTCCGATAAAGCCGAGATCGGGGAGGCCGAGCGACATGTTGGTGACGCCCGCGCCCGTGATGTAGATGGCCTCGAAGCCGGCGTCCTCGATCACGCGGGCGCTCATCGCATTGAAGGCGCCGGGCACGAGCAGGCCCTGGCGTTGGTTGACCTTGGCGCGGAAGGCGGCGCGGCGTGTGGCGGAAGTGGTCATGAGAGGTGTCTCCGGAAAGGTTTGAGGTGTTGAGGTGACTCGGGGATTGCAGGATGCATGCCATTGACGGCGGGCCACAGGTTTTCCATGAAGAATCAAACGCTTGCACGCGACTCTGGGCCGCGCAGCGTTTCATGGCAAAATGGCTGGGCGTTTCATGAAACGTTTCGCGGAACGCTCATAATGCCGCCTTTTGGCCGCAGCAACCGGAGCATCCCGTTGTCCACGTTCACGCCTGCTTTCGTCAACGCCGACCCGGGCCGGCCCGGCATCGCCCTCGTCAGTATTAGCCGCCTGCAGTCGCTTTGCGAGACTATCGCGCCGCGCTACGCCGGCCGCGCCCGATTTTTCTCGATCCGCGAAGGCTATGGCGCGGCGGTCACAGCGCTCCAGGCGCACGTCGATGCCGGTTCCGTCGATGTCGTGCTCGCCGCCGGCTCGAACGGCGCCTATCTGCGCGAGCACCTGAGCGTGCCGGTGGTCATGGTCAAGGTCAACGGCTTCGACGTGCTGAGCGCGATCACCCGCGCCACCGCCGCGCGGCCGGGCGCGCCGATCGGCCTTGTGCTGCACGAAACCATCTCGCACGAACTCGCCGATCTCGGCGGCTGGCTAAACGTTCGTCTGACGCAGCGCGCCTACCGTTCGGTCGATGAGGTGCGGACCGCCGTCAACGATCTGGCCGCCGAGGGCTGCCGCGTCATCATCGGTCCCGGCATGGCTTGCGATCTGGCGCAGCAGGCGGGTCTGGACAGCGTGTTCCTGTACTCGCTCGGCGCGGTCGAGGAAGCCTTCGAGCGTTCGGTCGAACTCGCGCGCGTGAGCCGGCAGAAGGAATCGAAACGCGTGCGCCTGAACACGATCGTCGCGCATCTGCGCGACGGCGTGGCCGCTTTCGACGACGCCGGCCAGCTCGAAGCCGTCAATCCCGCGATGCTCGATCTGCTCGGCCTGACCGGCGACCGCCACGGCCATCATGACCACGGCGGCGATGTGCCCGCCGAACTCGCCCGCACGCTCGGCCCCTGGCTGCGCGAAGCAGCGGAGCGCGGCGGCGGCGCCGACGAGCGCATCGAGCAGATCGGCGAACGTTCGCTGATCGTCAATTGCGTCCCGATCCTCGAGCAGGGCGCGCGTTCCGGCTCCGTGGTCACGGTGCAGGACGCGCTCGTCGCGCAGCGGATCGACCGGTCGCTGCGCACGAGCCAGCGGCCGAAGCATCTGGTCGCGCGGCATCGGCTGGACGATCTGGTCGGCGAATCCGCGGCGCTCGAACGCGTGCGGCGGCTCGCGCGCGCAGGCGCGGCGCACGACGCGACCGTCCTGCTGACCGGCGAGAGCGGCACCGGCAAGGAACTGGTCGCGCAGGGCATCCACAACGCGAGCCGGCGGCGCGGCAATCCGTTCGTCGCGTTCAATTGCGCGGCGCTGCCGGAAGGCTTGATCGAAAGCGAGCTGTTCGGCCACGAGGAGGGCGCGTTCACCGGCGCGCGGCGCGGCGGCAAGCCGGGGCTGTTCGAGATCGCCCACACGGGGACCATTTTCCTCGACGAAATCGGCGAGATGCCGGCCGCGCTGCAAAGCCGGCTGCTGCGCGTGCTGCAGGAACGCGAGGTGATGAAGCTCGGCTCGGGCCGCGCGACGCCCATCGACGTGCGGGTGATCGCCGCCACGCATCGCGATCTGCATGCGCTCGTCGAGCGGGGCGCGTTTCGCGCGGACCTATATTTTCGTCTGAATCTGCTTCAGATAGAATTGCCGCCGCTGCGCGAGCGGCGCGCCGATGTCGTTCCGCTCGCCCGGCACTTGTTAAGCCGCGGGTCGCGCCAATATGGGTTGTCGGAGGCGTCGATCGGGCGGGTGCTGCAGTTTCTGGCGCCGCTGTTCGAGCGCTACGCGTGGCCGGGCAATGTGCGCGAACTGGAAAATCTGTTGACGCGCGCGGCCATTTATCTCGGGGACGCGGCAGGCGATCTCGACCGTGACATCGGGCCCGATCTGCTGGCGCTTTTCCCGGAATTCGACCGAATGCAGCGCGAAGGCGGCAAAGATCCGCTTCGTATTGCTCCCAACGCGCACGCCGCCGACGCCGCCAGCGCTCCAGCGGCGCCCCGGATCACCCCGACCCGCGACGACGTCGCGAAGGCGCTCGAGCAGTGCGGCGGCAATCGCGCGGCGGCAAGCCGGGCCTTGGGCATAGGCCGAACCACACTGTGGCGGCTGCTCAAAGCCGACGACGCATGATAGCCCGAAGCCCCGGAGTAGATAGAATCAATCTATCGAAAGAATTAAAACAATCCACTTTACCTATTAAGCGTGGTCTGACATACTGACTCCACTTTCCAACCACTCAGAAAGAGGACTCAGCAAATGCCGATCATCAATAGTCAAGTCAAACCGTTCAAGGCACAGGCTTATCACAACGGCGAATTCGTGACCGTCACTGAAGAAAGCCTGAAGGGCAAGTGGTCGGTTTTCGTTTTCTATCCGGCCGACTTCACGTTTGTTTGCCCGACCGAACTGGGTGACCTGGCCGATCGCTACGCCGATTTCCAGAAACTCGGCGTTGAAATCTACAGCGTGTCGACCGATACGCACTTCACGCACAAGGCCTGGCACGACACGTCGGACACGATCCAGAAGATCAAGTACCCGATGATCGCCGACCCCACCCTGGCAATTTCGCGCAACTTCGACGTGCTGATCGAAGAAGAAGGTCTGGCTCTGCGCGGCACCTTCGTGATCAACCCGGAAGGCGAGATCAAGCTGTGCGAAGTGCACGACAACGGCATCGGCCGTGACGCAGGCGAACTGCTGCGCAAGGTGCAGGCTGCGCAATACATCGCGGCGCATCCGGGTGAAGTCTGCCCCGCCAAGTGGACGCCGGGCGCAGAAACGCTCACGCCGTCGCTCGACCTGATCGGCAAGATCTAAGGTCTCGCAGCTTCCAAAGCTGCGCATAGCCTCAAAGCTTCAGGCAGTCGCGCCCACGCGGCGCATCACCGTGCGAACCGCTTCATGCAGCAGTTCGCGCGTCCCCGGGCCGCACGCGTTTTACATGAATGCGTGCGGCGCCGGGAATCCAACACCCATCGTCACGGAATCGAATAGCCATGCTTGATGCCAATCTCAAGACTCAGTTGAAAACGTACCTCGAAAAGGTTAGTAACCCTATCGAGATCGTCGCGTCGCTCGACGACAGCGCGAAATCGCAAGAGCTGCTGGCATTGCTGAACGATATCGCGACGTTGTCGGAACGCGTTACCGTCATCGAACGCCGCGGCGACAGCGAACGCAAGCCGTCGTTCTCGATCGGCGAGCCGGGCAAGGACATCGGCATCCGTTTCGCGGGCATTCCGATGGGGCATGAATTCACGTCGCTCGTGCTTGCGTTGCTGCAGGTCGGCGGCCATCCGGTCAAACTCGACGACGCGGTGATCGAACAGATCCGCAGTCTCGACGGCGACTATCAATTCGAAACGTATTTCTCGCTGTCATGCCAGAACTGCCCGGAAGTCGTGCAGGCGCTGAACGTGATGGCGTTGATCAACCCGCGCATTCGCCACGTGGCGATCGACGGCGCGCTGTTCCAGAACGAAGTCGAAGCACGCCAGATCATGGCTGTGCCGACCATGTTCCTGAACGGCGAAGTGTTCGGCCAGGGCCGCAGCGGCGTGAAGGAAATCCTCGCGAAGCTCGACACGAATGCCGGCGCGCGTGCAGCGAAGGAACTGGAAAACAAGCCGGTGTTCGACACGCTGATCGTCGGCGGCGGGCCGGCTGGCGCGGCCGCGGCGATCTATTCGGCGCGCAAGGGCATCGCGACGGGCGTCGTCGCGGAACGCTTCGGCGGCCAGGTGCTCGATACGCTCGCGATTGAAAACTTCGTGTCCGTCACCGAGACCGAAGGACCGAAGTTCGCCACCGCGCTCGAGCAGCACGTCAAGACGTATGAAGTCGACATCATGGACGTGCAGCGCGCCGAGGCGCTGATTCCCGGCCGCATCAACGAAGTGCGTCTCGCGAATGGCGCGGTGCTGAAGGCCAGAACGATCATTCTCGCGACGGGCGCGCGCTGGCGCGAAATCAACGTGCCGGGCGAGCGCGAGTACCGCAATCACGGCGTCGCGTACTGCCCGCACTGCGATGGCCCGCTCTTCAAGGGCAAGCGTGTCGCGGTGATCGGCGGCGGCAACTCGGGCGTGGAAGCGGCCATCGACCTCGCGGGCATCGTGCGCGAAGTGACGCTGTTCGAATTCGGCGCTACGTTGCGTGCCGACGAAGTGCTGCAACGCAAGCTGCGCAGCCTCGCCAACGTGACCATCGTCACCCAGGCGCAGACCACGGAAATCACCGGCGACGGCAAGAAGGTCAACGGTCTCGTCTACAAGGATCTGCGTTCGGGCGAAGTGAAGAAGGTTGAGCTGGAAGGCGTGTTCGTGCAGATCGGTCTCGTGCCGAACACCGAATGGCTGAAGGGCACAGTCGAGTTGTCGAAGCACGGCGAGATCGTCGTCGATGCACGCGGCGCGACGTCGGTGCCGGGCGTGTTCGCAGCCGGCGACGTGACCACGGTGCCGTTCAAGCAGATCGTGATTGCGGTCGGCGAGGGCGCGAAGGCATCGCTCAGCGCGTTCGATCATCTGATCCGCAACAGCGAGGAAACGGAAGCGGTTAGCGAGGTGGAAGCCGAAGCGACGGTTTGATAATCGCGCCTGGCAAGTAAGTAGCGAATGACGGCGGCCCGCGGGCCGCCGTTTTTATTGCATCTGCGCTGAACATGTAAAAACACGCGGAAAAACAGGCGCAAAAAAGCCGCCCGGCGCAAACCGGGCGGCTCTCAACGACGCAAGCGAGTGTCGCGCGTCAGACCGCTTAGGCCCACAACGCCGAGGTCTCGATGTCGCGCAGATCGAACACCAGCACTTCGGCGTCGCGGCCTTGCGTGAAGCTCAACGCTTCCTCGCCGCGCACGCGCACGCCGTCGCCTTCGCCGAGTTCCACGCCGTTCACCGTCACGCTGCCGCGCGCGACGTGCACATAAGCGTAGCGGTTATTCGCGAGTTCGAGCCGCGCCGTTTCGTCGCCGTTGAACAGGCCGGCATACACGCGAGCGTCCTGTTGCAACACCAGCGAACCGTCCGCACCATCCGGCGACATAACGAGGCGCAGCACGCCGCGCTTGTCGTCCTCGCTGAAATGCTGTTGCTGATAGCGCGGCGCGGTGCCCTTTTGCGCCGGTGCGATCCAGATTTGCAGGAAGTGGACCGGGTCCGTCTTCGAATGGTTGTATTCGCTGTGCGCCACGCCGGTTCCCGCGCTCATCAACTGGATGTCGCCGGGCACGATCACCGAACCGGTGCCCATCGTGTCCTTATGTTCGAGCGCGCCTTCGAGCACGTACGAGAAAATCTCCATATCGCGATGCGGGTGCTTGCCGAAGCCCTGGGCCGGCGCGACGCGGTCGTCGTTGATCACGAGCAGGTCGGAGAAGCCGTTTTGCTTCGGATCGTGATAGTGCGCGAACGAAAAGGTGTGACGCGAACTGAGCCAGCCGTGCTCCGCGCGGCCGCGTTGATTGGCGTGTCTGATTTCAAGCATCTCTTTCTCCTGTGAGCCGACGCTTTGGCGTCGTGATCGTCGTCCATGCAACTTTCGTTGCGGGCGATCGGGACTGATGTGTTGTCCGCGATCCATGAACAGGAGTGTAGGTCAACTCTTGAGGCTATAATCGGCCGTTAATCGGAAACACCGTCTCGTTTTAGTGGACAATAGCCATGCAACTGGATGACATGCGGATTTTCGTCGCGACTGTCGACGCGCATAACTTCACCGCCGCTGCGAAACGCCTGTCGCTGTCGAAGCAGTTTGTCAGCCGCCGCGTAATGGCGCTCGAAGAAGCGCTCGGCGTGCCGCTGCTCGTGCGCAACACGCGCAAACTGGCCGTCACCGAGCTGGGCCAGGAATTTTATGAGCGGGCCAAACGCATTCTCGGCGAGGTCGAGGACGCGGAGCAGGCCATGTCGCTGCGGCGCGCGGGGCCGCGTGGTCTGCTGCGGGTGAGTGCGCCGATGTCGTTCGGCATGATGCATTTGTCGCCGCTCGTCGCCGACTTTCTGCGCGAGCATCGCGACGTGCGTTTCGACATGGAGTTGAGCGACCGTACCGTCGATGTGGTCGGCGAGGGCTTCGACATGGCGGTGCGGATCGGCGTGTTGCCGGACTCGACGCTGATTGCGCAGAAATTATTCGACGTGAATCTCGTCGCGTGTTGCAGTCCGCGCTATCTGCGCCGTCGCGGGACACCGGCCGCGCCCGCCGACCTCGCGCGCCATTCATGCCTGCTTTACGGGCACGGCGGTGTCGTGGCGTGGGAGTTCGCCGTGGATGGCGCGTTGAAAAGCTTCGAAGTGCAGGGGCCGCTGCGCGCGAACAACGGCGATCTGATTCGCGATGCGGCCGTGGCCGGCCTCGGAATAGTTCGGCTTCCTGATTTCATTGTCGCCGACGCATTGCGAAGCGGCGAGCTCGTCACCGTACTCGACGAATTTCTGCCGAGCCCGACGGGCGTGTATGCGGTCTATCCGCAACATCGGCAGAGTTCGTTGACGATTCGTGCTTTCGTCGACTTTCTGCGCAAGCATTTGAAGAAGCGCCTGACGGCGTGAACGCCAGGCGCGGCATTACTCAGCACTCAAACGACACTCAGGCGACACTCAGGCGTCACTCAGCCGTCGCGGAAAATAAAGCTGTAGCCATTCAACGCGGGCACGCCGCCAAGATGCGCATACAGCACGCGCGAGCCTTCCGGAAACTCGCCGTTGCGCACCATGTCGATCATGCCGTGCATCGACTTGCCCTCGTACACAGGATCGGTCAGCACACCTTCAAGGCGCGCGCACAAACGGATTGCCTCCAGCGTGCCAGCGTTCGGCAAGCCATATTCCGGGCCGCCGAAGCGCTCGTCGAGCACCACGTCCTGAGCGGTGATGTCACGCGCGAGGTCCACTTTCTCCGCTGTTTGACGAGCGATTCTCGTGATCTGCTCGCGCGTCTGCGTGGGCTTGGCCGATGCGTCGATGCCGATGACGCGCTCGGCGCGGCCGTCGGCGGCGAACCCCACCACCATGCCGGCCTGCGTGCTGCCCGTCACCGAGCACACCACGATATAGTCGAACCGAAAACCGAGTTCCGCTTCCTGCTGACGGACTTCTTCCGCGAAGCCGACAAAGCCGAGGCCACCGAGCGGATGGTCCGAGCAGCCGGCCGGAATCGCATACGGCTTGCCACCGGCGGCGCGCACGCTTTCCAGCGCATCTTCCCAGCTTTTGCGAAAGCCTATGTCGAAGCCGTCCGGCACGAGACGCACGTCGGCGCCGAGTATGCGCGACATCTGGATATTGCCGACGCGGTCGTACACCGCGTCCGAATAGTTGACCCAGTTCTCTTGCACCAGCACGCACTTCATGCCGAGATGCGCGGCAACCGCGGCGACCTGGCGTGTCTGATTCGACTGAATGCCGCCGATCGACACGAGCGTGTCGCAGCCCTGCGCGAGCGCCTCGGGAATCAGGTACTCGAGCTTGCGCGTCTTGTTGCCGCCAAACGCAAAGCCGCTGTTGCAGTCCTCGCGCTTCGCATAGAGATGCACTTTGCCGCCCAGATGATCGCTCAGGCGCTTGAGCGGCTGGATGGGCGTCGGCCCGAAAGTGAGCGGGTAGCGGGGGAAGCGTTGCAGGTTCATGGCATCTCCGTGATCGATGGGTCCGGCGCGGGCAAGCGGTTGCCGCGTTCAGCACATGGTAGGAAAAATGCCGGGAAATGAGCTTGCGAAGAAAATGCGTCAGGCGTAACTTTGGGACCGACGATGCCGCTTCCGTTTAATTTTATTTCGCCGTAAAGCCAATGAACAAAACGAAAGTTCGCGCTGCTTCAGCCGCGCCCGCCGCCGGCAATGCCCCCAGCGACTCGCTGCAATCGCTTGACCGCATCGACCGGGCAATCCTGCGCCAGTTGCAAACGGATGCGTCCATCTCGAACGTCGCGCTGGCGGCAAAAGTAAAGCTGAGCGCGCCGGCCTGCTTGCGGCGCGTCGAACGTCTAAAGGAATCTGGCCTGATTCGCGGCGTGGTTGCGTTGATCGACCCGAAGTCCGCGGGCGCGGGCATGCTCGTGATCATCGGCGTGGTGCTCGATCGCTCCACGCCCGAATCGTTTGCGAACTTCGAAAAGGCCGCGCAGAAAGTGCCGGGCTGCATGGAGTGCCATGTCGTGACCGGCGAATTCGATTACTTCATGACCATCCGCACGCGCGACAGCGACAGCTTCAATCGCCTGCATGCCGAGCAGTTGCTCTATTTGCCCGGCGTGCGGCAGATCCGCTCGTTCATGGTGCTCAAGGAAATTCTGTCGACCACCCGTTTTCCGCTTTGACGTCGTCTGTAACGGTTCGCGTTCGCCGGCGTGAAGCGAAAAACACGCGCATGCTATTGGAGGTTGTCATTAATGCGGCGCTCGCGCGACTAATACTCGGGGCCATTCGAGCCACGCGAAACGCGCCGGGCCGCGTGAACCGCGCGTGAACCGAAAGGTATCGCCGTTATGCAGGTGCAATGAGGACAGACAGGACAGACATCATGAACATCGACAAACGTATCGACACCAAGCGCTCCCGCTCGCGCGTGGCAAGAATTTCCGTTGGCATCGGCTTCGGCGCGCTCGCACTGCTGCTCGCGCAACGCATAGCGCTTTCGTCGGAAAACGCGGTGCCGATTGCGCCGCCTGCGCTTGACGAGCCCGTCTCCGCCGCGTCGGCGCATGAAGAAACCGCCGTCTTCGCGGGCGGCTGCTTCTGGGGTGTGCAGGGCGTATTCCAGCACGTGCGCGGCGTGAAGCAGGCGGTGTCCGGCTATTCGGGCGGCCAGCGCGACACGGCGCATTACGAAACGGTGAGCGGCGGCGCGACCGGCCACGCGGAATCGGTGCAAGTCGCGTTCGATCCCGCGCAAGTCACCTACGGCCAGTTATTGCAGGTGTACTTCTCGGTGATTCACGACCCGACGCAATTGAATCGCCAGGGCCCGGACAGCGGCACGCAATACCGGTCGGCGGTGTTCCCATTGAACGATGCGCAGCGGCGAGTCGCGCAGAGCTATATCGCGCAACTCGAGAAAGCGCACACATTCACGGCACCCATCGTGACAAAGGTGGAACCGTTCAAGGGCTTTTATCCAGCCGAGTTCTATCACCAGAACTACCTGACGCAACATCCGAACTCGGGGTACATTGCGCTTTACGATTTGCCGAAGGTGGCAAGTTTGAAGCGCCTTTTCCCCAATCTGTACAGTGACAAACCCGTGCTTGTTCAGGCTGCGCAATGAGGCGCGCGGCGTCGTCCGGTCATGGGCCTAACGAGCCTTGAATCGGCTTTAGAAAAAAGCGCTGCCCGTGCAGCGCTTTTTTATTGGCTTCTCTCGCGGTGAAGAGAGGCGGCTGGAGGCGCGCCTCCACGTCGTAGGCCCGCATCTTGCACTAGCAGGTCCGTCGGCAAAACTTTCGCTCTGTCTGTTCCGACGAATACCGTAGCAGTAAGCCTTGTGCATTGCGGTAGAGGGACCTGGCGCAGTAACCGGTTTTGCCGTGCAACGCATCCTGTTGCTGAAAAACTTACATGCCGCGCGTAGCAACGCGGCGGTCGCCCGAGTTCATCGCCCGACGCGCTGGGCTTGGAGCGAGCAAACGTAACCCTCTTCGCGATACGCGAGATTGGAGGCATTGGTGTTGAACAGCCGTAGAAAGCGGATCAACGAGGTCCGCAATAAACAAACAGGCATCGCGGCAATTTGCGGGGTAGCCGTCGCCATCGGCGGCGTTGCTGCTCTTCCGGGGACGGCGTTCGCGCAAACGCCTTCGCCATTGGGCGAATGGCAGTACTCGGTGGGCATTCCGCTGCAAAAGATGTGGCAGCCGACGATCCCCGACTGGCAATTGCGCGTTGGCGCTGCAGCGTCGTTTCAGCCGCGCTACGAAGGCTCGGACCGCTATCACCTGATGGCCGGCCCGAGCATCGACGTGCGCTATAAAGACCTGTTCTTCTTATCGAGCGGCGAAGGTTTCGGGGTCAACTTCGTGCAAGGCCCGAACTGGCGCGCGAGCCTCGCAGCGGTCTACGACCTGGGCCGTCGCGCACACGACGATCCGCAGGAACTGAACGGTCTGGGCAATATCAATGCCGCGCCGGGGCTCAAGCTGTCCGGCGAATACGTCATATCCAAAGACTTTCCGCTGGTCTTGCGCGCGGACGTGCGCCGCTATTTCGGCGGATCGAATGGATGGATCGGCGATCTCGGCGCATATATGCCGATGCCCGGCAGCACGAAGAAATTCTTCTGGTTCGCCGGCCCGAACGTCACGCTCGCGGACTCGACTTATATGAATAGCTGGTTCGGCGTGAATCAGCAACAGGCGGCGCATTCGCAGTTTCGGCAGTACCACGCGAGTGCGGGCTTCAAGTCGGTGGGCTTCGGTATCAGCGCTGTGTGGCTGTTCGACAAGCACTGGTTCGCTACCGCCGACGGCGCGTTCCAGCAACTCGTCGGCAGTGCGGGGAATAGTCCGGTCACGCATCGCAAGGGCAATGGCGTTGCGGACATATCGATCAACTACCGGTTCTGAGTGACGCACAAACGTGCAAGCGACAGGGAGCGTAACCGGACCGGTTACGCAACCAGCGCGGTTACGGATTCACGCGCGGCGCCGCTTGCAGCCGATGCGTGTTTTTCGACGCCGCAGCGGCGGATGCCGCCGCTTCCGATACGCCTGCGGGACCGGCTGCAATATCGCTCGGACGCGAACTGCTGACCGCCTGCGGATAGAGCGCGAGCAACGCGCGCAATACGCCGTTGGTCCAGCCGAATCCATCCTGCAACGGATATTCGCCGCCGCCCGCGGACACGCCGGGCGAGGCCGCTTCCACATCGTATTTTTCGACGAGTTTTCCAGTGTGCTGAAAGTAAGAGACGTTGGTCTTGATCCAGCGCGTCGCGATGGTTTGCGCGAGCGCGGGTTCGCTGTAACGGCGCAGGCCGATCACCGCGAGATATTGCAGCGGCGCCCAGCCGTTTGGCGCATCCCATTGCTGACCGCTCGCGACCAGTGTAGTAGCGAGGCCGCCGGGGCGCAGCAACTGGCGCTGCACGGTCGCCGCGACGGCCTTCGCCTGCTGCCGGCTCGCGACGCCCGCATAAAGCGGATACACCGTGGCCGCGGTCAGCCTGTGCGTGAGCGTGCGATGCACGAAGTCGTAGTCGCCGAACGCCTGCAATTGCGGGTCCCACAGCACGCGTCGAATGGTGTCGGCGCGGCTCGCGGCGCGCTGCGCCATGTTCTCCGCATGCGTGACGTCGCCGCGCATCCGGTACGCCTTCGCAAGCGCGCGTTCGAGATCGACCAGCAGGCAATTGAGATCGACGGGCACGAGCGACGTGACATCGACGGTAGCGAGCGTCTTGCCGTCGGCGAACCAGCGCGAGCTGAAGTCCCAGCCCGTTTCGCCGCCCGCGCGCAGATTGCGCCACAGGTCCTCCGCGTTGCGTTGCGGCGTTTGCTGCGACGTGGCGACGTCTTCGCGATACGACTCGTCGCGTGGCGCCGCGCGCTCGTCCCAGTAACGGTTGAGCAGCGTGCCGTCCGCGAGGCGCACGACATGGCGGTTCGCATGGCCGGCGGCGAGGCCTTCGCTGCCGTTCATCCAGTACGCGTATTCGCGTTGCAGCTCGGGCAGGTATTGGGCGTAGACAGCGTCGCCGTCCTTGTCGGCCACGAGCCGCACCATCTGCGCGAAGAAAGGCGGTTGCGAGCGGCTCAGATAGTAAGTGCGGTTGCCGTTTGGAATATGGCCGTAGCGATTGATCAGGGTTGCGAAATTTTTCAGTTCGTCGACGACCCACGCATGCCGGCCGCTTGCCTCAAGACCGAGCATGATGAAGTACGAGTCCCAGTAATAGATTTCGTCGAAGCGGTCGCCCGGCACGATGTACGCATCGGGCAGCGGCAGCAGCGACGACCAGCGGCTTGCAGTCGAGTCCGGCTCGCGGCGCAATACCGGCCACAGCGTATCGATGTGGCTCACCACGTCCTCGTTCGGATTGGACACGTAGCTTTTCGATGCTCTTGCAGGCAGCGTGAAATTGCGCTTCACGAAGTCGCCGAGATTGAAGCCGGGCTGTTGCCGCGTGCTCGCGTAGTCGGCGGCGATCTGCTCCGGGGGCGCGAGCGGCACCATATCGGCGAACGTCTTGCTGTCCGGAAAGAGGTGAGCGAGCTGGACGTCGCGATAAAGCTCGGGATATTGCCCGGAAGGCGGGACGGGCACAACCGGCGATGCCTGCGACGGCGGCTCGACGTGCAGCGCGACGCGCGTGATGCCGTTCGCCGTGTGGGCAACGTCGGCAGTAGAAGCAGCAAAAGCAGCAGTCGCGAAAGACGCATGCAGCACGAACGCCGCAACGAGCGCGCTGCGCAAACGAAGGCGGTTGGAAGCGAAGGCTTTATCGGTCATCGGCTGAGCCAGGAGAAGGAACGCATGAATGAATAAGCGGGCATTGTTCGCATCATTGACCGCGGCCGGTCCAGCAAAGTTGCGTGCTTCTTGCGGTCTTCGCGAAGTAAGTCAGAGCGCGCTCACGCACGCAAAAAACGAGACCCGTCCTGTATGATTAAGCGTTTGCATAGCCACGCATGAATCTCGCCGGAGCCCTGAAAAATATTCCGGATCGCAATGATCCGCCTTGCCGAATATAGAAAAAATGACCGCATCCCAGGCTGTCGACGAACACTACTTTCGCGGCATCATTCGCCGCAACATCGCGTTGCCCTTGCTAGTCGGACTGATCACGATAGCCGTGTTCGTCGGGCTCATTGCGTACCTTGTTTCCACCACGAGTCTGGCCGAGCATTCGGAGCGCGTGATTGGCAAGGCGAACCAGATGCTGCGTCTCGCAGTAGACCGCGAATCGTCGATGCGCGGTTTTCTCATCACCGGCGACGAGCATTTTCTCGCGCAATACGAAAACGGCGGACCGCAGTTCAAGGCGCAAATGGACGAATTGCAGGCACTCGTCGCCGACAACCCGCCGCAAGTCGAAAAGCTCAAACAGGTCGCCGCGATTCAGGAGCGCTGGAACCGCGTGGCCGAAGACATGATCGATGCACGGCGCAGAATGCGCGACGTCGCGAGCATTGTGGCGAGCGGCCGCGGCAAGATGGAATTCGACGAGATACGTAAAGAGTTCGACGACTTTCTCGCCGTCGAATTGCGCCTGCGCCAGGAGCGCAGCGAAGCGTCGCGGCGCGTCACTGGAATACTGGTGAGCGTCTTCCTGCTCTTCAGCATCGGCGTGAACGGTCTGCTTGCGTGGCTGGGCCGCCGTGAACTGCTGAACCTCGCCGGCATCTACGACAAGGCTTTGCGCCAGCAGGAGGAGCAGACGGAAGTACTGGAAAAACAGGTGTGGTTGCGCTCGGGGCAGCGCCTGCTTGCCGAGCGAGTAGTGGGCCAGGCCACGCCGCAACTCGTCGGCCGCGCGATGCTCGATTGCCTCGCGCAATACCTGGATGCGGCGGTCGGCGCGCTCTACGTGCGCGACAAGCGGCAAGGCACGCTGCGCCGCATCGCAACTTACGGCTTTAGCCGCGAAAGCGAGCAGGCGAGCGCGCGCGACCTGGGCGAAGCCGACACGCTGATCGGCGAGGCAGCGCTCTCGCGTCGCATCGTCGTGTTGCATGAGGTGCCCGAGAACTACATACAGGTCGTCTCGGGAACCGGAAAAAGCGCGCCGAAGAATCTCATCATCGCGCCGGTTGCGAGCGAGGGCGAGGTCAACGGCGTGGTCGAATTGGGCTTTATTCGGCCACTCGCGCCGCGTGACCAGGAGTTTATCGAAGTCGTCAGCAACAGCATGGGCGACTTCATCGAGGCCGCGCTTTATCGGGAGCGCTTGCAGGATGCGCTAATCGAAACGCAACAGTTGAACGAAGAGTTGCAGGTTCAGCAGGAAGAACTGCGCGTGTCGAATGAAGGCCTCGAAGAGCGCGGCCGTGCGCTGCTCGAATCGCAAACGCGTCTCGAGGCGCAACAAGCGGAACTCGAACAGACCAACGTGCAACTCGAGGAATACGCGAACCGGCTCGAGCGGCAGAAAGCGGACCTGCTACGCGCACAGGACGATCTTGCGGCAAACGCGGAGCGTCTCGAACAGTCGAGCCGCTACAAGTCCGAGTTTCTCGCGAACATGTCGCATGAACTGCGCACGCCGCTAAACAGTTCGCTGATTCTTGCCAAGCTGCTGCAACAGAACCGCACCGGTAATCTGACCGAAGAGCAGGTGCGTTACGCGGAAACGATCCACGCATCGAATAGCGACTTGCTGGTGTTGATCAACGACATCCTCGATCTTTCGAAGGTGGAGGCCGGACAGGTGAACGTCGAACTGGAGACGGTTTCCATCGACGCAACGCTGCAATCGCTCGAAGAACTCTTCAAGCCATTGGCGGGCGCGAAGCACCTGAGTCTCGTATTCGACCGCTTGCCGGGCGTGCCGGATACGATGGTCAGCGACGGCCAGCGTGTCACGCAGATCCTGCGCAATCTGCTGTCGAATGCGGTCAAGTTCACGGCGCATGGCGAGGTCGCGCTGTCGGTCGCGCCGGCGGACGACGACATGCTGCGTATCGACGTGCGCGATTCCGGCATCGGCATTCCCGCCGACAAGCTCGAGATGATTTTCGAAGCGTTCCAGCAGGCCGATGGATCGACGAGTCGCCAGTACGGCGGCAGCGGCCTCGGCCTGTCTATCTCGCGTGAATTCGCGCGCTTGCTGGGCGGCCGCATCACCGTTGCAAGCGAAGTGGGCAAGGGCAGCGTGTTCACGTTGTGGCTGCCGCTCGATGGCCGCGCGGCGCTCACTGCGGGCAACGAGAGCGCGCTCGCGGATTCGGCTGCGCAAACGCTCGCGAGTGCGACCGCGTCGAACGGCAACGCGCAAGACGCGCTGCTCGCGCGTGCAGCGTGGAGCGACGCAGCGCCCGCGGTGATCTCGCCCGCCAACGGATTGATGCCGGCAATGTCGGCGAACGGGGCGAATGGTGCAGGCGCCAGCGCCGCGCAGGGCAGCGCACCGGAGGGCGGCGTGGCGTCCATCGCTTCCATCGCCGACGACCGCGACAACCGCACGCGCACGGGCCGTCTGATCGTCGCGATCGAAGACGATCTCGCGTTTGCTGAAATCCTGCGCGATCTCGTGCACGAACTCGACTTCGACTTCGTGCATGCGAGCAACGCGGCAAGCGGCCTCGCGCTCGTGCGCGACATGCGCCCCGCAGCGGTATTGCTCGACGTGGGCTTGCCGGACCGTTCGGGACTGACCGTGCTCGAATGGCTGAAGAACGATCCGCTGACGCGCCATATTCCGATTCATATCGTGTCCGCGACCGACCACGCGGACAAGGCGCTGCATCTCGGCGCAATCGGCTATACGCTCAAGCCGACCGCGCGCTCGACGATGGAAGCCGCGATTCGCCGTCTCGAAGCACGCTTGCAACAGCAACTGAAACGCGTACTGGTGATCGAAGACGATGCGCCGATGCGAGAAAGCATCCGCGCGCTGCTGCAAAGCGAGAACACCGAGATCGTTGCCGCTGCAACGTTGTCGGAGGCGCTGCAGTATCTCGAGAAGTCGTCGTTCGACTGCGTGGTGACCGACCTCGCGCTGCCGGACGGCACCGGCTACGATTTGCTGGAGCGCCTCGCGGCAAACGCCGAACATGCCGCGCTGCCGGTGATCGTCTACACGGGGCGCATGCTGTCGGACGAAGAAGAGCACCGCCTGCGCCGCTATTCGAAATCCATCATCATCAAGGGTGCGAAGTCGCCCGAGCGCCTGCTCGACGAAGTCACGCTGTTCCTGCACAGCGTGGAGTCGTCGCTTGCGCCCGAGCAGCAGCGCATGCTGCGCACGGTGCGGCAGCGCGACAATGCATTCGAAGGGCGCACGATCCTGCTTGCCGAAGACGACGTGCGCAACATCTTTGCGCTTTCGCATGTGATCGAGCCGCTCGGCGCGAAGCTGCAAATCGCGCGCAATGGCCGCGAAGCACTCGAAGCGTTGGAAAACGGCCCTGAAGCAGACCTGATCCTGATGGACATCATGATGCCCGAGATGGACGGCTTGACCGCGATGGGCGAGATACGGCGCAATCCGCGTTTCGCGCATCTGCCGATCATTGCGCTGACGGCGAAGGCCATGGCGAACGATCGTCTGCGTTGCCTCGAAGCCGGCGCGGACGACTACGTGTCCAAGCCGATCGACGTGGACAAGCTCGTTGCGCTGTGCCGCGTGTGGCTGCGCCAGCGCTAGCCGCAAACGGATCAGCATAGCGACACGGAAAGAACGAATGAGCCACCCAGAATTCGACGCACGGCAACGCATGAGCGATTTCGACATCGAGTTGAAATTGCTGCTGGAGGCTATTTACCTGAAGTACCAGCACGATTTTCGCCACTACGCGATGTCGTCGCTGCGCCGCCGCCTGTCGCAGGCACTCGATGAGTTCGGGCTCGGCACGCTGTCGCAATTGCAGGACCGCATCATGCGCGACAGTGAGCAGTTTTCGCGGCTGTTCCAGTATCTCACCGTGCAGGTCAGCGATATGTTTCGTGATCCTGCCTATTTTCTCGCGCTGCGTGAACATGTGTTGCCGCGTCTTCGCACGTATCCGTCGATCAAGGTGTGGGTCGCCGGCTGCAGCACGGGCGAAGAGTTATGGTCGCTGAAGATTCTCTTCGATGAGGAGGGCTTGACCGAGCGCACGCTGTTCTATGCGACCGATATCAACCCCGACGCGCTCGCGCGCGCCGAAGCCGGCATTTACGCGCTGGACCGCATTCAAGGCTTCACGCAGAACTATCTCGCGGCGGGCGGCACGCGCTCGCTGTCGGACTACTACCACGCGGCGTATAGCGGCGCGCGTTTTGCCGGCTCGCTCAAAGGCCGCGTGGTGTTCGCCGACCACAGTCTTTCCACCGACGAAGTCTTTCTCGAAGCACACCTCGTCTCATGCCGCAACGTCCTGATCTATTTCGATCGCGGCTTGCAGGACCGCGCGTTGGGGCTATTCGAAAACGCGCTGGTACGGCGCGGTTTTCTCGGCCTCGGCAGCAAGGAGACCTTGCGGTTTTCCCGTCATTACGAAGCCTTCGACGAATTCCGTCCAGGCGAGCGTATTTACCAGAAGCGCTGAGACCAACGTGATGCCGCGCTCAATCACTCAACCTGACGTCGACGCAGTGCGTGACGCACGCGATGCGCGCGCGTGCGAACTCGTCGTGATCGGCGGTTCGGCTGGCGGCATGGAGGTCATCAACTTGCTGCTCGCCGCGCTGCCGGCGAGCTTTGCACCCGCTGTGATGATCGTCATGCATCTGCCGCCCGACCCGCCGAGCTATCTCGTGCAAGCGTTGGCGCACCGTTGCGGGTTGCCCGTGATCGAACCGGACGCGGGCGAGCAGATCATGCCGGGCCGCGTGCATGTCGCGCCGCCCGGCTATCACATGCTGGTCGAAGTAGACCGGACCGTTGCACTTTCAACCGATGCGGCCGTGCGTTTCTCGCGGCCTTCCATCGACGTGCTGTTCGAGTCCGCGGCCGACGTGTATCGCGAGCATTTGCTGGCGCTGCTGCTCTCCGGTGCGAACGACGACGGCGTGAATGGCTTGCAGCGCGTGCGTGCGTTGGGCGGCGTCGCGTGGGTGCAGGACCCGGCCACCGCCATGTCGTCCGAGATGCCGCGCACCGCGATTGAACGCGGCGCGGCCGACTACGTCTATTCTCCCGAAACCATGGCCCGGCGGCTCGCAGCATGGCCGGCCTCTCTTTGACCCGATGCCATGTCGAACTCACCCGTCAATATTCTTATCGTCGACGACATCGCCCATAACATCACCGCGCTGAAGGCGTTGCTGACGCGTCCCGATGTGGCCGTGCTGGTGGCCGACTCGGGCACGGCCGCGCTCGATCTGCTGCTCAAGCACGAGGTGGCGCTCGCGATTCTCGACGTCAACATGCCCGGCATGAACGGCTTCGAACTGGCGGCGTTGATGCGCGGCAGTCCTCGAACATCGCATGTGCCGATCATCTTCCTGACCGCTACCGCGCAGGATGCGTCGCGCACGTTTCGCGGCTACGAAGCGGGCGCTGTGGACTTTCTCTACAAGCCGTTCGATCCGCGCATTCTGCAATCGAAGGTGGATGTATTCGTTCAGCTCGAACAGCAAAAGCGCCAGCTTGCCGCGCAGCTCGTCACCACGCGTCAGATGCTCGAAGCCAACGAGATGCTAATGGCCGTGCTCAGTCACGATCTGCGCACGCCGCTTGGGGCCGTGCTTGCGTCGGCGGAATACCTGATGCGCACGGCAGCCGATCAGCAATCCGCAACGGTCGCGGCGCGCGTTAAAAACAGTTCGCTGCGCATGGCGCGGATGGTCGATCAGTTGCTCAACCTCGCGCGTCTGCAAGGCGGACGTCTGCCGTTGCAGCCTCGTTCGATCGAACTGGCAACGCTATGCCGGTCGGTGATCGACGAATTCGCTTCGCGCGAGAACGGCAAGCGCATCCTGTTCAGGAGCCGCGGCAATACGGCGGGCGCGTGGGATACGGATCTCGTGTGGCAGGCGGTGTCCAATCTCGTCAGCAATGCGCTGCACCACGGCGCGGCAGGCGACGTGAACGTGGAGGTGGACGGCGAAGCGGCGGATTTCGTGCGTCTGAAAGTGGCGAATCGCGGCGTGATTCCACCCGAGGTTTTTCCGCATCTCTTCAAGGCGTTCGGGCCCAACAACAACGGCTCGCGTTCGCGCGAGGGACTGGGTCTCGGCTTGCATATCGTCCATGAAATCGCGCGGATGCACGGCGGTACGGTCGACGTGAAATCGGACGAAAGCGGCGGCACGGTGTTCACGATCGAGTTGCCGCGAATGGTCACGCTGCAACGCGGGTCGTTTTCGGGGAGGTGATCGGGACGAACTGCGCGCGACGAACTGCGCGCGACGAACCGCGCAGTGCTTTTGCCGCGACGGCATGCGCTATGAACACCGCTGCCGACGCACGCCGCGACGCGCTGTGCTACGCTTGACGCACCCCATCAATGCCGCGCGAGCCCGAAGCCATCATGCGTTCCTGGCGCATTTCCCCGCCTCACCGAAACGAACAGATCAGCACCGCGCGCGCGGCCGATCTGGTCATGTCGATTGCGCACGGCGACGCCGACGCGCTCGCCGCCAGCATGCTGAGAACGGTCGGCGACATGATGCCGGTTTCGCAGTGCACCGTATTCGCGTATGAATTCGACGCACGGCCGCGCACCATTTCCGCCGCCGACCATCGCGGCGGGCGTTTTCTCCGCGACGTCGCGAATCGCTATGCCGCGCATTTTTATGCACTCGACGGCAACCGCGCGATTGTCGATAACCCGCACTCGCGCGACGCGCTCGTCTTGCATCAGCAGCAAAGCGACGAGATCGGGAACGAAGCGTATCGCGCGGCGTGTTACGCGCAGCCCAATGTGTCGGATCGCCTGTCGTTGCTCGTGCAACCGATGGAAAGCGTGTGGCTGTCGATCAACCTGTATCGCGATCGCGCTTACGGCGTCTTCGAGACGAGCGAGTTGCAGCGAGTCGAAAGCCTCGCGCAGCTCTTCGCGCAGGCGGCGAAAACGCATTACGCGCTGCATACGCAGCATGAAGAGAGTCCGGCGGCAACCATGCTCGCACGCGTCAGACGAATCTGCCCGGCGCTCACCCCGCGCGAACTCGACGTGCTGCGCGGCACGCTCGAAGGTGCGAGCGCAGTCGAAATCGCGGAACGAATGGGCGTGAAGCCCGCGAGCGTCGTCACTTATCAGAAGCGCGCTTACGCGCGGCTCGGTATTTCGGGGCAGCGGCAACTGTTTGCGCTATGCGTGACGCCGCAGCGCGGCTGATTTCCCGCTTAAACCACGCTTCAACCACGCCCCAACCGCGTTTCACCCGCGCTTCACCCGCGTATCCGCCTGCGTCTCACGATCCCAGCGCTTGAGCCACGGCAGCAAAAAATCCGCGAAGCCCGCAGCAGGCGGCGATAACGCGCGTTCGGTCGAGCGGTACAAACACACCTCGCGGATCGTCTCCGGTTCGACAATCCGCTTCATCACCAGACCGAAGGTGCGTGCGAGCGGCGCGACATAAGCCGGCGCGAGCGTCACCGCGAGGCCGCGCGATGCGATACCGAAAGCGGTGGTCACGTTGTCCACCACGTCCGCGGGAACGATGCGCGCCTCGACGGGGAGATCGGCAAGCATCTGGTCGACCGCGCGTTCGTGATCGCGGCCGGTCGCGACGATAGGGACGTCGCGCAACTGCTGCCATTGAACACGTCTGCGCGCGGAGAGCGGATGCGACGGCGCGCACCACATCACCCACGGACTTGCGAACGCCGCGTCCCGGCGCACACGCGCACCGCTTGGCCTGTCCGGCCCGATCGCCAGATCGACGTCCGCGCTTTCCACGCGCTCGACCAGTTGCTCCACCACGGTATCGCAAATGCGCACGACGACCTTGGGCTTGTCGCGCGCGTAATCGGCAATCGCCGCGGGCAACGCGGTGGACGCCAGCACGAGCGGCGCGCCGATCCGCACGATGCCGGCCGCGCGGTTGCGAATATCGTCGGCAGATTGGGCGGCGGCGCGCACGTGGCGCAGCACCGATTCCGCCGATGCGAGGAAATCCTGACCCGCGCTCGAGAGATTCACGCGCCGCGTGGTCCTGTCGAAAAGACGAAAGCCGAGTTCCGCTTCGAGTTCCGCGAGCAATTGGCTCACCGCGGACGAAGTCAGCCCCAGCCGTTCGGCCGCCGCGCCGATGCTGTGAAGATCGACAATGGCGAGAAACGCCTCGTATTGACGGATGGTGACGCGAGTAAGTGCCATGACGCGATTCTAAAGAAAAACTTACGAATCGTGCAAAATCGGTTGATTGTAGATTGCCGCGCGGTCATCGACACTTGTCCCAATCGACGGAAGCACACAAAGGCGCTTAGACTTTCCGCCTCGCCTCTGTGGACGTATGCGTGCGCCACGCCAGGCTCCCTTCAAGGAAATGCCATGTTCGACCATATTCCCGCCTATCCCGGCGACCCGATTCTCAGCCTGAACGAAGATTTCCAGCTCGATCCGCGCCCGAACAAAGTCAATCTGAGCATCGGCATTTATTTCGACGACGCCGGCAAGCTGCCCGTCATGGATGCCGTGCGCCGCGCCGAAACCGCGTTGCTCGACGCAATCGGCCCGCGTTCCTATCTGCCGATGGCAGGCTTGCCGCTCTACCGGGAAGCCGCGCAGACGCTGGTTTTCGGCGCGAGCAGCGAAGCGCGCGCGGCGGGCCGCATCGCGACACTGCAAACCATTGGCGGCTCCGGCGCGCTGAAGGTCGGCGCCGATTTCCTGCGGCGCTATTTTCCCGCTTCGCAAATCTGGATCAGCGACCCGAGCTGGGAGAATCATCGCGTCGTGTTCGAGGGCGCGGGCCTAACCGTCAACACCTATCCGTATTACGACGAAGCGACAGGCGGCCTGCGTTTCGCCGATATGATCGAGACGATCGGCCAATTGCCCGAGCGCAGCATCGTGCTGCTGCATGCGTGCTGCCACAATCCGACGGGCGTCGATCTGAGCAACGAGCAATGGGCTGAACTCGTGCCGGTATTGCAGCGTCGCAAGCTGATTGCGTTCGTCGATATGGCTTACCAGGGCTTCGGCGCGGGCCTCGAAGAAGACGCCGCTTGCGTGCGTATGCTCGCGGAAGCCGACATACCGCTGATTGCAGCCAATTCGTTTTCGAAGAATTTCTCGCTGTACGGCGAGCGTTGCGGCGCATTGAGCGTGGTCTGCAAGAGCGCCGATGAAGCGGGCCGCGTGCTCGGCCAGTTGATGTCCACGGTGCGCGCGAACTACAGCAATCCCCCGACGCATGGCGCGCGTCTTGTCGCGAACGTGCTGTCCGATGCGTCGTTGCGCGCTTCGTGGGAAGCGGAACTCGCCACCATGCGCGAGCGCATTCTCGCGATGCGCGGCACGATTCACGCGGGACTCGCAGGCCGTGTCGATGAAGTGATGCGCGCGCGTTACGTCGCGCAGCGCGGCATGTTTACCTATACGGGCCTGAGCGAGAGCCAGGTCGAGCGCCTGCGCAGCGAACACGCGGTGTATGTGCTGCGCTCGGGCCGCATGTGCGTCGCGGGCCTGAATGCGCGCAACGCGGAGTACGTGGCGTCGTCGATTGCCGCGGTGGTCGCGGGCGCATAGCGACCGCGGCAGCGCAGCCAACGCGAACGAGCACGCAACGCGCACAGCCAACAGATAACCCTGGAGACGTCGATGACGACACTTGATATGCCACCGGCAAGTGCGCCGCAAAAAGCCGGCATGCATGCGGACGAATGGCAGGCGCGCGTTCAACTGGCCGCGTGCTACCGCATCTTCGACATGCTCGGCTGGACCGAGATGATCTACAACCACATCACGTTGCGTGTGCCGGAGAGCGTGAGCGGCGGCGAGCGCCAGTTCCTCATCAATCCGTTCGGCTTGCACTACAGCGAAGTCACGGCGAGCAATCTGGTGAAGATCGACGCGCAAGGGCGCGTGCTCGACGGCTCGCGTTATCCGGTGAATCCCGCTGGTTTCGTCGTGCATGCGGCGATTCACGAAGGCGTGCCCGGCGCGCATTGCGTGATGCACACGCATACCACGGCGGGCGTCGCCGTCGCGTGTCTCGAAGACGGTTTGCAGCAGACCAACTTCTACACCGCGCAATTGCACGACCGCATCGCGTATCACGACTTCGAGGGCATCACCGTGCATGCGGAAGAGGGGCCGCGGCTCGTCGAACATATCGGCGACAGGCAGGCGGTGATTCTGCGCAATCACGGGCTGCTTGCATGGGGCCGCACGTTGCCGCAAACTTTCGCGGTTCTATGGACGCTCAACCGCGCATGCGAGATTCAGATGGCGACGTTTTCGATGGGCAAGGCGCGGCCGGTTCCCGAAGACGTCGCGATTCGCTGCTCGCGCGACGCGTTGCAATTCGATCCCCGTCACGGCGCGGGACAGGACGTGTTCGATGCGCTCGTGCGGCGCGTCGAGCGCATCGATGCGAGTTACAAGGAATGAAGCGATGAAAGTAGCGATTTACGGCGCGGGCGCCATTGGCGGATGGATCGGCGTGAAGCTCGCGCAGGCGGGCCACGAGGTCGGCGTGGTGGCGCGCGGCGCGATGCTGGCCGCGTTGCGCGAGCAGGGCTTGAGGATGATCGAAGGCGGCAGCACGCAAACCGTCACTGTGCAAGCCGCGCAAGACCCGACCGAGCTTGGTGTACAGGATCTCGTCGTGGTCGCGGTCAAAGGGCCGGCAATGGCCTCGGTGGCCGCGCACATCGCGCCGCTGCTCGGCGCGCAAACCGTCGTGCTGACCGCAATGAACGGTGTGCCGTGGTGGTTCTGCGACGGTCTGCATGGCGACTTCGTGGGCAAGCGGCTCAAGTCAATCGATCCCGACGGCGCAATCGCCGCCGCGATTCCAAGCGCGCAAACAGTGGGCTGCGTGGTGCACGCGAGTTGCCTCGTCGAGGCGCCGGGCGTGATCCGGCATCATCAAGGCAATGGGCTGATTATCGGCGAGGCTCTCGGGCGTCCGAGCGAACGCGTGAAGGCGCTCGCCGAGACGCTGGCCGCGGCGGGTTTCAATGCGTCGGTGTCGGAGCAGATTCAGCGCGACGTCTGGTACAAGCTGTGGGGCAACATGACGATGAACCCGATCAGCGCGATCACGGGCGCCACCACCGACCGCATTCTCGGCGATGAACTGGCGCGCAACTTCGTCACGAGCATCATGCTCGAGGCGAAGGAAATCGGCGCGCGTTTCGGCATTCCCATCGATCAGGCGCCCGAGGACCGGCACGCGGTCACGCTGAAACTCGGCGCGATGAAAACGTCGATGCTGCAAGACGTGCAGGCGCGCAAGGCGGTCGAACTGGACGCACTCGTGAGCGCGGTCCGCGAACTCGGGCAATTGACCGGCGTGAAGACGCCTTATACGGATGCGCTGCTCGGTCTCGCGCGCTTGCATGCCAGCACGCTGGGTCTGTATTGAACGCAGCGCAGTGCCACGTTAAAGCAGAAAGCCGCCGCGTGTTTTTCTCGCGGCGGCTTTTTTATGCCTGTTTTATAGGGCTATTCCAACTAAACAGCCGTCGCCGTGACGGCTTCGGACCTTGGCAAGCGCGCCGCTTCGATCAAGGACACAGCCCGTTGTGCATCGTCGAGGTCGGTGATGCACAGCAGCGCGAGGCGAGCGAGATACAGCGGAGCATCGGCTTCGCCTTCGGCGCTGAGCGTATGACAAAGCGCCGTATAGACGCGGTCGAGATCGCTATCGGTCATGACTGGCTCTCCTTGTTTTCCATGTTCAGTGCGGCCATCAGCGCGCGCTGCGTGGCGGCCGCGCTGCCTTCGCGCCAGCGCGCGAGCACATGGCCGTCGGGGCGGATCAGATAGACAGTGCCTTTTTCGGCATCGAGCATTTGATGCAGACGGCCGGTGTGATCGATTGCGGTTGTGCCGTTAGCGTTGGCCTCGTCGCTTGCATGAACCACCACGGTGATTACGTTGAACGGAATCGCGCGGCTTGCCAGGTCCTCTTGCATGTCCCGCCACGCGCTCTCTTGCGATGCATCGGCGGAAAAGCGCAGCGCGGTGAAGCAGGGCGCAAGCAGATCGGTGAGGTGCATGTCGAGCAGCTTGCCATCGCGAATGGACTTGAGGCGGCACTCCGGCAGCACACTGCCTGGCGCCGTGCCATTGGTGAACGGGTTCTCCGTTGCCTCGGCCGCCACGCGATTGAGCGGCGATTGCGCATAAGCAATCGGATGCGTCTGCCGCGGATTGATCAGCGGACGCACGGCGGCATGACGTTCGGCGAGGCCCAACACGGCGCTTCTCATCAGCTCGAAAGCGAAGGTCGGCGGCGCCATGAATTCGGTGCTCTTCATGCCGTAGCTCAAATTTTGGCGTGCGGCGAACACGCGCTCGTCGCTATAGCTATCGAGCAGCTCGGGCGACGCGATGCCGTTCACCACGCAGCCGAGTTTCCAGCCGAGATTGTCGGCGTCGTCGATACCCGAGTTCGCGCCGCGCACGCCGAAGATCGGCACCAGATGCGCCGCGTCGCCCGCGAACAGCACCGAGCCGTGGCGATAACGTTCGAGCGTCAGCGCGTTGGCCTTGTAGACGGTGATCCAGATCGGCGACCATTCGCCTGTTTCGCCCATCGCGTCCAGCACGCTTTGCACGCGCGGCATCACGTTGCCGGGTTCGACGGCCGCCTGCGGGTCTTCGTCGTCGCGTAGCTGGTAGTCGATGCGCCACACGTTGTCCGGCTGCTTGTGCACGAGAACGGTCGAGCCGGGATTGGACGGCGGATCGAAATAGGCGAGCCGCTCGGTCGCGCGGTCGCTGTGCAGTTCGATATCGACGATCACGTAGCGGCCTTCGTACGTCGTGCCGGTCAGTTTGAGTCCGAGCGCCTCGCGTATCGTGCTGCGCCCGCCATCGCACGCGACGACCCAGTCGGCTTCCATTTGCCATGCGATGTCGCCGGTCTGCAGATCGAGCGTGGCGCCGCGCGAGGCGTCCGACGCAGCGCGTTGCCCGATTGCGGTCACACGCGTTTGCCAGCGAATCTCGATCAGGTCCGCGTGCCGCTCCAGTTCGTCGAGCAGGAACTGTTCGATCTGATACTGCGCGATGTTGATCATCGGCGGCAGCGATTGCTCGTCGTCCTGATGCATCGAAAAGCGGAACACCTCGGTATCGCGATAGAAGCTGCGGCCGCCCGTCCACGGCAGACCTTTTTGCAAGAAGCCTTCAACGGCGCCCAGGCGCTTGAGTATTTCGAGGCTGCGCCGCGAGATGCAAATGGCGCGGCTGCCGGTGCATACGCTGTCGTCGGCTTCGATCAGAACGGAGCGCACGCCCTGGCGGGCGAGCGCCAGCGCGAGCGTCATGCCGACCGGCCCGCCGCCGACAATCGCAACGGACCGTCGCACGGGATCGCGTCCGTCGACGAGTGGAGGCACCGCGCCCTCGTAACGGCGCGGCGAAAATGGATAGGGTTTGAAGCTGCGGCTCATGCGGGTCTCCTCGATGTTCGCTGCATTCGCGGCCGCTGGCGTGTTCGGTTCTTTTAGAAGCGGCGCGAAATGAAAAAGCGATGAGCGAAGTATGGAGGAGAGCTTGTGCGCGCCTGTCCTCATTTTGGGTACAGGCGCGGGGTGGTTTTACGCGGTGGTTGGATCGACCACGATCAATCCGCCCCACCGGCGACATGCGAATGCCGGCCCGCCTGCAACGCCCACGCGGCGACCTGGCATTCTTCGATCATCGCGCGGAAGGTGGGCGCCGAGTGCGCCGCGGCAGTCGAGCCCATGCCGATGTCGTGCCCGTTTTCCGCGCTGCCGCCCACGCCGACCACGAGCGTCGCGCGCGGCCGCCATTCGCGCGTGCGCCGCAGCATGTTGCGCAGGTACGGCGGCGAATCGGGCGCGTCGAGCGTGACGATGCAGATGATCGGCGCATTTTTGTAGCTCGGTTCGTCGGCGCGCGCGCTGCGATAGCCCGAGTGCGTCGCCATGATCGGCGCGAAGCCGACGCGCCCGAGCAGTTGCACGGCGATGGCGGTCGTCACCTCGTCGAACGCGCCGCGTCCCGGCACGCATAGCACGGCGGTCTTTTCGTCGTCGTGATGTTCGGACGAATGCTCGCGGGTCTGCTCGTGCCGCTCCGACAGATCCGCCGATGACGCCGCGTGCAGCGCGGCCGCGTCGCCTGGTTCGGGACGCGCGAGGCGGTCCGGCAAACCGTCCGCGATCTCGAGGTTTTCCACGATGTCGACCAGCGCTTCGTTGACGCTCGCCAACTGGTCGGGCATCAACACGCCGCGCATCGCGTCGTTGCGCGCGAGCTTGAGCCCTTCGAGCGCGACCTTGTCGTAGTAGTCGATCAGCGACATTTCGCGCAACAGACGCTCGGCCTGCACGATCGCCTCGTGCGGATCGTCGGCGAGCAGCCGCTGATAGAAGTTCTGCGCGGGCGTGAGCGCCGGCTGATCGCCGAGCAGCACCGTGAGAAAGTTCAGACGGTCGGCGTAACGCCCGAGCGTGACCACGCACAGCGTGAGCGGCGTGGACAGCACGAGGCCGATCGGCCCCCATAGCCAGCTCCAGAAAATCGCCGCGACCACGACCGCGAGCGGCGAGAGCCCCGAACGGTGCCCATACAGCAGCGGCTCCGCGATCTGCCCGGCGACCACATCCACGACGATGAACAGTATCAGCGTGTACACCGCCATCGTCCATTGCGGCTGAATCGCGGCGGCGAGAAACACCGCGAGAATCGCCGCGATCCAGATGCCGATATACGGCACGAAGCGCAGCAGCGCCGCGATCACGCCGAATAGCAGCGCGCCCGGCACGCCGATAATCGCGAGACCGATTGCAATCACGCCGCCCGCGCTCAGGTTCACGCCGAGTTGCGCGACGAAGTAGCGGCTCAGGCGCACGGCGGCGTCGTTGATCGCGGTCGTCGTGCGATGCAGGTCGCGCGAGCCGAACAGACTGATCAAACGGTCACGCAAATCCTCGCGTTGCAGCAGAATAAAAATCGTCACCACCAGCACGATGAAGGTCGTTTCGATTGGCGCGATGGCCGGCGACAACGCGCGCTGCGCGAGCTGCATCGGCGTAGGCGACGGCTCGTGTACTTCGACCGGTGTAGGCACCGCGGGCGCATTGCGCGCCGCGCGGCCGGTGGGACGCGGCGGCGGCGGCTTCGAGGGCGCGACGCGTTGCAGCGTGGCCGCGGCGCGGCTCATCAGCGAATCGGCGCGGCCGATCGTTTTCTCCTGCACGGTTTCGATCTTCTGCTCGATCGCCACCTGATACTGCGGCAAGTCGCCGGCCAATTGCACGAGCTGCGCGCCGATCAGCGCGCCGATAGCGAGCAGCGCGGCGAGCGCGAACAGCACCGCAATGAAGATGGACGGCAACTGTCCCATGCGCAAACGCCGCAGCATCTGCACGAGCGGCGCGAGCAGAAAGCTGAGCAGCACGGAGAGCGTGATCGGGATCAGCACCGCGCGGCCGAAGTAAAGCGCGCACACCACCACGACGCCCGTGATCACCGAGGCAAGGCCGTGCAGGCCTGGTGCGCCAGGCGGATAAACGCGATTGGGCCGCCCAGGCGGCGGCAACGATATTTTCATGAGCACACTGTCCGATTGTGTGGCGCGGTCGCTTCTGGTCCGGCGCGATGGACGCGGCGGCGGCATAGGCCGTGTGCGGCCCATGCGGGAGAGCAAACCTTATGCCCGGATTGTAGGCGCTTTGCGTCGCGCGACGCTATATCGCGCGCTCAGCCGATGTGCACGCGCAGCAAGCCGAACAGTTGCGTGCTCACATAAAGCAGCAAACCGATAAAGCCGCCGACCACCGTTCCGTTGATGCGGATGTATTGCAGATCCCGGCCGATGTTCAACTCGATTTGCCGCGACATCTCCGGCGCGTTCCAGTTTTTCACGGTATCGCTGATATGCCGTGTGAGGAATCGCGCGAACTCGGGCGCCATCGCGCGCGCGGCTTCTTCGAGGTGATCGTTCAGCGACTGGCGCAGCGCCGGATCGTTCGCGAGTTCGCGGCCCACCCATTGACCGGACGCGACGACTCGCGCATGCAGCGCCGAGTCGCTGCTATGCAGATCGCGCTTGAGCCACGCGCGCAATTCGCCCCACATGTCCTTCACATACGAAGCGAGCGCTTCGCCTTCCACGAGATAGCGCTTCAGTTCCTCGCCTTTTTGCAGGAACGCGGGGTCGCTCTTGAGCTTGACGATCAGCTTGTGCGCCGCGCCGTCGAACTTCTGCCGCAGTTCGTGCGTCGGGTTCTCGCTGATCTGTTCGAGCATGCGGTTCACCGCGTTGGCCAGCGCCTCGGCGCCTTTTTCGCCGAGCCATGCGGACGGCAGAATCTTCTCCATCTTCGGATACTCGCTCCTCACCCAATCGACGATACGTTCCGCGATAAACTCGCGCGCCTGCGGTTCGCGCAGCAGCGCGACGACCTGTTCGATGCCGGCGTCGAGCAGTTCCTGGTGACGGCCGTCCTTCGTAAGCGTATCGAGAATCGAGCCCATCGACTGCGAGAGGTCGACCTTCGCGAGCACGTCGCGCAGCGCGTCCTTGATGAAGACCTGAATGCGCACGTCGTCGGTGAGATCGAGCATGCCGCTCGTCAGTTTCACCACGTAATCGCCGAGGCGCGCGCTGTTGGCGGGCTCGGCGAGCCAGCGCGCGATGCTCTGCGCCGGATCGTGCTTCCTGATCAGACCGACGAGCGACGGCACGTCGAGAAATTTGTCCTGCACGAAGACGGCGAGGTTGTCGGCGATCTTGTGCTTGTTGCGCGGAATGATCGCCGTATGCGCCGACACCAGCGGAATCGGCACGCGTCGGAACAGCGCGGCGACCGCGAACCAGTCCGCGAGTGCGCCGACCATCGCGGCCTCCGCCACCGCCTTGATGCCGTCGATCCACAAGCCGCGCGGCATCAACGCGGTCGCGACGAAGACGCAGGCCGCGGCCGCGAGCAGCAGCAACGGCGTGCGTTTGGCTTTCTTCAGTTCGAGTGCTTTGTTCATCGGCGAGAGAGCCCGGGTCTGGAAACGCGAGTTTAGCGCCGTGAGGGGCGGGGCGGGGCCATGCGAGGCGATGTGAGGTGACGAAGCCCGAGCGATATGGGAAGCACATACGGCTCTTTCGACGCGTCGGCGCGGTAACATGCACGGTTGAACCGCCGCGGCGATGCGCCGAGTCGAATCGCGCG
Source organism: Paraburkholderia sp. RL17-368-BIF-A (assembly GCF_046054045.1). NCBI lineage: Bacteria > Pseudomonadati > Pseudomonadota > Betaproteobacteria > Burkholderiales > Burkholderiaceae > Paraburkholderia > Paraburkholderia sp. RL17-368-BIF-A. Next base: position 474,652 of record NZ_JARESN010000002.1, read on the forward strand.
CGCCATGCGGCAACGCAATCGAATGCAATGGAGGCACAGTGATCAGGTTTCTGCACACCGCGGACTGGCAGATCGGCACGCAGTTCGGCCAGTTCGAGCCGGACGAGGCCGCGCATCTCGCGCAGGCGCGCTTCGACACGGTGCGCCGCATCGCGGACGAAGCCACCGCGCGCAAGGTCGACGCCGTGCTCGTGGCCGGCGACGTATTCGATCTGCAAACCGTGTCCGACACGGTGATCCGGCGTCTGTTCGCCGCGCTGCAGGCGTTCGCCGGTCCGTGGATCATGCTGCCAGGCAATCACGACGCGGCGCTCGTCGAAAGCGTATGGACGCGCGCGCAGCGCCTGAACTGCGTGCCGCCGAACGTGCGCATCGTGCTCGAGCCTGGCGTCGTGTTGCTCGACGCATGCCGCTGCGCGCTCCTGTGCGCGCCGCTCACGCAACGCATCACTTACGACGACACCACCGGCTTCTTCGATAACGTCGAAACGCCGCCGGGTTATCACCGCGTCGGCCTCGCGCACGGCAGCGTGAGCGGCATCCTGCAGGAAGGCATCGACTCGTCCAATCCCATTTCGCCGACGCGCGCCGCGAGCGCGCGCCTCGACTATCTGGCGCTCGGCGACTGGCATGGCCACCTTCGCGTCGACGATCGCACGTGGTACGCGGGCACGCACGAGCAGGACCGTTTTCGCGCGAACGATCCGGGCTTCGTGCTCGATGTGAGCTTGAGCGAGCCGGGCGCGCGAGCCGTGGTGGAGGCCGTGCGGGTCGGTCAGTATCAGTGGCATCGGTGGGATGAAACGATCTCCGTGCCGACCGACGTCGACGCATTGAAGGCGCGCCTCGCCACGCTGAGCGGCAGCGACGTGCTGCGCGTCACGGTGCGCGGCACGGCTGCGCTCGCCGATGCCGAAGCGCTCCACGTCGCCGTCGAGGAAACCCGCGCGCGCGTGCGCGCATTGCGCGTCGACGTGAGCGCGCTGCAAGTGCTGCCCACCACCGAAGATCTCGCCGAACTCGGCGCGCAGAGCGGTTATCTGGCGAAAGTGGTCGCGCGTCTGCGCGGTCTGCAGGAAGACCCGCAGTCCGATCCGCAACAGGTCCGGCGCGCGGCCGAGGCGTTATTGCTGCTGGCGCGTTTTCAACGTGAACTGCCGCGTGAGGCGAGGTCCGCATGAAGCTACAAAGCATCGCGATACAGGAATTCAAGCAGTTCACCGGACGGCTTTTTATCGACGACCTTCAGCCCGGACTCAATCTTTTTGTGGGGCCGAACGAAGCGGGCAAGAGCACGATTGCCGAGGCCGTGCGCGCGGTGTTCCTCGAACGTTACAAGGCTTCGCACCTGAAGGATTTGTTGCCGTGGGGCAAGGCGAGCGGGCAGCCTTCCGTCGAAGTGAGCTTCGATCTGGACGGCGTTGCATGCCGCCTGTCGAAGCAGTTCGTCACGCGTCAGCGCTGCGAACTGAAGATCGGCCAAAGCGTGTACGGCGAGGACGAAGCGGAAGACAAGCTCGCGGCCTTGCTCGGCTTTTCGCGCGCCGCGCGCGGTCCGCTGAAGGCCGAGAACGCGGGCGTGCCCGGCTTGCTGTGGGTGCAGCAGGGCGGCACGCAGGAAATGCGCGACTCGACGGGACACGCGGCGCAGTATCTGCGCGATGCGTTGTCGCAATTGTCGGGCAGCCGTGAATCGGCGGGAGAGGACGCGTTGATCGCCGTCGTGCAGCGCGAGCTTCGGCAATTGCTGACCGCGCGCACGCAGAAGTCCACCGGTCCGCTCGCGGAAGCCGAAACGGCGCTGAGCACATTGAGCGCCGAGCGCGACGATCTCGTCCGGCAGCGCGAGCAGTTCGACGAAAACATCGCGCGTCTCGCCGCGCAGCAGGAAGCGTTCGACGACGCCGAGCGCAAGCGGCCCTGGGAGCTTCACGAGCAGAAGGCGCTGCTCGCGCAACAGCGCGCCGATGCCGCCGTGCAACTCGAGCGCGGCGTGCAGGATCTCGTGCAGGCGCTCAAAGTCGCCGAGGCGCAACTCGCGCTGCCGATGCAGCAGGAACAGGACGCGGTGGCACTCGAGGCGGCCGTCGCGCGCGATCGTCAGCAACTCGACGCGGCGCGCGCCAACGTGTCCGCCGTCGAGACCGAACATGCGCAAGCGTCGAGCCGCGTCGTGCAACTGGAGCAAGCCTCGGCCGATGCCAACCGCGCGCTCGAACTGGCCAACGCAGCGGTGAGCGCCGCGGATTTGCGCAGCCAGATCGGTCTTTATCGCGCCGAACTCGAACGGCTCGAAGCGGCGATCGGCGCGGCGAGCGAAGCGCACGAAGCGCTTGTCGAAGCGACACGCGCCGCGGCCGCGCTCGAAATCGACGAGACGAAACTGAAGCGCCTGGCTTCGCTCGATGCGTCGTTGACCGTGCTGCGCGCGCGCACCGAAGCGGCGATGACGCGTATCGAATACCGGTTGAACGGATCGATTACGGTCGGCGATGCGCGGATCGGCGGCGAGGGCGTGCTGCGTCTGGAAGAAGAAAAGCGCATTGGTCTCGGCGAACTCGGCGAGTTGCGCGTGATTCCCGGCGTCTCCGATTTGCCCGCGCGATTGTCCGAACTCGCGGCGCTCGAAGCGCAGCACGCGCAGTCGTTGCAGGCGCTCGGCGTGGCGTCGCTCGCGCAAGCCGAACAAAGGCATGAGCAGTGGAAGGCGCTCGTCGCGCAGCAGACGAGTCACGCGAAGGTGCTCGACGCGCATGCGCCGCACGGCATCGACGCGTTGCGCGCGGCGTCGGCTTCGGCGAGCGCGCGCTTGCAGGCCGCGAACGAACGGCTCGCGAGTTTGCCCGATGTCTCGTCGGCGTTGCCGCTCGACGAAGCGCGGCGCAACGCGGACCTTGCGCGCGCCGCGTTGGAAAGCGCCCGCAAGCTGTTGAACGATGCCGCGGAAAAGCGTTCGACCGGCATTGCCACGGCCGAATCGCTCGCGCTTCAATTGCAGCGCAAGGAAGCGCAATTGAGCGACGCGGCGTTTTGCAGCAACCGCGCGCAATGGCAGGCGAAGATTGTCGAACAGCGCGTGCAGGTCGAAGCGCTGACGAAGCAGCGCGAAGGACGCGAGCGCGAACTCGAGGCCGCGCGTCTGGACGATCCCGCCGCCGAGGCGCAGCGTTATCGCGCGTCTGCGCAGCTTGCGCGTCAGGAGCAGCATGAGCGCCAGGTGCGCATTGCGCATTTGCGCAGCCAGTTGGAGACGGTGGGCGCATCGGGACTCGGCGAGCGGCTCGCCGCGCTCGAGGCAAAGATCGAGCAGGCCACGCGCCGCAAGGACGAATTGAGCTTGCGCGCCGGTGCGTTGAGTCTGCTCGATGAAGTGCTCGTCGCCGAACGCGATGCGGCGGTCGCGCAACTGCGCGCGCCGTTGACCGAGCGCCTCGGCCATTATCTGAAGCGGATTTTCCCGCAATCGACGATTGCGCTCGGCGACGATCTGAGTCCCGCGACGCTCGACCGCTATGGCCGCGCCGATACGCTCGACGCGTTGAGCTTCGGCACGCGCGAACAGCTCGGCATTCTCACGCGGCTCGCGTACGCGGATCTATTGAAGGCGTCGGGCCGGCCGACGCTGCTCATGCTCGACGATGCCGCCGTGCATACCGACGCCGCTCGCCGCGACGCGATCAAGCGGGCGTTGATCGACGCGGCGTCGCGGCATCAGATACTCGTGTTCACCTGTCACCCCGAGTTGTGGGACGACCTGGGCGTGAGGCAGCGCGCGATCGACGATATCAAGGCGGCGGCGTGACTTTTGCTCCTACACGCTCTACAGGCCGCGCTCATTGATACCAGCGCGGCGTATAGACCCATTGCGCGCCTTTGCTAAAGCGGCGCGTCGTTGACGAGCCGACGATCACCATCGTGCGCATGTCGACATCGGCGGAATGCAGTTCGGCCAGCGTGACCGTGCGCAGCGTGCCGCCCGGTCTGCCGATGTCGCGTCCGAGCACGACCGGCGTATCGGCCGCGCGGTATTCACGCACGATGTCGAGCGCCTTGTCGAGTTGCCACGGACGGGCGCGCGAAATCGGGTTGTAGAACGCCATCACGAGGTCCGCTTGCGCTGCATGCCGCAAGCGGTTTTCGATGATGCTCCACGGCTTCAGATTGTCCGACAGCGACAGCATGCAGAAGTCATGGCCGAGCGGCGCACCCGCTTGCGCGGCGGTGGCGAGCGCGGCCGATACGCCCGGCACGATGCTGAGTTCGACGGCGGCCCACGCGTTGTTGTCCGACGCGTCGAGCGCTTCGAGCACGGCCGCGGCCATCGCGAACACGCCGGGGTCGCCGGACGACACCATCACCACCGAGCGTCCCTCGCTCGCGAGTTCGAATGCATGGCGCGCGCGCTGCATTTCCTCGCGGTTGTCGGTCGCGTGCACACGCTGGTCGGCGCGCAGCGGGCCGGCCATTTTCACGTAGGTCTCGTAGCCGAGGATGTCGGTGGCTTCGTCGAGCGCGTCCCGGGCGGCGGGCACCATGAGATCGGCGCTGCCGGGGCCGAGGCCGATCACCGTTAGGCGGCCGCGCGCACGGCCTATCGTGTGGGGATCGATGGCCAAAGGCGATAGGGCGAGCGCGACGCCTTGGGCGTGGTCGTCGTTGAGCGTTTCGTAAGGGATGCGCAATGCGGCGTTTAAGAGCGTGTGCAGCACGCTCGCCGATGAGCGGTCGTCTGCGGAACGAGGTTCGACAAAACGCAGCGGCACGTTCAGGCTTGCGGCGGCTTCGGCCAACGCCGCGTGCGCCATATCTTCCGACGACGCCACCAACGCCGCGAGCGAAAGCGGAGCAAGCCCGTGCGCCTCAAGTGAAGCGCGCACGCGAGCGACAATCTCCGACGCTTCTCCCAACGCCACCGCCGCAACCACGCTGCGTGGATGAATCACAAGCTCATCCTCGCGCCCATTCCACGCGTGCGGCGTCACGCGAATCGCGAGCCGCGCGGATGCGGAACGCGGCAGTTGCGCGTCGTCGAGCCACGGCGCGTCGCCTTCGACGCGCGTGCTTTCGCCCGCCAGCAGATCCGACACGAAGCGCTTGCCCTGGCCTGGATCGGCGAGCGCGTAGCCTTCGGGCGGATTCAGCACGCAGGTGCCGAACCGCAGTTCTCCGCTCGTCGTGATGGCGGGCGAGACACCGAGCGCGGCCGCGATGTCGCGCGCCATTACGTTGACGCCGGCAAGGCCGCCGAGCAGCGGCACGACCGCGCTGCCGTCTTCGGCGACGGCCAGCACCGGCGGCTCCGCGCCCTTGTTCGACAAGAGCGGCGCGACGCAGCGAATCACGATGCCGGCCGCGCACAGCGCGATGATCGGCGTGCCGCGCGCGTACAGCTCGCGCAGATGCGCGCCGAGTTCTGTGTAAGCGACATCGGCCTGCACGCGTCCTTGCAGCGCATGCACCTGCGAACCGGCCGTGAGCGCCTGAATGCGCCGCGCCGTGTCCAACGCGCCCACGCCCAGAATGACGATGGCGGGCGGCATCATCCTTGCCATTTTTCCCCCGGCACGACGAGCAGCGAGAAATACGGCGACGCCATCGGATCGACTTCGGCGAGCGGCACGATGCGCTGATTGCCCATCGTCGCGCGCTCGACGTACAACGCGCGATGCGCGAGGCCGAGATCGCCGAGCACGCGCCGCACCTTGTCGAAGTTGCGGCCGAGTTTCATCACAACGGCGGCGTCGGCATCGGCGAGACGGCGGCGCAGTTCGTCTTCGGGCAGCACGCCCGACAGCACCGACAGGCTCTGGTTGCGATAGACGAGCGGCGCCCCGAGCACGGCCGCGCCGCCGAGCATCGAGCACACGCCCGGCACGACCTCGCTCTCGTAGCGCGCGGCGAGCCGGTCGTGCAGATACATATACGAGCCGTAGAAAAACGGATCGCCTTCGCAGATCACCGCGACGTCGCGCCCCGCGTCCAGATGTCCGCCGACGATCTGCGCGGCCGTGTCGTAGAAGTCCGCGATGATCGCTTCGTACGAAAGCGGCGGCTCGAGCGCCTCGGTCGTCACGGGATAGACGAGCGGCAGATGCTGCTGCGCGTCGTGCAAATGCGCCTCGATGATGCTGAACGCGTTGCCCTTCTTGCCCTTCGCGACGAAGTACGCGACCACCGGCGCGGCCTTCAGGAGACGCAGTGCTTTGAGCGTGATGAGTTCGGGATCGCCCGGACCCACGCCGAGTCCGAAGAGACGCCCTGCACGTTGCGGCGCGGCGGTCATTCGACCTCCGTCGCCAGCGCGTTGACCGCGGCGGCGGCCATCGCGCTGCCGCCGCGGCGGCCATGCACGACGACATACGGCACGCCGCGGCTGTCGCCCGCGAGCATGGCTTTCGATTCGGCCGCGCCGACGAAGCCGACCGGAAAGCCGAGAATCAGCGCGGGTTTCGGCGCGCCGGCATCGAGCATGTCGAGCAGATGAAACAGCGCGGTCGGCGCATTGCCGATCACGACGACGCTGCCCGCAAGACGCGGACGCCACAATTCGAGCGCGGCGGCCGAGCGCGTGTTGCCGAGTTCGCGCGCGAGGTCGGGCACGTCTTCGTGCGTGAGCGTGCAGATCACGTCGTTGTTCGCGGGCAGGCGCGCGCGCGTGATGCCTTGCGCGACCATGCCGGCGTCGCAGAGAATCGGCGCACCTTGCGCGAGCGCGAGGCGCCCCTCCGTGCCGGCATTCGGCGAGAACGCGAGATCGCCGATCACGTCGACCATCCCGCACGCGTGGATCACGCGCACCGCGAGCTTTTCGAGGTCGGCGGGGATGCGCGACAGATCGGCTTCGGCGCGGATCGTCGCGAAGGATTGGCGATAGATCTCCTGACCGTCGCGAATGTAATCAAGCATCGGTATCACTCATTTGAGTCGGGCATTCTGGTCGTGCGTCCTGGGCGTGCGTCTGTCCGGCTTGGGCGAGTTGCGCGAGGGTGTCGGCGGCTTGTGCGATCGTCAGTCGGCGCGCGACGCATTCGCCGAAACCCGGCTGTGCGTCGCGCCGGTAAAGATCGTAGAGGCCGGGCGCCGCGGCAAGCAGCGTGAACGGCGCGCAATGCGCGGCGGCGCAGGAGCGCGGGCAGCCGCTCAGGTGCACGTCGACGCCCGCGGGCAGGCGCGCGGCGAGCGCGAGCGCGTCGGCTTTGGTATCCGCGAGACTTTTTGCACAGCCGGTGGAACCGGCGCACGCGATGAGGCGTGAAGCGGGGTCGTCCAGGTCGCACGCAAAGCCGAGCGTTTTTAGCGCGGTAAGCACGGCGGGCACGGCATGTGTGGCGATGTCGGGCAGCAGAACGCTTTGCCACGGCGTGATGCGTAGCGCGCCGTTCGCGTGTTGCCGCGCCAGCGAAGCGAGGCCATGCAGCGCGGTTGCGTCGATGCGGCCGAGCAGCGGTTGACCGCCGACGTGCCACGTTCCCGCGATACGCTGGGCGTGAGCGCCGACGCGCAGCGTGGCATCGGCGGGCGTGCTGCGCTGCCACTCGGCGAGCGCTGCGTCGCGTGCCAACGGGAAATCGACGTAGGTTTGCGCGTGTCGCAGGATTGCGTCGGCGGAATGTTCGGCGAGCAGGTGACGCATGCGGGTCGTGTCGGAGTCGGCGGCGAGATCGAGAAACGTATGCAGCAGCGCCCGCACCAGCGCCGGAACTTGCGACGGCAGCACGGCGGCGAGTGCGCCTGCATGAATCGTCGCCGAATTCGTCGCAGCAACCGGTGGACAACCGGCGAGGCCGAACACGAAGCGGATCTCGCCGGAACCACCCTGCGATGCCGCGAGCCACACGTCATGCGGATGATCGAGCCGCGCAAGACGCTCGCCGCCGTCGACGAGCAGCGCGAATTTCGGCGACAGCGCCGCGAAACGCGCGTCGCTTTGCAAGAGCGCGAGCAAAGTCGTGCAAAGCGGCCTTGTGTCGAAAAGCGCAGAACGGTCGCGCCCCGCGGCAGGGCTGATCATCACATTGCGGATGTCGTCGGCGGCTGAAGCGGTGAGGGCGGCGGCAGAGTTCGCATCGGCCTCGGCGGGAGCATCAGCACCAGCCTCCGCCAAAGGCCCAAGCCCCGCATCGACCAACGCCGCAATCAACGCCGCTTCCTCGCCGCCACGAACGCCGCGCAGTTGCAGATTCGCGCGGTTCGTCAACTCGATCACGCCCGCCGCGTGCCGCGTGCTCGCATCCGCGATCGCGTGGGCCTGAGCCGCGCTCAGCTCGCCGCCCGGCAGCTTGATCCGGCAGATGCCGCCGTCGCGCGCGGCGACGATCCGCGCGAGCCCCGGACACGCCGAGGGCCGCAGCGCGAAAGCCGCGTCAGGCAATACAGTGGAGGAGGGAGAAGCTCGATTCAAGACGGACACCGCGGTTAGCGTCGCGCGACGGCCCGAGCAAGCGATAAAGCGGCTTGGCTGCGGCATCGGTACACCCCGCCCGATGTTGGCTGGCACGAACAGTCTCGCCGGCAGGTCTCCTGGCTCGCAGGTCGTCGTCCGCCGCGGCCTTCCCGGTCGAACCAGTGGCGCTTAGCGCAGGCGGACTCGCTGCATACAGTTGCGGGGGCAGCCGCAGCGGCGATGGTTTCCCCGCTGTGTTCCCTCTTAGGCCCCGAAGGGCACCGGCGGCTGTATTATGCCTTTTTTCGGATAGCACAACGAGGCTGGACGCTTTGACCGGCGTGGCGCAGCGCATTGTTTTGAGAGACATCATGAGGAAGGATGCATGCCGGCGTGGCTGACGGTAGTGGGCATCGGCGACGACGGCTTCGCCGGTTTGGGACGGCCCGCGCGGCGTGCGTTGCTGGAGGCGTCGGCGATTTACGGCGGCGAGCGTCATCTGTCGATGCTGCCGGCGCGGCTTGCCGCGCGCCGCGCCGCGTGGCCGCGTCCGTTCGATCTCGCGCCGTTGCTCGCCGAGCGCGGCCGCTCCGTCTGCGTGCTGGCGAGCGGCGATCCGATGCTGTTCGGCGTCGGCGCGACGCTGGCCAGGCAGTTGCCGGCCGACGAGTTGCGCGTGCTGCCCGCACCTTCGTCGTTGTCGCTGGCCGCCGCCCGGCTTGGCTGGCCGTTGCAGGATGCGGCCGTCGTGTCGCTGGTCGGCCGGCCGCAGCCGACGCTGAACGCGCATCTGCATGACGGCGCGCGCGTGTTCGTGTTGAGCGCGGACGGCGGCACGCCCGCGGCGCTCGCTGCGCTGCTGAACGCGCGCGGCTTCGGCGCGACGCGCATGACCGTGCTCGAACATCTCGGCGGCGACGCGGAGCGGCGCATCGACGGCCGCGCGGATCAGTGGTCCGCGCGCGACGTTGCCGCGCTGAACCTGATCGCGCTCGAATGCCGCGCGACGGATGGCGCGCCGCGTCTGCCGCTCACTTGCGGCTTGCCCGACGACGCGTTTCGCCACGACGGCCAGTTGACCAAACGCGATGTGCGCGCGATCACGCTCGCGCGCCTCGCCCCGACGCCCGGCGAATTGCTGTGGGACGTGGGCGCGGGCAGCGGCTCGATTGGCATCGAATGGATGCGCGCGCATCCGGCTTGCCGCGCGATTGCCATTGAAGCGCACGCGGAGCGGCAGCGCTTTATCGAACACAATCGCGATGCGTTGGGCGTGCCGGGGCTGCAACTCGTCGCGGGCCGCGCGCCTGAAGCACTCGACGGGCTGCCGACGCCGGATGCGGTGTTCATCGGCGGCGGCGTGACGGTGCCGGGTGTACTCGACGCGTGCTGGGCGAGTCTGCGCGACGGCGGCCGGCTGGTCGCCAACGCGGTGACGTTGCAAGGCGAGGCGGCGCTTGCCGCATGGCGCGAACAGCATGGCGGCACGCTGACGCGCATCGCGCTTGCCGATGCACAACCGCTCGGCGGATTCGATACGTGGCGGCAGGCGCTGCCGATCACCTTGCTCGATGTGGTGAAGCCCTGCGGCGACGAGCGCGCCGCAAGCCGCCCACAGCCCGAACGCTCCGCCTGACCGCGATGCGCGACGAGACCCCCGAACAACCCGCGCCGCTGCGCAGCGGCTACACGACCGGCAGTTGCGCCACCGCGACGTCGCTGGCGGCGGCGCGTCTGCTGCTCGCGGGCGTGGTCAGCGACATCGCCGAAATCGTGTTGCCGAAGGGCCAGCATGTGCCGATGCCGCTCGTGTTCTGCCGCCTGACCGACGACGGCGCCGAGGCCGGCACGATCAAGGACGCCGGCGACGATCCCGACGTCACGCACGGCGCCGTGGTGTTCGCGCGCGTGCGCCTCGTCGCGGAAGCGGGCGTGGTGTTTCGCGCCGGACCGGGCGTGGGCACCGTCACGCGCGCCGGTCTGACGCTCGCGGTCGGCGAGCCGGCGATCAACCCCGTGCCGCGTCAGATGATGACCGCGCACCTCGCCGAACTCGCCGCCGAGCACGGCTATCGCGGCGGCTTCGAAGTGACGATCGGCGTCGAGGGCGGCGAAGCGCTCGCGCTCAAGACGATGAACCCGCGGCTCGGCATTCTCGGCGGGCTGTCGATTCTGGGCACGACCGGCATCGTGCGCCCGTTCTCGTGCTCGGCGTATATCGCGTCGATTCATCAAGGCATCGACGTCGCGCGCGCGAACGGCTATACGCATGTCGCCGCCTGCACCGGCAACGCCAGCGAAGACGCGATGCGCGCGCATTACGGCTTGCCCGACATCGCGTTGATCGAAATGGGCGATTTCGTCGGCGCGGTGCTCAAGCATATGAAGCGCGCGCCGGTCGAGCGGCTGAGCATTTGCGGCGGCTTCGGCAAGCTGAGCAAGCTCGCGGCGGGCCACCTCGATCTGCATAGCCGCAACTCGAGCATCGACCTTGAACGGCTCGCCGTATGGGCCGCCGAACACGGCGCCGACGACGCGTTGCAGGCCGCGATTCGCGCGGCCAACACGAGTCAGCAGGCCGTCGCGCTCGCGCATGCGCAACAGGTGCCGCTTGCCGACATCGTCTGTGAACATGCGCTTCGCGTGGCGCGCGAGATCGTGCCGCCGCAGGTGAGCGTCGAGACATTCGCGATCGACCGCCAGGGCAATCTGATCGGAGCGGCGCGATGACGCGGGTTCTGCTGCTCGGCGGCACCGGCGACGCGTTGCACATCGCGCGGCAGCTTGCCGCGCACGATGTCTACAGTCTCGCCGGACTCGGCAAGGTGCCCGACGATCTGCGCTGCGCGGTGCGCGTGGGCGGCTTCGGCGGCAGTGAAGGGATGCAGCGCTATATCGAACAGGAGGCGATCGGCCTCGTGATCGACGCGACGCATCCGTACGCGGCGCAAATTAGCGCGAACGCGGCGCAGGCGGCCAGGTCCGCGCGCGTGCCGTGCTGGGCGCTGCGCCGGCCCGCCTGGCAGCCGCAAGCCGGCGACGACTGGCGCATGGTCGATGACTGGGACGAACTCACGGCGGCGCTGGCGCCATTCGCGCGGCCGCTCTTCACGCTTGGACGCGAACCGCTCGCGCATCTCGACGAGATTCCCGCGCATCAGTTCTGGTTCGTGCGCTGCCTCGATTCGCACGCGGATACCGCACGCGCTCGCATACTCGCGGCGCGCGGACCGTTCACACTGGAAGGCGAACGCGCGCTGTTCGCGCTGCAACGCTTCGACGTGCTCGTCAGCAAGAATAGCGGCGGCAGCGCGACCGAAGCGAAGCTCGAAGTCGCACGCGAGCGCCGCTTGCCGGTTGTGATGCTGCGCCGGCCGTCATTGCCTGCGGTGGATCGCGAGTTTGACAGCGCGGCCAGTTTGCTCGAAGCGTTGCCTCGGTCGCACTGAATGGTCTGCATCAATCATGGAGCTTTGAATGACGGTGTTTTTTATCGGCGCGGGTCCTGGGGACCCCGAACTAATCACGGTGAAAGGGCAGCGCCTCGTGCGCCGTTGTCCGGTGATTCTGTATGCCGGTTCGCTCGTACCGGCTGCGGTGCTCGAAGGACATTCGGCGGTCGATGTCGTCAACACCGCTGAGCTTGATCTCGATCAGATCGTGGCCTTGCTGAAACGCGCACACGATAAAGGCCAGGATGTGGCGCGCGTGCATTCGGGCGACCCGTCGTTGTATGGCGCGATCGGCGAACAGATTCGCAGACTGCGCGAACTGGCGATTCCGTACGAGATCGTGCCGGGCGTGACGGCGACCGCTGCCAGCGCGGCCGCGCTCGGCTGCGAGCTGACGTTGCCCGGCGTTTCGCAGACGCTCATTCTCACGCGCTACGCGACGAAAACCGCGATGCCCGAAGGCGAGCAACTTGCCGATCTCGCGCGGCATCGTGCGACGATGGCGATTCACCTGGGCGTGCGGCACCTTGCGCGTATCGTCGACGAATTGCGGCCGCATTACGGCGGCGCATGTCCGATCGCGGTGATCTATCGCGCGAGCTGGCCGGACGAAGAAAAGATCACCGGTACGCTCGACGATATTCTCGGCAAGGTGCAGTCGACGCAGATCGAGCGCACCGCGTTGATTCTGGTCGGCGACGTGCTCGCGGCTGAAGGGTTTGCCGACTCGACGCTGTACGCGAAGGGCTGACGCGTTGCGCATGGGCGGCGCGAAGCGGCGGCGTTGGCTTGCCGTCGCGCAGCTCGCATCGCAAAGCCTCAATCTTCCAGCGGCGCCAGCGCCTCCAGCGGCATCTTTTTCTCCGCGCCGATGTGGATCGCCGGCACCAGCGTCAGCAGCACGACCACAAAAATCGCAATCGCGAAGATCGACATGAACGTGAGGTGCAGCGATTGATGCAGCACCATGCGGATCGCGTCGCCGCCGCCGAAATTCGCCGCCTGATTTTGCAGCAGGCTTTTCAGTTGATCGGACCTGACGGCGGCGCTGCCTCCCGAATGACTCAGCCCGAAGTTGAGCACCGCGCCGAACAGCGTCGCGCCGAGCGTGCTGCCGAGATTACGCGAGAAGAGGTTCGACGCCGTCGCGCTGCCGCGCTCCTCCATCTTGACGATTTCCTGGATCAGGATGAGGCAACTGACGCTCGACGTGCCCATGCCGAAGCCCATGATGAGCGAGCCGAACGCGGCGACGAGCGGCGAGCCGCCCGGCGCGAGAAACAGCAGCAGCACCGCGCCGACCGGAATGAACGCACTGCCGGCGATCAGCATGCGCCGCAGGCCGATGCGGTGAAACACCTTGGCAGCGAGCGTGGCGCCGACGGGCCAGCCGACCATCATCATCGTCAGTGCAAGGCCGGCGATCACGGGCGAGCGGTTCAGCACGCCTTGCACGTACATCGGCAGGAACGTGGTCGAGCCCATCAGGATCATGCCGGAGAGCAAGGTCGCGCCGTTGCACGCGGCAATCGGGCGGCGGCTCCACAGTGCGAACGAGATCATCGGCTCCCTGGCGCGGCGCTCTTGCGCGACGAACAGCAGCAGGCACACGACGAACGCCGCGCCGGCCATCGACGCATGCGCGAGGTCGTCGTCGCCCGCGTAGGTGAGCGCCGTCATCAACGCGGCGATGGCGGCCATGAAGAGCGCTGCGCCCGCGAAGTCGATGGAAGGGCGCGCGTGCCGCTCACCCTCGCGCAGGAAAGCGATGAAGCCCGCAGCCGAGGCGAGGCCGATCGGCACGTTCATCCAGAAGATCCACGCCCACGACATGTTGTGGATGATGAAGCCGCCGACCATCGGCCCGACGACTGCCGAAATCGCCCACACGCTCGCGAGATAACCTTGCACCTTGCCGCGTTCGCGCGCCGGATACAGGTCCGCGACGATGGTCAGCGTGACCGGCTGGATCGCGCCCGCGCCGACGCCCTGAATCAGCCGGAATGCGATCATGGCCGGCATCGACCACGCGAAGCCCGCGAGCACGGAGCCGATCAGAAAGATCGCGATGCCCGCCAGCATGATCGGCTTGCGGCCGTAGAGATCGGCCAGCTTGCCGAACACGACGGTCATCGCCGTTTGAGCGAGCAGGAACGACGAGAAGACCCAGCTATACAGATGCAGATCGCCGAGTTGTGCGACGATCTGCGGCATGGCGGTGGATACGATGGTGGCTTCGATGGCGACCATCGCCATCGAAGCCATGACGGCGGCAATGACCAAAGGACGCGACGATTGCGGATGGCGGGACATGGGGCGAAGTTGGTATCAGAATAGTGGGTGCGTCTGCCGGGCGGCGCCTGGCTGATGCATGATGCGCGGTCGGCGCTATGACGTCGGCGTGGCCGTTCGAGCGGCCGAAAGCGAGTATGCACCTTGCAGGGAATCTTCGCAGCGTAGTGCTGCAGTGAAGCGGTGCGTGCCGTCATGGCACAACGCTTGCGACTCCCGCAATTCTTTCGACACATGGAGGATCATTATGAGGATCGAATTCACCGGACGCCGTGAAGTGGTGGCGGCTGCGCGCGTCGCCTTCGAAGCCAATGTCGACGGAAAGGACGTCTGGTGCAGCGTATCGCTCGACGCGCTCAACGACCATTTCGGCAACGGCGGGCCGTCGGCGCACGATCTCGTGGGCACGTTCGAGGCGAACCGCGCGCAGATCGAAAACGCCACCAAGCGGGTGCTCGAAAAAAACGGCGGGCAATCGGTGGAACTCGAAACGCGCGATTTCGACAAGACGGGGCCGTGAGGTCGTCGTAGCCGGGGCCGGCATGCGCCGGCTTTGACGGCGCGACGACGCGGCAAGGACACACACGCCGGGCCGCACTGGCGCGGCGTGTTACGCGGCGGCCTCGGCGGCGCATGCCTATCGCGTGGCAACGCGGCAACGCGGTATAGTCGCGCGAATCCGTAGCGGCTGTGCGCTGCGCGCCGCGCAACTTCGAACCTTCGACTATCGGAGAGAACATCTTGCAGGAAATCATCGAGGGCTTGATCCGCTTTCAACGCGACGTGTTTCCGCAGCAAAGCGCTTTGTTCAAGCGCCTGTCCGCCGCGCAAAGCCCGAGCGCGCTTTTCGTGACGTGCTCGGACAGCCGCGTGGTGCCCGAACTGCTGACGCAGTCGGAACCCGGCGCGCTGTTCGTGATTCGCAACGCGGGCAATATCGTGCCCTCGTATGGTCCCGAGCCGGGCGGCGTGTCGGCGACCGTCGAATATGCGGTCGCGGTGCTCGGCGTACGCGACATCGTGATATGCGGCCACTCGAATTGCGGCGCGATGACCGCGATCTCGAGCAACACCAACCTCGAACATCTGCCGGCGGTGGCGGGCTGGCTGCGTCACGCCGATGCCGCGAAGGCGATCAATGCGTCGCGCACCTATGAGTCGGCGGCGGAACGTCTCGACGCGCTGGTCAAGGACAACGTGGTGGCCCAACTGGCTAATATCCGCACGCATCCGTCGGTGGCGGTCGGGCTCGCGAACAAGACGCTGCAACTGCATGGCTGGCTCTTCCAGATTGAAAGCGGCGTGATGCTTGCACTCGATGGCCGCAGCGGTAAGTTTGTGCCCTTGCTCGAAAATCCGGACGTTTTTGCCGTGTGATTGGGCGGGGGATGGGGGCGGGGGCTTGCGCGCGCGCAGGCGTGCCTACTCCCGTGGCCCGTTGTAGCAGCGAAATGCCAGGCTGATACGCGGCCCGACGCGCTCGCCGAGCTTTGGAATGCCGTGGTCGTGCGTGAACTGCGACGCGTAGCTCATCACCAGACAGCTACCCGGCTCGAGGTCGACATGCACCGCGCGGCCGGGGCCTTTCTTCGGGCGGATCGTCATGCGACGGGCAGCGCCGAGCGATACGATCGCGATCGGCTCGCCGCGCACCAGGTTCGCCGTCTTGTCGCTGTGCGGCGCGACGCTGTCGTGTTCGTCGCGATACAGGTTCAGACCCACGCGGTTAAACGGCGCGCCGACGAGCGAGCGCACGGCTTCGAACGCCTCGCCAAGCGGCGCCGGCAAGTCCGCCGATTCGCGCAGGAACGTGGCGATCAGCCGAGGCACGGCCACCTCGCGCTCGTACATCATCCGCTGATGGCTGCTCCAGCCGATGTTCTTCAGCGCCTCGCCGAACCACTGCTGCGCGAGCGCAAGCGGGACCAGGTCGGGCAGATAACGCATTCCGCCTTCGTTGTCGCTAAACAGGGTAACGGGCTCGGGGGCAAACAGGCCTTGCTGGGACACCATGATTCAACGCCGGGCGCGCAGGCCCCGGCCAGGAAATGACGGGTTCATGCGTGTCATTATACTGTGTTTTTATACAGTGTTTCTACGTCCCGGGAGTCTGCCGCCAGCCTCTGGTCTCCTCGCGCCGCGGCGAACTCACTCGCCGGGGCTATACAGGTCCAGCAGTTTCAGCGTCACGCCGTTCGTCCAGCCAAAGCCGTCCTGAAGCGGATATTCGCCTCCGCCGCCACCGCCAGTGCCCGCGCCTTCCACTACGTATTTCTCGACGAGCTTCTTGTCCGACGCATAGACGCCTTTCACGTCGGCGAGAAAGCGCGTGCCGATCTGCTGCGCGAGCGCGTCCTGGCCATAGCGCTTCAAGCCCTGGATCGCGACCCAGTGCAACGGCGCCCAGCCGTTCGGCGCATCCCACTGCTGCGTGGTGTTGTAGGTCGTCGTGACGAGGCCGCCTGGTTGCAACAACGTCGATTGCACCTGCTGCGCGGTCTTTTTCGCGCGATCCGGCCACGCGGCGCCGACGAACAGCGGGAACACCATCGCCGCGGTTTTGTTGTCGCGCGGTTTGGCGAGTTGCCAGTCATAGTCGCCGTAGTAGCCGTTCGCGTTCCACAAGTAGCGATTGATGCCGAGCGCGCGCTTCGCCGCGCGTCCCGCGAATTCGCCGACACAGCGGAAATCGCGCGTCTCGCCGCAGCCCTTCGCGATGGTGATCTCCAGGTGGAACATCAGGCTGTTGAGATCGACGGGGATGATCGACGTGGTGCGCACCGTCGCGAGCGTCATGTTGTCGCCGAACCAGCGCGAGCTGAAATCCCAGCCGCTTTCGGCGGTGGCGCGCAGTTCGCGGTAGACGTCGTTCGGATTGCGCCCGGTCGCCTTTTGCGCGGTCTGAATGTCCTCAAGATAAGACTCGTCGCGAGGCGTGTCGAGCTCGTCCCAGTAGCGGTTCAGCACCGTGCGATCGGGCATCACGACCACGTTGCGCGTCGCCGATCCGGCCGGCGTCGAGCTTTCGCCCTGCATCCAGTAGCCGTATTCCTTGCGCAGCGCCGGCAGGTACTTCTGATAGACGCCGCGTCCTTCCACCTTGGCCGCGAGTTCGACCATATGCGAGAAGAAGGGTGGCTGCGAGCGGTCGAGGTAGTACGTGCGATTGCCGTTGGGAATATGGCCGAACGTGTCGATCATGTACGCGAAGTTGTCGAGCATGTTGTCGACGAGATCTTCGCGGCCCGCTTCCTGAAGGCCCAGCATCGTGAAGTAGGTGTCCCAGTAGTAGCCTTCGCGAAAGCGTCCGCCGGGCACCACGTATGGCTTCGGCAAGGGAATCAGCGAGCTGTTCGGCGGCGCGCTCATGGTCGTGCGTGTGAGCGCGGGCCACAGCCAGTTGATGTGCTCACGCAGCGTCTGATTCGCGGGCGGCGTGATGACCGGCTCGCTCGGCGGCGTGAAGTACTGATTCACGAAGTTCGCGAGCGAGAAGCCGGGCTTGCTCCTCTGCTGGTGATAAAGCTGCACGATTGCGGCGGGATCCGCATTCGGCGTTGCATCGACGAAGGTCTTCTGGTCCGGATAGATCTGCGCCGTTTGCACGGCCACGAACAGGTCGCCATAGAGTATGTCCGGCGCGGGCGGCAACGTGCCGCCGACCTGCGTGTCGGCGTGACAGACGGACGACAGTCCGATTAGGAAAGCGAAGCTCGACACGGCGGCCGCGCGATGCAGGTACTTGAACCGCGCGGCGGGAAGGGAAGGCTGCGATAAAAAAGCGGGGAAACCGGCGACGCCGGGCGCGCGTCCGGCACAGCGAATGCTGCGCGCTTGCGATGACACAATCATGTCTCCTCCTGAGGAATGGACAACAGGATTGGTCGCCTCTCACGCCCTCTCTTTTGATGACTAGCCGTGATGATCCTTTTGGGGCGTGGCTAGCATGGCATAAAACAGACGGCGCTTCAAACTATGCGGGACGAATGGGCGGGCAGCGTTCTGATGAGGTGTCGGGAGTGCGTGCGGGCCGCGCTCTTTGATTAGTTCGGATGGCGAATTAGTTAATGCTTAAGTCGACGCCGTTACTGTCCGCGATGCGGAGCTAAGCGCGCCGGCGTGTTTCAGATTAGCCCTTGATTCACGGGCTAATCTGTTTCTGAAGCATGAAAGAAACCTTCGCTCACACACCCAACCAGCGTGCAACAACCGGCATCAGCACAGGAACCACGAACGCGGTGAACACGCCGTTAAGCCCCATGCCGAGCCCTGCAAACGCGCCCATCTGCTCGCTGACCTGGAAGGCGCGCGCCGTGCCGATGCCATGCGACGCTATGCCGAGTGCGAAACCGCGCACTTCGGGTTCTGCGATCTTCAGCGCGTTGAGGATGGCCCGTGCGAAGACCGCGCCGAAGACGCCCGTCGATATAACGAGCACTGCGGTCAACGACGGAATCCCGCCGATTTCGGACGCGACGGCCATCGCGATCGGCGTCGTCGCGGATTTCGGTGCGAGCGACGCGAGCGTTTGATGCGATGCGCCGAACAGCGCGGCCACGCCGATCGCCGAAACGATCGCGGTCAACGAGCCGGCGACGAGCCCGCCTAACAGCGGCAACGCATAGCGCCGCAGCTTCGGCCACTGACGAAAGAGCGGCAACGCGAGCGCGACCGTCGCGGGACCGAGCAGGAAGTGCACGAACTGCGCGCCCTCGAAATACGTGGCGTACGGCGTGCCCGTGATCTCGAGCACCGCGACCAGCAGCGCGACCGCGATCAACACCGGATTGGCGAGCGGATTGAAACGCGCCTTCGCATACAACGTCTGCGCGATCAGATACGCGATCAACGTGATGGTGAGGCCGAGCAGCGGGCTTGCCGCAAGATAGACCCAGATCGCGCCCAGCTTGGGTAACGCGGTCATTGTGCGGCCTCCGTATCGGCGCGATCGTGTGGTTGCCGGCGCTGCTGCCGGCGCATCAACGCGCGGGTGACGAGCGCGGCGACCGCAATCGCGAGCGTCGTGCTGACGGCAATCGAGACGATCACCGCAACGGCATCGCCGCGAATGCGGCTTGCCGACACCATGATGCCGACGCCCGCAGGCACGAACAGCAGCGACAGATGCCGCAGCAATTCGAGCGCGGTCGGCTCGATTGCGTCCGCCGTTTGTGGGCGCATCATGATGAAGCCGAACAGCAACAGCATGCCGATCACCGGGCCGGGCACCGGCAAATGGAATACGTAAGACACGCCTTCTCCAAGGCATTGAAATAGAAGCAGGGCGGCGAGCGCTCCCAGCATGTCGATCTCCAGCGCACAAAACGGAAATGCGGCCATTGTGTACCATGCCGATAATTTCGTGGTTCGCGCGAGCGCATTGCCGCGAGTCTCGCGGCTCGGCAGTGCGCTATCGGCTACTTCAACCTGGATGACGCCCATGCAAATCGAACCGTTTCATATCGCCGTGCCTGATGCCGACATCGACGATCTTCACCGACGTATTCGTGCAACGCGCTGGGCGCCCGCGACGCCGTCGCTCGCGTGGCAGCAGGGTATCGACCCTGCATGGCTGCGCGAGTTCGTCGACTATTGGGCGAACCGGTTCGACTGGCGCGCGGCCGAGCAGCGCCTGAACCGGCAGCCGCAATTCATCGCCGATGTGCAGGGACAGCGCGTGCATTTCATTCATCGGCGCGGCGTGGGTCACGCGCCTTATCCGCTCGTCGTCACGCATGGTTGGCCCGGTTCGTTTGTCGAGTTCGAGGCGCTGCTCGAACGGCTCTGCGATCCCACGGCGTTCGGCGGCGATCCCGCGGACTCGTTCGATGTGGTCGTGCCTTCGCTGCCTGGCTTCGCGTTTTCGCCGGCGCCCGCGCAACCGGGCACGTCGGCGTTTCAGGTCGCGGATCTTTGGGTGTCGCTGATGAGCGGGCTTGGCTATCGGCGCTTCGGCGCGCAAGGCGGCGACCTTGGCGCGGGTGTATCGCTTGCGCTGGCGGCGCGGCATCCGCAGGCCGTCGACGGCGTTCATTTGAACTTCCTGCCGAGTTCCTACGAGCCGGCAATCGGCGCGGCGCAACGACCGTTGACATCGGAAGAAGAGCGCTTTTTGCGCGAGAAAAACGACTGGGCCGCACTCGAAGGCGGCTATGCCCACATGCACGCGACGAAGCCGCTGACGCTCGCCGCCTCGCTGAACGATTCGCCGGTTGGACTCGCCGCCTGGATCGCCGAAAAATTCCGCGCGTGGAGCGATTGCGAAGGCGACGTCGAACGCGTGTTTTCGAAGGACGAGTTGCTGACCAACATTTCGCTCTACTGGTACACGCAATGCATCGGGCCGGCCATACAGATGTATTGGGAGAACCGCCTTCAGCCGATGCGTTTTGCCGAAGGCCAGCGCATAGTGCCGCCCGTCGGCTTTGCGCGCTTTCCGAAAGAGATCAGCCATCCGCCGCGCAGTTGGCTCGAACGAACCTTCAACGTCGCGCAGTGGACGGACATGCCGGGCGGCGGCCATTTCGCCGCGATGGAGAAGCCTGACCTGCTGGCCGCCGAGATCCGCAGCTTCTTCAGACCGCTACGCACGTAGCGCGTCAAATCGTGCCGAACAGCGCGCGCGGACGATCTTTCAGCGTGCCCGCCAGCAAGCGCAACGCGCTGACGAGCTGATCGCGGTTCGCGGCGCAGGCGAGGTTGGATACGTTGCTCAGCGCCGCGCCAATTCCCCGGTCTCAAGCTCCGAGAAAAAGTAGACATAGAACACCTTGACACCGCGCGCCGAGTCTCTATAGTTCACCACATGGTGAAGTCTCCTGTCAGTCAACTCGATCGTACGTTTTCCGCGCTGGTGGACCCTACGCGGCGGGCCATCCTCGCCCGCCTCGAGCGGGAGCCGGGCCTGTCCGTCACGGAAATCGCACGCCCATTGCCGCTCAAGCTGCCCGCCGTCATGAAGCATCTCGACGTGCTGAGCGACGCCGGGCTCATCACGCGCGCCAAGCATGGGCGGACCGTGTCGGTTGACCTGGTGGCCGGCCCAATGAAAGAGGCGATGGCGTGGCTCAGACGCTATGAGCGCTTCTGGTCCGCGAGCCTCGACCGGCTCGCCGATTTTGTCGAAGGAGAGGAGTGAATATGCAGAAGCCGAGCCTGACGATCGTGCGGCGCCTGAAGGCGCCGCCGCAGAAAGTCTATGCCGCGTGGACGAGACCGGAGTTGATGGCGCGCTGGTGGGGCCCCGACGCCGGGCCGGTGCTGAGCGCCGAAGCCGATCCGCGCGTGGGCGGCCGTTTTCGCGTGGTGTTCCAGACGCTCGACGGCGAAACGCATGACTGCCGCGGCGAATATCAGGAAGTCGAGGCCGACCGCAAGCTCGTGTTTACGTGGCAGTGGGTGACGCTGCCCGAGCGCCGCTCGCTCGTGACGATCACGTTTCGTCCCGTCGACGAAGGCACGGAAATGAATTTCACGCACTCGCAGTTCTTCGACGAAGCCGCGCGCGATGGTCACGATGCGGGCTGGAAAGGCGCGTTCGAGAAGCTCGATGCATTGATCGCGGAACTCGGCGGCACGGGAATTTAAAGCGCTTGAAGAGGCAACATCGAATGGAGTGAACTCACACGGAGACGTCACATGCAGCTTTATTATTCAGAAACGCTGGCCCCTCGCAAGGCTTGCGCAGTTGCGCGTTATTTAGGGTTGCCAATCGAATATGTTTTCGTTGACCTCGGCAAAGGCGAGCACGTTGCGCCCGCTTATCTGGCGATTAATCCGAACGGCAAAGTGCCGTGCCTCGTCGACGGAGAGCGAAGCATCTGGGAAGCCGACGCGATCATTTGCCATCTCGCGCAACTTGCGCAATCGCCGTTGTGGCCGCAGAACGCCGAGCAGCAGACAGACGTGCTGCGCTGGCTGAGCTGGAATAGCCAGCATTTTTATCGCCACGGCGGAACGCTTTACTTCGAGCACCTGATTAAGCCCGCTATTGGACTCGGCGGACCCGACAGCGCGAAGATCGCCGAAGCGCAAGGCTGGTTTCGCAAGCACGCAGCGGTGTTGGACCGGCATCTCGAGAACCGGAAGTGGCTGCTCGGCGACGCGATGAGCATTGCTGACTTCTCGGTCGCCGTCACGTTGCCGTATGCGTCGCGCGCCGCGATGCCGCTCGGCGAGTTTCCGAATGTGGTGCGCTGGCACGATCGGCTGAACGAACTGGAAGCGTGGCGCAATCCGTTTCCTTCGCGGCAGACCAAGGCGGCGGCAGCCTGAGCAAACGCATGGGCCGCGCGATCGTTGCCATGACCTATGACGATCGCGCGCGGCTCGGCTCTCCACCGAACCCACCCGCTGGACTCAATAGCTAGTACAAATTCGCCACCGGTTTTCCAATCGGGTAGCTCATCTCCCGCTTATCACATCCCGCCCCCGGAAAATAAAAAATTTTCCGTAGTCCCGCGCGAAAATCCCGCTATTTAGAGTATTAACTCAGGCCGATTACTTAAGGCATTCGCTTTGCATACGGCGAGCGCCAATCGAAGAAAGATTGTGAAAGGAAGTTGACACGGTAACGTTTGCCAAACTAGGCTACGCACTGTCGTCAATACTGATCCTGTTTTATTGCATTGCACCCGGAAGAGCAGGCGGGCTGCGCTTGACCCGTCGATCCGCAAGGGCGGCTTTAATCGTCTTTCTGAAAGTTTTGTAATAAACGAGTTTCCGCTTTAAAAATCAGCCATTAGTGCTGAGGACATAACACGTCCATATATTCTCGCTAGCAATTCGGTGCTAGTGCGGGAGACCTTTTTCGCTGAAAAAAGAAACACGGCTGAAGTGACTCAACGCACTTTCTTTATACCGATATTGTCAGTCGAGGATTAAAAATGCGTATTAATTTCCGATTGCAGGTGCAGTGCCTGGCGTTAGCCGGAATTATGGTAATGGCCGGCTGCGGAGGAGGCGACGGCTCGGCTTCGTTGACGGGCAAATCCGCGCAAGCTCCAACGGCCGCATCCGACGTTCCGCTAGTGCCGCCGGCGAGCGCCGTGCTGGCGAATACATCGATCGACAAGACCGTGCAGCCGGTCGAATTGCCGAACACGGTCACGCCGATCAACTACAAGCTGTGGTTCAGGCCGAATCCGGCGCTTTCCTCGTTCGACGGCCGCGCCGACGTGCAGATCAAGGTGCTCAAGCCGGTCAACGCGATCACGATTGCCGGCCATCGCGTCAAGTTCACCAACGGCACGATCACGCTTCAACCGGGCAACATCGCGTTGATCGCCACGCCGCAGGACGACGGCGATTTTTATCAGCTGCGGCCCGTCAGCGGCCAGATCGCCGCGGGCAACTACTCGCTGCACATGGAGTGGAGCGGCATCATCAACTTCAAGAGCTATGACGACCCGGTGGCGAAAACGGGCGGCAGTTGCGGCGACGACCACTATCCCGGCTGCTCGGCGGCGGAGGGCGTGTTCCGCGTCGATCTGAAGTCGACCGACGGCACCACGAGCGGCGCGATTCTCACGCAAGGCGAGTCGAATCTCGCGCGGCAATGGTTCCCTGGCTGGGACGAGCCGGCATTCCGGCCGACCTACGAGGTGAGCGCCGAAGTGCCGCAGAACTGGAACGTCGTGTCGAACGCAGCCGAAAAGCCGGCGGTGAACGTGGATAGCGGCTACAAGCTGGTGTCGTTCGAAAAGACGCCGCCGATGCCGTCGTATCTGCTGTTCTTCGGCGGCGGTCAGTTCGATATTCTCGAAGACGATTTCACGAGTCCGCTGCCGGACGGCAAGGGCTTGCATCTGCGCATCTTCACGCCGCCCGGCATGCGTGACTGGGCCAAGCCCGCGATGCAGCAGACCAAGCAGGCGCTCGATTACTACTATCGCTACACGGGCATCCCGTTGCCGCTCACGAAGTTCGACACGGTCGCCGCGAACGACGCGTTCAAGGAGCAGAAGGACCTGAACTTCGGCGGCATGGAGAACTGGGGCGCGATTCTGGAATTCGCCGACGACATCCTGCCCGCGCCGGGCACCACCATGTCCGATTACGGCGTGACGGTGCTCACGCACGAAGCGGCGCATCAGTGGTTCGGCGATCTCGTTACGCTCGACTGGTGGGACGACGTGTGGCTCAACGAATCGTTCGCGACGTTCTTCGAGAACAAGACCAAGGTCCGTTTCTTCCCCGACCGCTTTAGCTGGGTCGACGACGTGAAGAACAAGTACGCGGTCATCAACGCCGATCTCAAGTCGACATCGTTCCCCGTGCAGCCGAACTTCAACGGCTGGGCGTCCAACGACTTCGTGCTGAGCGCAAGCGCCTTCACGTACGACAAGGGCGGCCATGTTCTGAAGACGATCGAGAACTATCTCGGCGAGGAAACGATGCGCAAGGGTCTGCAGCAGTATCTCGCGGACTATTCGCTCGGCAACGTGACGCCGAAACGGCTGTGGGACGAACTCGCGAAGGCGAGCGGCGAACCGATGGTCGCGATCGGCGACAGCTTCGTGCGGCAAACCGGCGTACCGCTGATCTCGCTCGACACGCAGTGCGATCTGACGACGAACCAGACCATCGTGACGCTGAAACAGTCGCCGTTCCCGAATCAGAACCAGTACCCCGGCACGCAGTGGACGATTCCGTTGACGCTTGCTTATGGCGACGGACTCGCCTCGCGCAAGACGGTCGCGATGAAGGACCTGCAAACGCAGTTGCGGCTGAACGGCTGTTCCGCGGTGCTGGCCGATCCGAGCGGCCTGGACTACTACGTGACGAACTACAGCAACAACGCGTGGAGCCAGTTGCTCGCACAAAGCAGCGCACTGAAGGACCCGGTGCTGCTGACGAGCCTGCAACTCGAAGCCAAGCTGCTCGTCGCGCATGGTCTCGCGGACCCGTCGCGTGAATCGAGCATCGGCTCGCTCAGTTCGTCGAATGCGATGGTTGCCCGCCAGTTGCTGAAGGCACCGGCGCCGACCACGCAATCGCTGCGTCCGACGATCCGTTACCAGGGCAAACTGCGCCAGAAGGCTCAAGGAGAGTAAGCCGATCCGCAGCATGGCCGGCGTCGTTCGCGCGATGCCGGCCACTGCACGGTAGCGCTGCAATGTTGAAGACAATGTTGAAGATTCGCGGCCGCCGGGAATAAATTCCGCGCGGCCGCAGTCATGCCTGACGAACCGGGCCCGAAGAACGCTGGATAAGCCGGCGCTCTGTCGGTGGCCCGTCATCGTGAGGCCAACATGTCGTCCCATCCCTTCGATCCATCGCGCCGCGGCGCGCTCAAATGTCTCGCGTTCGGCGGCGCGGGCACGCTGTTCGTGCTTGCCGGCGGCGTGCTGGCGCCGGTTCAACTCGCACTCGCCGCCGACGGCAAACCGGCCGCGGCGAGCGGCGTGCCGCTCTTTCTTCAGATCAGCGATACGCATATCGGCTTCAACAAGGAAGCCAACCCCGATGTGGCCGGCACGCTGAAGCAGACCATCGAGTTCGTCAACGCGATGCCCGTCAAACCGGCGCTCGCCATTCATACCGGCGACATCACGCATCTTTCGAAAGCGTCCGAATTCGATCTCGCCGCGCAGTTGCTGTCGGGACTGCCCGTCACCGAACTGCATACCGTGCCCGGCGAGCACGACGTCACCGACGGGCCCGGAGCCGAGTACTTCCAGCGCTTCGGCAAGGCGTCGAATAACAGGGGTTACTACAGTTTCGACCATCAAGGCGTGCACTTCGTGGGTCTCGTCAATGTGATGCACTTCAAGCCGAACGGCCTGGGCAGTTTCGGCGACGAACAATTGAAGTGGCTCGAAAACGACCTGAAGGCGCGCTCGTCCAGCACGCCGATCGTGGTGTTCGCGCACATGCCGATGTGGACGATTTACGAGCCGTGGGGCTGGGGCACCGGCGACGCGGGCGAGGCGATGAGCTATCTGAAACGCTTCGGCTCGGTGACCGTATTGAACGGACATATCCACCAGATCGTGTCGAAGGTGGAGGGCAACGTCACGTTCCATACCGCGCGCTCCACGGCTTATCCGCAGCCGGCTGCGGGCCAGGGCTCGGGTCCCGGCCCGATGAAGGTCGCCGACGCCCAGTTGCCGAGGATGCTCGGCGTGACGAGCGTCACCATCGCGCGTCATCCGCTCAGCGCGACGCTCGCCGACGCGACGCTCGTCTCGTAGCGCCAATGCCCGCTTCATGGAGATCAGTCATGCAGAACAATTTCATTCGCCGCGGATGGTTTCGGCTTGCTGCCGGCGCAGCATCTGTCACGTTCGTCGCGGTCATCGCGGGCGCCGGCGCACTGTCGGCCTGGGCGGAAACGCCCAACCAGATCGTCATCAAAGACTTCATGTTTTCGCCGATGGCGCTCACCGTCAAAGCCGGGTCCACCGTCACCTGGAAGAATCTCGACGGCGAGCCGCACACGGTCGTCAACGACGCGGGCATCTTCCGCTCCGCGGCACTCGATCAGAACGACACGTATCAGTTTCGCTTCGACAAGCCTGGCGTCTACAACGTGTTTTGCGGCATTCATCCGAACATGAAGGAGACGATCACCGTTCAGTAACTGGGAACTCGTGTCGATGAACCGCGAGGCGTGCCGTTTTCGCCATAGCGCTTTTGTGCCGAAACCTCGTCGAAACGCGCCATCGTTTGGCCGCGCCAGACGAGAGGCGCAAAAACGACGTCGCATTGACGTTGCATCATCGCAGCCAGCATCTCCTGCTTGCGCTCACGCACGACGTCGCGAGAAAATTTCTCGATTTGGTGGAGGGCGCAACCATTTCCGTGCGCGTCGTGGCGCGAAGGGTTGAAGTCTGTCCGCGCGGCGTTCGTCGAAATCGGCCATGACCGGCCCGATTTTTGCATGGAAGGGAGCCCCCGCATCCGCCGCTGGTTTCATCGCCATGCGCGGCGGGCTTTCGCAGCGGGACTTGCCCCCATCGAGGCACTAAAGTGTGTCGCATATGCATGCGGCGTTGAACGTTTTACCTGCTTTTCCAGGCTCGAATGCGATCTGCCGAACAGACGTTCGAAGCAGAGCCCGTCGTGTTGTCGCTATCGGACGAGAGAGTTACATTCTTCCAGCAGCGTTTGCATCGACCGTGCGAATTGTGTGATCCAGGCCTGATGGAGCGTCAGACGGAAGAATTGCGGAGCGTATTACGATGTACAACGATCCTGACTTGCCTCCTGTTCGCGGAGACTACGACGATGCAGCGCGCGAGAGCGACGCCGCGGACGTGACGGGCACGGCCCCCCGCTTCGGACGTCTTGCGCTGTGCGTGGCGGCAGCGAGCGCGCTGGCGTTCGGCGTCGTCGGCACGGTCGCTTATAGCGTCTGGTTCAATAGCGATCAGCAGACTTATGCGGAGGCCATCGCCCGCGCGCGCCAGGCGTTGCGCATGCCGGCGCCTGGCAACGCGGCAACGGTGCTGGCGAAATCGTCGGAGGTGAATGGCAATGCGTCGGATACGCGACCAGCGACGACCACGCCCTCGGCAGCATCGGTCGCGACCACGCCGTTCGTGACGTCCGCGATCGGCGCACCTGCGCGAAGTCCCGGCTCTGCGCCCGCCGCCGCATCTGTCACTGCACCCGCCGTTGCACCCAACACGCCCGCCGACTCCATCGCACTGCTCGACTTGCCCGCAATGCCGGCGCAAGCATCCGCATCCACTGCCGATGACAATCGCAAGCCGTCGACGTGGGCCGGCCAGATCATACGTCCGCAGCAAGACGAGGTCGAAGAGGTGCTCGCGGACGACGGCGCCGACGCGCCCTCGACGTTGGCGGCTGCGCGAGGCGCTGCGCGTCCCGCGATGCAAGCCACCGCGGGCCCGGCCGAAGCGCCCGCGCCGGAGCTTGCCTCGAGCCGTCCCGCGCGCGAAGCGAAATACGCACCGCAGGAACGGCGCGCGTCGGCAAACGGCGCGCGGCGCAAAGGCAATCTCTTCACCAAAATGGGTTCGTTCTTTCGACGCATAAGCTATCGACAACATGGCAGCGGAAGCCAGCAAGACCTCTACTCCCATCCCTGAGCCGCTGTTCGGGTCGCGCCCGGGCCTGCCGCGTGCCAACGGCTGGCGGCTCACGCTCGGTCCCGCCACCGTCGCCGTGGCGTCGCTGCTGTGCCTGCTGGTCGGCCTGCTGTATCTGGCCATGCAGATCAGGACCGTGTTCTCCGATCACGTCAAACAGGAATACGCGAGTCTCGTGCTCGAAGCGGTCGAGCGGGCCGAGACGGCGCGCGCGCGCGTCGGCGTGTGGGACGAGGTGCCCGGCGCGCACGAGTCCGCAGCCGCGGGTTACCGCGACGCGCGCGCCGAACTGACGCGGCGCCTCGCGTCGCTTGCCGCGCTGGTGAATGCGAGTCCGGCGGGCTCGCCGCGCATTCCCTCGTCCGTGCTGTTGCCGGATACCACGCTCGCGCAGATGGACACGTTGCTCCACGACGCGTCGTCGTATTGGCACGCGCGACGCGACGCCGAAAGCGCCGACATGCGCAAGCGGATCACGCTCGTCGCGCGTATGTTGCTCGCCGTCGCGGCGCTGCTTTTCTGCATGCTGCTGACGGCGCTCGGCATGTATGCGAAGCGCAATCGTCTGTTGGCCGGGCAGTCGCACGAGTTCGAACACGCGGCGCTGCACGACCCGATGACGGGCCTCGCGAACCGGCGCAAGCTGGTTGCCGCGTTGGAGCAGGCCGCCACTCAGGTGTCGACCGGCGCGAGGCTGCGCAAGATCGCCGTGCTGTATATGGATCTCGACGGCTTCAAGAAGGTCAACGATTCGCTGGGTCATCGCGTCGGCGACGAGTTTCTCATCGAGGTCTCCAAGCGCTTTCGCGAATCGGTGCGCAAGGACGATGTCGTCGCGCGCATCGGCGGCGATGAATTCGCGGTGCTGGTGCGCGAATTCTCCGAGCAGGACGAGCTGCGCCACATCGCGCAGCGGCTGATCGGCTGCGTGGTTCGCACCGACGAACAGATGGGCATGGGCATGGTTCGCGCGAGCATCGGCATCGCGAGTTATCCCGATCTCGTCGACGACTATCGCCGCCTCGTGGTTGCCGCCGACGAAGCCATGTACCAGGTCAAGCGCAGCGGCAAGGACGGTTACGCGTTCGCATCGCGCGGGCGCGAGCAGTGAGGCAACGCTGCGCTTCACCGCTGTCCCTTACATCACGCGCTTCTCACCATCTCCTCGACACCCGCATTGAACGCTTCATCGCGGCCGCGGCGAACCTGCCGCGCGCCGGCAGCGTTCGCCGTTCTCGCGCGGCCCGGCGTCTTGCGAACACGCGTGTCCTGCACGGCGGGACGTGCATCGACGAGATCCGCATACAGCGCGAGATAGTTCGACGTCGACACTTCCCAGCTCGAGTCGCGGCTCATCGCGTTGCGCTGCAACGCATGCCACGACGACGGCTGCGCGAATGCCGCAAGCGCGCGGCCTACCGCATGCACGATGTCGTGCGGATGCTGGCCGTCGAATAGAAAGCCGGTCGCGCAATCTTCGTCGCGCGCTTCATGCGGCGCGTAATCGACGATCGTATCCGCGAGGCCGCCCACTCGCGAGGCCACCGGAATCGTGCCGTAACGCATTGCATAGAGCTGCGTGAGTCCGCAAGGCTCGAAGCGGCTGCCGTGCAGCAGCATGTCCGCGCCCGCGTGCAGCATATGCGCGCGCCGCTCGTCGTAATCGATCTGCACACCCACACGGCCCGGCCACGCTGCGGCCAGTTCCTGCATCGCGTGTTCGAAAGCGCGCTCGCCCTGGCCGAGGATCGCAAACTGCAAACGCGGATGCTGCTCGAGCAACATGGGCAGTGCGCGTATCGCTACATCGGCGAGTTTCTGTTCCGTGAGACGGCTGCCGATGGCCACAAGCGGCGCAAACGGCTCGCGCGTCAAACCGAATGCCTGTTGCAGTTCGCGCTTGCAGGCCTGCTTGCCGGCGGTGTCGTCGACCGAATAGGCGCGGGCAATGTACTCGTCGCGAGCGGGATTCCACACCGACATGTCGATGCCGTTGACGATGCCGGTGAGTTTCGCCGCCTGCGCCTGCAACACACCTTCCATTCCGTGGCCGAAGCAGGGCGTGAGGATTTCGCGCGCATAGCGCCGGCTCACGGTCGTGACGCGATCCGCGTGTACGATGCCGGCCTTCATCATGCTGAGCGATCCGTAAAATTCGATGCTGCGCTCGTCGGTCAATGCGGGCACGAGTAACTCGGGCGGCACGCCGATCCAGCCGCCCATCGCGAGCGGATGGTTGCCCTGGAATGCGAGGTTGTGAATCGTGAACACGCTTTTCGCGGCCACGCCCGCGAGGCGCATATAAAGCGGCGTGAGACCTGCATGCCAATCGTGCGCGTGCACGATGTCGGGGCGCCTCAGATTGCGAACGCCGCGCGCCACGCGCGTCGCCGCGGCGGCGAGCGACGCAAAGCGCGTGAGGTTGTCGAGGTAATCGCGTCCTTGCGGATTGCGGTACAAGCCTTCGCGTGCAAACAGATGGTCCATTTGCAGCAGCAGCACCGTCACGCCCGTGTCGGGCATCCGCCCGCGCAACAGGCGCGCGTCGCCGCCGGGCAGGCCGGTCATGCGCGCAACTGGGGCGATGTCGACAGCGCGTTCCAGCGCGGACGGATAGGCGGGCATCAGGATAGAGACGTCGACGCCCGCGTCGCGCAACGCGGCGGCATAGGCGCTGACCATGTCGCCGAGTCCGCCGGATTTGGCCAGAGGCACGGCTTCGGAAGCGACAAGTAGAACGTTAAGCGGCAAGGTGGCCCCCAGAGGACGCGATATGCACTTGTGCAGTGCGGCGGAAACACAG
Organism: Paraburkholderia sp. RL17-368-BIF-A; assembly: GCF_046054045.1. NCBI lineage: Bacteria > Pseudomonadati > Pseudomonadota > Betaproteobacteria > Burkholderiales > Burkholderiaceae > Paraburkholderia > Paraburkholderia sp. RL17-368-BIF-A. The sequence goes on from NZ_JARESN010000002.1 coordinate 505,639, forward strand.
GGCCATAAAACAGCAAACGCTGTGCCCAGTACGTCGTTCTTCGCGGGCAGCGTCGATGCGAATGTTTCAGCGGTTAGGGCGGTTGCGCTCCCGCCGATTTTTCACGCGCGTGTACTTTTGACGTCCGTTCGTCGAGCGCAATAAAAAAAGCCGTCGCGCGAGGCGACGGCTTTCGCAGGCGGCGTGCGCCGTCCGTATCAATGCGCCGATGCGTGCGTGTGCTCGACGCGTCCGCTTTGCGTCATCGCACTCACGATGACGAAGACGATCACGTTGACCGCCAGCGCGACGAAACCGATGTTCACGTCTTTCATCGCGTCGGGCAGGAAAGGCATTAATTGCCCGATGGTCAGGTGCATCGTCGTGGTGATCGCGACCACGGCCACGCCCGCGAGGATGCCGCAGAACGCGCCTTGCTTGGTCGCCCGGTTGCGCGGAAAGAGACTGCAGATCACCGCGGGGAAGAGTTGCGTGACGAAGCTGTAGCCCATCAGCAGCAAGGCCACGATGGTCTCGCCGCCATGCAGCGTGAAGGCAACCGCGACCAGCGCGACGACCGGCACGAGCACGCGCGCGAGGTTGGCGACCGTAGCGTCGGACGCATTGCGGTTCACCATGCCGCGATAGACGTCGTTGGCGAGCAGCGTGGACGCCGACGTGAGAATCATCGAGCCCGGCACCAGCGCGGTCAGAATGCCGGCCGCGCCGATCACGCCGACGAACCACGGGTCGAAGGTCTGCAACGAAAGACGGAACAGCGACAGGTCGATGTCGCCGCCTTTCAGCCCCGGCACCTTGAGCGTCGCCGCGAAGCCCACGAAAAACACGAACAGCAGAATCAGTTGATACAGCGGCAGCACCATCGCGTTGCGGCGAAAAATGCGCTCGTCCTTCGCGGTGAAGATCGAGCCGAACGTGTGCGGCCACATGAAAAAGCCGAGCGCCGTGAGCAGCACGGTCGACTGGAACCACGTCACGCTCGAGCCCTTCGCCGGGAAAGTCAGGAAGCCGGGGCGGGCGGTGTCGATGGCATGGAACATCTCGCCGAGGCCGCCGTAGTAGTGCAGCGGCAGATAAATGCCGAGGAACAGCACGATGGCGAGAATCAGCAGATCTTTCACGACCGAATTCCACGCGGAGCCGCGCACGCCCGAGACGATCACATACACGGTGACCACGGCCGCGCCGATCCAGATCGCCGCCGTCGACGAAATCGCGCCATACGAAGCGGTCGCGACGATGATGCCGAGGCCCTTTAGTTGCAGCACGAGGTAGGGAATCAGCGCGGCCACGCCGACCAGCGCGACGAGCGTGCCGAGCGCGGGGCTCTCGTATTTGCGCGTGAAGAAATGCGGCTGCGAAACGAGGCGCTGCTGTTTCGCATAACGCCAGATGGGCGGCAGCATCCAGTACGAAAGAATGTAGGCGAGCGTGCCGTACGCCAGAATGTAGTAGACAGGCGCGCCCTTGCCGTATGCAAAGCCGCTGCCGCCGAGGAACGTGAACGTCGTATAGATCTCGCCGGCCATCAGCAGGAACACGAAGGCGGTGCCGAAGCTGCGGCCGCCCACGGTCCACTGTTCGAGGCTCATGTCGTGGCCATGCCTGGCGCGCACGCCCAGAAACAGCGCAAACAGCGTAATCGCTGCAATGATGACGAGTGCGCTCATGGGCGGACCTCCTCGCTGTCCGCCGCGATCTGCCGGTTCGACGGATCGAGACGGTAGATGATCGCCATGATGATCGAACTCAACACCACCCACGCGACGATCCATCCCAGCACGAACGGCATGCCGAGCAGCAGCGGCTCGACGCGGTTCACAAACGGAACACCGAGCAGAATGCCGATGAACGGCAGCGCGGCGAGTACACGAAGCAACATGGGGCAACTCCTCGAACGGTGAGTAGATCTCGTTGAAACTGCGGCTTCGCTGGCGACTGTATGCCGGATGCTTTGGTCGCGTAAAGCAGTTCAAAATAAATGTAGGCTGTCTGAAAGTTGCGCGCGCATCGATTCACGCTCGGCGGATCGGCTTGTTGCATTGCAATGCGCCAGGCTCGTGAGCAAAGGCCGCATTGCAATGCCGCGCGTCCGCGCATTTTCCGCGAACTTATATCGCGCCGCGATATGATTCCGGCTGAGCAGCCGCCATGCCGGGCCGCCGCACAACACGGATCGCATATGATCGAAAGCCTGATCTCGGACATTCTGTTTGGCTTCACGGGGCTCATCAGCATCATCAACCCGATCGGCGTCGCCTTTGTCTTTCTGGACCGGACGGCTTCGCTGACGACCGAAGAGCGCAGGGTGCTCGCCAGAAAGATCGCGATCAATGTGGTGTGCGTGCTGCTGGTGGCGTTTTTCATCGGTACGCCGATTCTGCATTTCTTCGGCATTTCGATGGAGGCGCTGCGCATCGGCGGCGGGCTGGCCGTCGCGGTGGGCGGCTGGCAAATGCTCAATGCGCCCGACACGCAGCCCGCCGAACAGCCGGGCGTGAAGCGCGTCGACGCCGAGAACGCGAAGGCGCGCGCCTTCTTCCCGCTGACCATCCCGCTCACAACCGGGCCGGGCTCGATTGCCACGGCCATTGCGCTCACCGCGAACCGCACGCATAAGCTCTCGGAATTCGTGCTGTCGGGTATCGCCTCCGTGGTGATCTCGCTCGCGGTTGCGCTTACCGTCTACGTGGTCTATAGCCGCTCCGACGTCTTCGCCAGGTATCTCGGCACGGAAGGCACGAAGGTGGCGATGCGCGTGTCGTCGTTCCTGCTGTTGTGCATCGGCGTCCAGATCATGCTGACCGGCTTCTCCGAATTCCTCATTCCCATTGCGACGATGCAGCCGGCGGTGAGCAAATAAGCGCCCTCCATTGAGCACGCCGCAAAAATCTATTGCGAAAAACGGATAGTGAACGGGCGCTGCATCGCCTATAGTTCGGCGGCAATTGTGTCTTGGTTTTACTCCTGGTTTTGCCTCTGCTTTGCCCCCGCGTTGCCCAGTACAGCGTCACAAGAAGCATCATAAAAACTCACGGCGAGACAATGAGATTACACACAAAACTGGTGGCCGCACTCGCGGTCGCGAGCCCGCTTGCATATGGTCAAACGAGCGTCACGCTATATGGCCGTCTCGATGCGGGCATCGAATACATGAATCACATCGACAACGGCGCGGGCGGAAATTCGAGCCGTTGGCGCGGCGAAGGCGGCGACTGGGGCACCAGCATGCTCGGCCTGAAGGGCACCGAGGAACTGGGCGGCGGACTCAAGGCGATCTTCAATCTCGAGACCGGTCTGCAGGTGATGGACGGCACGACGAGCGGCGGACGCCTGTGGTCGCGGCGCGCATTCGCGGGCCTGAGCAGCCAGACGTGGGGCACGCTGCAAGCGGGCCGCAATCTTTTCATCGACAGCGACGGCGTGTGGGAATTCGATCCCTTCGTGCAGCAGGCGTTTTCGTCGGCGTCGCTCGTGCGCGGACGCAACTGGCAGCAAACCAGCAATAACGTCGAATATCACAGCCCGAATTTCTGGGGCTTCGACGTGCAGGCGCAGTACGCATTCGGCAATCAGCCGGGCGCGTTCAACAGCGGCGCGAGCGGCGAGTTCGGCCGCTCGGACGGCATCATGCTGACCTATCATTCGCAGCTCTTCGACGTACGCGGCATCTACGACGAACTGCGCGACAGCAATGGCCGGTTCTCGAATATCTTCCAGAGTTCGCGCGAGTACTTTGTCGGCGCGAACGTGCATTTCGACGCGGTGAAGATTCAGGGCGCCTATACGCATTACTCGGCGCCCGATTCGCCCGCAGGCGTGGCCGACACCGCCGACCATTACTGGCTTGGCGCGACCTACAACTTCCAGCCGCGCTGGGCGGTGACCGCGGGCGGCTACTACGTGAAGGTCGGCGACGGCACCGGAGATGCCGCGCATGATCCGTCCGGCCACGCGATGATGTACGTGCTCGGCACCACCTATAACCTGTCGAAGCGCACGTTCGTCTACGGCACCGTGGGCTATGTGCGCAACAGCGGCAACTCGAACTTTTCGCTGCAGGCTTCGCCGCGCGATGCCGCGAACAACACGAACCCGCTCGTCGGCGAATCGCAGACCGGCGCTTACGTCGGCATGCTGCATCAGTTCTGATTTGCTATGTGGGTTAGCGGCGCGCGATTTTTAGCGCGCCGCTTTTACGTTGCGCTGTGCGTCCGCGCGTCCGCGCGTCCACGCGAAACACACAAAACACACGAACCGCGAAGCGAATTCAAGCCCGCCGCACGCCAGGCCGCAGCGCATGCAGCGGCGGTGGCGCCGCGGGCGGATCGCCTTCGGGTGCGCCCGGCGGCGGGCCGCCTGGATCGTCGTCCGGCGCGGGCGGCGGATCGGGATCGATGTTCGGCGGCGGCGGCGCTTCCGGGTCTATCTCCGGCGGCGTCGGCGTGTGCATGACAAAAGTCGCTGCGTCGTGCGTGTCCCTCAGGGTCATCGTGACCTCCGTCATCGTTCGTGTTTTGCGCGCAATGCGCATGCCTCTCTGATTCCTCCATCGCCTTTTGCGTAGCGGCTTTCGCGTGTGGAACGGACGTTGCTCCGTTCCGTCACGCGGCATGCGCGGAGCATGACGCGGCACAGCGTGGGCTGCTCCCCGAGCAGCGGGTACAGGGACAAGGAAATACACATGGCGCGACACAAGGCCGACGTCGCCGACGGCGAGTTCGAGATTTTCGCCAGCTATCACGGAACAGGCGACGGCCGTTACGTAGGTGGACTGAAGGTTGTCCGCAAAGCGGACAGGAGGATTCTTTTTCCGTTCGACGGCGCTCCCGAGATCGGGCCCTACGAGACGGCGGACCAGGCGCGCCGCGCCGCCATCGAGTACGGCAAGCAGATCGTCGCCGCCGACCGGGCTTCGCCGGAAAAGTGACGACAGCGCGCTCGCACTCGTCAAGGCATTCCGCCTAACGAAGGCGAGATCGTGCTGCCGCGGTTCGGATCGTCGGGATGTTCGTCCGGGACCACGGGACGCGCCGACAGCGGCGGATGGCTGCGATAACAAACGTCGATGGAATCGTTTATTACGCATTGCGCGAACGCATCGGCGTCGCTCTTTTGCGAGAACGTGTAAAGCGTTCGTTCGACTTGCACTTCCGTATCGGACACGCGAATGGTGGTGACTGTCATGAGGCGCTCCTTTTTACAAAGATGAATCCGAAGCTTCAGCAAGTTTCGATGCAATGGCCGTGCCCAACCCGCGCGCCCATGCGTGCGGTGTGTCGAGAGAACGCGGGCTTCGCGTGATGGGGTCCGTATGTTGCTGACATAGCGGAGTAGCCGATAAAAATGGAGAGCGCCATGCAGCCCAACACGCAGCAAGACACGCAACCTGATCCGCAACGCGATCCGCAAGCCGATTCACAACGTGACCCGCAACTCGACGCACGCCGCGACGATTCCGCCACTGCCGACCTCGCGCCGGAAGTCAAAGAGCGCAACAAGCCGAGCGGCGAGCAATACGTCGAGCCGAGTCCGCTCGGCATCGAACCGGTCGTGCAGACGGGCGTCGATCGGCAAACGAATCCCCCGCGCTCGAACGAGCACCCCGAGCAAACCGCCGAGGTGCCGCTCGGCACCGGCACGCACGGCGAGCCCGCGGGCGGCGGCGGGCGCGCGTCGCACAAGAACTGATCGCGTCAAACCGAACGGAGAGACACATGCAACAGGACAACGAACCCCTCAATCCCGGCGATGAAGCGCCCCCCGACGCGCCCGGCGTCGGCGAAGACATCTGCCGCGCGTGTCACGGCACCGGCAAAGTGGAAGGAAAGCAATGCACGGTGTGCGGCGGCACGGGGAAAGTGCTGCAAGGCATCGGCGGCGGTTGAGCGTTCCGCGCGAGCGGGCGCGCTTTATGCGGCAGTGCAAGATCGTCCGTGTCCGGCATGCGATTGCCGGACCGGCCACGCTACGCATAGGAGCCATGTATGGACCGAAACCCGCACGAAAGTTCGCACATAAACTCGCCCGAAGTCTCGCACCAAGACTCGATACACGCGTTCGATGCCGCGCAAACCGAGTACGAAGCCTTCATGCTCGAACCGCACGACTGGGTGCCGAATAACCGCAAGCTGCCGGTCGTGATTTACCGGCAAGCGGTCGATCCGGCCATCGGCGATCTTGCCGCCGCGTTCGAAGTGCTGTTCGGCCGCAACGAGTGGCCGCCGCAGTGGCGCGACGGCATCTTCGACTACCATCATTTCCACTCGACCGCGCACGAAGTGCTCGGCGTCAGCGAGGGTTCGGCCGAAGTGATCGTCGGCGGACCGGGCGGGAAAGTGGTGAGCATTTCTGCCGGCGACGTCTTGCTGCTGCCCGCCGGCACCGGCCATTGCCTGCAATCGTTCGAGGGACACTTTCGTGTCGTGGCCGGCTATCCGGCGGGCCAGCAGTGGGACATTCGCCGCGACGCGCTCACGCCGCAGGAACTCGCGGCGATGCACGCATTGCCGTTTCCGCCGATGGACCCCGTCGACGGCAAGCACGGCCCGCTTTGCGAGCACTGGCTTGGCGCGGCTGAATGCCGCTAGTGCGTTCAGTGCACCGGATATCAGCGGTGCGCGAAGTGCGGCTGATGTCCGAATCCGCAAGCGCGTGTGCAAGCCCCCCGTAAACGCCCCGCGATGTCACGCCGCGTGCACATTTGCGCGCATCGGCGCATCATCGTCAACGCCTGGGCGATGTTCATGCGTTGCGTGTGAACACCGCTCCCCTGCGACGTCGCGGCAGCGCGCGCGGGCAATCTCCCAACGGCCGAACAAGGAGTGTCCCATGCAAAACGATCCCGCCCTCGATCAGCTGTGCATCAACACGATCCGCACGCTGTCGATGGACGCTGTGCAGAAAGCCAATTCCGGCCACCCAGGCACGCCGATGGCGCTCGCGCCGGTTGCCTATCATCTGTGGCAGAACCATTTGCGCTACGACCCGGACGAGCCGCTGTGGCCGAACCGCGACCGCTTCGTGCTGTCGGTCGGGCATGCGTCGATGCTGCTGTATTCGCTGCTGCATCTCGCGAACGTGAAGGCCGTCGACGAAGAAGGCAAACCGACCGGCGGTCCCGCGGTGTCGCTCGAGGACATCGAACGTTTTCGTCAGATCGACAGCAAGACGCCGGGCCACCCCGAGTATCGGATGACGACGGGCGTCGAGACCACCACGGGTCCGCTCGGCCAGGGTCTCGGCAACAGCGTCGGCATGGCGATGGCCGCGCGCTGGTACGAGAACCGCTTCAACAAGCCCGACGCGCCGCTCTTCGATTACCGCGTCTACGCGCTGTGCGGCGACGGCGACATGATGGAAGGCATCTCGCACGAAGCGGCGTCGCTCGCGGGCCACCTGAAGCTCTCGAACCTGATCTGGATCTACGACAGCAATCGCGTGACGATCGAAGGGCACACCGATCTCGCGTACAGCGACGACGTGGAGAGCCGTTTTCGCGGCTATAACTGGCACACGCTGCATGTGAACGATGCGAACGACGCCGCCGCGCTCGAAGCCGCGTTCGTCGAAGCAAAAAGTATTACCGACAGGCCGACGCTGATCGTGGTCAACAGCATCATCGGCTGGGGCGCACCGAACAAGCAGGACACCGCGTCCGCGCACGGCGAGGCGCTCGGCGTGCAGGAAGTCGCGCTCACCAAGAAGTTTTACGGCTGGCCCGAAGACAAATTCTTCTATGTGCCCGACGGCGTTCACGAGCGTTTCGCCGCAGGCATCGGCGCGCGCGGCAAGGCGGCGCGCGAAGAATGGCAGGCGAAATACGATGCCTACAGCAAGCAGTATCCCGAGCTCTCGCGCGAATTCGCGTTGATCGAAGCGCATGAATTGCCAGTGGGTTGGGACAACGACATTCCGACCTTCGACGCGGACCCGAAAGGCATAGCCACGCGCGAATCGTCGGGCAAGGTGCTGAACGCGATTGCCGCGCGCGTGCCGTGGATGATCGGCGGCGCGGCCGACCTCGCGCCATCCACGAAAACGAATCTGAAATTCGAGGGCGCGGGCAGTTTCGAGCACGACAACTACGGCGGCCGCAATCTGCATTTCGGCATTCGCGAGCATGGCATGGGCGCGGTGGTCAACGGTCTGGCGTTGTCGAACCTGCGGCCGTTCGGCTCCACGTTCCTGATTTTCAGCGACTACATGAAGCCGCCGATTCGCTTGTCCGCGATCATGGAAGTGGAGGCGATCTACGTCTTCACACACGATTCGATCGGCGTCGGCGAAGACGGTCCGACGCATCAGCCGATCGAGCAACTGGCCTCGCTGCGTGGCGTGCCCGGCCTGACCGTGCTGCGTCCGGGCGATGCAAACGAAGTGGCCGAAGCATGGCGCGTCGCGCTGACGGAAAAGCGCCGTCCGGCGTGCATCGTCGTATCGCGGCAAGCGCTGCCTACTTTGGACCGCAGCCGTTATGCATCCGCCGAGGGCGTGAAGAAGGGCGCCTATGTGCTCGCCGATGCACCCGACGGACAGAAGCCGCAAATCATTCTGATGGCCACCGGCAGCGAGCTTTCGCTCTGCGTCGACGCCTACGAGAAGCTGAAGGCCGAGGGCATTGCGGCGCGCGTGGTGTCGATGCCTTCATGGGATCTGTTCGAGCGGCAGGACGAGGCGTATCAGGACGCGGTTCTGCCGCCGGACATCGACGCGCGCGTCGCAGTCGAGCAGGCCGCGACGCTCGGTTGGGATCGCTATGTCGGCAGGCTCGGCGCGCAAGTCGTGATGCACACGTTCGGCGCGTCTGCGCCGCTTGCGGATCTGAAGAAGAAGTTCGGCTTCACACCCGAGCATGTTTATGAGGCAGCGAAGCAGCAGATTGAAAGAGTGCAGAGTAAGCGCAGCCAGGAGTGATGAACGCGCAGGCAGCGTGCTAAAAACCGGCGGCGTAAAAACCGCCGGTTTTTTTTATCGTCAACTCAATTCGCAGGAATCGTCACGACGGGCGCCTTGCTGCTGGTATCGGCTTCGGCGAGCGCCATCAGATTCTGCACGACCGTGAACGCGTATTTCGAGTCGAAGTCGTTGCGGTCCACCCAATACGACGACGCGCCATACGGGATCATCACGTAGGCATTCTCGGGCGCGGTCTTGCTCGAATGAATGACGATGGTCGGCCTCGTCTCGCCGCCGATCAGACCCACGGTCGGCTTCGTCGAACCGTCGCTGATGCGCTCGGCGGGCACCTGTGCCTGCGCGCCGAGATCGGTCAGGATGCCGAGCACCGAACGTGTCACCATCGGAATCTTGTCGGCCTTCCGCCATGCCGACGACGGCCCGTAAACGATCTCGTAGCTTCGTGTATTCGACGAAAGATGCAGCAGCTTGCGCACACGCGCGACGTCGGCGGTGATTTGCGGCGAGTCGCCGCTGGTGGTTGCGCCCATCACGAGAAAGACGCGCATCGGCTCGTTCTTGTCGCCCGTGTTGCGCGATTCCACATTCAACTCGCCCGCGAGTTGCAGACGCCGCAACGCGCGCAGCAATTCGAAAAAGCCCGGCGCGCCGGCGCTGTTTTCACCGCCGAGCGCATTGCCGTTCTGCAAGCCGCCCACCGATTGCGCGGTAATGCGCAACAGCAGGTCAATCGGAACGCCGCCTTCGGCGAGCGGCAGCACGAGTGCCGGTGCGAGCGGCCGGATATAAGCGGAGGCGAAGGCTTCACCGGTGGTCGGTGTGAACGTGAAAGTAGGGTGATTCGAGTACGACACGCTGCCGGTGGCAAGCGCATAGTTCGGCTGACTGCCCGAGCCCACGTTTGCGGTCGCGCCGCCGCCGGCATCGAACGTATAGGCCGCGATGATGCTGCTGACGGAGAGAAACGCCGGTGCGTCGCCATAGCGCAAGCCGACCACGGCCGCGAGAATCTCGCGCTTTTTTGCATCGCCGAGTGCGCGGGCATAGTCGACCTGATCGGCCTTCAGGCGCGCGGGGCCAATATGCACGCAGGCGGAAGAAAGGCACGCCGCGCACAGTGCGGCGGCGACCGAAACGGCTTTGATCATCTCGGAGTGTTTATCCGCTGAAGAATGAAACTTCAACGGCGGTAGCACGGTGCATTCCCGTATCGATCGTATGCGGGTTTTTAAGCGTGCTGGCTTAGCGTTCGTCCGCTGTTTGCGCTGGCCGGTCCATCGCATCGTCGAGCGCATTCCGATAGCCGCGCGATTGCATTTCCGCGAGCCGGCTCAGCGTTCTCGACAGATCATGTGCGCCTTCGAGGCCGCGCAACGCGGCATGAATCGGTTGATCCGATGCAATGAACAGCGCGCGCTTGCGGTCGTAAAGAATGTCGACGAGCCATACGAGCCGCTGCAGCGTATGAGATTTCGTGAGCCATTCGGTACGCACGTTGTCGACGATGAGCCCACGCCAGCGCTCGGCGAGATCGAGGTAGTCGAGATGTGAACGGCTTGCCACGCAAAGCGCTTCGAAGTCGGCCCAAAGAAGAGCCGCGCCGACCGCGCGCGCAATCAGCGGGCGGCCCGCTGCGCTGAGCTTCGTCGCGTCGAGTGCGCCGCTGCTTTCGTAGCGCAGAAAAACATCGCGCAGCGCGTCGCCGGTCGCGGCATCGAGTGGAGAAAAGAAACGCGGCGACGGATGCGCCTGACCGCCGAAGCGATAATCGCGGGCGCCGTCGAAATGAATCACGCGAAAGTGCTGCCTGATCTGCCCGATGGTCGGCAAGAAGCGCTCGTGAAACTCCGGGTCGGACAATAGATGCTCCGGTGCGTAGTTCGACGTCAGCATGATGCGCGTACCGAGCGCGATGGCCGTGTCGAGAAAGCGGCCCATCAGAAACGCGTCGGCAATGTCGTGTACATGGAATTCGTCGAAGCACAACAGCTCAATTCCATCGAGCCATTGCTTCGACACGGAGCCGAGCCGATCGTCGCCACGCGGTTCGTTCACGAGGCGCCGGTTCATCTCGCGCAGAAACTCGTGAAAATGCAGACGCCGCTTGCGGCAATCCGCGAGTTCGAACACGGTATCGACCACGAGGCTTTTGCCGCGTCCAGGCAGTCCGTGGCAATACACGCCCTGGTATCGTGAGTGAAAATCGCGCGCAGCCGGGCGGAGTAATTCGGCGAGCGCCGCGATGGACTCGCGTTGCCTCGCATCGGCAACGATGCCGCGGGCGGCGAGACTGTTTTCGATCAGCGCTTCATCGAGCATTCGAATCCCGTAAGTGCGCCGGAATGGAAGCGGCGAATGCGCGTAATGTTACCGCAGCGTTTTGGTCGCGCTGCGCCTTGCTGCGAGAACACACTCAGCCGGTTTTAATCGGCTGCTTCGGCGCGTCTTGCGGCTCGAGGCCGAAGCGCTCGTATTGCGCGATCACCTGTGCACCGAACAGCAGCAGCGTCGCGAGCCATTCCAGGCTGAACAGAATCACGATCGCCATCGTGAGCGAGCCGTACACCACGCTGACCTGCGAAAGCGTCGCGAAGTACCACACCAGCACATGCCGCGTGATCTCCCACAACACGGCCGCGACAATACCGCCGAACAGCGCGTGTTTCAGCGAAGGCCGTCCTACCGGCATCACCATATAAATCGACGTCAGCACAAAAATCTCACCGGCGAGACCCAGCAGATACAGCAGCACGCGCGACGCACCTTGCAACGAAACATAGGTGCCGAACAGATCGATGCCGGCGGCGCCGACCGCTTCGAGTCCACTCGACACAACGGTGACGATCAACGCGCCGACGCCGAGGAACAGGATGTAGCAATACGGCAGCAGCGCCGACAGCAAAAAATGCCGCCGCCGTATGACCACGCGATGCACGAAGATCAGCGACATCGCGTTTTCGAGCACGGTGAACGCGAGCGAACTGAAGAACAGCATGGTGACGAACAGCACCCAGCCGACCACCGCGCGATGCGCGAGGAAATTGGCGAGTTCATGCACGAGCGCCTTCGACTGGCCAGGCACGAGCCACTGCAGAAGATGCCCCAGCGCCGACAACAAAACGTGTTGCGGCACGATGCGCGACAGTGCGATGACGATGAGTATCATCAGCGGCACGATGGAAAGCAGCGCGTAATACGCGACCGCGCCGGCGAGCAGCAGTCCCTGGTTCGCGCGAAATGCTTTGAGCGCGTCGAGCGTAAACCGGCCCGGATGTTTCGCGACGTACAGCGTGCGTCGATCGATGATGAAGTGCATGGGTCCTCGCAACAAGCGCGTTTCGTGCCGCCGATGAGCGGCGCATTCCGACACGCCTGATCGCAAACATAAGCAAGAAAGCCGCCATGCTTATGACAGTCCACCCGGGAATAACCTTTGCTTGATACGGGCGACATGGCATCCGAACCCACCTCGAATATCGCAGCGGACAATGCCGGCCCCGGGGACCTCGTCATCGCACGGCCCGAGGGTTTGTATTGTCCGCCGGGCGATTTTTATATCGATCCGTGGCAGCCCGTCGAGCGCGCCGTGATCACGCATGCGCACTCGGATCATGCGCGCTTCGGGCATCGGCACTATCTCGCATCGCGTGCGGGCGCGAACGTGCTGCTCTCGCGTCTGCCCGACATCTCGCTGCAAACGCTCGCGTATGGCGAGCGGCTCGACATCAACGGCGTCACTGTCTCGCTGCATCCGGCGGGACATGTGCTCGGTTCCGCGCAATTGCGCATCGAATACGGTGGCCGCGTGTGGGTCGCATCGGGCGACTACAAGCTGGACCCCGACCCGACCTGCGATGCATTCGAGCCCGTGCGTTGCGATACATTCATCACCGAATCCACCTTCGGTCTGCCGATCTATCGATGGGACACGCCGCAAACCGTGTTCGACGGAATCGATTCATGGTGGCGTCACAACGCGGCCCAGGGGCGCGCGTCGGTGCTGTTCTGCTATTCGTTTGGCAAGGCGCAGCGCGTGCTGGCGAGCGTCGACGCGGGCATCGGACCGATCTTCTGTCATGGCGCGGTCGAGCCGCTCAACCGCGCGTATCGCGAAGCCGGCGTGCGTTTGCCGCCGGTACGGCTCGTCAGCGAAATTCCGCCGAAAGAGAAGGCCACGTTCAAACAGGCGCTGATCGTCGCGCCGCCGTCGGCGCAAGGCAGCGCGTGGCTCAAACGCTTCGGCGACTATAGCGACGCTTTCGCGTCGGGCTGGATGCGCCTGCGCGGCGCGCGCCGCAGGCGCGGCGTCGACCGCGGCTTCGTGCTCTCCGATCATGCGGATTGGCCCGCGCTGCAAACGGCGATTCACGCGAGCGGCGCACAGCGCGTCATCGTCACGCATGGATCGGTTGAACCGATGGTGCGCTGGCTGCGCGAGCAAGGGCTCGAAGCGGGAGCCTTCGCGACGCAATACGGCGACGACACGGTCGAAGCCGATGCGTTGGGCAGCGTCGAAACCGTCACGCAAGACGCGGTGACACATGCACCGGGCGACGAAGCCCGCGCGCCCGCATTCGACGCCAACGATACCGCGAGCCGTTCATGAAGCGCTTCGCCGCTCTTTACACCGCGCTCGACGCGACCACTTCCACGCATGACAAGCTCGAAGCGCTCACGAGTTATTTCTCCGTGGCCGAGCCCGAAGACGCCGCGTGGGCATCGTACTTTCTGGCGGGCGGCAAGCCGCGGCAATCGGTGCCCACGCGCCTGCTGACCGAGTTCGCGCGCGAACGCGCCGGCTTGCCCGCATGGCTTTTCGAAGAGTCGTATCACGCAGTGGGCGATCTGGCGGAGACCATCGCGCATATTCTGCCGCCCGCGCAACGCAGCTCCGAACTCGGCCTCACACAATGGATCGAGCAGCGCGTGCTGATCTTGCGCGGTCTTCCGCCGGACGAATTGCGCACGCGTCTTTTCAGCTATTGGGACGAACTCGACTGGAGCGGTCGCTTCTTGCTCACGAAGCTGATCGGCGGCGGCTTTCGTGTCGGGGTCGCGCGGCAACTCGTCGTGCGAGCGCTCGCGGAAGTGGCCGGTGTCGACCATAAGCGGATCGCGCAACGCATGGTCGGATGGACGGATTCGCGGCAAAAGCCGGACGCCGCGCGCTATCTGCGGCTGATCGCGCCCGAGGCATCAGAACTTGCCGGCGACGATGCGCAGCATCCAACAGAGCGGCACGACAGCGATCTCGGCCTGCCGTATCCGTTCTTTCTCGCGCATCCGTTGCAGGCCGATCCCGAGACGCTCGGCGATCCGTCGCACTGGTTGATCGAATGGAAGTGGGACGGCATACGCGCGCAACTCGTCAAGCGTGCGGGACGCGTGTGGTTGTGGTCGCGCGGCGAGGACCTGATCACCGATCGCTTTCCCGAAGTCACCGCGTTGGGCGAGGCCTTGCCCGACGGCTTCGTGATCGACGGCGAGATTCTTGCGTGGGAGCCGGGCGCTATCGCGCCATTGCCGTTCGCGCGTTTGCAACCGCGCATCGCGCGCAAGACGCTGACGAAAAAAATTCTCGCCGATTCGCCCGCTGCATTGCTCGCTTACGATCTGCTCGAAGCGGACGGCAAAGATTTGCGCATGACGCCGCTTGTGGAGCGGCGTGCGCGTCTCGATGCGCTTGCGGCATCGCTCGACACCACCCTTGCGCGCGATTTGCTGCGCGTATCGCCGCTCGTATCGGCCGCCGATTGGCAGACGTTGGCTGCACTGCGTGAAGAAAGCCGCGCGCGCGGCGTCGAAGGCTTCATGCTGAAGGAGCGCGAGTCGTTGTATGGCGTGGGCCGCACGAAGGCTTCGGGTACGTGGTGGAAATGGAAGATCGATCCGTATGCGGTGGACGCCGTACTGGTTTACGCGCAGCGCGGACACGGTCGACGCGCGAGCCTCTACACCGACTTCACGTTCGCAGTGTGGGACGAAGCCAATGGCGTGCGCACGCTCGTGCCGTTCGCCAAAGCGTATTCGGGTCTTACCGATGAGGAAATGCGCCAGGTTGACGCAATCGTGCGCAAGACTACGATCGAGAAGTTCGGACCGGTGCGCAGCGTGACGCCGACACTCGTATTCGAAATCGGCTTTGAAGGCATCCAGGCGAGTACGCGTCACAAATCCGGCGTGGCCGTGCGCTTCCCGCGCATGCTGCGCTGGCGCACGGACAAGCATATCGACGACGCCGATACGCTCGCGATGCTCAAGGGTTTCATCGACGATCGGGCCGCATAAGCGCCGCAGTCATTCACCAAGCATCTAAGCCACACCATGTAAGCAACAACAACGCGGCGCGGGAGCGAATCTTGCGGCCGTGCGCCGGGTGCCGCATAGCGGCGCACGCGACGATCAAGGAGAAGAAGGTGACGCTCGATAACCGATTCGACGACAGCGAAGACGTGGTCGTATGGCGGCCGATCCAGTATGCGATGGCGTCGCACCGTCGCGTGCTGGTGGTGGACGACTATCGTGAAGCAGCCGATGCGCTGCAGATGCTGCTGAACGCGGACGGATTCGAATGCCGCGCGCTGGACGACCCGCACGCGGTATGCGATATGGCGTCGGAGTGGCAACCGTTCGCCGTCGTGCTCGACATCAAGATGCCGGGAATCGACGGCCTGGAACTTGCGCGGCGCTTGCGGGCGCATCCATCGACGGCGCATATGCTGCTTGTTGCGTGCACCGCGTTCGCCTCGCGCGACGACCGCGCCCGCGCGCGCGCGGTGGGTTTCGACGCGCATTGCGCGAAGCCGTTGACGCCGGAACGGCTCTTGCGCGTGCTCGAATCGGCTGCTGCGCTGCATGCGGCGGGGCCGCCGTAAAGCCTGCGCGGCCTTTGAAAAAACTGCGATTGCCGTTTCGCTGCATATGCTTGCCGATTCCCTCTATTCGCGCAGATCGCGGCGCGAGCGTCACACTTCATCCACGCGTTGTCCTCATCTTTTCCCAACATCTTCTACCGCCGCACGCATGCGCCGTAACAAACCGCATGTATGCAGGCCCGCCGGTTGCTGACCTTGTTGCAACGCCGTGCGTCTCGCACGCCGCACATGTTCATCAGCACTCTGGAGGATCGTATGAGCGACAAGGAACGTCCTACGCCACCGTTCGACGGACAGCAGCAGGATCAAACGCCGGGCCGCACCGCGCCGATGCAGCCGCAGCCCGATCACGGCGAGAAATCGTATAAGGGCTCGGGCCGCCTCGCCGGCAAGGCGGCGATCATCACGGGCGGCGACAGCGGCATTGGCCGCGCGGTCGCCATTGCGTTCGCGCGCGAAGGCGCGGACGTGCTGATCGCGTATCTGAACGAAGACGACGACGCGCGCGAAACCGCGCGCTGGGTCGAAGAAGCGGGCCGCAAGGCGGTGCTGGTGCCGGGCGACATCACCGATCGCGCGCATTGCAATGCGATCGTCGACAAGGCCGTGCAGGCATTCGGCCGGCTCGACGTGCTCGTGAACAACGCCGCGTACCAGATGACGTATCCGTCGCTCGACGCGATCACCGACGACGAGTGGGACAAGACCTTCGATACCAACATCGGCGCGATGTTCAGGATCTCGCGCGCCGCGGTCAAGCATATGAAGCCGGGCGGCGCGATTGTGAACACGACCTCGATCAACGCGGATCATCCGAACCCCGGCCTGCTCGCGTATGCGACGACCAAGGGCGCGATTCAGAACTTCACCGGCGGGCTCGCGCAACTGCTCGCGGAGAAGGGCATTCGCGTGAATTGCGTCGCGCCGGGGCCGATCTGGACGCCGCTGATTCCATCGACGATGCCGCCTGAGAAGGTCGAAAAATTCGGCCAGCAAGTGCCGATGAAGCGGCCAGGCCAACCCGCCGAACTCGCGCCCGCTTACGTGATGCTCGCCTCCGACGAAGCGAGCTACATTTCAGGCGCAACCATTGCAGTCACGGGCGGCTCGCCGATTATTTAGGCATATTGATTGAATCTCGACGCAAGCGAACCGCAGTCTGTGCGCTAGTGCAGACAGCGGTTCGTGCGAGAACGTCCCCGATATTTCGACACGCGCCTTCCTGCCGGGCACGGCGTTTGCGCGCACCACTAGTTCTCCTAGCGCTCGCTGTGCGTCACCTCGTCAGGAGAACCTCCCCATGAATACACCCACTGCGGATACGCCGCTGGATGTCGCGCCGAGCGACGTCGAGCGCGTGCCGGTGAGCTTCGACATCAACGGCAAACAGCATGCATTCGGCGTCGAAGCCTGGACGTCGCTGCTCGATCTGCTGCGCGAACATTGCCATTTGACCGGCACCAAGAAGGGCTGCGACCACGGGCAATGCGGCGCATGCACCGCGATTGTGAACGGGCAGCGCATTAATACCTGCCTTGCGCTCGCGGTTGTGTACGACGGCGCTTCGATCACCACGATCGAAGGGCTTGCGAACGGCGAACAATTGCATCCCCTTCAACAGGCTTTCATCGATCACGATGCGTTTCAGTGCGGCTACTGCACGCCGGGGCAAATCTGCTCCGCCGTCGCGATGCTCGAGGAAGGCCGCGCGAAAACCGCCGATGAGGTACGCGAACTGATGAGCGGCAACCTATGCCGCTGCGGCGCGTACAACAACATCGTCGCCGCGATTCTCGATGTGTCCGAACCGGCGGAAGCGGCGGAAGCAGCCGAAGTCGGCGATGCAGGAGCGCGGCCATGAACCGCTTCTCCTACACACGCGCGAGCGAAGTGCCGCAAGCCATCGACCAGCATCGCGCGAACCGGGCGGCTGCGTTTATCGCAGGCGGCACGAATCTCGTGGACCTGTGGCGCGAGAACGTCGCGCATCTGCAGCTCGTGATCGACATCAACCGTTTGCCGCTTCGGCAAATCGAGCCGACCGCCGCGGGCGGACTCAAGATCGGCGCGCTCGTGACCAACAGCGCGGCCGCCTACGACGCGACGATAAGCGCGCGCTACCCGTTGCTCTCGAAGGCGATTCTCGCGGGCGCGTCGCCGCAGATTCGCAATGTGGCGAGCGTCGGCGGCAATCTGCTGCAACGCACGCGCTGCCTCTATTTCTACGACGCGGGCACGCGCTGCAACAAACGCGAGCCCGGCACCGGCTGTCCCGCAATGGAAGGCGTGAATCGCATGCATGCGATTCTTGGCGCAAGCGAGCATTGCATCGCCGTGCATCCGTCGGACATGTGCGTCGCGTTGGCCGCGCTCGATGCAACGGTTCATCTGTCAGGGCCGGACGGTTCGCGCGTGCTGCCGTTCGGGGACTTCCACCGCTTGCCTGGCGACACGCCGCACATCGACACCAACATGCGCGACGACGAGCTGATCACCGCCGTCGAGTTGCCGAAGCAGGGCTTCGCGGAACATCACGCTTACGTGAAAGTGCGTGACAGGGCTTCGTATGCGTTCGCGCTGGTCTCCGTTGCACTCGGGCTCGAGCTGGACGGCGACATCATCGTCAATGCGCATTGCGCGCTCGGCGGCGTTGCACACAAGCCGTGGCGTAATACGGATGCCGAAGCTTCGCTGCGCGGCAAGCCGCTAAATACCGACACGGTGCGCAACTTCGCGACCGACATGCTGCGCGATGCCCGCGGCCGCCGCGGTAACGCGTTCAAGATCGAATTGACGGCGCGCGCCATCGAGCGTGCGTTCGCGATGGCGGCGCAACGTTCACTGGAGGAGCACGCGCGATGAACCGCATTGAGACTTTGCCCGCGTTGCGTGCGAGCGGTGTGCCGCACAAGCGCGTCGACGGCCGGCTGAAAGTGACCGGCGCCGCGCAGTATGCGGCCGACTTCAGCGCCAACGGACTGACGTATGGCTTCGTCGTATCGAGCACGATCGCGGCGGGAACCATCGTGTCGATCGACTCATCGGCGGCACTCGCGTTGCCTGGCGTGCTGCATGTGCTGACCTGGCAGAACCGCCCCGAGTTGCCGCGCGAGGACAAGCCGTACAAGGACATGGTCGCGCCCGGCGGCAGCCCGCTCCGGCCGCTGTGGGACGACCGCGTGTGGTACAGCGGCCAGCCTGTCGCGCTGGTGCTCGCCGAGTCGCTCGAACTCGCGCGTCATGCGGCCTCGCTCGTCGACGTGCGTTATGAATCGGCGCCGCATCGAACGGAGATGGGCGAAGTGCTGATGAACGCCGAGCCGCCGTCCACGGAGAAGGGCGGCTTCGATCCGCCGCCCGAACCTCGCGGCGATGCCGACGCCGCGTTGGCGCGCGCCGCGGCGCGCGTCGATGCGTTCTACAGCACGCCCGCGGAATATCACAATCCGATGGAAATGCATGGTTGCACGGTGGTGCCCGACGAGCATGGGCACTTGACCGTGTATGAAAAGACCCAAGGCGTCGTCAATACGAAGTCGTATCTGACGGCCGTATTCGGCTTGAAAGACGATGAATTGCAGGTCGTCTCGCCATTCGTCGGCGGTGCGTTCGGCTCGGGTCTGAGGCCGCAGTATCACCTTGCGCTTGCGGTCATGGCCGCGCTTGAATTGAAGCGGCCGGTGCGTGTCACGCTGACGCGCCAGCAGATGTTCACGTTCGCGCATCGGCCGCAATCCATTCAGCGCGTGGCGCTCGGCGCTGATGCGGACGGCCGCTTGCAGGCGGTGATTCACGAAGCGGTATCCGAGACCTCGCAGTACGAGGACTACTGCGACGTGGTGGTGAACTGGGCCGGCCAGATTTATCGATGCGAGAACGTGACGCTTGGCTACAAGGTTGCGCGGCTCGACGTGCCGACGCCCGCCGACATGCGCGCGCCGGGCGCGGCGCAAGGTCTTTTCCCGCTCGAAGTCGCGATGGACGAACTCGCGGAAGCATTGCGGATGGACCCGCTGCAACTGCGCCTCATCAACTACGCCGAACGCGATGCGAACAAGAACCTACCGTTCTCCAGCAAGGCGTTGCGCGACTGCTATCGCGAAGGCGCGGCGCGTTTCGGCTGGGACAAGCGGCCGCTCGCGCCACGCGCGCGGCGCGAGGGCACCGAACTGATCGGCTGGGGCATGGCGACGGGCGCGTGGGACGCGATGCAAAACGAAGCGTCGGCGCGCGCGGTGCTTACGCGCGATGGACGCGTGACCGTGTCCAGTTCAACCGCCGACATCGGCACCGGCACCTACACCGCGATGACGCAGATCGCAGCGGATGCACTCGGCGTGCCGCTGCAGGACGTGGTGTTCGAACTCGGCGATACGCGCCTGCCGAAGGCGCCGATAGAAGGCGGATCGTGGACGGTATCGTCGGTAGGCAGTGCGGTCGATGCCGCGTGCAAGCGGTTGCGCAATCGCCTTGTCGAACTGGCGCGGCAATATGGCGGCGGACGTTTCGCAAGCATTGATCGCGACGACATACGGCGCATGGGCAAGCGCCTCGTATGCGGTCATGGCACGGCCGACGCGATCGACATCGACGCGTTGCTTGAGCGCGCCGGCCTCGACAAGCTCGAAGAACAGGCCACCGTGAAGCCGCACGAAAAGCAGCAGGCCTATTCGATGGGCACGCATTCGGCGATCTTCGTCGAAGCGCGCGTGGACGAAGCGCTGGGCACCGTGCGCGTAACGCGCGTGGTGAGCGCGGTCGCGGCGGGGCACATCGTCAATCCGAAGACCGCGGCGAGCCAGGTGGCGGGCGGCGTGGTGTGGGGCATCAGCATGGCGCTGCATGAAGAAGCGCAGTTCGATCATGACATAGGCCGCCAGATGAACCATAACCTTGCCGAGTATCACGTGCCGGTTAACGCGGATATTCACGACATCGAGGTGCTCTTTGTCGAGGAGCACGACACGATCGTCAATCCGCTCGGCGTGAAGGGCGTGGGTGAAATCGGCGTGGTCGGCGTGGCGGCCGCGGTGAGCAACGCGATCTGGCATGCAACGGGCAAGCGCGTGCGCGACTTGCCGATTACGCTGGATAAACTGTTCGCGTGAGTTCGCGATGGCGAGGAGCGTAGCGCGGTGCCGCGGTGCATTGGCCGCGCCGCGCTCTCGCCACTTCGCGGCGCGCCAAATGCAGCGTCAATCCGCGTACTTGAATTCCGGCAATGCCTCCAGTGACTTCTTGGTCGCCTCCGGCAAAACCACACGACGGTTGGTAACCTGCAGATCGTTGAACGGAACGGCCACGAGATGCTTGCCGATGCCGAGGAATCCTCCGACGGACAGAATCGCGTAAGTGCTGCGGTCGCCGCCTGGCGAGACGATCAGATCGTCCACTGTGCCGATGGTGTCCTTGTTCTTGTTGAACACGTCCGCGCCGGTCAGCTTCGATGCGCGATAGCCGCTCGCGAGTTGCACGACGTCCGTGCGCTTTTCGGTAATCGCCTGCGGCGCGCCTTGCGCATGCGCGTTGCCGGAGAGCGAAAAAGGCGTTAGCGGCACGAGCGTGCTGACGAGCAGCGCTGCCGCGAGCAGCGCCTTGGATTGCATGCTTCGCATGATGGTTTCTCCTTGTTATGTCTCGCGCCGGTCGCGGCGCGTCGAGCCGAGTCGGCTTTCAAACGCGTTACCGCAAATTGCATGCCGCGTCGCCCTGTGGCGCGCGACGTCCAGGCCCGCGGATTGCTACAGGAGCGAGCCTCTTATCCGTATCGCCTACACTAAAAAGGCGCGTGCGCGCCCATGCTTCTCACAGGAAAACCTATGTCATCCCCGGCCAATTACTCGACGCGTATCGCGGAAGGCACGCCTTTCCCGCTTGGTGCGACATGGAACGGAAACGGCGTGAACTTCGCGCTGTTCTCGGCGCACGCAACGAAAGTCGAACTGTGTCTGTTCGATGAAACCGGTCAGCATGAAATCGAGCGCATCGAATTGCCGGAATATACCGACGAGGTCTGGCATGTGTTCGTGCCGAACCTGAAACCGGGCGCTGTGTACGGCTACCGCGTGCATGGTCCGTATGAGCCGGAGAAGGGTCATCGCTTCAATCCGAACAAGCTGCTGCTCGACCCTTACGCGAAGGCGCATATCGGCGAACTGAAATGGGCGCCGGAAATTTTCGGTTACACGCTCGATTCGGAAGACGCGGACCTGTCGTTCGACGAACGCGACAGCGCGCCGTTCGTGCCGAAGTGCAAGGTCGTCGACGCGAACTTTTCGTGGATTCATCCCGAACGCAATCCGTTGCCGTGGGACCGCGTGATCTTCTATGAAACGCATGTGCGCGGCTTCACGAAGCGTCATCCGCAAGTGCCGGAGAATCTGCGCGGCACCTTCGCCGGACTCGGGCAGAAGGCGGTGATCGACTACATCAGGAGCCTCGGCGTGACTTCGGTCGAACTGATGCCGATCCAGACCTTCGTCAACGACAGCTATCTGCTCGACAAGGGCCTCACGAACTACTGGGGCTATAACACCATCGGCTTCTTCGCGGCCGATCCGCGTTTCTTCGCGTCGAACAACGAGTCCGTCAGCGAGTT
Source organism: Paraburkholderia sp. RL17-368-BIF-A (assembly GCF_046054045.1). Taxonomy (NCBI): domain Bacteria; kingdom Pseudomonadati; phylum Pseudomonadota; class Betaproteobacteria; order Burkholderiales; family Burkholderiaceae; genus Paraburkholderia; species Paraburkholderia sp. RL17-368-BIF-A. Next base: position 528,031 of record NZ_JARESN010000002.1, read on the forward strand.
CAAGGGCATGGTGGACGCGTTTCACAACGCGAATCTCGAAGTGATTCTCGACGTGGTGTACAACCACACCGCCGAAGGCAACGAACGCGGGCCGACGCTCTCGTTCAAGGGCATCGACAACGCGTCGTACTATCGGCTGATGCCCGATGAGCCGCGCTATTACATCAACGATACGGGCACGGGCAATACGCTCAATCTCTCGCATCCGCGCGTGCTGCAGATGGTGACCGACAGCCTGCGCTACTGGGTGACGGAGATGAAGGTCGACGGTTTTCGTTTCGACCTCGCGACGATTCTCGGCCGCGAGCCGCACGGCTTCGACGAAGGCGGCGGCTTTCTCGACAGTTGCCGGCAAGACCCGGTGCTCTCGAGCGTGCGGCTCATTGCGGAGCCGTGGGATTGCGGCCCCGGCGGCTATCAGGTCGGCGGTTTTCCGCCGGGCTGGGCCGAATGGAACGACCGCTTTCGCGACACCGTGCGCGCGTACTGGAAGGGCGACGAGGGCATGGTCGCCGATCTCGCGACACGTCTCACCGGATCGGGCGACAAGTTCAATCATCGCGGCCGACGCCCGTGGGCGAGCGTCAACTTCATCGCCGCGCACGACGGCTTCACGCTGAACGATCTCGTCTCGTACAACGACAAGCACAACGAGGCGAACGGCGAGGACAACAAGGACGGCCACTCGGATAACAAGTCGTGGAATATGGGCGTCGAAGGTCCAACCGACGACCCCGAGATTCGCCAGCAACGCGAGCGTCAGAAGCGCAATCTGCTTGCCACGCTGCTGCTCTCGCAAGGCACGCCGATGATTCTCGCGGGCGACGAGTTCGGCCGCACGCAGAAGGGCAACAACAACGCGTATTGCCAGGACAACGAAATCAGTTGGATCGACTGGGAAGGTATCGACGACGACGGCCGCGCGCTCACCGAGTTCGTCAGGAATCTGACGACGCTTCGCCACCGCTTGCCGGTGCTGCGCCGCAGCCGCTTTCTGACGGGTGAGTACAACGAGGCGCTCGACGTGACCGATGCGCGCTGGCTCGCGCCGGACGGCACCGATCTCACCGCCGAGCAATGGGCCGATCCGCTGATGCGCTGCTTCGGTCTCGTGATCGACGGCCGCGCGCAGGCGAGCGGCATCCGCCGCCCCGCGTCGGATGCGACGTTGCTGCTAGTGCTCAATGCACACCATGACGTCGTCAACTTTAAATTGCCCGACGTGCCCGAGGGTGAGCGCTGGACCTGCCTGCTCGATACCAACATGCCGGTGCGCCCAGACTTGCCGCAGTTCAGCGCCGGCGACGAGTATCAGGTCACCGCGCGTTCGCTGCTGCTGTTCGCACTCGAAGCGCCGAGCCGCGCGACGCAACGCGTGTTTGACAGACTCGAACAGCAACTCACTTCGGATGAAAGCGAAGCGCCGCCCACTAGCTGAGCGGGAATAGCACTTGCTCTGCGTGGATGGCCACGCGCGTTCGTCACGACGATGCGCGCGGCTTCGCCATGCCGGCATCCGCGAGACCTAAACCGTAGGGGACTCATATGGAACAGGAGCAGACCTCCCAGGAGGACCAGATCCGCACGCGCGCGTACTACCTGTGGGAGCATGCGCCGGAGCCGAAGGGCACGCCCGACGAGTACTGGGAACAGGCCCGCAGCGAGATCGAGAAGGAAGCGCCGCCAGTGGAAAGCGGGCCGATTGCAGAAGAGCCGAAAAAATAGCGTGATGACAGGGAGCGCCACAATCACAACCACGATCACAAGCAACAAGAAGCACGTAGCGCAATGAAGGACATTCCGGAACCGTCGCGCGGCGGGACGCCCACGCGCATCGATGCGCCGCCTGCCGCGTTCGGTCTCGATGCGCTGATCGCACTCGCGGTCGGCGCCGGTTTCGTCGCGTGCCTGTACTTCGCGCGCGCCGTCCTGATTCCGATGACGCTCGCGATTCTGCTGAGCTTTCTCGTCGCGCCGCTCGTCAAATGGTTGGGCCGACTGAAGCTCGGCCACGTTGCGTCGGTGTTTGCGGCCGTCGTGATGTCGATCTCGGTGATCGGTGTGCTGGGCGCGGTCATCACGATGCAGTTGAGCGACCTCGCCGCGGGCATGCCGCGTTATCAGGCGACGATCGAGCGCAAGATGGAAGCGGCGCACACGCTGACGGTGGGCAAGCTCGACCGTTTTGCGAAAGCCGCGGGCCAGGCGTTGCAACGCGCGACCGTCGAGCCGCCGCAACCGGAGCCGCGCCACGATGCGTCTTCTTCCGATGGCCGCGCGCCTGCCGCCGTGCCCGTCGAAGTGCGCGAGCCGGTGCCCACGCCGCTCGAAGTCGCGCGCCGCGTGTTGTCGCCGGCCATTAGTCCGCTGGAGACGGCGTTCATCGTATTCGTCGTGATGGTGGTGATCCTGCTGCAACGCGACGACTTGCGCGACCGCGCGATTCGTCTGTTCGGTTCGCGCGATCTGCATCGCACGACGATGGTGATGGACGAAGCCGCGCGGCGCTTGAGCCGCTACTTCGTTTCGCAGCTCGGATTGAATGCGGCCCTCGGCGTGGCGATTGGCGCGGGGCTCTTTTTCATCGGCGTGCCGAGTCCGATTCTGTGGGGCATCCTCGCGGCCTTGCTGCGGCTCGTGCCGTATGTCGGCATCTGGATCGCCGGCGGGCTGGCCACTGCGCTCGCCGCCGCGGTGAGTCCGGGTTGGGACATGGCGATCTGGTCGATTGCGCTCTTCGTGACGGTCGAATTGCTGGTGGGCCAGGTGGTCGAGCCGTTGCTGTACGGACGCAGCACCGGGCTCTCGCCGTTCTCTGTGGTCGTCGCGGCGATCTTCTGGAGCTGGATCTGGGGGCCCATTGGCCTGATCCTGTCGACGCCGTTGACGCTTTGCCTGCTCGTGCTCGGCCGACATATCCGGCGCCTGGAATTTCTCGACGTGATGCTCGGCGATCAGCCCGCGCTCACGCCGGTCGAAAATTTTTATCAGCGCGCACTTGCGGGCGATCCCGACGAAGCGATTGCGCAAGCCGAAGCGCTACTGCGCGAGCGTTCGTTATCGGCTTACTACGACGAGGTGGCGATCAAGGGTTTGCAACTGGCCGCGAACGATGTCGTGCGCGGCAGCGTCACAGCGGTGCAGCTTGCGCGCATCGAGTCGACCACGAACGATCTGGTCGATGGCCTCGATAGTTACGCCGACGAGCCGCCGCAGCACGCAGCAGAAGACGCAAGCGCGGAGATCGGACCGGTCGCGCCGTCGCGTGAAGGCCCGCCTGCTTCGACGGCAACGCATATGCTGTTCGCGAACCAGGCACGCGGCGCGGCCGATGAAGCACGCGAAAACGCCGCCGAGAGCGCGGAAGAAGATGCGCGCGAGCAAACATTGCAACGCGCGCCCGAGTTGCCGCAGACACACGCAATGCCGCGCGTCGGGAATCAACGCATCTTGTGCATTCCCGGGCGCGGACCGCTCGATCCGCTTGCGACGACGATCATGCTGCAGTTGCTCGGCAAGCACGGCTTCACGGCGCGCGCATTGCCGCATGAAGCGGCATCGCGTGCGTCGATCGACCGGATGGACGCCGACGACGTCGGTATCGTGTGCCTTCTCTATCTGCAGATAGACGGCATTCCCTCGCACTTGCGCTACATGGTCCGGCGCATTCGCGCGCGCTTGCCGAACGTGTCGATTATCGTCGGACTATGGACGCCCGAAGATCTGCAGAAGTGGAGCGTCGATCTGCAAAACGCGATGGGCGCCGAATGCTACGTGACTTCGTTGCAGGAGATGCTGGCCGCTTGCCATGTGTGCGGCAGCACGACGCGCGATGAATCGCTCGCGGTGGCCAACGGATAGCAACGGGTGCAACCCGCGCATGTAAAAAACGCCCGGCGCTTGCGCGTCCGGGCGTTGCGTTTTTAGTCGTGCATCGCAAGCCGATGCTATTTATTTGCCGGTAGCTTCCCCGTCGTCGGACGAAGAATCTTCGTCGTCGGTCACGATTTTGGTGGTGCCGCCGGTAGAAGGCGGATCGCTCGCCGGAAACGTGTCTTCAACTTCCTTGTCGATCTGCTTCTCCGTCTTGTTGGCGTTCGGATGTTGTTCCTTGGGTTCTGGCATGGCGCTTCTCCTTTAGCTAACGAATGGTGTGCGCAAAAAAGACACGCGGTTCGCGCGGCCCACGTGCGGTGCTTTTTACATGAGCATGTAGAGTTGAACGATAAGCCGGTACGCTTCGATTCGAAGCAGCCTGTTTTTCACTTTGGTTCAGCTTCTGTCGCACGAGTCGCGCCCGACAATCCGCAATGCCTGCGCGCATGTGAGCGGGCCGCGGCGCATCGCGTCGATCAGATGCGCGGTCTGCGTGTCGCGTTCGCAGGCAAGCACGGCGGCCACGTTGTCGTCCTTCACATAAAGCGCGGCAAAATCCTGACGATCCAGCTCGCCGTCGACGACAAGCTCGTCCCACTCGCTTGCATGGCCGAGGTATTCGAAGTTCTTGCCGAAGTGATAGGTCCAGAAAAACGGCACGCCGCTGTAACGGTTGCGCGCTCCGCACATGTTTTGAGCCGCGATGCGCGCATGTTGCTGCGCGACGCGCCAATGTTCTATCCGCAACGGCTCTTCGTTTTCGCGCAGCGGAAACACGGCGATGTCGCCTGCGGCGTAGAGACCCGGCGCGGCCTGCATGCCCGCGTTCACGATCACGCCGCCATCTTTCTGCAACGGCAAGCCGTCGATAAAGCCGGTCGCAGGCGTAACGCCGGTGCCCAACAGCACGAGGTCCGCGGCGATATGTTCGCCGCTTTCGAGCATCACTTCATGCACATTGCCTTCTTCGCCCTCCAGCGGAGCAACCTTCGCTTGCAGATGAAACTTGACGCCATTGCGTTCATGCAACTCGCGAAACATCGCACCGATGCGCTCGCCGAACTGCTTCGCAAAGGGCACCTTATCCGGCGAAATAACCGTGACCTGCACGCGTTTGCGCAGCGCGGCTGCGGTTTCGAGCCCGATGAAACTGCTGCCGAGAATCGCGACTTGCAGGGAGCCGGCGTTTTCTGAGGGGCCGCGGGCATCCGCGTCGCCGAGCGCCTCGACAATCGCGGTGGCGTCGTCGAGATGACGCAGCACATGCACGCCGCCGAGTTCGCAGCCCGGAATTCGCGGCACTTTCGGCGTGCTGCCGCTGGCGAGCAAGGCCGTGTCGTACGTCAGTTCGCCGCCGCTTTCCAGATGAATCGTGCGATTGCGCACGTCGAGCCGCGCGACCTTCGCGACGAAGCGCTCGACGCGGTGCTGCTCGTACCAGTCGGGCGCGAGCAGCGGCGGCACGTCGGCGGGAGGCATTTCGGCGGACGGGACAAACTTGCTAAGCGATGTGCGGTCGTAGGGCGCGTGCGGTTCATCGCCGATCAGCGTGAGGCGCCCCGTAAAGCCATATTCGCGCAGCGCCGCGCAGGCGGCCGCGCCGGCCGCGCCCGCGCCGATCACCGCGAAGTGCGGCTCTTGCGTCGCGGCGGGTTCGGTTTCGTCCGGCAGCTTGTCGGGCGTGACCATGACGTCGTCGCCGTCGACGATCACCGCGTAACGTTTGAGCGGCACCAGCGGCGGCGGCTCCAGCACCTTGCCGGTGGCCGCATCGAAAGTGCCTTTGTGCCACGGACAAATGATCCTGCCGCGGCATAGCGCGCCTTCTTCGAGCGGTCCGCCTGCGTGCGGACAGTCGGCGGAATACGCGCGCACCACGTCGCCGTCGCGGATCAGCATGATCTTTTCACCGTCCACGACAACGCGTTGGCCCCGGTCTTCGCGCAGTTGCGAAAGCTGGCCAACGTGTCGGGCGGTGGTGGGCATGCTGGTTTCCGTGAACGTAATCAGCAGGATTCGGCGCGGCAGGATGCCGCAGCGATTCGGCGACTCGGGAGAATGCGAAACTCGTTGCGTGAGCAGCAATTCATGTGCCCAACACGCCCTGATAACTCAGTTAAGCAGAAACGTTCGCGTTTCTTCGCGCGTCGCTATGTACATGGCCGAAAGTGGGGTAGATTCCTCACTAAGGAATTAGCGCACGAACGCCGCGGCACGATACGTGCGTCTGATTGCCTAACTTGTATGACCTTTGATGGAGCGTGGGCCGTGCAGCGTGCGGAGCGAGTCGCAGTTGATTTTCCGATGCCGTCGCGCAACTTTGCGGCGACGCGGCGGATGCTCCTTATTGTTCTTGCCGTTTCCATTCTGTTCCCGCTTGCCTGCCTCGCCGGTTATGGCTACTTCGATTACCAGCGCCGCATCGCCGATTCAAACGATGTGATCGACCGGCTCGTGCGCGTCGCCGAAGAACAGGCGGTCAAGGTGCTCGACCTCAATCAGCAGATGGCGTCGCGCATCGTCGAGTTGATCGGCACCGAAGACGACGCGCAGATTCGCGCGCGCGAGGCGGAATTGAACCGGCAGTTGCGCGAGATCGGCGGAGACTTCCCGCAAGTGGCGTCCATCTATCTGATCGGCGCGAACGGCGATCTGCTCGTGTCGACCCGCGCTTATCCGGCGCCAACCGTGTCCGTCAGTCAGCGCGAAGACTTTATCGCCGCGCGCGCTATGCGCCCGCATCCTTACTTCTCGCTGCCGATGCTCGGCACGCTGTCGCAGACGAACGTGTTCAACACATCGATCGGGCGTATCGGGGCGGACAGCAAATTTCTCGGCGTCGTTTCTGTCGCATTGCGCAGCGAGTATTTCTCGCGCTTTTATCGCGAGTTGACGAACGGCGATCCGTCGCTTGCGCTCTCGTTGTATCGGCAGGACGGCAGTCTGCTGGTGCGCTATCCGCCGTGGCCAGGCGGCGTGCAGCCGCCCGCGGCGAACGCGTTTGGCGCCGCCTTGCGCGACAAACAGTTGTCGGGCCATGTGCGCGTCAAATCGCCGGTCGATGGCGTGGAGCGGCTCGTTGCGTTTCGGCGCGTCGGCGATTATCCGCTCTACGTGTCGAGTGCTTATGCAACGGGCTCGATCGTCGATGCATGGCGCCGGCACTTCATCGTGATCGCCGCGCTGACCGCGGTGCCGTGCATCGCGATCTGGATGCTGGTGCTGTACTCGCTGCGTCAGCTCGACGGCGAGCGCGTCGCGTGGGAACGCTGGCAGGGCGAGGTCGCGATGCGGCTGTCGGCGGAAGCATCGAGTCGGCAACTGCAGCGCATGGGCGCGCTCGGCAATCTGGTTGCCAACGTGGCGCACGACTTCAACAATCTGTTGATGGTCGTGTCCGCCAATATCGAACTGGCGCGGCTAAAGCGCTACAACAACCTCGAGAAGGAGATGACCGCCGTGCAGCGTGCGACCGCAACGGCTGAATCGCTGACACGCCGGCTTTTGAGTGTCGCGAAGAAGCAGCCGCTCAAGCAGGAGCCGATCGACCTCAGGAAATGGATGCCGGGCGCGGCGCCGCTCATCGAAGCGGCGCTCGGCGACAAGATCGAACTGGCGCTCAGCATCGTCGACGACGTGTGGCCCGTGCTCGCCGATCCGACCGACCTGGAACTCGCGATCATGAACCTCGCGGTCAACGCGCGCGATGCCATGCCGCGCGGCGGACGCTTTGTGATTCGTTGCCAGAACAACCGGCTGGTCGGCAGCGATACCTTGCTGCCCGACGGCGAGTATGTGCTGATCGCCTGTTCGGACGACGGCGAGGGCATGCCCGAATCGGTCGCGCGGCGCGCCTTCGAGCCGCTTTTCACGACCAAGCTGAGCGGCTCGGGCGCGGGCCTCGGTCTCGCGCAGGTGCTGTCGATGTGCGAACAGGCGGGCGGCACCGCGAAGATCGACAGCGTGCCTGGCAGCGGCACGACGGTGCGGCTGTATCTGCCGCGCTATCGCGAGCGCCGCGCGACGCACGCGGCGAGTCAGACCGTGGTCGAACAGCCCGCGCTGCGGCATGCCGGCATGGTGCTGCTGGTGGAAGACAACGAGGATGTCGCCGCGGGCGTCGCAGCGGTGCTCGAGACGTTCGGCTGCGAGGTGCGGCACGAGCCGACCGCCGACCAGGCGTTCGACGTGCTCAACGGCGGCGAGCGTTTCGAACTCGTGCTGTCGGACATTCAGATGCCGGGCAAGCTGAACGGCATCGACCTCGCGGAACGAGTGCGCAGCACCTGGCCTTCGCAGAAAATCGCGTTGATGACGGGCTATGCCGACGAGCTCGAACGCGCGCGCCGCATCGGCGTCGCCATTCTCGCGAAGCCATTCGATATCGAGGAACTGCACGCGCTCGTCGCTTGCGAATCGTAAGCCACGCCGTTTGTGCGGCACACCCCTTGCTGAACTCCTGACGAGGCATGCGCAGGCGGCGCGTCCGCTTGCGCAATCCGCTTCTATTCCGCATTCATCCCGACAGGAGAACAGTTATGAAGATCAAGAAGGCATTGCTCGTTTCCACACTGCTCGCAGCGTCGTCGCTGGCCATGGCGCAAGGCACAGGCGGTGCGGGTGGTGGCGGCGCCGGCGGAGGTGGCGGCGCGGGCCCGGCCGGCAACGACCCGAGCACGAGCGCCGGCGCGAATACGTCGACGCGCGAAGGCGGCGACACGGGATCGGGCACGATGTCGCATTCGAAGACGAAGAAGCATTCGTCGAAGACGACCAAGCCCGCGACCGACACCACAAATATGCCGGGCGCGAACGCGAGCAGCGACACGAAGGGTAAGTAATGCGTGCGTCGTGTGCGTAGAGTTCACGCACGCTTCCCTAAGTTTCGCGAGTGACGCGCCCGTGTGCGCGTCACTCATTTACACCGCGCTGTTGTTTTTACTTTCGCGTTTGTTCTGGCTAACGCAGCCTAGCTTTTCTCTTGCGCTGCGTCGTATTTCCCGAGCGCCGCGGCGCTGTTCAAACGCGCGCGTTTGAGCAACGCCTGCTGCGCTTCCTCGACGTTGCCCGCCGCGCCTTTCCATGCCTGCAATGGCGGTTCCTGCAACGCGCGCCCATACGAGAAGCTCAGATTCCACGGCAGCGGCCCGAGGCGATTCATTGCGTCGAGATTGGCGGTGGCTTCCTCGGGCGATTGTCCGCCGGACAGAAACACGATGCCGGGCACGGCCGAAGGCACCGTGCGTTTCAGAATCCGCACCGTATAAGCGGCGATGTCCGCAGTGGACGATTGCCGCGCGTTCTCCGAACCGGCGAGCACCATGCTCGGTTTCAGCAGAATATGTTCGAGCACCACGCGATGCCGACGCAGCGCATCAAACACCTCGTGCAGCACCGCTTCGGTGACTTCGGCGCTGCGCTCGATACTGTGATCGCCGTCCATCAGCACTTCGGGTTCGACGATCGGCACGATACCCGCTTCCTGGGAGATCGCCGCATAGCGCGCGAGCGAATCCGCGTTGGCTTCGATCGCGAGACGGCTCGGCAGATTGGCCGTGATGTTGTAGACCGCGCGCCACTTCGCGAAGCGCGCGCCTTGTTGCTTGTAATCGACGAAGCGGCGTGCGAGGCCGTCGAGGCCTTCGGTGATTTCATCGCCCGGAGCATGGGCGAGCGCAATCTTGCCGAGATCGACCTTGATGCCCGGCACGATGCCGTTTCGGGCGGCGAGTTGTGGAAACGGCGTGCCGTCGTCGGCCTTTTGACCGAGCGTTTCCTGATACAGAATGACGCCGCTCACGAATTCGCCGAGACCGGGCGTGGTGAGCAGCAGGTTGCGATACGCGCGGCGGTTTTCCTCGGTGGAGTCGATGCCGATCGTCTTGAAGCGTTTCGCGATGGTGGGACCGCTTTCGTCGGCGGCGAGCAGACCCTTGCCGGGCTGAACCATGGCGTCGACGGTGGCTTGCAGTTCGCTGCGGGTATCCATGAGATGTGCTCCCTTTGTTCGGGTTGCGGAAGAAAACCTGCCGTCGCGGCGCGTGCGGCTGCGCCCGGGTTATGACTTATTCGCCGATCAGATGCAACACGATGTCGCGATGCTGCGCATGACGCCGATGCTCGAACAGATAGAGCCCCTGCCATGTGCCGAGCACCATCTGTCCATGTTCGACGGGCACGCTCAATTGCACTTGCGTCAACGCGGTGCGCAGATGCGCGGGCATGTCGTCCGGACCTTCGGCGTCGTGCTCGTAGCGTTGCTCGTCTTCGGGCGCGAGGTTCGCGAAGTAGCGCTCCAGATCGCGCTGCACCGACGGGTCCGCGTTTTCCTGAATCAGCAGCGATGCCGACGTATGACGGCAAAAGAGCGTCAGCAGTCCCGTGTCGATGTGCTGCGCCGCGACGAAGCGGCGCGCTTCGTCGGTGAATTCGACAAGTCCGCGAGTGCGCGCCTTGACGCTTAGATGGTGGATGACCTGCTTCATGATGGAAGCGCTCGTCTACGGTTTATAGCGACGCGAACGCGTCTGTGATCTGCTCGACGCTGGTGGGGCGCACGACGCGCGCCACTTCCGCGCCGTCGCGCATGAAGATCAGCGTGGGCCACAGCTTGACCTTGAACGAGCGGCCTAGCGGCCGGCCGGGGCCGTCCTCGATCTTCAGATGCCTGACGCCGGCATGCGCTTCGAAGGCTTTTTCAATCGAAGGCTGCGCGCCCTGGCAGTAGCCGCACCAGTCCGTGCCGAACTCGACGACGGTGGCGCCGGGCAGGGCGTCGACTTCGGCTCGCGACGGGGCTTTGGTGGAATAGGGCGTCCGTATTGCCATGCATGCTCCGCTGTGGATCGGGTTGTGCGGTGTGGGGTTGCCGCGGCGCGCGGCGATCCTGTGGCCGTTGTGCTGGTCGCTACGGTAATCGCCGCAGTAATCGCCGCGGTCAACACGCGCCGCATTTTGCTTGGATAAGAGTATCAGCTATTGGTTCGGGGTTCAGACTGGCGGAACGGGGATTTGACACAAACGTACAAGTTCGTCACGCGCGGCTGTTAAACAATGCCTGACATCGTCGGCAATCTGCCGGCGGATTTGAGGAAGGAAAAATGGCGGACAGGATTTATCTGGGGCGCCCCGGCACGGACGACACCATTGGCGTCCCCACTGGTTTCAGTTGGGGCGCATTCTTGCTGGGCCCGATCTGGGCTCTGTCGAGGCGCATGTGGTTTGCGGCCTTTGCAATGGTGGCTGTGGAGCTGGCACTGTACTTACCGAGCTTGTGGTTAGACCGGGGCGACATAGTGACCTTGCTCCTGTCGATCCTGTTTGGCATCGCCTGCGGTAAGTATGGCAATGGCTGGCATCGACGGGTCTTGGAGAAACGGGGGTATGCGGTGCTGTAAGTCTGAGCGCCAGTGCGGTCGGGAGTGAGATTTGGGACACGCCTCCCCACCTTTACGCGCCCGCGCGAGCGGTCGATAATGCCCCGTTCATTCTCGCCACGAAGCCTGCCGTGCGCGCCGCGCCTCGCAGACTCGCTTCTCCTGAACTCACAGCCGCCCGTGTCGAAAAACTCACGTTTTTTTGGTCTGCTGCACATTCCCGGCTTCAAGCCGCTTGCCGCCGCCACGCTGATGCTCGGTGTGGCCATGTCGTTCACCGCGCCGTATCTGTCGCTGTTCGGCGTCGAGCGCGCGGGCATGACGCCGTTCCGGCTCGGCGTCTTCATGACGCTGATCGCGGCAAGCGGCGTGCTCGCGAGCACCTTCGCCGGCCGCTGGAGCGATGCAAGCGGGCGGCATCGGCCGTTACTGCTCGTCGCGCTCGTGCTGGCCGCGCTCGGCTATCTGTCGTTATGCGTGGTGCGCGATTACCGGCTGCTGCTCGTCGTCGGCATTGTGTTTATCGGTGTCGGCGGCTCGGCTATTTCGATGGTGTTCTCATTCAGCCGCGCCGCGCTGCCCGTGCCCGACGCGTCCGAACGCGCGTTTGCCAGCGCGACGCTGCGCACGATTCTCTCGGCGGCGTGGGTGTTCGGGCCGTCGGTGGGCGCGCTGGTGCTCGCGGCGACCAGTTTCACCGGACTCTTTCTGTTCGCCGCGGCGAGCTTTGCGGCGTGCGCGGCTATCGTGTGGCGCATGCGCGAGCCGCAAGGGCATCTCGGCGACCACACGGTAGAGGACACCGCATCGGAGCCGTCGTCGTCGATCACCGTGCCGCCGCTCAGGGAACCCGGAGCGGATGCGCACGAGGACCTGCCCGGCGTCGCATCGGCGAACGACATTGGCCGTGCGGTCGCCGCGCTGACCTTGCTCGGGCTCGCGGCCAACGCCACGATGATCGTGTTGCCGCTTTACATCGTGCATGGCCTGAACGGCACGCATCTGGACGTATCGGTGATGCTCGGCCTCGGCGCATTGACCGAGATTCCGATGATGCTCGCGCTCGGCGCGAAGTCTTCGAGCCTGCACAAGCCGAACTGGCTTGCCGCCTGCGCGGCGGTTCACGCGGCCTATTTCGTCGCGATGTCGCTCGCCGGAAACGTGCATGTGCTGATTCCGATGCAGATCCTCAACGCGTTCGTCGTTGCCGTGACTTCATGCCTCGGCATGACCTACGTGCAGGACCTGATGCCCGATGCGCCAGGCCGCGCCACCGCGCTCTTCTTCAACGCGGCGCGGGTCGGCTCGATTCTTTCCGGCGTGTTGTCCGGCCTGCTGGTGCAGGCGTTCAGCTATCGCGGCACGTTCCTCTTCTGCGGCTTGCTCGCGCTGTGCGCGCTCGTGCTGTTTGCCGTGCCGGGCTATCGTTATCCGCTGATGTGGCGAGCCGTGCGGCGTTTCGCCCGCACGCAATACGCGAAGCTTCAATCGAGGCGCGCGCTGCGCGGAGGGCGCGAGCTTTAGCGGGCACGGGACACGTTTCATGTGCGGCGGGCCGGTTTGCCACGCGCTGAATGACAGAGACCTTACGCCGCGCACAACTTCGGCAAGGAGGCGTATCGTTGTCGTCACGCATGCTGCCGGACGCGGCCGACGCAACAAACGCAGCATGACCATCTGACTGAAACCAGGCAGCATCACAAGGCACTTTCGGGAGCGGTGAAAATGCAGCTAGGCATGATTGGATTGGGACGCATGGGCGCGGATATGGTGCGGCGCCTGACGAAGGGCGCGCAGCAATGCGTCGTCTACGACGTACAGCCTGCGGCTGTCGAGCGGCTCGTGCAGGAGGGCGTGACGGGCGCGTCGTCGCTCGAAGACCTCGTGGCCAGGCTCGACAAGCCGCGCGCCGTGTGGCTGATGGTGCCCGCCGCGGTGGTCGACGGCACGCTCGAAAAACTCGTGCCCTTGCTCGAGCCGGGCGACATCGTGATCGACGGCGGCAACTCGTACTATCACGACGACATTCGCCGCGGCGCCGACCTCGCCGCACGCAAACTGCATTACGTCGACGTCGGTACGAGCGGCGGCGTCGCGGGCCGCGAGCGCGGTTATTGCCTGATGATCGGCGGGGAAACGCAGGTCGTCGAGCGGCTTGAGCCGATCTTTTCGACGCTCGCGCCAGGCGCCGCCGCCGCGCCTGCGACGTCAGGACGCAATCCGGGCAACAGCACGGCGGAGCAGGGCTTTCTGCATTGCGGTCCGCTCGGCGCAGGGCACTTCGTGAAGATGGTCCACAACGGCATCGAATACGGTTTGATGGCCGCGTATGCCGAGGGCCTCAACATTCTGCGTCACGCGGACGCCGGCAAGCACGCGCGCGAGGCGGACGCCGAGACCTCGCCGCTGCGTCGTCCGCAGTTGTATCAATACGATTTCAATCTGGCCGATATCGCCGAAGTATGGCGGCGCGGCAGCGTGATCGGCTCGTGGCTGCTCGACCTGATCGCGGGCACGCTCGCGGGCGATGCCGATCTGCAACAGTATGCGGGCCGCGTATCCGATTCGGGCGAGGGACGCTGGACGATGTCGGCGGCCATCGACGAAGGCGTGCCCGCGCCCGTGCTGAGCGCGGCGCTGTTCGCGCGCTTCAGTTCGCGCGGCGAAGCGGACTTCGCGAACCGCGTGTTGTCGGCGATGCGTCATGACTTCGGCGGCCATGCAGAAAAACCCGCTGCGCCGCCCGCGAGTTCGCAGGGTTGATCGTCCGCTAATAGCCCGAGCAGCCCAAGCAGCACAAGCAGCACAAGCACAGAGCACAAGCACAGCCGAATCCACGGAGCCGCACATGCCAGCCGCACCCGCCACCCGCACTGCACCGCACGACGTCGTTTTCCTCTTCGATTGCGACAACACGCTGCTCGACAACGACCATGTGCTCTCCGACTTGCGCAGCCACATGATGCGCGAGTTCGGCACCGACAACAGCACGCGCTATTGGGAAATTTTCGAGCAGTTGCGCGGCGAGCTCGGCTATGCCGACTACCTGGGCGCGTTGCAGCGGTATCGCACGGAGCATCCGCGGGACACGCGCCTGTTGCTGATGTCGTCGTTTCTGATCGATTATCCGTTTGCGAACCGGCTCTATCCGGGCGCGCTCGACGCGTTGCGCCACGTGGGCGAATACGGGCCCACGGTGATTCTGTCGGACGGGGACGTGGTGTTCCAGCCGCGCAAGGTCGCGCGTTCGGGCCTATGGGACGAAGTCGAAGGCCGCGTGCTGATCTACATCCACAAGGAGCTGATGCTCGATCAGGTGATGGAATGCTACCCCGCGCGCCACTACGTGATGGTCGACGACAAGCTGCGCATTCTCACCGCGATGAAGAATGCCTGGGGCGGGCGGCTCACCACGGTATTTCCGCGCCAGGGTCACTACGCTTTGGACCCGAAGGAGATACTCGGCAATCCGCCCGCGGACGTCACGATCGAGCGGATCGGCGACCTCGCGCAGTTTGACGTGAAAGCGCTGCTGGCGGAAAAGCCCTAGACGTTGCGCAGTTTTTCCTGCGCGTCGGCGGCGCCCATTCTGCCTGCCGCATCCTGTGCGCTCGTGCCTGCCGCGTCGCGCGCATCGCGATTCGCGCCGTGCGCGATCAGCAGATCCATGATCGTGGTGCGGTTGAACATGGCGGCGACCATCAGCGCGGTGCGTCCGTCGGGCGATGCGCCTTCCACATCGGCGCCATGCGCGAGCAAGGTTTCGACCACGGCGTCGAAACCCTTGAACGCCGCGCCCGCGATAGGCGTCTGGCCGTTATTGTTGCGCAAGTCGGGATCGGCGCCGCGTTCGAGCAGCGTGCGCACCGCGTCGACATGTCCGTGATAGCTCGCGAGCATCAGCAGACTGTCGCCGTTGTCGTTGCGCAGATTGGGCGGCACGCCTTTTTCGATCACGGCGGCGAGCATCGCGGCATCGCCCTGGCGCGCAAGATCGAACACCTGTCGCGCGAGTTCGAGCACTTGCGGGTCGATGGGCTGCCCGGAAGGCGGGGAAGAGTCGGCCGGATTGGTCAATGAAATCTCCTTGCAGGAACGCTGCGCCGCTCGGCGCATGAACACCGGCAGCATACACAGTTTGTGCCGTCGACGCGCGCAGCGGCACGTCCCATCACGCGTGGCCGAACAGCTTCACGAGCAGCCCGAATATGCCGACGAGGACAGCCAGGCCCGCGCACAGCACCACGAGCGTGAGAAGAAGAACGAGCGGCGCTTTCATACGGTTGGAAGTCGGCATGATGAATGTGTATGGTTAAGAGCGAGTAATACGGGTGCGCGACGATATGCGCAGTCGCTTCGCGCAGCTTAAGCGTTTCGGTGGATGCGTGCAGCGTGGGTGGCGCAGGACTTGCAGCGGGGCGTGCGGCGTGCGGTGATGGTGACGCTTGACCACGCGCAAGCATTTGTCCGCATTCCCGAACCATGATGCGCGCATACGGTCACACCGCAGACGACCGCGCTTCGCAACACGCCTCACCCCCGTCATGTCACGCGCATGACACGCATCGGCAAAACACTTCGCAACGTCCGCTAACCCGCCTGACAGTTCTTACGAGGAGTGACGTCATGGCTGAAGCAATCTCCCGTCCTGCCCCGCCGCAAACTCTCGACCCCGAAACGCTGCGCAAGATGGACCGCTACTGGCGCGCATGCAATTACCTGTCCGCCGGCATGATCTATCTGCGCGACAACCCGCTGCTGCGCGAACCGCTGAAGCCGGA
Source organism: Paraburkholderia sp. RL17-368-BIF-A (assembly GCF_046054045.1). Classification (NCBI taxonomy): domain Bacteria; kingdom Pseudomonadati; phylum Pseudomonadota; class Betaproteobacteria; order Burkholderiales; family Burkholderiaceae; genus Paraburkholderia; species Paraburkholderia sp. RL17-368-BIF-A. The sequence continues at coordinate 544,064 of NZ_JARESN010000002.1, forward strand.
GCACATCAAGAATCGTCTGTTGGGACATTGGGGCTCGGACCCTGGACAGAGCTTCCTGCTCGTGCATCTGAACCGGCTCATCAACAAGCTCGACCTGAACATGATCTACATTTCCGGTCCAGGGCACGGCGCACCCGCGACGCTCGCGAACTGTTATCTCGAGGGACATTACTCGGAAATCTATCCGGACCGCAGCGAAGACGAAGCCGGCCTGCGGCGCTTCTTCCGCCAGTTTTCGTTTCCTGGCGGCATCGGCTCGCACTGCACGCCGGAAACGCCGGGCTCCATTCACGAAGGCGGCGAACTCGGCTACAGCCTGTCGCATGGCTATGGTGCGGCGTTCGACAACCCCGACCTGATCGTCGCGGTGATGATCGGCGACGGCGAAGCGGAGACCGGGCCGCTCGCCACGTCATGGCATTCGAACAAGTTTCTGAACCCGGTGCGCGACGGCGCGGTGCTGCCGGTGCTGCATCTGAACGGCTACAAGATCGCGAATCCGACGCTGCTCGCACGCATTCCGCGTGAAGAACTCGAAGCGTTGCTGACCGGTTACGGCCACAAACCGTATTTCGTCGAAGGCGACGATCCAAACGTCATGCATCAGCAGATGGCCGCGACGCTCGAACAATGCATCGGCGAAATCAGGGCGATCCAGCAACATGCGCGCGCCAGCAACGACACGACGCGTCCGCGCTGGCCGATGATCGTGCTGCGTTCGCCGAAAGGCTGGACCGGTCCGAAAGAAGTGGACGGTCACAAGGTGGAAGGTTCGTGGCGCTCGCACCAGGTGCCCATTGCCGATCCGGCGACCAACAGCAAGAGCCTGAAACTGCTCGAAGGCTGGCTGCGCAGTTACGAGCCCGAGTCGCTGTTCGACGAAAGCGGGCGGCTCGTCGAGGAATTGCGCGAACTCGCGCCGAAGGGCACGCGCCGCATCAGCGCAAATCCGCATGCGAACGGCGGCGTGCTGTGCAAGATGCTCGACATGCCCGCGTTTCGCGACTACGCGGTCGAAGTGAAAAAGCCCGCATCCGCGTACTCGTCGCCTACACAAACACTCGGCAAATTTTTGCGCGACGTGATGCGCAGGAACATGACCAACTTCCGCGTGTTCGGCCCCGACGAAACCGCGAGCAACAAGCTCACGGCGATCTATGAAGCATCGGACAAGACCTGGCTCGCCGACTCGCAGCCGAACGATGCGGACGGCGGCGCGCTGTCGGCGAACGGCCGCGTGATGGAAATGCTGAGCGAACACACGCTCGAAGGCTGGTTCGAAGGTTATGTGCTGACGGGCCGGCATGGTCTCTTCGCGACGTATGAAGCGTTCGTGCATGTGATCGATTCGATGTTCAACCAGCACGCAAAGTGGCTCGAAAAAGCCAAGCGCGAACTCGGCTGGCGCCAGCCAGTGCCGTCGATCAACCTGCTCATCACGTCGCTTGTATGGCGTCAGGATCACAACGGCTTCACGCATCAGGACCCCGGTTTTCTGGACGTCGTGACGAATAAAAGCCCGGACGTAGTGCGTATTTATCTGCCGCCCGACGCAAACTGTCTGTTGAGCGTGGCAGATCACTGCCTGCGTTCGCGCGATTACGTGAACGTGATCGTGTCGGACAAGCAGCCGCATCTGGAGTATCTCGACATGGATGCGGCCGTCACGCATTGCACGAAGGGCATCGGCATCTGGGATTGGGCGTCGACCGACCAGGGCGCCGAGCCGGACGTGGTGATCGCGTGCGCGGGCGACATCGCGACAATGGAGGCGCTCGCCGCCGTGCAGCTTCTGAAAGAGCGTTTCGCTGATCTGAAAATCCGCTTCGTCAACGTCGTCGATCTGTTCCGGCTGATGCCCGAGCATGCGCATCCACACGGCCTGTCGAGCCGCGATTTCGATTCGCTGTTTACGACGAGCAAGCCGGTGATTTTCAACTTCCATTCGTATGCGTCGCTGGTTCACAAGCTGACGTATAACCGCACGAATCACGACAACCTGCATGTGCACGGTTATCACGAGAAGGGCAACATCAACACGCCGCTCGAACTCGCGATCATCAATCAGGTGGACCGGTTTTCGCTCGCCATCGACGTGATCGATCGCGTGCCGAAACTGCGCGGCGTCGGCGATCACGCGAAGGAATGGCTGCGCGGGCAGATCATCGAGCATCTCGCCTATGCGCATGCCGAGGGCATCGACAAGGAAGAAATCCGCAACTGGACGTGGAAAGACTGAGCGAGGCGCGCCATGAACACGCAGCACGGCGCTTCGCCGCCAACCATTCTCGTGCTGAACAGCGGATCGTCGTCGCTGAAGTTCGGGCTGTTCGCGCATACGGGCGACGACGAATCGCTGCTGCTCGAAGGCAGCGCGCAAGGCATCGGCCGCGGCGACGGCAGCCTGCGCATTGCTGCGCCGGACGCACGCGTGCTGGTGCACGAGCAGCATGTGCTGGAATCGCAGACCGATGCGTTGCAAAAGCTCTCGGCCGTGCTTGCCGCTCAGCACTATGCGCAGCCAACGGCGGTCGGGCATCGCGTGGTGCATGGCGGGCCGCATCTGCGCACGCATCAGCGGCTCACGCCCGAGGTGCGCCGCCGTTTGCAGGATGCCGTGCATTTTGCGCCGCTGCATATTCCGCCGGCGCTTGCGTTGATCGACGAGGCGCAGACCATCTTCGGTGACGCCGGGCACTTTGCCTGCTTCGACACCGCGTTTCATGCGACGCTGCCGCCGCGCGCGGCGCAGCTCGCGTTGCCGCGCCGTTATGCGGATGCCGGCGTGATTCGCTATGGATTTCACGGGCTTTCGTACGAATCGCTCGTCGCGCAACTGGGCGCGGCGCTGCCGCCGCGCGCGGTGTTCGCGCATCTCGGCAACGGTTCGAGCGTGTGCGCGTTGCGCGACGGGAAATCGATCGATACGTCGATGGGCATGACGCCGACCGGCGGCGTGCCGATGGGCACGCGCTGCGGCGATCTCGATCCGGGCGTGTTGCTGTATCTGATGCGGGTGGAAAAGCTCGACGCGGACGCGCTCGAAACGCTGCTGAACCGGCACAGCGGTCTGGCCGGTTACGCCGATGGCGAGAGCGACATGCAGGCGCTCGAACAACGCGCGGCGGCGGGCGACGCGAATGCGTCGCTTGCGCTCGACGCGTTCGCCGCGGCGGTGCGCAAGACCATCGGCGGATATGCGGCTTTGCTGGGCGGCATCGATCTATTGGTGTTCACCGGCGGCATTGGCGAGCATAGCGCGGAGATTCGCAAGCGCATTTGCGAGGGACTGGGCTTTCTTGATCTTTGCGAAGGCGATGCTTCGGGCAAGGTGAGGGCGGTTCATACGGAAGAGGAGAAACAGATTGCGAGGCATTGCCGTGCGTTGTTGCGTGGGTGATGCACCCACTGCGAGCGACACGGCGCTCACGCGCAGGACCGGCTGCAAACGCATAGGCATCGAATACTCCATGTGAAAAAGCAGAAAGCCAGGCAGGCGACATGCCCAGCGGCGCGCGATACGACCCGCTGCGGCGAGATAGATGCACCGCCGGCGCCCAGGCCGTTTATCATAGTGCCCACAACCAGAAAAGTGCCGCCTCGCTGAGCGCGGCAAGGCGTTTCACCGATCACCACGGCAGCCATGCCGCTACACCACATGAATTCGACTCCCGATGTTCCCTCCCGTCCTTCGATCCGCGCGTTGACGCTGCTCGAGGGGCGCGTGCTTGGCGTGCTCGTCGAAAAACAGCACACGGTGCCCGACAGTTATCCGCTTTCGCTCAACGCACTGACGTTGGGCTGCAACCAGAAGACCGGCCGCTCGCCGGTGATGAACGCGACCGAAGCCGAAGTGCTGACCGCGCTCGACGGCCTCAAGCGGCTCAGCCTCGTCATGGAGGGCAGCAGCAGCCGCGTGCCGCGCTTCGAGCACAACATGAATCGCGTGCTTGGATTGCCGAGTCAATCGGCTGCGTTGCTCACCACGTTGCTGCTGCGCGGTCCGCAGACGGCCGCGGAATTGCGTTTGAACAGCGCGCGCCTTCATGGATTCGCCGATATTTCGTCGGTCGAAGCGTTTCTCGACGAACTCGCCGCGAACGATCCGCCGCGCGTCGTCAGACTGCCTCGCACGCCAGGCGAGCGCGAACATCGCTGGATGCATTTGCTGTGCGGCGAAGTGAACCTGAGCGAGTTCGCGCAGCCGGGCGGCAGCGCGGACGAAAGCGTGCCGCTCTCCGCGTTCGAGGCGCTGAAAGCCGAGCAAAAAAGACTCGCCGACGAAGTCAGCCGGCTTCAGGTGGTGGTGCGGCGCATGGCCGCCGAACTGGGCATCGACGCGAACGATCTAGATGCGTGAGCTTTGACGCTCAGGTGTCGGTGCCGCGGCGCGGATCGGTGGATAACGCACGCTGCGTGCGATAGAAATTGCGCGGCGGCACATTTGGCGAGTCTTGTGCGAGCCGGTCGAGCTCGTCGCGAATCGCGGTCAGATAGTGGCCGTCGCGCGCATCGGGGTCGCCCGCGAAAACCGATTCGAGACGCCGCCGCACCGCGCCATAACGCGCGCCCGCCGCGCGATGTTTTTCGGCGCGCTCCGCATACCGCAGATACGTTTGCAGCGCCGCCGACACCGCGGCGATCACGCTCACGAGCCCGACCAGCATCCTGACCTCGAACGAAACGGCGCTCGAATTCAGCGAGGCAAACACGGCCGTGCCCACGAACGCGGCCAGTACGGTGACGAGCCAGCCCATCTGACGGTCGCGCGCGGACAGCAGATCGGCCATGTCGTAGTGACTCATCTGGGATTCGCGCGCGCGTCGGATCCATTTCAGCAGAAGCTGCTGTTCGTCGACGGGCGGCTCGTAGGCAGGCAGATTCTTCATGGGGCTCGTCAGGGCAGTGGCGTGCCGCGCTCCGCGCGCGTGCACCGATGACGTTACTGTGCCACAGAAGGCGCGGCCTGGAGCCGCGCGTGTCACGCCGCCTGCGCGGCCGGCCGCGCTATGCCGAAGCGCTCATTGTGCGGCCTGCCGTTCAGATAGAAGTCGCCGATGGCGGCCTCGCGGATGATCGCCGGATTGTGCGACGCGAGCACGCGCGCATTGCGCCAGTAGCGGTCGAAGCGCCGCGTTTCGCTCGTCGCCGATGCGCCGCCCACTTCGAACAGCAGCGTCGCGGCCTGCAACGTTTGCTCGATGGCGATCTGCTGCGCCGGGAAGGTCTGAATGTCGAGCCGGAAATAGGTCTCTTCGGTCGTGCGGCCTTCGTGCCGTGCGATCAGTACTTCGTCGATGGCCCTTGCGAGCGATGCACTGATGCTTTGCGTCGAATAGGCGAGGCTCGCGAGCCGGCCCACGACGCGTTGCACGAGCGGATTGTCGCGCGGACTCGATTCGCCTGGGATTCCGAAGGTTCGCGTCTTTGCCTGCGCGAAGGCGACGGCGTCGCGCAGCGCGGCACGGCTAATGCCTGCGAGATTCGCGATGTGCAGCGCCTGATAGTACGACGTGAGCACGCTGTTGCGGCGCGGCGCCGACGCGTCATAGCGCCGGTACACGTTCTCGCGCGAGATGGGCACATGGTTAAAGCGCGTGGTGCCGCTGCCCGTCAGGCGCTGGCCGAAACCGTCCCAATCGTCGATACGTTCGAGACCCGGCGTGTCGGTTTTGACGAGCACGCGCAGGTCGCTTTCGCCGTCGTGCGCGGTGACGTCGACCCAGTCCGCGTAGAGCGTGCCGGTGGTGTAGTACTTCTCTCCGTCGAGATGCCACGCGCCGTCGGTCTGCGTGAGACGCAGGCTGTTGTTGGTGACGGCGGTGCGTTCGGCCACGGCGCCGCCGATGATCTGCCCTTGCGCGACGCGTGTGAGCCAGCGGTCGCGCAACGCGTCGTCGCCATATTCCAGCAGTGATTCGATAAAGCCGCCATGCACGCGCAGGATTTGCGGCAGGTTCGAATCCGCTTCGCCGAGGCGCGTGACGAGGCCAAGGAACTCGCTCAGCGACACCCCTTCGCCGCCGTATTGCGTCGGTACGCGCAGCTTCGTATAGCCGGCTTCGCGCAACCATTCGACGGGTTCGTAGGCAAGCTCGCGATGCCGTTCGCGATGCACCGCGCCTTCTGCGATGCGCGCGAACACGGGCGCGAAGCGGCGCGTCAGCGCGTTGTCGTCGAAAAGTTGCGCGGCATCGGCAAGGTCGGCCGCATGCGGCGGGTTGTCGTGTGAAGAGGGCGCGGACATGGGTTCTCCGTATGGGACGCGCAATGCGCAATCCGGCAACGGTAAGACATACGGCGAGCGCGGAGCAACGAAGGATTTCGCTGATTCTTAGCAGGGAGAGAGGAATGGATTTTGTGCGTGCATGGATGGCACGCGCTGTGGACGCGTGCGCAAGTCCACTCCTGTCACGACCGATCCCGATTGCGCGCTCGCGTCGCACCGGTGATGACCGCGATGCCGAACAGAATCACGGCCACGATCGCGATGATGTGCTGCGCGGCGTGCAGCGCCATCAATCCCCACGCGACGCCGCCGATGAAAATGATCCATCCGACCAGGTAGATAAGCAGGGTCATCGTTTTTCTCCTTCTGTTGTCGGCTCATGGCGCCGGTTGCCTGCCGTGAAAAATTTACCGTGCGCTCCGATGGTTGCCTATGACGCCGCTAATGCAAGGGCCATCGGCAGGCTTATTCCCAAGCACATTGCGCGCCTGGCTTCGTGATGCAGTGCGTGGCCAATCGTCGGAACGCGGCTTGCTTGCTTCGCGTGCATATCCGCCCCATGCAAAAAACGCGAAGCGAGCAGCGCAACGCGACGAACTATGGTTACCACGAAGCGCACACCGAAGCGCACACCCAAGCGCCCATCATCCTCGGAAGGCGAAGAGCCGGCCGCGCCCGAGGTCGATCCCGACCAGCATCCCGCGACACTCGACGATTGCCGCCGCTGTCCGCTCTGGGCCAACGCGACCCAAGGCGTGCCGGGCGCCGGTCCACGCCGCGCGCCGATCATGATGGTCGGCGAGCAGCCGGGCGACAAGGAAGATCTGCAAGGCTTGCCGTTTGTCGGCCCAGCCGGCGCGTTGCTCGACGACGCGCTCGTCGAAGCCGGCGTCGGTCGCAAGGAAGTCTATGTGACCAACGCGGTCAAGCATTTCAAATGGACGCCGCGCGGCAAGCGCCGCATGCATAAAACGCCGGGGCAACGCGAGGTGGACGCGTGCCGCTACTGGCTCGATCAGGAACTAGAGAGCGTCGGCGCTCACGTGATCGTCGCCTTGGGCGCGACCGCGCTGAAGGCCGTGCTCGAAGATCCGAAGTCGCGCTTGCAGGACGCGATCGGCAAGGTCATCGAACATGGCGACCGGCTCGTGGTCGCGACGTATCATCCTTCGTTCGCCTTGCGTGCGCCCGATCCCGAGACGCGTCATCGCGCGTATGCGGCGATCGTCGCCGCGCTGCAGGACGCGAAGAAACTCGCGCAGCGGCGCAAATAGAAGCGGGCGTGGCGTGCTCTCACGCCGCCGCTTGCTGCGCGTGCAGCCCGAGGCGCTCCATCAATCGTTGCGCGTCGAACGGTGCGTTGGTTTTTGCATCGTTGTCGAAATAGCAGTACACGTCGCGCGTTTGCGCGCGAGGCGGCTGCAGGGCCGGCGCGGCGAGACGTGCGTCGGCGGGCTGCGAACCCTGGCTCCACGATTCGATTCTGCGCGCCCATCGTTCGAGCGCCGCATCGGAGTACTCTCCCGAATACTTGGTCTCGGTGCCGTGCAGACGGATGTAGACGAAGCCCGCGCTGAGATCCTCGAACTGCGGCCATGCTTCAGTCGAATCCGACACGACGAGCGCGACCTTGTGACGACGCAGCAGCTTCACGAACGCGGGGTCGACGAAACTGTCGTGACGCACTTCAATCGCGTGACGCAATTTGCGTTTGCGGTCGATCTCGACATACGGCGTCTTCACGCGCTGATCGTGCTGTTGCGCGAGCGCGAGCGCCGCTTCGGTATCGCGCGGCAGCAGGCTCAGGAAGCGCTCCATGTGCTCGGGATCGAAACGCAACGACGGTGGAAATTGCCACAGTATCGGCCCGAGCTTGTCCTTCAGCGCGAGCAGTCCCTGCGCGAAAAAATTCGCACACGCGACGGTGGCCGTCTCGTCGCGAAAGCGCAGAAGGTGCGTCAGATAGCGCGCGCCTTTCACGCTGAAAACAAAACCGGGCGGCGTTTCGGCGTACCAGTGCAGCCAACTGTCGAGCGATTGCAGGCTGTAGTGCGTACCGTTGATTTCGATCGTCTGCATGAGGCCCGATGCGTACTGCAACTCGCTGTCCTGCTTCAGGCCCTTCGGATAGAACGTCCCGCGCCACCCTTTGTAGCGCCAGCCTGAAATGCCGATATGAATCTCGCCGGATGTGCTTTTCACGTCGATGCCCAAATGTCTGACGTCTGTCTCTGAACCTGGGGCGCAGCAATGGCCGTGCCATCGCAGGGCACGCACGTTGCTGCATCCGCGTATCGGACGATGCATTGGAGGCACGCATGGCAGGCACGGATTTCCGCAGCACGGACCTCGAGACGCAAAGCGGCGGCACGATGCGCGTGACGCATCGCGGCGTGGATATCGTCGTCAGTGCGAAGCAGAACGATCGGGGCGCGTGGGTCGCGCGAATCGACGCGTCCGTGGACGGCAAGCCGTTCGCGCTGCCCGACGTCGAACCGGTCACACCGGAATGGACGACGCATGCCGAGGCGTTACGCGATGGCGTCGAACGCGGCTGCTATCTGGTCGAGCGAAGCAAGGCCGGTCACGGTCTCGAAGATTCAGCGCACGGATCGGGAGGCAACTGATGAACCGTCTCGCCAATCTCGTGTGCCGCGCGACGGTGTCCGGCACCGCAGCGGGCAGCGCCGCAGCCGTCGCCGCCGCCGCGCGAGCGCGCGCCGACGGCAGCACGCCGTACGCGCCGCTCAACGCCGTCACGCATTGCTTGTGGCCGCGCCGCGCGTTCAGCGAAACGGGTCCGAGCGCGCGCTTCACGCTGACGGGTCTCGCGATCCATCAGGCGTCGGCGATTTTTTGGGGCGTGCTGTTCGAAGGATTACTGGACCGCTGGCAGTGCCATGTAAAACGCCGCGCCGGTGTCGCGGACATCGCGGCGAGTGCGGTTACGACTGCGGCCGTCGCTTATACCGTCGACTATCACATGGTGCCGCGCCGTCTCACGCCCGGCTTTGAAGCGCATCTGACGAAGCGCTCGATGTTCTACGTGTATGCGGCGCTCGCAGCAGGTTTCGCGGCCGCCGCGCTGTGCCGCGGCAACGGCAACGGCAACAGCAACAGCAATGGCAACGGATGAGCTGACGTGACCTCATCGGACCCGCTCACGCCACTTCCGCCTTCCGCACCTCCGCCGCGCGCTCGACCAGAATCACGAACGGCTCGCCCTCGTGGATTTCATAGCGGCGAATCTGAGTGACCTGCTCGGCGGACAGCACCTTGCCCTTGGTCATCAGCAGCGTGCCGCGCGACGTGCGCAGATCGTCGGCGAGCTTCATGCCTTCCTTCAGATGCGATGCGTCGACGCGGTCGGGCACGCCTTCCGGCGTCAATTCCGCGTGCTTCATCAGCAACTCGATGTACTTCTCCGCAATCGCCGGATCGTAGCGAATGCCGCTTTGCGCGCGCACGGTCGAGATGATCTGCGCGTCGTTCATCTTTTGCGGCGCAATCACGCCGATGCGCAGATCTTCCGCATCGCGCGCCAGCGCAAGCACGCGAGCGCCGAGCGGAATCAGGCCGCCGAGCAGGCCATCCGGCGTGCCGCGTCCGTCGTAACGTTCATACTGATGGCGAATCATTGCCTGCACGCCGCTCAGTTGCGAGACGGGCGTGAGCGCCATCTGCCCATGCAATGGATGAAGCTGATAGAGCTTCGCTTCCTGCGGCTGCAGCTTCGCGATAGGCGTCTTCAGCAGCGCATCGGGCAGAAACAGTTTGCCGATGCCATGCAGCAAGCCCGCCATCAGCAATTCGTTGCACGCGTAGTCGCTCAGGCCGAGCGCGGCGCCGAGCTGTCTTGCCGTCTCGCCGATTCGCGCCGAATGGCCGGGCAGCCCGCAGCGCATTTCGACCATGTTCGCGCAGACCTTCACCATCGTCAGGAAGTTGCTTTTGAGGTCTTGTTGCGCGCCTTCGAGAAACATCACGGTCTGACGTATTTCCTCGGTGCGTGCATCGACCTCGCGCTCGAGTTCCATGTTGAACGACGAGAGCTTCTCGTTCTGCTCCTGCAACAGCGCGGCGAGCCGTTCGGTCTTGCGTTGCAGCGCGAGCTGTTCGAGCGCGCGCTGGATCGTGAGCAGCAGATCCTGGTCGTCCCACGGCTTGTGCAGATAGTGATAGACGTGGCCTTCGTTGACCGCGCGCACGACCGCATCGACTTCGGAATAGCCGGTCAGCAGAATGCGGATCGCGTCGGGCGCCATGCTGCGCGAGCGCGACAGAAACTCCGCGCCGTCCATGTTCGGCATGCGCATGTCGGAAATGATCACGTCGACGCGCGCCGATTCGAGCAGCGTGAGCGCTTCGGCGCCGCTGTTCGCGCTCAGCACCTCGTACTTCAGCGGGCGCAGCAGGCGTTTGAGCGACGAGATCACGCCGGGCTCGTCGTCGACGAGCAGCAGTGTCGGGACTGGCGCGGGCGCGGCATCCGCAGCGGCATCGAAAGAAGCGGGCAGTGTTTGCTGCGCCGGTTCATCGCGAGCGGGCTCGATGGAATTGCCGGTTGCCTGAAGCTCAGCCATGATTAACCTCGTGGTTAGCGCAAATAACAGCGCGTTTTACAGCGCGCTTTGCATCGGCCCGCATTACAGCGCTTCCAGAAAGTGGTCGAGCGCTTCCTTCATTCCGCGGATTGCCGCATCGGGCAGCAACAGCACCATGCGCGCGCCGAAGCCGCCTTGCTCGAGCGTGAAGTGAATCTCGAGCAGCAGCGCGACGTCCCAGCGTCCGCCGGGCAGCAGTCCGTCCTGCGTCTTCGTCGCGCAGGGCAACAGCGTCGGCTGCGAGAAGCAGATGTGCCGCCCCAACTGCTCGAACACGCTTTGCACGCAGGCGCCGACCAGCAGGTTCGTGATGTCGCACAACACTTCGACTTCGGTGTCGGGCTCGCCGACGTCATGACCCATCAGTTGTTGCAGTTCGCGCTGGCCGTCCTTGCCGACCAGCACGATCGCCTCGCCGGATATGTCGGATTGAAACGCCTGGCGCACCGGCCGCAATTCGCTGTCGTCCTGTGCGCCGAGCGCGACGCGCAATTGCTCGACGCCGACGACGCGGATATTCGGCACCGACAGCGTGACGAAAGCGCCCAGCAGTTTGGCCAGTGCGGCGGCGGCCTTGCCCATGCCGACGTTGCAGATCTCCTGCAACGCGTCGCGCTGGTCTTCGTTCAGAAACTGTTCATTCATGGAGACCGTACTCCGCGAGAATCGGCCGGATCGCTTCGGGCGATACCGGCTTGGAAATGAAGCCGATCGCGCCGAGCGACTTCGCGCGCTCGACGGCGCCGCACTGCACGTCCGCCGACACGACGATCACAAACGTATCGAGGCCCTCGTGCTGGATCGCTTCGAGCACCTGAAAGCCGTTCATGATCGGCATCGTCAGATCGAGAAACATCACGGCGCCCTTGCCGGCGCGATACAGCTCGAGCGCGGCCGCGCCGTCCGACGCCTGGGTGATCTCGATGTCCCATTCCTCGGGCAGCGAGCGGATCAATAGTTTGCGGGCGAGTGTCGAATCGTCGACAACGAGTACAGGCAATGGCATAGGTCTACCTCATGTGGCTGCCGGCGACTGCGCCGGCAACGCGATTGCATCGAGCGAACCGCTTTGCGCGAGCGCTTCGGTGTTGCTGTCTTCAGGCTGCGCTCCGTCGACGGGCAGCGTGACGCGGAAGGTGGTGCCTTCGCCGATGGTGCTCGCCACGGAGATCGTGCCGCGATGCGCGTTGACGATTCCATAGGTCACCGACAAACCGAGGCCGGTCCCCTGGCCCACGGGTTTCGTCGTAAAGAACGGATCGAAAATGCGCTTCAACAGTTCGGGCGGAATGCCGCAGCCCATGTCGGCGACTTCGAACCACACGCGCGACGGGTCGGCCGCATCCATGCCAGTGCGCACGGTGATGGTGCCGCGCGGCGCGCCGTGCTGCTCGTGATTGCCGCCGTAAGCCTGCGCCGCGTTCACGACCAGGTTGAGCACGACCTGGCTGATCTGCGACGGAATGCAGCGCACGAATGGAATCTCCGCGTATTCGCGCACGAGATGCGCGCAGTACTTCACTTCGTTATGGACGATGTTCAGCGTCGACTCGATGCAGCGATGAATGTCCGCGAGTTCCCATACCTGCGTGCTGTCCACGCGTGAGAAGTCGCGCAGATCGACCACGATGGTGCGCACGCGCGCGAGTCCTTCCTTCGATTCGTGCACGAGCGTCGGTGCGTCGCCGAGCAGATAGTCGAGGTCCGCCTGTTCCGCGAGCGCCTCGATGTCATGCTTCAGTGCGGGCGCGGCTTCGCTCACCATGCGTTGAACGTCGGCTGCATAACGGATCAGCGTCTTCACGTAGCCGTCGAGTGTGTTCAGGTTCGACAGCACGAAGCCGACCGGATTGTTGATCTCGTGCGCGACGCCCGCCGCGAGTTGGCCGATCGCGGCCAGCTTCTCCGATTGCAGCAATTGCTGATGCGCATGGGCGAGCGCATCGTTGAGCGAAGTAAGCTGCTGGTTGCGCACGGTCAGCTCGGCCAGCGCGTTCGTGACCGCCTTCTCGCGGTCCTGAAGCTCGCCGTACGCAATGCACACGTCGGTCGTATCGACGATCGCGACGCCGACCGCGACCACTTCGCCGCGGCTGTTCTCGATCGGAATGAAGTTGCAGTTCTGGCGCATCGCGTCGATCGTGCCCGTGATCGGGCGCGAATGCTCGAAGCGAAACAGATACGGCCGATGTTCCCACGACGAATAAGCCGGCGTGCCCAGCACGAACACGCCTTCGATCTTTCTGCTGAGCCACTGCCGCGGCAATTCGGGAAACACGTCGAGCAGATTCTGGCCGACTACCGATTCGGCCGAACGCCCGCTATGCGATTGCATGAAGCGATTCCACGTCAGGATGCGTAACTCGCGATCGACGGTGAAGACGCCGCAGTTCACGCGCTCGACAATAGCTTCCGACAGACTGGTTTTCACCGAAGAAATGGCCCGTGAAAAGACAAAGCATGCGGCGCTCTCTTCGCCGCCATGAATGAATTAACGGAACGTAAGGGGCGCGCGCGGAGCGGTATTTACCCTGGGCCATGCGCATGCAACGTGGCGCAAAAGCGCAACCGCAACCGCAACCGCAACCGCAACCGCAACCGCAATGCAAGGGTTTCCCGTAATGCGCGGCGTATCAAGCGGGCCGCGAATCCGCCGTTAACACGAGGAAGAGAAATGTCTCGCCGCGCGCGCTCCGATTCATCGAGCGAGCGGCGATGACGCATCGTTCGGCATATCGGGAGAAGTCATGCATTCACGCCTTGGGCTCACGGCCGCGTTGCTCGTGCTCTGCGGCCTGTGCATGCGTCCCGTATGCGGACAGAGCGCGCCGCAGCCCGCTCATCGCGCGACAGCCGACACCGCGCTCGACCTCGCCGCGATGCAGCGCGCCGTGGATAGCGCGAGCGAACCGGCGTCGCATTGGAGCGGCCCGAAGTCCGGGCCGCCGGCGGTGGCGGGCGCGAGCATCGCGATCATCAGCGAGGATCTGCGTAACGGCGGCGTGCTGGGCGTCGCGAAAGGCATCAAGGAAGCCGCCAACGCGATTGGTTGGAATACGCGCGTCTACGATGCGCACGGAACCGCCGAAGGCCGCAGCAAGGCCGTTGCCGCGGCGCTCGCATTGCAGCCGGACGGCGCGATCCTCGTCGGCGTCGACGCGGGCGAGATGAAGCAGGACTTACAGCCGTTCGCGGCGCGCCGCATTCCGCTCGTCGGCTGGCATGTCGGGCCAATTGCAGGCGCAATGACGAACAGTCCGGTCGCGATGAACGTGTCGACCAATCCGCTCGACGTCGCGCGCCTCACGGCGATGGCCGCGGTGATTCAGTCAGGCGCGCGCGCGGGCGTCGTGGTGTTTACCGACGGCAATTTCCAGATCGCAAGAGCCAAGACGGATGCCATGCTCGACGTGATTCGTGCATGCCGCGATTGCCGTCTGCTTGCCGTGCGCGACGTGGCGATTTCAAAAAGCGCCGAGCAGATGCCCGCGGTCACCGACGAACTGCTCGCGCAATACGGCAAGAGCTGGAACTACGCGCTCGCGATCAACGACATCTACTTCGACTACGCGGCGCCCGCGCTCACGCGCGCGGGCAACATGGGCCGCGGCCTGAGCATGCTGTCCGCGGGCGACGGCAGCGCGGCCGCTTTCCTGCGCATTCAGGCCGGCACGTTCCAGACCGGCACGGTCGCGGAGCCGCTCAATTTCCAGGGCTGGCAACTCGTCGACGAATTGAATCGGCTGCTCGCGCATCAGCCGGTCACAGGTTATGTGTCGCCGGTGCATCTGGTGACGGCCGCAAACATCGCGTTCGATGGCGGATTGCAAGGGCAGTTCGATCCTGGCAACGGCTATCGCAACCTGTATCGCGGCATCTGGAAGCGATAAAGGCGATGAACGCGCCGATGAACAAAACAACGCACCCGGAGCGCAGTTCATGCGACTAGCGGCGAGACGCCTGAAGCTGTTGCCGCGCTCATTGCGCCGGCAGTTCACGCTGGCGACGGTCGTGCTCACGCTCCTGATCGCGACGAGCGGCCTGACCGCCGTCTACACGCTGCGGGTGGCGACCAACGAGACGCGCCTGCTCGCCACCGGCGAACTCACGCGCATGCAGGCCGCCGACACGCTGGTGCAGCACACGTTGCTGATCGAGCGCGAATCGGCGCGGCTCGCGAGCACCGGTTCGCTCGATGCAATGCGTGCGAGTTACGCGGACATCATCAGGCAACTGCAACTATTCGACCGCCTGTCGGACCGGCTCGCCGCCGCCAATGACGACGACGTCAGCGTGCTCGACCTTCATCAGGCGAGCCAGTTGTTTCGCAACACGGTGAACATCGTCGCGCAGTTGCGCGAGAGCGAGTTGAGCGCGGCGATTGCGCATGCGCCTAACGTGGCGGATCAAAACAGCACGGCTGCGCGAGCCGATTCGCAAACCCTCGCATCGCGCGATCGATTCAGCGACGGCCTGCGTCAGCAAGCGAGCGCAATGGTCGCCTCGGCGCAGCTTCAATCCGACCGATGCACGCAGGAGTTTCAGCAGGCCGTGCAGCGGCTCGCGGCAACGTCCGCGCGACACGAGCGCTGGATTACCGGCCTCGTCGCCGTGAGCCTGCTGTTTGCGTGGCTCGTTGCGCATGCGTTTCTCGGCAAGCATGTGCTCGCGCGCCTCGAAGTGGTCAGCAGCAATCTGCGCAGCGGCGACCCTGCCGATGAGCAGCACGTCTCGCGCATCGTCAAGGGCCGCGACGAGATCGGCGAAATGGCGCGCGCGGTCGAACAGTTCCAGGACGACCGGCGCCAGCTTGCGCATGCGTACGCCGCGCTGCGTGAAGAAAAAGCGCGCCAGGAAGCGCTCATCAACGAGCTTGCGCAAGCACATAGCCAGTTGTTGCAGTCGGAAAAGCTCGCGTCGATTGGTCAGCTTGCCGCGGGCGTCGCGCATGAGATCAACAATCCGGTTGGCTTTGTGAATGCCAACCTCGGCACGCTGCAACGCTATATGGCGGATTTGTTGACCGCGCTCGCCGCTTATGAGCGCAGCGAGGCCGAGCTGATTGCGGAGTCGCGGGCCGCGCTCATCGAACTGAAGCGCGAGATCGACATCGACTATCTGCGCAGCGATATTCCGACGCTGCTATCCGAATCCGTGGAAGGCTTGCAGCGAGTCAAGCGCATCGTGCAGGGCTTGAAGGACTTTTCGCACGTCGACAAGGCCGAGAAGCAGTGGGCCAATCTCGAGAGCAATCTCGACACGACGATCAACATCGTCTGGAATGAGCTCAAATACAAGGCTGAGTTAAAGCGCGAGTTCGGCGCGATTCCCGAGCTCGAATGCATTCCGTCGCAACTCAACCAGGTCTTCATGAATCTGCTGATGAACGCGGCGCAATCCATCGAAGGGCATGGGCATATCATCGTGCGCACAGGTCACGACGAAACGAGCGTATGGATCGAAGTGGAAGACAGCGGACAGGGCATCAAGCCGGAACATCGCGACCGCATCTTCGATCCGTTTTTCACGACTAAACCGGTCGGTACAGGCACGGGGCTCGGCTTGTCGATTTCGTATGGCATCGTCAGGAAGCAGGGCGGGCGCATCGAGGTGCGCTCCGAAGTCGGGCACGGCTCGACCTTCAGAGTGGTGCTGCCGAAGAGTCCCGAAGAAGCGCTGGCCGCAAGCGCAGAATAGCCATCACACCGACGCGATCAGCGCCTCGCCCGCAGCAAGACGATTCGCGCCTTGTACAAGCGGCTGGCCGTCGCGGCCCGCAAATGTGGAGAGCAGCACCACGCCCTCACGAGATTCGACTTCGGCATCCGCTGTGCCCATGTTGAGCGCGATAAACAAACGCTGGCCGCGATGATGCCGCTCGTAAGTCAGCACGTCGCCATAAGCGGCGACGTGTTCAATCGCGCCTTGCACGAGCGCCGCATTGTTGCGCCGCAATTTAAGCAGCCGGCGATAAAGCGACAACATGCTCGACGGATCGCCGTTCTGGATATGCACGCTCGTGTCGCTCGCGACCGGTAACCATGACCTGCCGGTTGTAAAACCGGCATTCGGCAGCGACGTGTCCCATTGCATCGGCGTGCGCTCGGGATCGCGTCCCTGGCCGATGCCAGGCTGGCGGATTTCAGCGGGGTCTTGCACCTGATCCGGCGGAATCACGCCATCCGTCATACCGATTTCATCGCCGTAATACAGCGTCGGCGTGCCGCGCAGCGTCAGCAGCAGCACCGCGGCCACGCGCGCCTGCGCGAGGCCCACGCGCGAAGCGACGCGCGGATTGTCGTGATTGCCGAGCACCCAGTTCGGCCATGCGTGTTCGGGCAGCGCGGTGTCGTAGTCGCGGATCATGCGTGCGATTTCGCCGGCATGCCATGTTGCGTTGAGCAACTGGAAATTGAACGGCATGTCCGCGCCGTCGCCGTTCGCGCCGTAATAGCGGATGAGTTGCGGAACCGGCAAATAGATCTCGCCGATCAGCACGCGCTGGCCGTATTCGGCGAGCGTGGCGCGCATCGAGCGCACGATGTCGTGCACTTCGGGCTGGTCTTCGGTGTACGTGTGCAATTGCCGGTGATGGTCGGGCTGACCCGGCTCATAGGCGGGATTCGGCGGATTGTCGCGGAACTGCGCGTCCTTGATGAGAAGCCACAGCACGTCGACACGAAAGCCGTCGACGCCATGATCCAGCCAGAACCGCAGCACGTCGTCCATCGCGCGGCGCACCTGCGGGTTGCGCCAGTTCAGATCCGGCTGTTCGCGCAGGAACGCGTGATAGTAGTACTGGCCGGTACGCTCGTCCCATTCCCACGCGGACCCGCCCATGCGGCTCTGCCAGTTGTTGGGCGGCCCGCCGCCTGGCGCCGGATCGCGCCACAGATACCAGTCGCGCTTCGGATTGTCGCGCGACGAGCGGCTTTCCTCGAACCACGGATGCCGGTCCGACGAATGATTCGGCACGAAGTCGAGCAGCACCTTCAGGCCGAGTCCGTGGGCGCGGTCCGCGAATTGCTTGAAGTCGGCCAGAGTGCCGAACATCGGGTCGATGTTGCAGTAGTCCGCGACGTCGTAACCGAAGTCGGCCATGGGCGACGGGTAGATCGGAGACACCCACACTGCATCGACGCCCAGTTCGGCGAGATACGGCAGACGCGAGCTCATGCCCGCGAGATCGCCGATGCCGTCGCCGTTGCTGTCCTGAAACGAGCGCGGATAGATCTGATAGATCACGCCGCGTTGCCACCATGCCAGTTCCGACATTGCAAGTCCTCTCAACGATCGATTGTTATGGCGCAAGGCGCAGGTTGCATGCTCAATGACCTCTGGTACAAGAACGCGATTGTGTATTGCCTCTCGGTAGGCACGTTCATGGACGCGAACGGCGACGGTGTCGGCGACTTCAAGGGCCTTCTGCGCCGCCTCGACTACCTGCAGGGGCTCGGCGTGACGACGGTGTGGCTGATGCCTTTCCAGCCTTCGCCGGGGCGCGATAACGGCTACGACATCTGCGACTACTACAACGTCGATCCGAAATACGGCACGCTCGGCGACTTCTCCGAGTTCACGCATGCGTGCCGCGAGCGCGGCCTGCGCGTGATGATCGACCTGGTCATTAATCACACGTCCGATCAGCACCCGTGGTTCAGGGAAGCACGCAGCGATCCTGAGTCGCAGTACCACGACTGGTATGTCTGGTCCGACAGGCAGCCGCCGAACGCGAAAGACGGCGTGGTATTTCCCGGCGTGCAGAAGTCCACATGGTCGTTCGACAAGCAGGCCAAGCGCTGGTATTTCCATCGCTTCTACGATTTTCAGCCGGACCTGAACACGGCCAACCCGTACGTGCGCGCGGAATTGCTGAAGATCATGGGCTTCTGGATCCAGCTCGGCGTGTCGGGCTTTCGCATGGACGCCGTGCCCTTCGTGATCGCGACGAAAGGCCCGAAGGTCAAGAAGCCCGTCGAGCAATACGACATGCTGCGCGCGTTTCGCGAGTTCCTGCAATGGCGTCAGGGTGATGCGATCATTCTCGCCGAGGCCAACGTGCTGCCCAATACCGACCTCGAATATTTCGGCGATCAGGGCGAGCGTCTGCAGATGATGTTCAATTTCCAGCTCAATCAGCACACGTTCTACACGCTGGCAACCGGCGATACCGCGCCGCTGAAGAAAGCGCTGACGGCAACGCGGCCGCGTCCGTCGACCGCGCAATGGGGCGTGTTTCTGCGCAATCACGACGAGCTCGATCTTGGCCGTCTCACGCCCGAGCAGCGCGACGCCGTGTTTGCCGCGTTCGCGCCCGAGCCCGACATGCAGCTCTATGAGCGCGGCATTCGTCGCCGGCTTGCGCCGATGCTCGCGGGCGACCGGCGCCGGCTCGAACTCGCCTACAGTCTGATGCTGACGTTACCCGGCACGCCGGTGTTCCGTTACGGCGATGAAATCGGCATGGGCGACGACCTGCGCCTGCCCGAGCGCGAATGCGCGCGCACGCCGATGCAATGGTCGACGGAACCGGAAGGCGGCTTCACCAAGCACCCGAAGCCGCCGTGCCGCGTGATCACGGGCGGCGCTTACGGGTTCGAGCGCATCAATGTCGCGACGCAGCGGCGCGATCCGAATTCGCTGCTGAACTGGATGGAACGCATGATCCGCATGCGCCGCGAAGTGCCGGAAATCAGTTGGGGCGACTTCGCCGTGCTGCGCACCTCGCGCAACGATGTGCTCGCGCTTCGCTACGACTGGCGCAACAACTCGGTGATATGCCTGCATAACTTCGGCGCGCAGGCATGCACGGTGAAATTCCGCTCTGGCTGCAAGGAGCCGGAACAGAACCGGCTCATCAACCTGCTCTCGGACGATCACAGCGAGGAGAAGGACGACGGCCGTCATGCGGTCGTGCTCGAGCCGTATGGCTATCGATGGTTTCGGGTCGGCGGGCTCGATTATCTGCTACGGCGCGGCGAGGTCTAGGCACGCGCATAAAATCCGCAACCTGCGAGGCGAATGCAATGAACATGCTTCACACGCGATGGGCCGAAGCGCGCCTCGGCGCAGTCGCCGCGATGCTCGCGCTGAGTCTGGCCGCCTGCGCGTCGACGACCGAGGACATCGGCGACACGGGTTTGGGACCGCGTCCCGAACTGCCGTCGCCGCAAACCTCGCTGCTGCCGACCATCAACATCGCGCCCGTGCAAACGCGCCCGAGCCAGAGCATCCCCACCGCGCCGCCGGGCTTCACGGTGACGGCTTTCGCGAGCGGGCTCGAGCATCCGCGCTGGGTGTATCCGCTGCCTGACGGTGGTCTGCTGGTCGCCGAGAGCAATGCGCCCGCGCAGCACGACGAGCACGGCGGCATTGTCGGCTGGGTTCGCAAGCAGGTGATGAAGTTCGTGATGAAGCGCGCGGGCGCGGGCGTGCCGAGCCCCGACCGGATCGTGCTGCTGCGCGGCCAGGGCGGCACCGCGCAAAGCCGCAGCGTGCTGATCTCGGGGCTTCATTCGCCGTTCGGCATGGCGCTCGTCGGCGACTCGCTGTATGTCGCGGACACCGACGCGCTGCTGCGCTTCCCCTATCGCGCGGGCGATACGCAGATCACAACACCCGGCGAGAAGGTGGCCGATCTGCCGGCCGGGCCGATCAATCATCACTGGACCAAGAATGTGGTGGCGAGCCGCGACGGGCAGCGTCTCTATGTGACGGTCGGCTCGAACAGCAACGTCGGGGAAAACGGCATCGAGGCCGAAGAGGGCCGCGCGATGATCCTCGAATTCACGCCCGCGACGGGGCGCTCGCGCGTGTTCGCAGCGGGCCTGCGCAATCCGAACGGGATGGACTGGCAGCCGGAGAGCGGCGCGTTGTGGGCCGCCGTCAACGAACGCGACGAACTGGGCGATAACCTCGTGCCCGACTACATGACCGCGGTGAAGGACGGCGGCTTCTACGGCTTCCCCTACAGCTATTACGGCCAGCACGTCGATACGCGCGTGAAGGAGCAGCGGCCCGACAAGGTGGCGAGCGCGCTCACGCCGGACTATGCGCTCGGCAATCACACGGCATCGCTCGGACTCGCGTTTTATACCGGCAGGAGCTTTCCGCAGCATTACTGGGGCGGCGCTTTCGTCGGCCAGCACGGCTCGTGGAATCGCAAGGAGCACAGCGGCTACAAGGTCGTTTTCGTGCCGTTCGAGCACGGGCGGCCGGCGGGCATGCCGGAGACTTTCCTGAGCGGCTTTCTCAGCGCCGATGGCCACGCGCTCGGGCGGCCCGTCGGCGTCGCCGTCGATAAGGCCGGCGCGTTGTATGTCGCCGACGATGTCGGCAACGTGGTCTGGAAGGTGGTGTATAGCGGCAAGTGACGATGCGGCCTGTTCGAGCCGCCGCGGCGCGCGCGGCTCACGCCGCCGCGGCCTCGCGGCATTGCCGCATTGCCCGGTAAAATACCTGCCACTCACGACGGCGCGGAACGCTCCATCCCCGCCTGCTTACTTTGATTTTCGAGGCGTTCATGTCCATGGAAACAGACATCGTCACCGACGAACGGGTGGCTCAAATCGCGGACCGCATGGCCGGCGAAGGCAAGAAGGTGTCCGCGCTGGCAATCTGGGGCGAACTGCGCTGCGGTTCGATCGTCGCCGTGTCGGCGGCCGTCGAGCGTTGGCGGCAAGCGCGCCAGCCAGCGTCGGCGGAGGCGCCGGC
Source organism: Paraburkholderia sp. RL17-368-BIF-A (assembly GCF_046054045.1). Classification (NCBI taxonomy): domain Bacteria; kingdom Pseudomonadati; phylum Pseudomonadota; class Betaproteobacteria; order Burkholderiales; family Burkholderiaceae; genus Paraburkholderia; species Paraburkholderia sp. RL17-368-BIF-A. Next base: position 565,610 of record NZ_JARESN010000002.1, read on the forward strand.
GTCGGTCATGACGGGCTTGCCGGACGACGTCGCGCAAACCATGCTCAGTGCCGCCGGCAATCTGTGGGCGAGCGCGCGCGAGGAAGCCGAGCGGGTCGTCAATCAGCGGCTCGCGCTGGCGGGCGGCCACGCGGAGGCGCTCGCCGCCGAGCGTGACGAGGCGCTCGCCGAGTATCAGAACACGCTCGCCGAGGCCGAACTCGCGCGCGAACGCGTCGCGACGCTCACGAACGCGCTGAGCATTTCCGAAGAGGCCGTGAATCGCCTCGCGACCGAACTGTCGGCGCTGCGGGACCGTGCAAAGACCGCGGAGGATCGCGTCGCTGAACTCGAGGACCGCGCCGCGGCGGCGGAGGCGCGCGTTGCGCAGACGGAGCAACGCGAGGCCGCCAGCGAGGCGCGTGTCGGGGAGGCGGAGGAGCGGGCGTTGGCTGCGGAGGCGCGTATTGCGGAGGCTGACGAGCGGGCATCGGCGGCCGAAGCGCGCGTCGTGCAAACGGAAGAGCGGGCGTTGGCCGCTGAAGCGCGGATCGCGGAGGCTGACGAGCGAGCATTCGCCGCAGAAGCGCGCGTCACGCAAACCGAGGAGCGGGCGTTGGCCGCTGAAGCGCGGATCGCCGAAGCTGACGAGCGCGCATCCACTGCTGAAGCTCGCGTCGCGCAAACCGAAGAACGCGCATCGGCCGCCGAAGCTCGCGCGACCGAGACCGACGAGCGCGTACGAGACGCCGAAGGCCGCGTGGCTCACGCCGAGGAACGCGCATCGACGGCGGAAGCTCGCCTTGCCGAAGCCGAGCAACACGCGTCGGCTATGCAAGCCCGCCTCGAAGCCGCTGAAACGTCGCTGACCGAAGAGCGCGGCGCACGCGAAGCGTTGAACGCCGCGACCGTCGCCAGGGACGAAGAAATCGCGCGGCTGATCGCCGAGCGCGACGCCGCGCACGAGAAAGCGGCCGCGTTGGGCGAAGCCGGCGAGGCCCACGCGAGAGAAGTCCAACGATGGGCGGACGAATCGAACGCGGCGTCATCGCGTGCACAGGACGCCGCGTTGCAAGCCAGCGAAAGCCTCGCGCAACTCGCCGCGCTGCAGACCGAGCTTGACCAGGCGCGCGCCGAACTCGCGGCAGAGCGCGACGCGCACGCGGCTCACGGCGACGAAGCCGCGGCTCAGCGCGCCGAGGTCGAGCGCGTGCAGCACGAACTCGCCGCCGCGCGCGATCAGCTTGCGGCGATGAGCGAGGCCAACGCGGCGGCGACGGCTGAAACGACCCGGCTCGCCCAGGATGCGTCGGCGGCAACGAGCCGCGCGCAGGCGGCCGAACAGCGCGTCGCGGAACTGGAGCGTCAGCTTGCCGAACTCGAAACGGCGCACGCGCAGCAGCAGGGCACGTCGCCGGAAGGACTGTCCGCCGACGATGAGTCGAAAGAAGCCGTAATGGCCGACGAGATCGCGTCGCTGCGCCGCCAGATGACGAGTCAGGCGAAGGCTCACGAAAAGGCCTACGCCGAACTGCGCACGCTCGCCGAGCAGTGGATCGCGCATGCCAAGGAACTCAAGCAGCGCCTGAGCGCGACCAATCAGAAAGTGACGTTCCTCGACGCCCGCAGCGCCGCCGAAGTCGCGCTCTTGCGCAGGTTGTCGTCAGAACTCGAGCGGCTGAAGCCGGACCACGATCTGATCTCACGCGACGCGCAGCAAAAATTCATCAGCGCGACGCTCGCCGAACGTCTCGAGCAGAAGGGCTATCGCTACGATCCGGCAACCGCGGTGATGTCGAAGATCGAGGCCTGATCGACTGATGCACTGACCGCGCCGCTCGCGCCGACTTATAACGGCTTGGGCGGCGAGCCGTCGTCGTCGACGCTATGGCTGCCCGCGCCCGGCGGCGAGATCGTGTCGCGCAGTTGCGTCTCTTTGGGGTCCTTCGGCACGACCTTGTCGGCGTCGGCTTCGTCGATGGCGTCGAGCTGATTGCCGCCCGGCGTGCGCGGCGTGCCGGGCGCGGGCGACGGAATCGGCTGCGGCTGAGCCGGCCCCGGCCCCGACATGCCCTCGCGTGAAGGCGTGGACGGCGAGGGCGGCGCGGCAGGCTCGTTGTTCGGACTGGAAGAACGCAAAGTGGAAGAACGGTCGGGCTGCTCGGTCATGAGGGATCTCCTGGCTGAGATTGCAAGCTGAGGGCGGTGCCAGTCCATAGCGAACGACACCAATCGCAATGTCTACGGCAAACGCAGCACGCGCCGTTCCATCAAGCCCTCGCAACAACAGCAACCCGCCGTTCGCCACAAGCCATTCAATTCAGCGCAACACGCGCGCGACCAGCGGCAGATGATCCGACGCAATACGCGCCGGCCGGCTTCTATCCACCTGAATATCGACGAGACGCGCGGCCGGATGCACCCACACGCGGTCGAGCGCAAACGCCGGAAAGCGCGACGGAAACGTGCGCGGCGCGGCGACCCGGCCAAAGCGCGTGAGCAGCGCCCGCAGCGGCCATCCCCACACGAACCATTCGTTCAGATCGCCGAGCAGGATCACGGGAAGATCGGGCGTATCGAACGCTTCGAGCAACAGCCGCACCTGGGCACGTCGTTCGCGCGCCGACAGGCCGAGATGCGTCGCGACGATCCGCATCAAGCCATTACCGGTGTCGATGTCGACATCGAGCGCGCCGCGCGCTTCGCGGCTGCCGAACGACAGGTCCAGCGTGCGCACCGCGAGCACCGGCAGATTGGTCAGCACCGCGTTGCCGAAGCGCCGGTCGGGTCCGTCGAGCGTCGGGCCGGGCACCGCATGCATGCCGGTCAGGTCCTGCAATTCGCGCAGCACGTCGATGCTCGCCGCGCCGCCGAGCGGCACCTCCTGCAACGCGACCACGTCGGCGTTCAAGGCCGCGATCACTTCGGCGATGCGCGCCGCCGAGCGTTTGCCGTCCGTGCCCACCGCGCCGTGAATGTTGTACGTGACGATGCGCAGCGGCTCGCCTGCGTCGCGTGTATGAGCCGACGCTGTACGCACGCGCGGCACGGGCTGCGCTTCTTCGAGGGTCACGGTTTCGTTGGCGCGGCCACTCATTGCCGCCTCATCAGCATGCGCCGCAAGACGAGCGACATGGACACCAGCGCCACGCCGATCGCGGCCACCAGCAGCAACGAAAGCGGCGTCGGATGCCTGACCGCCGTGACGAGTTGGCGAGCAAACGACGTCGCCAGCAAGACGCCCGGCGCCATGCCGATCGCGGTGCCCGCCATGAAATCCCAGAAGCGGATATGCGATGCGCCCGCCGCGAGATTGACGATCGAAAACGGCGCGACCGGCACGAGCCGCAACAGGATCACCGCGACGAGTCCCTTGCTGCGCAAGCGTTCGCTGAGCTGATTCAGGCGCGCGCCGGCCAGTTCGCGCACGGCGTCGCGGCCGAGCCAGGCGCCCACCGCCCAGCCCGCCGCCGCGGCGATCAGCGTCCCCGTGAGCGCATAGGCGGCGCCCGCTATTGCGCCGAACACGAGACCCGTCACGGCGATCAGCAACGTCACCGGCACCGAAAGCAGCGCGGCCACCACGTACATCGCCACGACCGCAATCGGGCCGAAGTGCGTGGCCGCGAGCCGTTGCGTCTCCGAGGTGAGCTTGGCGAAGCTGAGTTCGTGACCGAACGGCGTGAAGCGCCACACGACAGTGAGCGCGACGACGCCGAGCGCCAGCGCGCCGAGCACCAGCAGCTTGGCGATCACCGGACGATGTGTCGGCTCCGGCAGAAACTGTGCGAGCAGTTCATTGGCGGCGATCGGCGCTTCGGGGTCGAGCACGTGAACGCCATCCGCGATATCGCGCAGTTCGGGCGGCACTTCCGGCGTCAACGGTTCGAGCGTGCGCACCGAATCGCTGTTGCTCTTGATGCTCGCGATCGCCGCGTTGAGCCGGCCATGCTGCGCGAGCGCCTCGTCCACGTCGGCTTCGCTCGAATCGAGATGTTCGGCGAGCAGGCGGTTGCGAATCCGCGCGATCGCCGCTTGCCGCTCGTGATCGTCGCGAGCGTCGATCACGATGCAGCACTCGGAGTCGAGCACCATCGAACGATTGTTGAGGTTCGCGCTGCCGATCACGAGCAGCCGCTCGTCGACGATCATGATCTTGCTGTGCACGTTGATGAAGCGGCCGTTCGGCGCATCGACGGCGGGCGCGTACATCGCATAGCGGCCGTTGCTGTCCGCCGCTTTCAGCAGCTTGTGCAGACGGGCGCGCAGCACGCCCATCGTCGCTTCCTGAAGCCAGCCGCTCTGCCGGTACGGACACACGACGGCGAGGTCCGGGCCGTCCGGTTCCGCGATGCGTTTTTGCAGCGCCGAGCCGACCGAATTCGCCGTGAAGTACTGGTTCTCGATATAGATGTTGCGGCGCGCGGCGGCCACGGCGGCCAGATGCAGCGCCTTCACCTGCTGGATGGCGGGCCGGCCGTCGTAGGCCGGCTCCGTGAGCGAGATGCCCAGATCGACGTCGGCGAAATCCGGCTCGATGTCGGACGGCCACAAATCCGTGCGCGGCGGCGACTTGCCGTTGAACGGCCGGCCGGCCTTGCCGCTGCGGCGCGAACGGCGCCAGCGCTCGCGGGCCAGATGCGCGATGGCGGCGGCCGCGGGGCCGTCGAACATCAGTTGCGCGTCGTGCATCGGCTCGTAGCTCGTCTTGCCGAGATTCTTGCGCAGCGGATCGTCGGGCCGATGCTCCGGCGTGTCCCAACGCGAGCCGGTGAGGTCGATGCCGCCGGTGAACGCGAGGCTGTCGTCGATCACGACGATTTTCTGGTGATGCGATGCACCGAGCGGATGCCGGCCGTCGAGCCGGAACCACAAGCGGCGGTGCGCATGCCACGCCGGTTTGTACGAGGGCAGCCATTCGCGCTCGAACGCGTACAGCATCGCGAAATCCCAGCCGAGCAGATAGATGCGCAACTGCGGATTCGCGTCGAGCACCGCGCAGAGAAATTCGGAAAGCTTCGGCGGAAAGCCGTCGTCGACGCCGCCGGGAACCAGCTCGATGCGGCTGTCGATATCCCAGCCGAGGATAAACACCGAATGACGCGCGCGCGGAATCACCTTGCGCAGGACCGCGTAATACGAAGCCGCGTCGATCAGCACGCTTGCACGGTGCGCCTGGAGAATCCATTCGCAGGTGGAGCCGGTGTCCATCACCGCGCCGTTCGGGACGGCGGGCGGCGCGTCGGCGGTATCGCGCGACGGCGGATCGAGCAGTTCGGATTGCATCGGGTCAGGTTCACTCATGGCGGCGCGTGCTGCGGGTTTGTGCAACGGGTTCGTGCAACGGGTTCGTGCAACGGGTTCGTGCAAAAGGGTCGTGCAGCGGGTTCGTGCAGCGGTCAGTGGCAACCGGCATGCAAGTCGCATTCCACGGCATGTCAGCCGGGTGCATTCGACCGCGTGTGACTGCGCTCGCCGCTATTGCAAGCGGCGGGCGGCGTGTATTTGCTCTACGTCCGTTGAAAATTTGGCAGACATAACGCAGCGATTGTTTAAAGCTCCGCGCGAGGCCTGGCGCACGCGCGAGGCATGCGCTTTGCAAGGCGCTGCCTATTTGCTTCCAGGAGTCGTGCATGAATTGGCAGGCACCGTATGTCGTCGCGCGATCCGGCGAAGGCGCGCCCCGCAGCGCGAAAAATCGCGTGCAAGCGGGCACGGCGAGACTTGTCGGTGCGACGCTCGTGGCGCTGTCGTGCGCGTGGCTGCCGTGCGTGTCGGTGGCGGGCTCGCTGACGCAGGCGCCGTATGGCGTCACCGCCGATGGTCATCCCGTCACGCGTTACACGCTCACGAACGCGCACGGCTTGAGCGTCAGCTTTCTGAGCTATGGCGGCGTGATCAGCGAGCTTCGCACGCCGGACCGTCATGGCCGCATGGCGAACATCGTGCTCGGCTTCGCGAGTCTTGCCGACTATGAGAAGTTCAACGGCAACATCCATTTCGGCGCGCTGATCGGCCGCTATGCGAACCGCATCGCGAACGGACGCTTTACCCTCGACGGCCAGACGTGGACGCTGCCCGTCAACGATCCGCCGAACGCGCTGCACGGCGGTCCGTCGAGTTTCGATGCCAAGGTATGGACCGTGAAGCCGGTCGAATCGCCCCACGGCGCGAGTGCCGAATTGAGCTACGTGAGCCCCGACGGCGAGAACGGATTTCCGGGCACGCTCACCACGCGGGTCACCTACACGCTGACGGACGACGACGTGTTCCGCATCGACTATCGCGCGAGCACCGACAAGCCGACCGTCGTCAATCTCACCAATCACTCGTATTTCAATCTGGCGGGCGAGGGCAGCGGCAGCATCGAGCGGCAGACGATCCAGATCGCGGCGTCGCGCTACACGCCGACCGATTCGACGTCGATCCCAACCGGCGAACTCGCGAGCGTGGCCGGCACGCCGATGGACTTGCGCAAGCCGACCGCGATCGGCGAGCGGCTGCGTTCGTCGTTCAGGCAACTGGTCTACGCGCACGGCTTCGATCAGAACTGGGTGCTTGACGCGGCGAGGCAGGAAAGCAACGCGGCGGACAAGTCCAGCGAAAACGCGCTCCCGCGCTTTGCGGCGCGCGCCGTCGATCCGGCAAGCGGCCGCGTGCTCGAGCTTTATACGACGCAGCCCGGCTTGCAGTTCTATACCGCCAACGGCCTGAACGGCAGCGTTGTCGGCACGTCGGGCAAGACCTATCGGCAGGGCGACGCGTTCGCGCTCGAGGCCGAGCATTTTCCGGATTCGCCGAACCAGCCGGCGTTTCCGTCGACTGTGCTGCGGCCCGGCGAGACGTTCCACGAAGTCACCGAGTGGCGCTTCAGAACCCAGGGCGCCGCGGGCAAATAAGCGCGCGGCACACATTATGCGAAACCGTTGAGACCAGGCTTTTCCACCGGCAAGGAGATGAATATGGCTCAGCATCCCGCTCGCTCGCAGAACCACCGCCATCCCGACGAACCGCGCATGGAGGAAATCGAACGCGCGCTCGAAGGCGCCGAGTTTCCGACCACCCGCGACAAGCTGGTCGAGCTTGCGCAGCGCAATGGCGCGGACGGCGAAGTTCTGGCCGTGCTCAAACGAATGGGCGATCGCTCTTTCGACAGTGTGTCGTCTGTGGTTCGGGAGGCTTCGAACGTGGAATAGGGCGCGGTGTTGCGTCCATGATGCGTCGCTGCGTCCCTGCGGTCGTGATGCGGCGCTCGCAGCAGCGTAGTAGCGCGATAACGTGAATGGACCGCGCCGCGCGTTTCGGCGCGCGGTCCATCCATTCACGACCACGCAAAATCGCGCGCATTCAGCACAAGCGCAAGCGTGCCGACGAGAATAAAACTGAACGCCCAAATTGCGTCGAGATTGAACCAGCTTCGCGACACGAACCTGAGCCCGAGATAACGGTAGACGAGCCACGCGATCGCGCCGCCCGTGAGCACCATCGCCGCAGCATGCACGCCGGACACGACGAGCGCCATGCCGAGCCGCGACTGCATCAGCGTCTGCGCGGCTTCGTGCGCGCGGTCGAGATCGTTCGCGCTGCACAGGCCCAGGTAGATCGGCACGAGCATCAGTCCCGCGCCGTGCGCGAGCGCGATTGCGAACGACCACAGCGCGAGCCGCGACGGCGCAATGCGCGCGAGCACTCGCGGATGACGCCGCCACAGCAACAGGAAAACGCCGAAGCCGATCACGAGCGCGCTCGCGCCCGCCTGGATTTCGCGCTGCCACGCGAGCAGCGCGCCGAGCATCGCGAACGGCATCACCATCAGGAAGATCGCCAGCACATGGCCGGTCGCGAGCCACAGCAGCGCGCTAACAAGCGCGCACGCTTTCCGTTGCATCAATGCGCTCGATACGGCGAGCGGCCATCCCATCGCCGGATTTGCGCCGTGATAACAACCGCTTGCGACGACCGCGAGCCACAGGCCCGCGTGCGACCAGCCTGCGCTCAAACGCCCACCGACGGATAGCAGAACGAATCCGTCGAGCAGTCGCCGCCTTCCAGACGGATCTGATGCGCGCGGTAGCCGTCGGGGAACCTGACCCAGAAATTGTCCGCGAGCGCGAGGCCGCCCGCCGGGTCCGCATGCGCCATCACTTGCGCGGCGGGCACGCCGTTCGGATAGAACTGGTTATCCCACGTCGAGTAAAGCGAGTTGGTCCAGTAGACGCGCTTGCCGTCCCGGCTGATCTCGACCATCTGCGGGCCGCCCGTGAACGCCTCGCCGTTCGGATGCGGCGTGCGCCGCACGATGCCGCCAAGATGCACCGAGCCGGCGAGCTTCGGCTTGCGCGGCTCCGTCACGTCGTATTGGCGCATTTCGCCGGTGCCCCAGCAGGCGACATACAGGAATTTGTCGTCGATGGAAAGATCGATGTCCGTGACGAGCGGCGGCACGGCGCCGAATCCTTGCAGCAACGGCGGCAGCGATGCCGGGTCGGCGGGCTCCGGTGGAATCGTCGCCGTCTTCTCGATGTGAAACTGTCCGCCTTCGCGCCACCAGGTCCAGATCGAGCCTTCGAGATTGGTCGTGTCGACCACCACGCCGATAAAGCCGTATTCGCGGCTCGGATCGTGCGCGGGCCGCACTTCGAGCGCCATCTGGTGATTCGCGCCGAGATCTATCGTCTGCACATTGCGCCGCGCGCGAAGGTCCCAGAAGTGCACGGCGTGGCCGTATTTGTTCGCGAGCAGGTCCTCAGGCACGATGCCGTTTTCGAACTGCGGCGGCAACGCCCATTCGCTCGACACCATGTAGTCGCGCGGCAGATTCCACCAGAAGTCGTAGTGCTTTTGCTGCGGACCGCGGTCGATTTCCCAGCGCCCGAGCACCTCGAACGTTTCGCAGTCCATGATGAAGATGCCGGGAGGGCCGTCGGTGCCGTCCGGGCCTGCGCCGCCAAGCGTGCTCACGTAAATGCCTTCGGGTCCGCAATGAACCGTGTGCGGACGCGAATAGCCGGTCTTGCGGAAGATTTCCTCGGGCTCGATGATCTTGTGAATCTTCGCCTCGGTCGGATGCGGCTTCGTATCGACGATGTAAATGCGCGACGAGCGCATGCCCGGAATGATCAGATAGCGCCGTTCGAGAAACGCGTGGCCGGTGAGCGGCGAGAGCGCCGACGAACACGCGTTCCAGCCGAAATGATGGAATTCGTCGCCCTTGTTCGGCACGGGCACCGTATGAACCACCTGGCTATAAGTCGGCGAGCCGGGCTTCACGTCGATGACGGCGAGTGCGTCCGGCTGCGAAAAGTCGGGGCTGAGCAGCAGCGTGTACGCGTATTCTTCCGCGGGCGCATCCATCGCGAGACGCGGCGAGGCGTGGAACGTGGGATCGGGGCGCATGCCCATGACGGTATCTCCTCTGTCTGGCTCGGGGCGTGGCGCGGCGTGGGACCGCCGCGTTGCGCTGTGCGCGCTGGATCCACCGAGCGCGCCCCGGCTTTAGATTTAGTCCACCGCAGCCGCGAGAGCAACCCGGAGTTGTGCCGGGCTTTACAGGAAGCTATCGCGGGACACGGCTTTTAAGCGCTGGCCGCAGTGTCTGCAAGCGGCTCCTCAAGCCAGATCCGGTGGTCCGGCCCTCAGCACGTCGACGTGTTTCGGAATCAGGCCGAGGTCGAGGAACGCGTCCGCGATCTGCTGCTGTTCGCCGAGAATCACGCGCGTGATGCGCTCGGTGCCGAACTGCTGACGCGCCACGGCGGCATCCACGACCGGTTTCGGCAAGCCCCAAAGCTGCGCAAGTTCGCTCGACAACTGGTCCTTGTTGCGGCTGCCCCATTGGTCGACCTTCTCGATTTCCTCGATCACGATCCGGATCACGTCGGGATTTTTAGCCACATAGCTCTGCGACGAGAAGTAGTAGCCGCGATTGCCGACGACGCCGCTCGCATCCGCCACCACGCGCGCGCCGAGCGTCTTTTGCGCGGCGGCGAAGAACGGGTCCCAGATCACCCATGCGTCGATGGAGGCGCGTTCGAACGCGGCGCGCGCATCGGCGGGCGCGAGGTAAGCCACGTTCACGTCGGAGTATTGCAGGCCATGCTGGCGCAGCAGCTTGACGAGAAAGTAGTGGACGTTGCTGCCCCGGTTGAGCGCGATCTTTTTGCCCTTGAGATCCGCCACCGAGCGGATCGACGAGCCCGGCGGCACCAGCACGGCTTCGGATTGCGGCCGCGGCACCGTCGCCGCGACATAGGCGAGCGGCGCGCCTGCGGCTTGCGCGAAGATGGGCGGCGCTTCGCCGACATCGCCGAAATCAATCGAGCCGACGTTCAGCGCCTCGAGTTGCACGGGGCCAGCGGCAAACTCCGTCCAGCTCACGGATACATTCAGCGGCGCAAGCCGCTTTTCGAGCGTGCCGCGGCCTTTGAGCAGATTGAGGTAGCCCTTCTGATTGCCGATCCGCAGCGAGCGCGGCGCGCCTTGCGACGGCGCCTGCGCAAACGCGAGCGGCGATACCAGTGGCGAGACGGCGACCGATGCGGCTGCCGCGGCGGCGCCCACGGAGAGTTTGATGAACGAGCGGCGGTGGTTTCGATTTGTTGTCGTGGACATGGCAGGCGAGAAAGTTAGGGATGCATGGGCCAATCCATCGTACCCGCGGGCGCGAGCCTGACGAACCGATCTTTCGCCGTAAGCAAATCAGCGCGGATGGAATAGACGCGACGGCGCGCTTCGCATCGCGGCGCGCCGGTTCGCGCGAACGGAGCGCGGCGCGCAGTGCTCCGGGCATGATGAGAGCCCCGGTTCACCAGACGCGTTTTAATCGTGACGTCAGTGCTTTCCGCCTTCTGCCCGAGTCATCGCGTCGATACGCGAGCCATGCGCGCGCGTGTTGTGTCGCGCGTGCATGCGTGTGCCGTCGGCTTGGCGATTGCCTGCGCGGCGAGCGCCGCAACGCCCGCGCAGGCCAACTGTTTCGACGATGCCGCCGCCTATCAGCATGTCAATCCGCTGATTCTGCGCGCGATCGCGTGGCAGGAGTCGCGCAACCAGCCTGGCGCGACGCATGCGAACGCGAACGGCTCGACCGATTACGGCGTCATGCAGATCAACTCGATTCATTTGCGCACGCTGTCGCGCTACGGCATCACGCGCGACGAACTGATGACGCCGTGCAAGAACATCTACATCGCCGCGTGGCAATTGCGGCGGCAGATCGTCAAGTACGGCAATACGTGGGCGGCGGTGGGCGCGTACCATTCGGCGACGCCGGCATTGCGCGACCGCTACGCGCGGCAGATCGCGGCGATCCTTCGCGGCTGGAACGTGCTGCCCGCGCGGCGAGATAGTGGCGCGGGCATCGAGCGCGTGTCCGATTCACGGGATGCCCAACGCTGAGCGCAGCATGCGGGCCGCGTCGCGATGCGCGAGCGACGCCTCCGGAATCATGCCGCCCATCGAGAAAAAGCCGTGGATCATGCCGGGGTAATAGACGACGCTCGCTTCGTTGCCGTGGCGCTTCAGTTTGTCGACGTAGCGCGCGTGTTCGTCGCGCAGCGGGTCGTATTCCGCCGAGACGATCCATGCGGGCGCGAGTCCGCTCCAGTCGCGCGGGGCGTCGCGCTCGCCGTCGAGCGGCGCGAAGCGCCAGTCGCGGCGGTCATCCGCAGTGGCCAAGTAATGGCGCTGAATCCAGCGGATGATGTCGAGCGACAGGAAATAGCCGTCGCCATAGCGGCGATGCGCTTCGGTTTCCATTCCCGCCGACAGCGCCGGATAAACCAGCAGTTGCAGCGCGAGACGGATGCCGCTGTCGCGCGCGCCGACCGCGCAGACTGTCGCGAGCGTGGCCCCGGAGCTTTCGCCGCCGACGGCGAGCCGCGTGCCGTCGATGGCCAGCGACGCCGCGTTCGCATGCAGCCAGCGGAGGGCGTCGAATGCATCGTCGACGGCATGCGGGAAGCGGTATTCCGGCGCGAGCCGATAGCCGACCGAGACGACCGCGCAGCCGGCTTCGTCGGCGAGCGCGCGGCATAGCGCGTCGGCGGTCGCGACGCTGCCGACCACATAGCCGCCCGAATGAAAGAACAGCAAGGCGGGCTGCGGATCGGCCCAGCACGGCGGCGCCGGATAGTAGACGCGCGCGTCCAGCCGGGCGTGGTCGCGCGTTTCGATCGTCAGGTCCTCGACGGCCGCGAGCGCGCGCGGCGGCACGTCGCCGAGCGGCGTGTAGTAATCGAAGCGCTGCCGCGCGGCGCGCAGCTCGAGGGCGTCGAGAGTCTGCGCGCCGGCGCTCGTGCGACGCGCGAGGAACTGCTGCACGCTGGGGGCAAGCGACATGGCTTCGTCCGGTCGGATGTGACCTGATCGAGAGTAGAAACCGGTCCATGCAGATGGCTTGCAGGCGCGAAGGGGGAAGTGGGGATGCGAAGTGGGGGGGCGGAGTGGGGCGATGCCGAAGCGATGCGAAATGAAGCCGGAAGCTAAGCGGGTGCCGAAGCCGAAGCCGAACCGAAACCGGACGCCGATACCGGAGTGGAAGGTGAAGCCGCTGCCCGAGCCAGTGCGAACGCCGATGCCAGTTCCAATGTGTAAGCCGATCTCGATGCCGCTCTCGCTTTGATAGTCGCCAGGCACCCGCGCGCCTGGCGGCCATAGCGCTCAACGAGTAACGTCATCGCCACCCGCGTCCCGACCGGGCGGCAACACGCGCATCAGGCTGCGCGCCCGAGGACGGCCAGCCGTACGCCGCCGCATTAGCATCCCAACCCGTCGGCCGCGCATAAGGCGGTGGCGAAAACGGCGGCTGACCAGGCGCGCCTGAATACGGCGCCTGCGGCCCTCCTTGCCAGGGCTGCGCGTACGGCGCCGACTGCTGCCCATATTGACGCCAACGCGCGCCGAGTTGTCCCGCGCCGCTGCTGCTGCGGAACAGCAGCATGCCGAGCACGCCCATCTCCGCAATCGAACTCAGTCCGAACAGCGCGCTCATCGCGCCGAACGACATGCCGCCGCCCATCATTCCGAGCGACAGCACCGAGGGTATCGTCATCAGCCCCGCGACCACGGCCCAACCCTTCATGCTGGACCTGCCTTGCCACGGCTGGGTAAGACCTTGCGCGGGCGGCTGGTAATTCGGGGCGTGCGGCGGGTGCGGTGGATGCGGTGGATGCGGCGGATACGGTGGATACGGAGGGTGAGGCTGCCCGGCAGCGGCGGAACTCGGCCCGCCGAAAGCGCCGGGAGAGGGGCCAGCGGCGCCGGCGTTACCAACACCCGCACCACTGACGCTTGCAGCACCTCGACCCCCGCTCGCGCTCCATCGCACCCTTCGCGCACCGTCCCCGGACGTACCGCTTGCCGCGTGCGGAAGACCATCGATAGGCGAGTTCGAGCCCGGCCGGGCCCGAGCGCCGCCTGGCACGTGCGGACCCGTTGGCGAATGTGCATCGTCAGGCCCTTGCGGACCATACTGACCGTTGCCGATGCGCGGATCGGAGAATGGCGGGTTGCCGCCAACGGGAGTCGACATGATTCCTCCTGTGCCGCGGAACGGCTCAATCAGCGGATTGTCGTCTTCCTGCGAAGGACTTATATCCGCCGATGCGAACCCTCCATCGCACACGCGAAGCGGGATCGCGCTCAGCGATCCACGCGGTCAGCGTCCTGGACGTCGCGTCCTCGGCGAACTCATCGATCCCACGCTTGCAAGGTCTGGAACGTCGCGCCCGCGACCGACCTCAGCGATCAACGCTTGCAGCACCTTCACCACCGCGCTCTCGCTCACCCTCACCGATCCAACGCCTCCAGCACCTCAAACGGCACACCCTCCGTCACAATCTCCCGATCGCCCACAGCGCCGGTCCTTGTCGTCAGTTGCAGCACGGCGTTGGGGCCGAAGCTGCGCGCGCTCGCATTGCGCTCCTTCACTTTCAGCTCGATGGCCATCCACGAAGCGGGGTCGTCCAGGATCGTCGCGTTAGCCGCGGCGATGCGCGTCTGAAGCCGAGCGTCGCCGCCCGCCTGCGCGAGCGCCGCGTGATTCGCGTCGAGCCGCAATGCGGCCTGCCGCCGCAATCGATAGCGCTGCACATACGTCAAATTCGGCCGCTGGTTCTTGCGCACGCTCGCCAGATGCTCGTCGATGCGCTCCGCCGCCTGCGCGTCCGGCGAAGGTTCGTAACGCACATGACTCGCATGACCCCTCTTGCCGAGCGCCTCGTTGCGCTCGCGGCGCGCGAGAGCCTCGGCGGCAAAGAGCGCGACGAGCTCGCCGCGAGCGTCATCGACGGCGCGCGTGTAGGTCCGCGCGTCGAGATACTCGATGTCGAGAATCGAGCCGCGATGATTGAGCCGGCCATCCTCGCGCACCAGCAGCAGCTTCGCGGAACGGTTGCGCTCGCGCAGGGTCATCGTCGCGGCGGGCGCGTCGATAGAAAAGAGGCCCACCGTGTGCCGGCCCTCGCCATCGAGCGGATGAGAAAAGCCCGGCGCGATGCCGCCACGCAACTGCCAATGGCTGCCGATGCCGACACGATGCTCTTCGACCTGCACGCGGCCGCTGCGCTCGACCACTTCCGCGCTCTGACGCGAGCGCTGCCAGCCGCCGCCCGCCGACGGCCCGGTTCGCACCGACAACGGACGCGTGCGTTCGCCGCTTCCCGGATCGACGACGGTGTCGCGGCCGAAGCTCGCGACCCTGGCCGTCGCGTTCGCGTCGAGCGTGACGCCGCGCCGGCGGTTGAGCGTGTGAGCATCGGTCCAACTGATGGACACGTCCGCGTCGTCCCAGTAGCGCGACGCGAGGCGATTCCAGACGCCTTCGGGCCCGTCGTCGTGCGCGCTGGCCGATTCGTCGAACAGATGCTCGACGATGCCGGCCAGCTTCGCGCGCAGCGACGCGTCGTCGTAGCCGCTGCCGTCGGGCAGCAGTCGCCGCGCGACGCGCAGCGTCACGCCGCGCGGCTCGCTGAGTTCGCGCGCATGCAGCGTGGCGTTCGCGACGAGTCCCGCGCGCAGCGCCGTCAACGCGGTGCTCACGTCATAGCCGACCAGCAGCCCCGCGCCGACGTGCCGCATGCTCGACTTCGCAGTGCCGATGAAGAACGCCGCGCCATGCGTCGAGCGGCTGATGTCGATCACCGCCTCGCGGGTGCGCGACGCGCGCAGATCGAGGCGCGGCGAAATCGGCATGCCGTGTCCGCGCAGAACGGTTTCCACGGTGATGTTCAGGCCGCGCGTGCTGATGCCTTGCCGCCCGCCGTCGGTGAGGCGCAGACGCTGCCCGGATTGGAGATTCGCGGCCACGTCGACCAGCGTCTCGCGCACATCGTCGACATTGTTCGCGGCGCGCATGTCCGGCGCATGCTGCGTGGCCGCGCGCAACTCGTTCACGGTGTGCCAGAACGGCGCGTCGTCGGGCAGGCCCGCCACCTTGCCCCACACCGCAAGGCGTTCGACGGTGAACGGGCGCTTCGCGATCAAGCGGAACGGCCGCGTTTTCGCGAACTGCTGCGGCGGCATTGTGAGCCAGGCGGCGGTGGTTCGGCGGAGGCTGGCGCGGAGGCGGCGCGGCATCGGGGCGTGGGCTGCTGAAGCCGATGTGGATGAATTCGCGCCAGCCTGCACCGGCTGCGTCGCTTCCTCGCACATCGCGTTAGCGCGCTGCGCGATCGCGCGCAGCGTGTCGTCATCGGGACGGCCGGGCGGAAAGCCGCCGCGCTCCAGCCAGACGCTTAGCGCCGCGAGTTCCGCGAGCGACGCCTCGGGCCGTGCATGAGCGAGCGCCGCGCGCGGATCCATCGCCGGGCTTTCTAGCAACTGCGGCAGCGCCGCCTGCAAGTGCTTGCGGACCTTCGCCTCTTCGGCGGCGATGGTTTGGCGCGGCACGCCCTGAGTGCCGAGACGCAGCGCGGAAAGCGGTGAACCGTGCCGACCGCGGAACATGCGCGGCAGCAACGTCTTCCAACGTTTTTCGCCGACGCGCGGAATCGTGTTTTCTGTGAAGCGTGCGAGGCGCTGCTTCGTTTGCGACAACTCGCTGTGGCGCGCGTCGTCACGGAACGACTGACGCCACGCGAACAGCGCGCCTCGCTGATCGGCGGTCAATGCGTCGCGCCCGTGGGTCAGCAGGGTCGATGCGGCATCGAATGCGCGTGCGGCCAGCGTCGTGGCGCCAGCACTATTCGTTGTGGGCGCAGCCGCGGCTCGCGGATTTTCGCCGATCGTGCTTATGCGGGCCGCGAGTGCGCCGGGCGCGGGATCGTCGGTTGCGGTCGAATCGTCTGCGTGGATCGGCTTGAGTGCATTGGCGCTCGTCAACAACGCTTCGACGCCGAAGCGATGGAGGTCGTCGTCGTAGGGATTGAGCGTCGCGCTGCGCAGCGCGGTGAGGATCGCGCGGCCCTCGCCGGAGCGCGCGAGCATGCGCGCCGCGCGCCATGCGTCGCGCTCGGCGTCGCTCGCCGAACGCCGCAGATGCGGTGCCGCGAAGTCGAGCATGCCGATGCGCTCGATCATCAGATGCGCGGATCGGCAATCGACCGCGCCCGCTTGGGCGAGCGCGTCGGCTAACAGTGCGCCCCGCAGCGCCGCTTGCATGTCGTTGAGATCGGTGGCGTGGTCGGCGGTATTGTTCGCGATGTCGTTCGCAAGCTCGTTTGCGATTTCGTTGGCGATTTCGTTGGTGGTGTTGTTGGTGGTGGTGTTGTTAGCGGCGCGGTTCGCAATGTCGTTGGCGGTCTCGCTGGTGGTCGCATTGGCGATGTGGTTCGCGATACCGCTGACGGTTTCATTGGCCGTCCCGTAAGCGGAGAGCGAGGCAGCACCGACCCGCTCCTCAGCCGAGCAAAGTCGATGCAAACGATCAGCAAGGGTCGCTGCATCGACTGGCTGGTCGAAGCCGTCGTTAAATAGCCGCTGCACATACCCAACGAGCCCGGCGCGCGTCGTGATGGCATCGAGCGGAATCCGCCGCGATGACGTCGCTGCCTGATCCGCTTCATCTATGTCATGCGCGACGGCGCCACCCTTGCGCGTACCCAAAGCACCAGCAGCACCCGCGGCCAGCAGTGCCATATCCGCCAACGGATCGGTCCCGCGCCGCGCATGTCTCGCCGTGGTGATCGGCGGAAAGCGGCGCTCCCCAGGCGCGTGATCCTCGGGCCCCGATGCGCTGCCCTGCGTGCTGTGCTGAAACAGCGCGGTGCTCAATTCGACGCGGCGCGCGCCGACGACCCGCGCGGGCCGCGCAAGCGCCCCGCGAAACCACTCAGGCATGCGCCGCCGCGTCGGCGTCGGCGGGAGCGCCGCCGCGGCCTCCGCTTGCGCCGCGGCAGGCGCGTTTTCGATCAGGCTGTCAGCGGACGAAACATCGAGCGGGCGATAGCGGAACATGTCGACGCGGCAGAAGGAGACCGCGTTGCACTATGTCCTCCCAATGTGACAGCCGGTTGCTGCGGCGCCGCGCGATGCGAAGCGCGGCATCGAATTACGAAGCGACGATGTGCGATTCTTCCGCAGCCGCGTGCGGGTTCGCTGCATCGTGGACGTCGTCCGCGTCGAGATGTGCGTCCAGCGACGCGTATTCATTGAGCCAGCGTGTCGCAGGCGTGTCGTCGGGCGCTTGCAGCGGACGCGTCATCGCATACAGATAACTGTCGCCGGCCAGCAGACCGCGATTGGGCCGGCATTCGTAATTCGTCAGCTTCGCTTCGAGCGTGAAGCCGAGCTTCTCCATGCTGCTGTGCGCGTCGCCATCCACGGCGCAATACGCGTAAATGCGCAGAATCGGCGGCTGCGCGAGCATCCACGCGAGCAGCTTGCGCAGCGCATGCAGGCCCGCGCGCCGGCGACGCGCACCGCCGCGCCGGCTGATCATCACGCCGACTTCGACGCGCGGCGGATGCGGCCGCAATTCGATCATGCCGGTGAGCCGGCCGCTCGCGCGGTCTTCGAGAACCCAGCGGATCAGTGTGCCGTCGCGCCAGCCTTGCACGGAATCGTCGATGAATGCGAGTGTCTCGTCGAGTTGCGTGTGACGCTTGAAACTGAGGTCGCGCGTCGTCGCGGCATCGCCGAGCATTGCTTCGAAAAGCGCTTCGGCATCGCGCGGCTCGGGCGGCCGCATCAGCAGGTCGGCGGATTCGATCAGCGCGGGAAAGCGGAATGGCGATGGCGACATCGGAGATCTCCAGGCGCGGCGTTTGATCCCATTGTCGATGAAGAGATGCATGACACATCGCGGATGCCGCGAAGGCGGAGGCGCAAATGCGAAGGGGAAGGCCCACGCGTTCGCATCGCCTGCCGGCATTTCGCGCGGCCCGATACGTCGCGTGCGAGCCAACGCTAAGGTGCCGTCATGGCGGCACATGCCGGTTTGCCGCGCCGAACCTGGGAGAGTCCAACGTGAGCAGCAAAGCCATTGCCGCATTGCCGGCGGCGAGCGTCGGCGGCATAGAAGGTGCAGGTCATCAAGCGTCGTCAGAGAAAGCCGCCGGGCGCGCGGCGCTCGTGCCGACGAGTGTCAAGCTCGCAGGCGAACTGGCGCAGTTGCGCGACATCGCATCGCCGCCGCAAGGCCCGGTCAAGTTCAGCCTGTCGCGCAAGGGCGGCGACAATCTGCCGGTGCTGCGCAGACCAAGTGTCGTGGTGATCGCGCCAGGCGCGGCACGCGTCGACGACGATAGCCAGTCGTCGTGGACGCGCACGCTGCCGGTTCGGCCCGTGCAAACGCGATTCTCCGACGCGCCTCCTATCGGGCAAGCCGCATTCGACGCGGCCGCCGCGAGGGACATGTTCGCCAACATCGCGTTGCTCGTTGAATTCACGAAGCGTGTCGGCGAGGTGATTCACGGCGCGACGTGAGCCGGCTGTCATGCAGCGCTTGACCGGCCGCTGTACGCGGTCGCGTCTTCGCTTGCGTGTGCGTCATCAAGTTGGCGGCTGCGTCACAGGAACAGGTTCGACACCGTCGCGCAGCAACTCGCGTCGTTTCAAGCACGCAGCCACGTAAATTCCCCCGCCACGATCCCTTCGAACATCTCATCCGTCGATTCGATGATGTTCTTGCGCCAATAGCGGCCATGCTCGGCGTAGTGCGCAAGCAGATCGGCGAGTGCGGAGCCGTCGACGTCGTAAGTCATCGGCACGCGAAGCACGAGCACGATGCCGCCCGTATCCGTATCGAGCCCGAGTTGCGCCTGGTCTTGCGCGTAGATGAGCAGGTTCGCTTCCAGCATCAGCCGGAACACGACCAGCGTACGGCCGGCCGTCACCGTGCCGTAATGAAAATTGGCGTAGAGCGCGTCGAGATCGTTTTCGAAGTGTTCGAGCCGCACGTCGAAGCCTTCCACCTCGATCGAGCGCGTGCGCAACACATGCTCGGCATCGGCGAGGCCGACCGTCGCGCACAGATCGCGCACCAATGATGCGTAGCGCTCCGAACTATCGTTGGTGTCCAAATCAAAGGCCCGCGCAACTCAATAAAATCCCGCCGATGACGCAAAGAGCCGGCACGCGGCGAACCGCGAGCCGGCCGGCAAACTGGCGACAAGCTTGCACCGCATTCCGCAGCGCGGTTTGCGGCGCGCCTGGCGCTTAATGCCCGGTGCCGCCCTGGATCGTCTGACCCGCGGTTTTCATGGTGTTGGCAACCGCGCCCGCCAGCGACATCTGCAGCGTGGCCTGCGCCGCGCCGATAGCAGCGGTGCTGCCTTGCGCGGCCATGCCGGTGATCGCACCCATTGCCGGACCGATAGACATAAGACCTCCTCGTGCTCAAGTTAAGAAGAAATGCTGCCCTGTGCGGCAGGCAACCACAGCCGCCGCACAGGGGCGAGCCTCGTGCGCGGCGCTCAGGTTGCGCCGCGTTTATCCGCAAGCTGCCCGACGATGCGGCTCGCGGCGAGCAGACCGCGATAGAGCTTCGCGAGATCGTTGCGGTCGAGTTCGGTTGCGCCGTGCGCCTCGCCGACGTTTTTCGCGGTCGCCTCGAGCGCCTCGCGTATTGCGGCAGGACGCGGTCCGCCGGCCGGATCGGCGAGCGTCTTCTGCAGATCGTTGAAGTCGGCGGCGCACGCTTCGAGCGGCGCGTAGATGTTCGATGTTTGCGTCATGGGAACCTCACTTCGGTAGCGGCAGATAAGCGGTTTTGTTTGCCGCGGTCTTGTTCGCCGCGCGCGGGGCGGGCGAGGGCGGCGTCGCGGGAATATCCTCGACGGGCTGCATCACGCCGCGTGCAGCGCCGCTCGCGATTATCGCGGGACCGTTGTTGGCGGATGTTTCGTCGCTACTCGCATTCTTCTGCGCATCGCTCGCGCTATTTTCCGCGGCGTTTCCCGTGACGTTTCCCGCAGCAGCGGCCGTCGACGAAGCCGGTTCTTCCGGCTGCGTATAAATGTGTTTGACGCCGTCGGGTGTCTGGCCATAGCGCACATCGTCGGAGGACATCAGGAAAGAGAACGAAGGCGCCGACGGCAACGCATCGTCCGCTTGCGCGACGCGCACACGCACGTCCTTGACGTTGTCGCTCAGATCGTGGCGCATGCGCGCGACGGCCGATTCGACGTCGCGCGGATTGGCCGCCTTGCCGCTGATTTCGAAGTTTCCGCGTCCTGTGTAGACGACTTTGAGTCCCTGCATCGCGAGCGAATCCGCGATGTTGCGTACGTCGTTCTGCGCGATGTCGTAGTGCCGTACGATGCCGTTCGGCGAGATCCGCATCAGCATCTTGCGCACCTGCGTGTCTTCGTCGGGCGTCGCGACCATGCCGCTCACCATCACCGTCGCGCCTCGCACCTGCGCGTGCACTTCCTTCATGTGCGCGGCGGCGAGTTCGAGATTCACGCGCTGCGCGAGGTCGCCCGCGTCGCGCGGCAACGCGGCACGGCTGACGGCTGTCGTCAGCATCACCGAGCCGATCACGAGCACCGCGCCGAGCATCGCGCACGCCGAGACGATGCCCGTCATTCTGCGGCGGCGCGAGCGCTCCGCCGCGCGCCGGGTTTCGTCCGGCTTCACGAGCAGCGTCGAGAGCAGATCGAGATCGCTCGGCCAGGCCGCGTCGTCCGAGCCGATGCACACGACGGTATCGCCGAATTGCATCGGCACGAATTCGAGCAGGATGACGGTGCCCGGCTCGTCTTCGTCTTGCGATGTGGGGAAGGCTCCCTGAGTGCCGTCGTTGCTTTCGTTGTTGATACTGCTTGACTCATTGCTTTGAGCCGCGAAGTCTCCCGCCATGACCTCCATCATGCGACGCGCGCTCACCACGCCGCTCGCATCGACGATGAGCAGCACGTCGTCGCCATGCCAGTCGGAGATGCGGATGTCGGCGTCGTCATCCGCGCCGATCCGATGAGCGCCGGTGCCGAGACGCAATTCCGCGCCGGCATGCACGCCAGTCAGGATACGCAGCAGCTTCGTCATGGAAAGCCCGTTCAAGGATGATGCGGCGCGCAGCGGCACGCCTTCGACACTCACTCTAGCCGCCGCCGATGACGTTCCAGCACACAATGCGAAGCGGATACATGGAAAGCGAAACTGCGCGCGAGGGCGGGAGAATGCGAGGCATTAGCGGCATTAGCGGCGCGCGGCGGCCGCAAGCGCGGCGCCGCGCTGCACTATGCGCACGTTCAATGCGCGCTCGCGCATTGGCGATGTCGAAGGCTTGCCGTACATGAGCAGCAACAGCGGCAACAGCAGATTAAGCCGTCCTGTGCGGCCGATTTGTTCCGCCGATGCTTCGCCTCCTGCGCCTGCGCCCGCGCGATCTGAACCAGCGCCTCGCGATGCCGACGCGTCGATCAGCCGCTGCCGCCACGCGCCCATGTCCGCATCGCCGGGCGCACCGGTTTGCAACTGCACGCGAAGCAGATCGATGAAGCGCTCATGCAGCAGCGCATCGAGCGATGCCTGCGGACGCGCAGCGGCTTCATCGCGCGATGCGAGCAGCGCGTCGCACCAGAGGCGCGGCAGCGTCTCCGAAAGATCGGCGCGACCCGCTTGCACCTCGACGAACTTCTGCAACGGCCCGCGCTCAGGTGCCGCGATCGCCGCCTGGCCGCTGCTGCGCATGCGAACCTGCGTGTGCGGCGCGCCATTCTCGCGATTCTCGCCGTCAGCGCCGTCGCGGCCGTCATGCGATTGCCCGCCGTTGCCGCGGCCACCGCCGCCGTCGCGCGTTATACGAGCGGAGTCGGCGGCATCCGGCGCATGCTCGCTCGCATCGTTACCCGTCACGACGATGGGCCGTCGCATGCCCGTGCGACGCGCGGCATTGCGCCTGCGCGCGTTGAGCGCCGCGAGCTTGCGCGCGAGCTGCGAACCGCGCATCGCCGCTTGCTGCGTGCGCGCATAGCTGAACGTAATCGTGCCGCGATACAACACCGCGAAGCGCGCGACCGTTGTTTGCTGCGAGCGTTCGCGAGCCGCATCCGCGTGTGCCGTCAGCGACGCCGCGTTGAACGGTGTGCCGACGCGCGTCATTGCGGCACCGCCGTATGCATGATCTCGTTCGCGAAGTGCAGCAGCGCCGCCGCCGAAAACGGCGCGGCGATCACGATCGCCACCGTCACCGCAATCAGCTTCACGCCGTGCGAAAGCGTCTGATCCTGCATCGACGTGATCGCCTGCAGGAACGACACGCCGAGTCCCACCAGCGCGGCGACGATCACGATAGGCAGCGAGATATACATGCAGAGCAGCATGCCCTGAGTGGTGAAGCGAACGAGCGTGTCGATGTCCATGAGTCGATGTCCATGAGTCGATGTTCCCGATCTTTGCGTGCTAACGATACGTCATCACAAGGCCGTGAATCAGCGTCGACCAGCCGTCCATCACGACGAACAACAGCAGCTTGAACGGAATCGCCACGTTGGTCGGCGTGACCTGATTCAAGCCCATCGCGAGCAGCACATTGGCGATGATCAGATCGATGACGATGAACGCGATGTAGAGCAGAAAGCCGATCTTGAACGCGTCGGTGAGTTCGGTCAGCGTGAAGGCCGGCGCGAGCACGATGAGGTCGTTTTCATGCAGGCTCGATGCAGCGTCTTTCGGCCACACGACATTCGCCGAGCGGATGAAGAAGCGCTTTTCGCGCTCGTTCGTGTGCTTCTGCAAGAACGTGCGGAACGGTTCGCGCGCGGCGCTGAAGACCTGGATCAGCGCCTGAGTGGGCTGGCCGGCGATCGTTTGGCCCTGCATCGATTGCATCGCCTGCATGCCGACCGGCGCCATCACGTACAGCGACACGAGAATCGCCACGCCGTTGAGCACCATGTTGGGCGGCACCTGCTGCACGCCGAGCGCATTGCGCAACAGGCCGAGCACCACGACGATCTTCGCGTAAGACGTGACGACCATCGCGACGAAAGGGACGAGGCTGATCGCAACGATGACGATCAGCAGTCCGGTGATGTCACTGAACTGGACCATCGCCGTGCGCCATGCGCAAAATGCGGATGCCCAGATGATCGCCCACGGTGACGAGCTCGCCATAGCCGATGGTCTGGCCATGCGTGACCAGCTTGAGCTGCGCGTCGGCAACCGGCGTCGGCAGTTCGAGCACATAGCCGGGGCGCAACGCATACAGTTGCGAGAGCGGCAGCGCGACGGTGTCGACTTCGAACTGGACGGGCAGATCGAGTTCGCCGATGTCGATCGGATTCGAATGTTGATCCGGTGCGAGCAAATCGTCCGGGCGAACAGGGTCCAGCTCATCGGTCATGATGGGCTCCTTCGTAAGTGAAAGCCTGCGGCCTTCAATGTTGACTTGCGCGTGAACGCGCATCAGGCCGGGCGAGCCCCAGGCCACGGTGGCGGTCGCCATCGCCGTCGCGGGCTCGGCGAGCGGGGTGGCGTGGGTCGTGGCGTGGGTCGTGCCGTTGGCGTCGGCTGGGTGAGCGGCGCAGGTTTCGTCGATGCGTTCTACGCCGCTGGCCGGCAGCAGCGCGCGCAGATTGCCCGGCAGCGAACGCAGCAACACATCGCCGGCTTCGAGCGCGCGCAACGTGTCGACGGGCAGACGGCGTGAGCCGAGTATCAGGCGTCCGGGCACTTTATAGCCGTCGAACGGCGCGCTGTTTTGTGTCTGCGATGAAGCGTGCGCACGAAAAGCGTCGGCGATAAGGCGGACTGTGCGCGTGCCGTGCAATGCTTCGAGCGCGTCCACCACGGACGCAGCAAGCAGCACGCGCGCGCGATGCCGCGTGCCGTCGAGCGAGAAGGTCGCGTCGAATGTTGCGCAATCGTGCACCGAAGGTTCAGGCGGCGTGCCGCGCGCTAGCTGCGTGACATGCATATCGCCGAGGCCGAGCGCCGCGAGCCGCTTCAGCAGCGGTTCGACCAGCACACCGGCGACGGCGATGCGCAACGCGCGAGCCGTATCGCCGGGCACCGGCGCGCGAGAGAGCGTGCCGTCGGGCAGCGCGGCGATGTCGAGGGCAGGATACGCGGCGAGATCGAACAGCACGCGAACCGCGCCGGCCGCATGCGCGAGATCGAGCACGCCGGGCTGTTCGAAGGGCGCGTGACTGCGCTCGGCAGCGGGTTCGAGCGTCGCTTGCCAATCGACGATAGCGGCATCGCGCGCGAGCCATTGCGCAGCGCCGGCATCGCAGACGAGCCGCGCGACGCGCGCGGCAAGCGGCGGCACGGCGCGAAGCGGCAGTCTTGCGATGGGCGCCGTTTGGGGAACCCTCGCCGCCGCACGTTCCGCGGCAGCGTCCACCCCTGGCATTTCGGCGATCGAATAACCCATGCGGCGTCGGTTCAGGAATGCGGCCAGCGTCGGCCAGGATAAACGACGGGCGGCGCGCTCACCACACCGTCAGTTCGATGTCGCGCGGCGTGCCCCACGCGTTCAGCAGCGAAGCGAGCTCGCGTTCGAGCATCGCACTGTGGTCGAAGAGTAACTGCCGCGTTTCGATGCCCCGCGTGTCGAACCGAAGCGACAACCAGAAACGCGAAAGAGACAGATAGAGCGTCGTGTCCGGCAGAATGCGTTCGTCGAGCGGAATGCGCACTTCCCAGTTGCCCGCGTCGCCGATCGCGGGGTCCGCGCAGAAGGCCGCGACCTCTCGCGCGAGCGAGCGCGCCAGTTCGAGGAAATGGCCTTGCGTGCGAAAGAGGGCGTCGACGGCGGGCATCGTCGCTGGCGGCAGGCGCTGTAGCAACGCTTCGTGCGCGGCGATAGCGCGTTCCGATGCATGCGCGCTTTCATCGGCGGCATGGGCTTCGGTCTCGGCTTCTGTTTCGGCGCTTGAATCGCGGGCGTGATCGTCGCCGAAGCGGTTGGCGTGCGCGTCGTCGTCTGCCGCGCCGTTTGCTGCGCACGCGCACTCGGCTTGCGACGCGCCTGCGGCTTCGTCGAATGAAACCGGCGTGCGTTGCGAGCGCGTGCGACGCACCAGCGCCGCGTAATCGAAACGCCGCGCGCGTGCGGCGTCGGCGGCGGGACGCGAATCGGCGTCGGACGGAATGATGCGCAGCGGCCGCGGTTCGATGATCGTCATGAGCGTGAACGTGAAGGTGATCGGCGCGGCTAGATCGTCACGCGGCCGAGCGGCTGCAGTTCGACATGCTCGCCGAGTTCCTGATACGAATACACCGCGAGCCAGCCGAGCCGCGCCTCGATCATGCGGCGCACATAGCGGCGAATATCCATCGACGTGACGAGTGCGACGCCGTCACGCGGCGTATCGCCTACAAACGATTGAATGCGGTCGATCAGAAAACCGACTTCATCGGGCGGCAGAGCGAGGAAGTTGCCCGTCGGCGTCTGCTTGATCGCCTGGCGGATATGCTGCTCGACCGGCAGATCGAACAGTACCGCGGGCAATTGCCGTCCCGCGCCCGCCGCGCGATGCGCGAGAAAGCGCGCGAGGTCGCCGCGCACGTATTCGGTGAGCATCAGCATGTCCTTTTCTTTTGCGCCCCACACGACGAGGCTCTCCAGAATATTGCGCACGTTGCGGATCGGAATCTGCTCTTCCAGCAGCCGGCGAAGTACATCGGCGATACGCTGCGGCGGCAGCACTTTCTGCACTTCGGCGACGAGTCCCGGATACTCGGCGTTCTGCTGATCGAGTATCCATTGCACTTCCTGAATGCCGAGAAAGAGCGACGCATGTTTGCGCAGCATCGCGACCGATGCATGCGCGATCACCTGTTCGGCGCGCCACGCCGGTTGCTTCGGCGGCAGGCTCTTTTCGTCGATCCACCACGTGGGCCCAGGCCCGCCGTCGAGTCCGCGGCGTTTTTCACTACGAGCGGCGAGTGCTTCCGCGTCGGCGGAAATTGGTTCGCGTGTGCCCGTGAGCCTCGGGTCCGGCAGCATCACCTTGCCGGGCGGCAATTCGATCGCGCAATACGGCACGTCGTGCATCAGCAGTTCGCAGCTCGACGCGGGCAACTCGTCGCTGGTCCACATCGTGATGCCGGGAAACGGCAAGCCGAGATACTCCTGCAGACGTGCGCGTTCGGTTTCGAACGAGCGGTCGAGCGCGGCCGTCGACAGACGCGCGACGAGGTCGGGCGAGATGCGCACGCCGAGCGGGCAGGTGAACTGCGGCGCACGCGTGAGAATCGCGGGCGTCTCGGCTTTCGAGCCGGCGCGCTGCATCGCGTTGACGGCTTCGCCCGCATGCGTGGTCGCGGCGGGCTTGCGCTTGCCGAGCCGATAGCCGCAGAACGCGAGGATCGCCGCGAGCAGCAGGAACAGCGATGTCGGAAAGCCGGGCACGGCGGCAAAGCCGAGCAGCAGCAGGCTCGCGAAGTAGAGCGCGCGGGCGCTTGCCGACAACTGGCGACCGATCTCGTCGCCGAGCGACAGAGGCCGCGCGTCGCGTTCGTCGGAGACACGTGTGATCATGACGCCCGCGGCCACCGAAAGCAGCAGCGACGGAATCTGCGAGACCATCGCGTCGCCGACCGACAGAATCGAAAAGCGGTTCGCCGCTTCGCCCGCCGTCATCTCGTGATACGCGACGCCCACCGCGATCCCCGCAATGATGTTGATGAGCGTGATGATGAGCCCGGCCACCGCATCGCCCTTGACGAACTTCATCGCGCCGTCCATGCCGCCGTGCAACTGGCTTTCGACGGCCAGCGTCGCGCGCTTGCGGCGCGCCTCTTCGGGCGTGAGAAGGTTCGCGCGCAGATCGGCGTCGATGCTCATCTGTTTGCCGGGCAATGCATCGAGCGTGAAGCGCGCGCCGACTTCGGCCACGCGTTCGGAGCCTTTCGCGATCACGATGAACTGCACGGTCGTGATGATCACGAACACGACCATGCCGACCACAAGGTTGCCGCCCACCACGAGTTCGCCGAAACTTTCGATGATGTTGCCCGCGTCCGCGTGCAGCAGAATCGACTTGGTCGACGCAATGTTCAGCGAGAGCCGGTATAGCGTCGTGAAAAGCAGTAGCGACGGAAACACCGAAAGCGACACCACGTTAGGCACATACATGGTCACCATCAGCAAGGTCACGCTGATCGTGATGTTGATCGCGAGCAGGATGTCGATCAGAAACGGCGGCAGCGGCAGGATCATCAGCGAGATGATCGCGACCACCAGCAACGCGATGCCGATCTCACCGACGGCGGGTAGCTTAAGTGTCTTGAACATCGCGGCTCTGGAGGTTGTGGTGGCTGTTGTGGCTGTGCGCGCCGTGCGGGTTTTCGATCTGCCGCGCGCCGATCGCGTCGACCCAGCGGAGAATCGCGGCGACGGTCTCGAACAGTTCTTCGGGAATCGGCTCGTCGATGCCGATCTTGTAGAGCGCGCGCGCGACCGGCGGGTTGCCGATGATCGGCACATTCGCGTCGCGCGCGAAGCGCCGCAACTGCGCCGCGCTTTCGTCCATGCCGCGCGCGATCACGAGCGGCAACGGATGCTCGGCCGGCGCATAGCGGATCGCGACCGCATAGTGCGTCGGGTTCACAATCAGCGCATTCGCGAAGCCGACGCGCTGCGCGGGCGCCGCCGACGTCGCGAACTCGCGCGCGAGCTTCTTGCGTTCGGCCTTGATTTTCGGGTCACCGTCCATCTGTTTGCGCTCCCGCTTGACTTCGTCCTTCGACATCTTCAGCTTGCGCAGAAACAGCACGCGTTGCAGCTTGACGTCGATCACGCCGATCACGATGAACACGGCCACCGCGACGGCGAAG
The DNA here is from genome assembly GCF_046054045.1 of Paraburkholderia sp. RL17-368-BIF-A. Classification (NCBI taxonomy): domain Bacteria; kingdom Pseudomonadati; phylum Pseudomonadota; class Betaproteobacteria; order Burkholderiales; family Burkholderiaceae; genus Paraburkholderia; species Paraburkholderia sp. RL17-368-BIF-A. The sequence continues at coordinate 593,759 of NZ_JARESN010000002.1, forward strand.
AGCTTGATGAGCAGCGACCAGAAGAGCTTCGACAATTCCGGCAGCGGCTGATACAGCGAACCGACGATCAACGGCAAAATCCATTTGATCGTGAACCACATCACCACGCCGATAATCGCGGCCTTGACGATCATCTTCACGAGGTCGATCACCGTGCGCCACGAAAAAATCCGCTTCACGCCGTCGACGGGGCTCACGTGCTTCAGATCGGGCACGACTGGTTTGGTCGCGATCTGAAAGCCCACTTGCGGCATCAGCGCGGCCACTGCCGCGAGCGCCGCGGCGCCCACGCACGGCACGATCACGATGAGCGCCTGTTTACCGAGGTCGAACAGCTTGCCGTACATGAGCGGCTGATCGTGGTTGCCGGACGCGAACTCGAGCGCGGTCGTCACGATCGAACGCAGCGCCCCGCCGAAGCTCGCCGCCGCGAACGCGAGTACGCCGACGACAGCGGCCATCGTCGCGGCGTCGACCAGGTCGACGCTCTTCGACGTCTCGCCGTCCTTGCGTGTGTCGCGCAGGCGTTTGTCGGTAGGCTGCTCGGTTTTTTCTTCGCTCATGACATTCCGCTGGGGTCATCGCATGCGCTGGGTGCCGCTGTGTTTGCCGCTGTTTGTGCCGCTGTGGTCGATATGCGGTGCACGCGGCTCCTTGCCCTGGTAGCCCGACGGTAGCGGGCCGCTCGTCACGCGGCGCTGCGGATGCGAAGCCCGCGTCCGGCAAACGAAGCGACGCGGTTCGGGCTCGCGGCGCTGCGTGGCACGGCACGCGACGCACGACAGAGAGCACGACACGCCGCTTGCCCACTTCGCGTGGATCACGCTCGCTTCGTATCGCGCATTTGCGGCGCAAAGCGGAGCGGTATCCTGGTGCATCGCTGCGCGCCGCATGCCGATGCTGAATCGGCCTTGCGTGGCAGCGCTTCGTCGACAAGTCCATCAGCAGGAGTTCTCGCCATGAGTACCGCCACGCCGGATTACCTCAACTGCAGTCAGGCCATTGTGGGCGGTCTGATCGACACGCTGTCCTGCGCGCTGCTCAACAATTTTCCGACGCTCGAAGCCGATCCGTACGACATCGAATTGACGCTCGACGCGCTGCGTCTGTTGCGCCCGCGAATGGCCGAGCTCGACACGATGGAAGCCGTGCTCTACATGCAGCGCGGCCATTGGGATGATGCGATCCGCGTGTTCTCGCGTGTGATCGAAGGCGCGCCGCACTTCTCGTATGCGAAGGCGCTGCTCGCGTTCTGCCTGTCCGTGAAGGGCGATACCGGCTGGCGTCAATGGGCGAGCGCCGCGCTCGCGCAGAACCCGGACCGCGACACGCGCCAGCTCGTGCGCGCGCTCGAAGCTCGCGACGATCTGCGCGAGGCGATTCGCGTCTATCGCAACGGCGGCACCTTCGAAGTGCCGCTGTCGATCACCGCGCTCAACGACGACCTGCCGCAAGAGCCGCCCGCCATGAGCCCGCCGCCGCCCACCGCCGCGCATAACGAGGCGATCGCGCAGCAAGGCTATTTGCGCATCTGATTATCTGTTCGCGGTGGTCGGCATGATGCTACGTTATCCGAAACATTCAACGGAACGAGGCTGAGCATGACACTTCCTGTGACGAACCAGCAGATCGCGGCCGCGTTGCAAGCGGCAGCGCCGGCATCGCACGCGGCCGGTGGCGACGCATCGCTGCAACAGGCCGGCGACCGCTTCAAATCGCTGATGCAGAATCCGCGCATGGCGCCGCCCAATCGCGGCGACGACATGAGCACCAATGTGATCGCCAAGATGGCGGCGTCGCAGGACGCGGAGATTCAGAAGTCGGTGAACGACGTGGTCGCGTTGTCGAGCCAGGCGAACAGCATGTCGGTCCAGGAGATGACCGCAGCCGCGATGAAAGCGACGCTCGAACTCGCCAGCACGCAACTCGACATGGAGGCCAAGATGGGCGTGGTCAACTCGTCGAAGTCGTCGGTTGAAACGCTGATGAAGAATCAATAGCCCATGTTGCAGACGATGCGAGACGCCACGCAAGCGAGACACGCCTCGGTCCGCGCGATGCGCGCGGCCGCGCTCGGGCTTGCGCTTGCCGGCTGTATCGTGCTCGCGGGCTGCCAGAAGGAGTTGTATCGCAATCTGACCGAACAGGACGCGAACGAGATGGTCGTGGCGCTGCTGGAGCAGGGCGTCGATGCGTCCAAGAGCACCATCGACAACGGCAAGACCTGGACGCTCGAAGTCGACGACAAGCAACTGGTCCACGCAATGCAGGTGCTGCGCGAGCGCGGCCTGCCGCATAGCCGTTACGACGATCTCGGCAGCCTCTTCAAGAAGGACGGCCTCGTGTCGACGCCGACCGAGGAACGCGTGCGCTTTATCTACGGCTTGTCGCAGGAATTGTCGGCGACGCTTTCGAAGATCGACGGCGTGATCGTCGCACGCGTGCAGATCGTGCTGCCGAACAACGATCCGCTTGCGCAGCAGATGAAGCCGTCGTCGGCGTCCGTGTTCATCAAATACCGGCCCGATTCGGACGCGAACGCGCTCGTGCCGCAGATCAAGACGCTGGTGATGCATAGCGTCGAAGGTCTGACTTACGACGCGGTGAGCGTGACGGCCGTGGCCGCCGATCCCGTCGATCTGCCGAAGCCCGCGCCCGCGCAAGTCTCGCCGCTGCCGACGCTGATCGGTGCGGCGCTGGTGTTTCTCGTCGGCGCCGCGAGTCTCTTTCTGTGGTTGCGGCGCGGGATGCCGGCGAAGGGCGCGGCGGGTCCGCTGTATCCGCGTGTTTATGCGCGAATCAGCGCGCTCGTCGGCAAGTGGCGGCGTGCGAAACCTTCTTCTGCGGCGTGATGATGGCGGCGGTGTCTTCGGGTGGGTTGGCGGCGTCGGGGGCGGCGGGGTCTTCGCCTGCGCTTTCGGCTCAGGCATCGGCGGGTTCTTCGGTTGGGTTGGCGGGGACGGGATCAGCGAGTTCTTCCTCTGCGCTTTCGACGCCCGCATCCACCGCGTTTCCAGCAGCACGCTCCGCGCCGTCCCCCGCAGCGTTCCCATTTTCGCGCGCCGCTGCAGCGCTCGCCGCGTGGCAGCGCAATGCAAATGACGCCGCTCGCTGGGCGCATCCGTCATGGTGGGCGCCCGCGCTCGATGTGTCGCCGGCCACGGTATCCGCCTCATTCGACGCACTGCGCGACGCGCTGGCGAGCACAGGCACCGGTGCCGCTGCCGCCTGTTCGCGGGCGCTGTTGCGCGCGGCCGGCGTGCCGCTGCCGGACTTCGACAGCTTGCGCGCGCCCAGTCCGCTCGTGCTCGATGCGTTGCCCGTCGACGACGCGTTGCGCGTGCTGCGCATGCGCGCGCTGCTGTTGCGTCGGGCGGAGGTGCGCAGGTTGATCGACAAGCCGAGCCGCCGCCGCCTCGCGGAATGGATCGGCATGCCGCTCGAACGGTTGGGTGCTGCGCCGAGGCGTCCCGGTGCTGACCGCGCGTCGGCTAATGTGCCGGATGTAGCGCGCCTCGTCGCGCGCGGCCATCTGCCTTCGCTCGAAGAACTCGACGCGGAACGGCTGGCGTACGAAGGCTATGCGCTGATCGCACGTGACGTGGCGCTGTCCGCCAGCGATGCGCAGGAGGCGGCGCTGTTCGCGTGGCCACGCCCCTGTCCACTCCTACGCCTCGCCTTGCCCCGCGACTTACCCCCGCCGTGGCCCGCCACGACCGCGCGCGAACTCGACACCGGCGGCACCGCGTTCCTGTTCGCGCAACTTCCCGAACTGCTTTCGGAGTGGGCATGGCTATTTGGCTGAGATCGGACCGTCTACTGCCCGCCGCGGTCAGCATCCACGGCGACGCACACGGCCGTGGCCATGTCGGCGCGCACGCGGACGTGGTGCCGCGCGCCGCGTTCGGCGCGCTGATCGAGATCGACGCCGCGTACGCGCAACTCGCCGCCGACCGCGAAGCGACCCTCGCCGCCGCGCGCGACGAAGCCGCGGCGATCGTCGCCGCCGCGCACGCCGAAGCCCAAACGATTCTCGCGGCCGCGCGCGACGAGTACGAGCACGCCGCCACCCGCGGTTACCGCGACGGCGAACAGCGCGCGCTCGCGGACTGGGTCGAGCGCCTCGCGGATGCAGGCGCCGGCCAACGCCGCGCGCAACTGAAAATGCGCGAGCGGATCGCGAGCATCGTGACCGTGGCCGTCGAGCAGATCGTGCAGGTCCAGCAGGCCGATCAACTGTTCGAGCGGGCGCTGTCGGCAGTCGACCGCATCGTCGAAGGCGCGACGTGGCTGCGCGTCGCCGTGAGCCCCGTCGACTACGACAAGGCCTGCGTCGCGTTCGAACGGCTGTCCGCGCGCTGGCGCGATCTCGGCCGGCCGTTTCCGCTGTCCGTGGTCGCCGACAAGCGGCTCGCGCCAGGCAGTTGCCTGTGCGAGTCCGATTTCGGCGCGATCGACGCGAGCCTCGCGACGCAAATGCGCGCGATGCGGCTCGCCGTCTCGCGGGCGCTCAAGCAGTCCGCGAGCGAACTCGGCGCGGTCGCCGAATCGCTCGCGCCGTATGCGCAGGAGCACGAGCACGCCGCCGCCGAACTCGCCCATGCAGACGGTGACTGGAACGGCGGGCACGACGAGGGCTCGCGATGACCCCGCCACGCGCGGCCAATGCGCCCGCCATGCACGAAGCCGACGACCCGGACGACGCGCTGCTTCCGCCTTTCGATGCCGAGCGCCTCGCCGATGCGATCGAACACGAGATCCTGTCGACAGCGAGCATCGCGCGAACCGGCAAGGTGCTGGAAGTCATCGGCACGCTCGTCAAGGTGGCCGGCCTCGACGTGACGCTCGGCGAGCTGTGCGAACTGCGCGCGGCGAACGGCGAATTACTTCAGCATGCCGAAGTAATCGGCTTCACGCGCGACGTCGCGTTGCTGTCGCCGTTCTCGCGGCTCGCCGACATCTCGCGCTCCACACGCGTCGTAGGGCTCGGCCGTTCGCTGACGGTGCCGGTCGGCGACGCGTTGCTGGGCCGCGTGATCGACAGCCTGGGCGAGCCGATCGACGGACTCGGGCCGCTCGATACCATCGAAGAGCGCCCGGTCTTCGCGAACCCGCCTTCGCCGATGAGCCGGCGCATGATCGACACGCCGCTTGCGACCGGCGTGCGCATCGTCGACGGCATGATGACGCTCGCCGAAGGTCAGCGCATGGGCATCTTCGCGCCGGCGGGCGTCGGCAAGAGCACGCTGCTCGGCATGTTCGCGCGCGGCGCGCAATGCGACGTGACCGTGATCGCGCTGATCGGCGAGCGCGGCCGCGAAGTGCGCGAGTTCGTCGAGCTGATTCTCGGACCCGAGGGCATGGCGCGCTCCATCGTCGTGTGCGCGACCTCGGACCGTTCGTCGATCGAGCGCGCGAAGGCGGCTTATGTCGCGACCGCGATTGCCGAGCACTTTCGCGACCGCGGCCAACGCGTGCTGCTGATGATGGATTCGCTCACGCGCTTTGCCCGCGCGCAGCGCGAGATTGGCCTCGCCGCCGGCGAGCCGCCCGCGCGGCGCGGCTTTCCGCCGTCGATCTTCGCCGAGTTGCCGCGCCTGCTCGAACGCGCGGGCACGGGCGAGCACGGCTCGATCACGGCGCTCTACACGGTGCTCGCCGAGGACGAGTCGGGCAACGATCCGATTGCCGAGGAAGTGCGCGGGATCGTCGACGGACACATGATCCTGTCGCGCGAAATCGCCGCCAAAAACCAGTATCCGGCCATCGACGTGCTCGCGAGCCTGTCTCGCGTGATGCCGCAAGTGATGACGCCCGACTATGTGCGCGCTGCAGGCCGGCTGCGCGAGTTGCTGGCGAAGCATCGCGAGGTCGAGATGCTGCTGCAGATCGGCGAATATCAACCGGGCGGCAATCCGCTTGCCGACGAGGCGATTCGCAAGATCGACGCGATCCGCGCGTTCTTCAATCAGGCGACGCATGAACTGGCCGCGCCGCAGGACACCGAGGCGCGGCTTTTCCAACTGGCGAACGGTTGACACGATGAGCACGACGCACAGTCCCGAGACGACACGACGACGGGTGGCCGCGCTTCAATTGACGATAGGCCGTCGCGAGCGGCTCGAGCGCCGTCTGCAAGCGGCCCTGATCGCCGCGCGCGCTGCGCATGCCGAAGCGCTCGCGCAACGCGACGCGCAACTCGCGCGCACGGAGGCCGAGCGCGAGCAATTGCGCGGCTTTCACGCCCGCATCGCGCAGATGATGACGGGCGGCAGCGCCGTTCGTCTCGCCGAACTCAACGCGACGATGCGCTACGCCGATGTCGTCGCCGTGCGTGTTCAGCAGATGGAAGGCGAACTGGCAGCGATTGACACCACGTTGCGCGGCAAGGCCGACGAACTCGCCGCGGCTACGCGCGCGTTGGCGGTGAATCGCAGCCGCATCGATCTGTGCGGCGAGCGCATCGCGCACTTGCATGTCGAGCTGGACCGTCAAGCCACCGACGCCGAGGACGACGAAGCGGAGGAAACCGCGCTAGCGCGTTTGCGTCCGCCGACCGGCATCCACGGCAGAGCCCTTTGAAGACACCGCGCAATGAGCACGCCACACGGTTCCAAATTTGATTAGCCATCCGTAATGTACGACACCATCACCACACTGCCGCAATTCGGCGCCACACTGATCCGCTCGCTGACGGTGCTTGGCGTGTGCTCGGTGCGGCTCTTCGTGATGCTCTACCTGTTTCCTCCGACGGCGGACGGCATCCTGCAAGGCGTGGTGCGCAATGGCGTCGTGCTGCTGTTCAGCTCGTTCATCGCGTATGGTCAGCCGGTTTCGCTTTATACGTCGCTGACCGGCACGGCGCTTGTCGTGATCGGCTTGCGCGAGGCGGCCATCGGGCTGCTGCTGGGCTTCGCGGCATCGACGGTATTCTGGGTCGCGGAAGGCGCGGGCATCTACGTCGACGATCTGGCCGGCTACAACAATGTGCAGATCACCAATCCATTGCGCGAAGAGCAGTCCACGCCGACGGGCACCTTGCTCGCGCAAGTGGCGAGCGTCGCGTTCTGGACCTTCGGCGGCATGACGTTCCTGCTCGGCGCGCTGTACGAGTCGTATCACTGGTGGCCGTTGACCGCCGCGACGCCGGTGCCCGCGAACGTCCTCGAAAGCTTCGTGCTGCAGCAAACCGACTCGCTGATGCAGACCACCGCCAAGCTCGCCGCGCCGATGATGCTGATGCTGCTGCTGGTCGATTTCGCGTTCGGCTTCGCGGCGAAGTCGGCGCAAAAACTCGAGCTGATGACGCTCAGTCAGCCGGTGAAGGGCGCGCTTACGGTGATGATGCTTGCGCTCTTCGTCGGGATTTTTGTCGACCAGGTCCGCGATCAGCTCGTGCTCTCGGGTCTCGGCGAACAGTTGCGCGCCATCGCGGGGCCGCTGCGCAAATAAGCGGGCAATGAGCGGGCAAATAAGCGTGCGCGCCGCGCCGCCAATTCTCAACACTCCTCAAATGCGCATGAACCGTCAGATTTGTTGAGGATGTGCTTCACACGCTTCGATACATTGGGCATCGCCGGCTCACGTTGCACGTTGCATGACGCACGGCCAACCCATCGACCATCGTGGACATCGTGGAACCCATGAACAACAAACGGCTCATGCTTGCTGCCCGGCTGGCAGCGTCTCTTGTCTTCGCGTTGCCCGCCTTGCTCGCGGCGCCCGCCGAAGCCGCCGCGATCCGCTGGCGCAGTTCCGTGGTCCACGTCAGCGCCGAAGGGCAGGACGTGAAAGACGTGCTGCGCGATTTCACCGCGGGACAAGGTGTGCCCGCAACCATTTCCGGCGACGTCCACGGCAGCGTGAGCGGCCGCTTCGACATGCCGCCGCAGCGCTTTCTCGACACGCTCGCGTCGAGCTTCGGCTTCGTGTGGTTCTACGACGGCAGCGTGCTGTCGATCAGCGATGTGAACACCGTCACGCGACGCGTGATCAAGCTCGATCATGCGAGCGCCGCCGACTTGCGCGCGGCGCTCACGCAACTGCGCATCGAGAATTCGCGCTTTCCGATCACTTACGACGAGAGCCAGAGCACCGCGCTCGTGAGCGGCCCGCAAGCGTATGTGCAACTCGTGTCGGAAGTCGCGCGCCGGCTCGACGACAACGCGGCGCAGCGCTCGGGCTCGATGATTCGCGTGTTCCAGTTGCATCATGCGTGGGCCGCGGATCACAACGTCGAGATCGACGGCAAGACGGTGACCGTGTCGGGCGTCGCGAACGTGCTGTCGTCGATGTACCATCCGCGCGACAAGCGCGGGCGCAACGGCGCGGACAGCTACGAGCAGGCCGCCAATCGCGCGGCGCGCGAACCGACGATGCGCCGCCTGCAACCGATGCGCGACGTCACCGGCAGCACCGACGGCGGCGGCTACGAAAGCGGCGTGAATCCGCCGCTGCCTGCGGGCATTGCGGCGAACGGCGGCGTCGCGCCGGGCATCGGCGGATTGCTGAACGGCATGGCCGCGGGCGGTGGCCCTGGCATGCAGTCGGTCGGCTCGTCCGATGGCGGCGACGGCGGCAGCGGCGACACGTCGGTGAGCGGCAGCCAGACGCTGCCCGTGATCGAAGCCGATCCGCGCACGAACTCGGTGCTGATTCGCGATGTGCCGCAACGCCTGTCGCAGTATCAAAGCCTGATCGACAAGCTCGACGTGCGGCCGCGTCTGATCGAAATCGAGGCGCATATCATCGAGATCGACGACAACGCGCTCAAGCAGATCGGCGTCGACTGGCGCGCGCATAACAGTCACATCGACATTCAGACCGGCAACGGCACGACGCAGCAAAACGGCTACAACGGCAACATCGATCCGATCTTCGGCACGCAGACGCTGTCGGACGGCACGACCGTCATCAACACGACGCCGCTCGGCGGATCGCTCACGGCGGTGCTCGGCAACGCGGGCCGCTATCTGCTCGCGCGCGTGAACGCGCTGCAGCAAAGCAATCTCGCGAAGATCGATGCGAGCCCGAAGGTCGCGACGCTCAACAACGTCGAGGCCGTGATGGACCAGAAGACGCGCTTCTTCGTGCGCGTGTCGGGCTACACGTCGGCGGATTTGTACAGCGTGTCGACCGGCGTGTCGCTGCGCGTGTTGCCGCTCGTCGTGGAAGAAAACGGCAGGACGGACATCAAGCTGAACGTTCATATCGAGGACGGCGCAATTACCTCGCAGCAGGTCGACAACATTCCTGTGATTACGACCAGCACGATCAACACGGAGTCGTTCGTCGGGCAGGGCGAGAGTCTTTTGATTGCCGGCTATCGCGTCGATACGTCGACGAACGGCGAAACCGGCGTACCGGGTCTTTCGAAGATTCCGCTGATCGGCGGGCTGTTCCGTTATCGCGACGACCAGCGCAGTCACATGGAGCGCTTGTTTCTGCTGTCGCCGCGCATCATCGAGTTTTGAGCGCGACGCTTGGGGCTTAGCCGTTGCCGCGCGTGCGCGCGGCGAGGGCGGCTGCGCTCAGCAACGCGTACGGCGCTTTCGGCGCGCCGCTCGCGGACGCGGCGAACGCTGCTTGCGAGTCGCCCCACGCGGGCGCATTGCGGGCCACCGCGCTATCGGCGGGATGCACTTCCGCGCGAGGCGTCGCGGCCGGCGCAGCGACGGGCTGCATCGGTGCGAGGCAGGTCATGGCTGCGGCTGTGCGGGCATCGTCGTGCAGTGTCTCCAATGCGACGCCGTGGCTATCCACGCAATCCACGCTATCCATGCTCTCCGCGCTTTCAACGCTTTCTTCAAGCGCGGCCTCCGCCGTATCGGTCATCTCGATGCGGTAGCCGTGCGCATACAAGGTCCGCAGATGCACGCCCCACGGGCCGTTCAGTTCCAGCTTCTTGCGCAGCTTGTAGATGTGCTGTTCGAGCGTGCGTCCGATGATGTCCTCGGAACGGCTCCATACAGCGCCCGCGATCTGGCGACGGCTCACATATTCGCCGCGGCGCGAGAACAGCAGCCACGCAATCGCGAATTCGCGCGGCGTGAGGCGCACCGCGTGGCCGTCGACGTGAACCGTGCAGTTGCGGCGATCGAGCCGGTATGCGCCGCATTCCAGCGTGTCGCTCGAATCGGCGCTCTGTAGTTGCACGCGCAACAATGCGAGGTGCACACGCAGCATCACCTCGCGCGCATCGACGGGCGACAGCACGACGTCGTCCGCGCCCGCATCGAACAGCCGCGCGATGGCTTCGCGGTCGTGGCCCGCGCCGATCACGATCAGCGGCGCGCGGCGGTCGGCATAGCAGGCACGCCGCGCGAGCACCGGGCGCAGCGGATTGAGACCGGTGTCGGCGTCGATCAGGATCGCGCTGTATTCGTCGCGATAGATTGCGCGCGCGAAGGCGACGTCATCGGCGAACCGATGGCAGACCGCGCCGTCGGCTTCGAAACAACGGCAGATCAACCCGAACAATGTTGCGCTTCTGGTCATCACTGCAAGTTTCATTTTTCCTCCGTGCGATACCGCTCGCCCGCGAGACTCACGGGCGAAGGGCGAACGTCATTCGTGGAACGGGTAGGCGGATGCGTTTGCGGTTTCGGCCGATTACGCAATTCGAATGACTCGACAGTAGAGGGAGCGGTCCATCAAGGATGTAACGTTTTGTTTCCTCACCGCGATTCAATCGCCTGATTGAAAAGCGGATCACGAAATTGCCATTTTTCGACTACCTGTTTCTCGTAGTTCACTCGGCGCAATAGACGTTTTTTGCCGCTTGCCGAAAAAATAATGACGGAGCAGGGCGCGTTGAACCTTACAGACGCGAAGCTGTGCGAAGCGCGGAAATCGCTTTCGCAACAGCCGTTTACGCGCTACCCTTACATTTATGTAATGTTGTTGTAAGGTTAAGGCGAGGTTTAGACGCCGGCCAATATTTAACCGCTGCGGTATTGGGGGCAAGCGACACGCGCGTCCATCGCTTGCAATCCGTAATACGCATTTATTTCCGCACGAGCGCCTGCTTAATTGCGCGTTTTCCGTTATTTACCGCTATGAGAATTGTTGAGCGTGTTTAATTGCGGATTGCCTAATATGGGCTCGCCGCAGGTGAATCGTGCCTCGATCCAACTGGAGACTCGCCGTGCCGTATCTGCTCAACGCCTGGTATGTCGCCGCGCTGTCCAGCGAGGTCACGGCGGATGCGCCGCTGGCGCGCACGCTGCTCGACGAGCCCGTCGTGCTGTATCGCGTCGCGGGCGGACAAGCGGTTGCGCTCGCGGATCGCTGCCCGCATCGCTTCGCGCCTTTGTCGCGCGGACGCGTGGTCGACGGTGCGCTCGAATGTCCGTATCACGGGCTGCGTTTTGGCGCGGAAGGCCGCTGCGTGTTCAATCCGCACGGCGATGGCCGCGTGCCCGCACGCGCCGAAGCGCGCCACTATCCGGTGCGCGAACGATACGGCGCGATCTGGTTCTGGCCGGGCGATGCGCAACGCGCATCGGATACGCCGCTTCCCGCATTCGATTATCTCGATCCGCAAGAGAACTTCACGAGCGAGCGCTATCTGCACACGCACGCGAACTATCAGTTGAGCGCGGACAATCTGCTCGACCTGAGCCACTTTCAGTACCTGCATCCGGAAACGCTCGGCAGCGAGCAGATGGCGAGCGGCGCGGTACGTGCGACGGTCGCGGGCAACACGGTGTCGGTGCGTCGCGAGATGAAGGGCGAATATCTGCGGCCGATGCTCACGCAGAGTTTCAATCTGCTCTATGGCGAGCGCGCCGACCGCGAACTCGACGTGCAATGGATACCGCCAGGGCTGCTCACAATCGTCGTGCGCATTTGCGAAAGCGGCTTGCCGGAGACGACGCGCGAAGCGGTTTCAGCGCATTGGCTCACGCCCGAAACCGCCGCGAGTTCGCATTATTTTTTCGCGTTCGGTTTGCCGCGCGCGATCGGCGAGCATGGCGCGGAGCTGGTGAGCCGCACGGCGCAAAGCCTGCTCGCGCCGTTTCGCGATGAAGACATTCCGATGCTCGAAGCGCAGCAATGCGTGATCGGCGATCGCGATTTCTGGTCGCTGCGCCCGGCGATGCTGCCGATCGACGCGGGCGCGGTGCACGCGCGCCGCATCATGGAACGGCTGATCGCGGACGAAGCGCGGCAAGGTGTATCGACGGCGGGGGAGGTGTTGTAGTTGGGGGCTGCGGCCAGCAGCCAAAGCCATCGACAAAGCGTCCGCCCGTCGTTACATCGCGCCGCCTGGCGCGTCAGCGGCCGCTGTGCCTGTGCCCGTGCTTGCAAGCGTCGGCACCACGCCACCAACTTCCAACGCAGCCGATTCACCCTCCGGTTCCGACACCGGCGTCCAGAACGTCAGGCTCTTACCGATCCGGCTTTGCTCATGCGATGCACGCAGTCCGTACTTCCAGCCCTGTGAACTGCTGCGCGCGACCTCACGCAGACCGAACAAACCGAGCGGCCGCCACGCCGACGGGTCTTCGAAAGCGCTCTGCATTTTCCGTTCGAGCGTGCGCAGCTTCGCCTCGATCAGCGCACGCTCCGCGCGGCTCAGCGTCCGCGTGGACGCATCATCTTCCAGACGCGAGCGCAACTGATTCGACAGCGTCAGATACTGGTTCAGGCGCGGCACGCATTCGTCCTTGATGACCCAGCGTTCGCCGAACGAAAACTCGCCGGACGATTCCAACTGCGTCTGCTCGATCACCTGTTGCAGCCGTTGCGCGCCGATGCCGTGCACCCACGCCGGATTCGCGCGCACCGAGCGGGCCCAGTCGTCGGCGTTGCGGAACATGCGGTCCTGCATCGTGTATTCGGCGACGAGGCCGCGGTTATCGCGCATCGCGAAGACGAACGACGAGCGCCCAAACGGCGTGACGTCGACGGCCGCGCCGGCCAGCGTCTTCGGGGCAGGGCTGACCGATCCCACGTCGCCTAAGTCCAAGCCCGTGCTCAAACCGTCGTCGCCGAGCGCAATCGCACGCGGCGCGAACTGCGCGCCCGCGCTCGCTGTCAGCGAGCCCTGCACGGACGTCGCGCCGATCGTGCTGGCAAGCGCGCCGCTCTCCTTCAGATCGGCGGCGGAATAGAGCGTCACGCCCGAGCTCACGCCCGCATAAACGCCGACGCGATCCGGCGAACTCGCGCCCGGCACGTTCGCACGCGCGACGCCGCCGACGGTCAGCGGCGTCGCCGTGACCGACGTCGCGTTATTGCTTTGCGACGACAGCGAAATACGTTCGTTGTCCGCGATACCGGCGGCGAGGATCTGCATGAACTCGTCGGGTGTCTGTGCCTGTTCGGCTGCGTCCCAGTAGGCGTTGACCATCTGCCGGCTGTCCTTGTGCCAGACCTCGGCCTCGTGCGCGGCGGTCGCGGGCGTGGGCGCGAGCCGCCGCGCGCGCAACACCACCGACTGCTCCCACGCAAGCGAGCCGCCCACGCCCGACGATGCCCAGCCGCCCGCCATGCCCGCGACGCCGGCCACATCGAGCGCCGCGCCGACGAAACCTTGCGCGCCCAGCGCGCCGTTCACGCGGCTGCGGTTGCCGAAGATCATCTGGCCGCCTTCGTACGCGGTGCCGATCGAATACATCGAATCGCGCCCGCCGAGTACCGTCACGATCGGTCCCGCGGAGACCAGCAGCTTCGCGGGCAAGTTGCCCCACGCGCTGGCGTCGAGCCCGAGCGCATTGCCGTCATACGATGTGAAGCCCGTGCCCGGCACGTTCTGCGCCATCAGCGCGAGATGCTGTTCGCGCAAGTTGCGCGTCGTGATCCGTTCGAGCGGCGCAATGCCGGGGTTGTCCAGCAGATCGTGCGCGGCCTGCAGATTGCGCTGCGTGGGCTCGGCGAGCGGGGCGTCGTCGGCGGCCATCGCGCTTGCATTGAACCAGCGTTCGAGCGTGGCAAGCGTGAAGCCGCCGTCCGTCATTTCATCGACGAAGCGACGGCGCCGCTCGCGGTCGTCGAACATGCGCAAGCAGCGCTCGACGTTGCGCTGCGCTCGCGGATCGCCTTGCCCGCGCATTGCGGCGACGCGTGCACGCGCGGCGTCCCACATCCGCCGCGCGTCGCGCCGGCCGATTTCGAACGATTCGGGCCGGCGCTTTTGCAACTCGCGAAGCCGCGCGTCGGACGGCACATCGGGGCGCGCATCGGTCCATGCCCGCAGGCGCTCCGCGTTCAGCGCATGCGTGAGCATCCGGCCGGGCGTGGCCGCGCGTGGCAACTGCTCGTTGCTGTAGTCGAGCAGCGCGGTGCGGGCGGCGATCAGCGCGGTGTCGTAGCGTCCGCGCGTCGTGTCGAAGAACGGCGTGTCGGCGCCGAGCAGACTCGAGACGCCGATCGGCGAGCGGTTCCTGCCGAACACGCGCGGCACGTCGTGCACCGCAAGCCCCACGCGCGCCTTCACATGCGCGAAGCGCTGGGCAGGCGGTGCGCCGTCGATAGAACCGAGCGCCGCGTCCTTGCGCTGCTGCCGCTGTGCGCCGCGCTCAACCCACGTCGTGCCGCCGTCGAACAGCAACTGTGACGCGCGCTCCAGATCGGAGCCGGGGCCGCTTTCGTCGAAGCCCATCTGCCACAAACGGTAAGCCGTGATCGCTTCGATGTCGCATGCGCCGATGTCGTGGGCGTTGGTCTCGTTCGCGTCGACGGCGTCGGGCGGCAGACGCCGCGCCGCATCGAGCGCGAGCATCGCGTGCCGGCCATACGGATCGTCGATGAACATGCGATACGTCGCGTCGTCGTTGAGATCGGCGGGTGTGGCGCCGAGGTCGGCGTCCATCGAACGCAGCTTGTGACCGGCCTGCAGATAGACGACGAGCCGCGCGGCCGCGCTGTTGCCGCGCTCCGCATGCGGGGCGCTGTCGCCGAACTGCAAACGCAGCAGACCTTCGAGTGCGGCGCAACGCGCCTGCGCGAGGTTTTGCGCGCAGCGCCAGGTGCGGGGTTCCAGATCGGTTGCGTCGGCTGCGTTGGACTTGTCGGGTGGTGCATTACTGGCGATGTCTAGCGGCTGCTGCAAGCGTTCGAGAATTCGCGCGGCCAGCGCGGGATCGCCGCCGCTCGCCTCGGCGAGCGCCTCCGCGACCGGCACCACGCACTCCTGCGGCAGGCGTTCGACGGCCGGCGGCAACGACGCGTCCGCACCCGCCGGCCGGGGCCTGCGCAGCGTGAGTCCGTCGAGCAGGCTATTGATGGCGGTCTGCCGCGCGTCCGCCGCCTCCGGCGTGGCATCGGCTGGAATCGGGAAGAGCCGGTTCACGGCGATCACGGGCTGCATGAAGTGATCGTCGAGCGTTTGCGCCCATTCGCGGGCGGCCGCGTTGGCTTCGCGGTTACGCAGACGGCGCAGCGTCTGGCCGATCGCGCGCGGACTCATGAACTTCGGCACGGGCAGCGCGCCGCGCGTTGCGTCGTCGGCCAGGAAGGCGGCCGTGCGTCCGATCGACGCGTTCGCGAGTTGCGCGCCCTGTGCGCCGATCGCGATTGCCGCGCTGTCGAGCGATGCCGGTTCATGCGCCGGCGCGCGTTGCGGCGGACGGGGAAAGCGCGTATCGGCGGCTGGGTTGGCGACGCTGCCGGCTGCGGTGAGCGTCGATTCGAGCACGGTTACCGTGGTGTTCGACGCGCGGAAAATCCGCGTGACCGGATTGTGGCGCACGCGGTCCGAGAGACGGGCGAGGCCGCTGAGCGGGGTCTGGGTGTCGGGGGTGGTGGGGTGTGTTTGTGGCTGCGGTTGCTGTTGTGATGAAGTCGCGGCGTTATCGCGGCTGGGTAGAAGAGAGGTCAGTGGCGGAAAGCGGAAGTTCATCGAGTCCTCCGAAGCATGCAGCGGCGCGGCGCGCGAGAAGCGGGAGTGTGGCGTCGGGCGTCGCGTGTGAGGCGGGCGCCGCGTTAGGCGCTATACGTCACGCGTTTCGTGCGAATTTGATGTGTCGTGTTTCGCCTCGTGCGTGACGCAAGACCCGACCACGCTATTGCGCAGCCGACGCCGCGTTCAACGGCGGCTCCGGCGCGGGCACCACTGCGGCGGGGTCGCTCGCGCGATAGAACAAATACGTCGCCGAATACGGCACGAACAGCGACACGCCTTCCTGGTCGCAAGCCGGATTCGGCGGGACGCCGCCCGAGGTCAGCACGCGCTGCACCGACGTCGTCCTCGCAAAGCGGCCTTCGCCTGTCCGCTCGCCGGCATTGAAGCGCGCGTCCATGCGTTGCCACGGCAGCGCGTCGGGCGTGACGGTCTGGTCGGCGGCGAGGCGTCCAATCATGTAGCTGCCGTCGTACGCGCTGAACATGCGGTTGGGCATCACCGTGCCGACGCTCTTGCGCGCCTGATCGACGAGCGTGGCTTCCGTGCCTGTCGACGTCCATTGAAGCGCGCCGCCGCTTCGCCGGCAGTTCCACACTTCATCGCCGACCGCGCTCAACACGTCTTGAAGGACTTCCTGCGATCCGGCTCGCAGCGACAGCGGCAAGGTTTCGTTGGCAGGCGGGACGAGCTTCTGCTGCTGGGCGATCTTCAGTTGCATGGAACCAGGCGTCGGGTCGGCACACGCGGCGAGAAGACTCGCGAGCGCAAGTGCGACGAGCGCGCGGACGGCGACAGCAGGCGCATGGAACGCGGCCACGGGACAGAGCGCGGAAAGAGAATGTTTCGGCACGGCGATCTCGACGCAACGCAATGGCGGTAGTAGACATGAAGCGCAACGGACGCGCCGGCACGCTGCGAAGCGCCGGACGGATTTGCGCAGAAGCGGCTTCTTGTGTCGACTTGCGCGAGATCGCCGCGAGTGCCGCGCAATGATGGCGGTTGTGCGCCGCTGCGCGCTCAAAACCGCCGGACCGATCTACGCAGAATCGACTTCTTGTGTCGACCTGCGCGAGATCGCCGCGATGCCGCGCAACGACGACGCGTGCGCGCCGCCGCACGTCGCAACCCGCCGAACGAACTTGCGCAGAATCGCTTTCTATGTCGGCTCCCGCGAGAATGCCGCAACGCCGTGCAAGTACCCGCGACAACCGCTAACGTCCACGTCACACCTGCCGCAACCCCTCATCGTCCGCTTCGCTTTATTGCGCATCGTTGCGCGCGGCACACGGCAACTGCATCGCGCCGCGTTTACATTCAAGCGTGCCCGGCAACAACGCGCGCCAGGCCACCGCGTCGCTTCGCTAACAAGGAGTCGTCATGACGTATAGCGCATTTTCCACGCTGTCCTATCCGGCAGGCGGATATACGGGCGCGGCCGATCCTTCGTCGCTGTTCACGCGATCCATCACTGCGCAGCCGAACGCGTGGGCAAACGTCGGCGGCAACGTCGGCAGCAACGCCGGCGCGAACTGGAATTCGCCAGGCGGCATGGGTGACAACGCGCTCGAACAACTCTTCCTGCAGTTCCTGTTGAGCATCACGAGTCCATCGCAGGAATCGTCGGGCATGCCGATGCCTTCCATGCCCTCGATGCCTTCGCTCCCGACGAGCAGCGGCGGCGTCACCCAAGCGAGCTATCGCAGTTCATCCGGCACGCGCGCGGTCAACTCGAACGGCGCCGTCGAGCGAGGCGACGCCAACGTGCGGCCGGCCGGCTCGGGCAATGCGGCGGGCGTCGCCCAGACGCAGTTGCACAAGTCGGCGGCCAGCATCATGGCGGACCAGGGTGTGCCGATGGACAAGGGCGTCGACACGACCGTGTGCTGCGCGAACTTCGCGTCGGCGTGTCTCGTGAAGTCGGGGAAGATTTCCGAGTCGCAGCACACGAATCTCGTGTCGACGCTTCACAGCGAATTGAAAGGCGACGGCTGGCGCACGGTGAGCCGCAACGAGGCGAAGCCGGGCGACATCTGCATCGTCGGCGACGATGAGCACGTCGAGATCGTCGCGAGCAACGACAACGGCCGCATCACGTTGATCGGTTCGAATAATACGCAAGGCGGCAGCGGCCCGCAGGTGGTGTCGTACGACACTTATACGGGCAATCGGGGCGACGTGAAGTTCCTGTCCGAGTGACAACCCGATATGCGATGCAAGATGCGCGAGCCTCACGCGCATCGCGTTCAATCACGACAGCCTAACGCTCAGCCTAACTAACGCTCGACCATCAACCGGTCATAACCATGAAACGAACCGTGCTGCTGCCGCGCCTGCCAACCAGGCGCGAGCCGCAAGTCCGGCATGCGCCGAGTCAACGCGCGCAATAGCGACTCCAGTTGCATCCGCGCGAGCGCCAGTCCCATGCAGCTATGCGGACCCGCGCCGAACGTCAGCGAACGTCCGGCCTCGCGTTCAAAGCGAATCTCATCGGGCGCGGCGAACACCGCCGGGTCGCGATTCGCGGCGCCGATGAGCGGCATCACGCGTTCGCCGCGACGAATCCGGCAGCCGTCGATCTCCACATCGTCCCATGCATAGCGAAACACGGACTGCACCGCGGGATCGTAGCGATACAGTTCGCGTACGGCTTGCGGCACCAGCGCGACGTCGTCCTTCAGCGCCTGCCACGCGCGCGGCTCGCGCAGCAGCGCGGCGACGCTATTGCCGATGGACAGCAGCGTCGTGCCGTATCCCGCGATAAACAGAAACAGGATATTGACGAGCATTTCGCGCCGGCCGATGCCGCCTTCCTGTTCGAGCCGCAGGAAGCGCGAGGCCGCATGATCGGGCGCGGCGTGAGGGTCGATCGCCCGCATGAACGATTCGACTTGCGCGAGGAAGGCTTCGGTGTGCATGGCCGCGAGCGCGTGTTCCGCGGCGGACATCGGCGCGCCGCTGATCAGTTGCCACGCGCCCGCCGACGCCTCCAGATAACTCGCGCCATGCGCATCGGGAAACCCGAGCAGACGGCAGATCGTGCGCACCGGCAACGCGCTCGCGATGTTCGCGACCAGATCGAAACGCGGCAAGTGCTCGCATTGATCGACGAGGCGCGCGACTTCATCGTCGATAAACGCTTGCAGCGACACCAACGCCTTGCGTGAAAACAGCGGCCCGAGAAAGCGCCGCAGCCGTTCGTGCGCTTCGCCCGTTTGAAACACGACCATGCTGGCATAGCCGAGCGGATCGTCGAGCGGCTCGGTGCCAGGCGGCGGCCGCGCCGAAAAACGCGCGTCGTCGAGTATGCGGGTGACGAGCGCATGCGACGACGCGAGCCATACGCCGCTCGCGTCGCGGCACAGCGGCCGATGCGCGCGCAACCATCCATAGAGCGGATACGGATCGCCCGAACCCGTGCCGATGATCGACGGCAGCACGCTGTACGAGCCTGGGTCCGGGATCTCGCAGGTCATCGGCGGTTCGCCGTCAGCATGCGTGCGTGTATCGGTGAACGGCACGTCGAACGTAAGAGTCACACGTTAAGAGTGTAATTGCCCGGCGACTGTACAGGCTGCTCGACCGTCAGCGGCTGAACCCGATTGTTCGGCGCGCTGTTCAGATTCAGATCGCCCGCGCCGATGTTCACCTGATCCGCTGCGAACTTGTACGTGCCGTCGCTCTGTTTCTCGCCTTCGACGAGGCCGCCGCTCATGATGAGATCGAAAGGCGAGCGGCCGTTCGTCATCAGTTCGTTGACTTCTTTCTTGCCGTCGGCGGTGAAGCTCACGCTGCCGTCCGCGCCCACCGTGCCGACCGATTTGCCGTTCTTGTCGTACAGATTGCCGGACGGATCTTCGAGCAGGCTCACTTCGCCGCCGGAGCGCGTCGAGAGTTTGATGGAGCGCAGCGGCGGATTGCCGTTCGACGGCGCGCCGGGATACTGACCGGTCGAGCCGGGGAACTGGCCGCCGCCGGGATACTGACTGCCGCCCGGATACTGGCCGCCCGTGATGCCGAGGTCGTTGAGCAACTGCTGGATGTCGGCGTCGATCTGCGCCTGGTTCGCGCCGCCGTTCTGCTGCCCGCCTGGGTACTGGAACGTCGGGCTCTGGTAGTACGCGGAGTTCACGTTATTGGTGGTCATGGTTCCTCTCACAAGGTTGATTCATGCGGATAACGAAGACTGATGAGGTCGCCAGATCGCGCCGACTTCAACACAGACAGACTATGGGAAGGGCATCGGCGTGCGCGGACGGATGCGAAGCGGGGTGTGAGCACGCGAAATCCGCGCGCCACAACCGCATGCTTCGCGATCACGCTCCGCGCTTCGTATGCGCGCGATAGCCACGCGCCGCGCGTCCGAGAATGCAGGGTGTCGCTCCATGCCATTCGTTCGCCCAGGTACGTGCAATGAAAAACGATCCATGCAGTGTCGCGGTGCTGGGTGTGCTGCTGACGATCTTCTCCGTGGGACTGCGGCTCGGCGCGCACGCAGACCTCGAGGAACTGCTGCTCGTGTTGCGCCAGCTTCATCCGAACCCGGCGGTCGTCGACATCTGCGAGGTGAGGCTGCTCGTCAATTCGCGGCGCTGGATCGATGCGTTGCGTCTGTTGCGGCAGATCGACGAGCAGGGCTACGGTTCGCCCGTCGTCACCGCATTGCAGGCCTGGTGTCTGTACATGCTCGCCGATCGCGACTGGCGGCGTTGCGCGGCTGCGGTATTGCGCAGCGGCGATCCCACGGCGCTCGCGATCGTCGCGAAGTTTTTGAGCGTCGGCGGGGACTCGATTGCCGCGCGCATTGCCGAAGCGTTAGGCAATGAATACACGTGACGATGCCCGCGATGAATTCCACGCCAAGTCGCCGCAATGCGCAAGCGATGTCGGCCAAGTCAGCGCCGTCATCGCGACGCGGCCCCGCTGCGCGCATTGCCCGCTTTCACGATGCGGTCGTAACGCGCCTGCAATTCCGCCGCACGACGTGTATCGCCGGCTTCGCTACAGCACACGATGAGACCGGTCAGCGCGCGCTCGCGGAACGCGCTGTCCGCACACGCGTTGGCCAGTTCGTAGACGGTTTCCCATGCGGCGATGGCCTGCGCGACCGGCGCATGCGCGAGCGGCAGCGTGCTCGCGAGAACCGCATGAACGCGCATCTCGTCCCGTCGACGCGGCGTGGCGCCGGCCTGCACGCCGGCGAGCACCGCACGGCTGCGCTGCAGATATTCGGGTTCGAGCGAAAGCCGCGTCCACAGCCAGGCCGATCCTTCGAGCAGCGAGATCGCCGTCTCGAAGCGTTCGCATTGCGTGCTCCATTCGAGCGACGCGCGCAGGTCTTCGAGATCGCTGATGTCGAGCGCGTCGATATGCGCGCGCTCGCCGCGCTTGCGATGCGCGTTCAGCCGCACCGGCAGACCGGTTGCGAGCGCGAGCGCGGTGCGGTCGTATTCGCCGGCGTCGCGCAGCATGTCGCGCGCGAGATGGCGGACGGGTCGCCGGATATGCAGCATCCACTGTCCGCTGCTGTCGATTTCCTCGACGAGGCCCGCTTCGGTCAACGCGTCGAGCGCGGCGTCGGCGAGCGCGTCGCTGCGGATTGCGTCGTGCAGGGTGGCGGGCGTGCGTTCGTGCGTTTGCTCCGGCGTTCCGACGCCTGTGCTTGCGGCCATCGACGGCTCGCAGGCGCCAAGCAGCCCGATGGCCGCGCAGCGCGGGAATTCGCCGGCGAACATCGAGAGGCGCAGCAAGTGCAGACGCGCGCGTCGGTCGAGCCGCGCGAAATGCAAATCGAACGCGAGCGTGATCGGCGCCGAGCGCGAATGCGGAACGCCGGGCGTTTCGATGCGTGGTCCGATGAGCGCATCCAGACATTGCGCGTAGCGGGCCAGTGCGCTTTCGAGCGGCTCGCCGGCGCGCATGTTCTGGTCGATGGTCGCCGCGGCGAGTTCGAGCGCGAGCGGCACGCCGGCGAGCAGTTGCGTGATGAGCACGGCGGCGTCGATGGCGGCTTGCGACATCGCCCCGCCGTCGAGCGCGGTCAGCAGCGCGTTGCCGCTCAGCGGACGCGGCGACGTTTGCTGGGACGTTTGCTGGGACGTTTGCTGCGACGTTTGCGGCGATGTTTGCGGCGACGAATGCGGCGACGAATGCGGCGAAACCCGTTGCCGCTCCCGCCGCGCGGACAGCGTCGCGAGCCGTGCGAACAGCAGACGCAGCGCGTCGTATTCCGGCGCGAGCGTCGCGTTCACGCGAGGCTGTTCGGGCGTGCGCAACGGGCCGAGCGTGACGACTTCCTCGATGCACAAGCCAAGCGGCGCACTCGCGGTCACGATCGCACGCACGTTCGGTCCGGCCGCCAGCAACGCGTCGAGCGTGTGGGCCGCGAGCGCTCCGTCGCACTCATTGCAATCGACGACGAGCAGCACTTCGCGCGTGCGCACGCCGTCGAGCAAACGCGCGAGCGGCGTCTGTCCCGAACCCGCGGGCAGATGCAACGCAAGCGCGAACGCAGCGGCGAAACCGTCGTCGGGCGTGAGCGCCGAGAGCGCCACCGGCACGACGCCGTCGCGAAAGCGCGCGGCGAGGCGGCGCGCCGCTTCGTGTGCGAGGCGCGCCTTGCCCGCACCGGTTGCGCCGACGAGCGTGATGAGCCGCGTGATCGATATGAGGCCGAGTACTTCCGAAAGCTCGGCATGCCGGCCGATGAACGGCGTGAGTTGCTGCTGCGTGCGGGCCGGGCTCGCCGCTGCGCCAAACGCGGGCTGCGCCGCGCGAGGCGCGGTCACGATCGGCGGCTCGCTCGGCAACTGCCAGCTCGGCGCGGGTGGAGCAGGCGGAGTGGGCGAAGCGGAATCGCCAGGGCCGTTGGTCTGAACCTCGGCGGCAAAGCGATAGCCAAAACCCGGCACGGTGACGATCAGATCGCGATCGTCGCCGAGCGCGCGCCTCAACGCGGAAATCTGCGATTGAACCGTATTGACGTCGACGTTCAGCTCAGGCCAGCCGCGTCGCCCAAGCTCGGCCTGCGCGACCGGCCGGCCGCGCGCCTCGACGAGCGCGATCAGCAGTTCGAGCGCCCGCGCGCCGAGCTCGACCTCGAGACCATCGGCGACGAGCCGCGGCGGCTCCTGGGACAGCGTGAAGCGACTGAACGCCAGGATCGTTTCGTTCGGTCGTAATGACGGCATCGTGGATCTCCAGCGGATTCGGCGAGCCCGGTCGGCTGGGCGCCACCGCGTGCGGCGGATCAAATGCTCACCGGTCATGTCGATCGTGGCCGCGTGCGCAGAGGCGTTCTCGCGGCGCACGCGCGGTCGACGCCTTTTGACAATTTCGCCGGGCAATGGATTCGTCAGCTTATTGCGAGTTGCATGGTTCGGCAATAGGGTCCAGCGCGCGGGCCTGTCCACGTTCGGCACGCATCGCGAATCTCAACAGTTCTCAAATCGGCCCGAACGCTCAGATTTGTTGAAGATGTGCGCCGCATATCTGCATAGATTAGGGGATGCGAACGATGGTGGCATTCGCAACGATCGGTTTGCAGCAGCATGCGTGCGGGTGAATCGAGCCGCGCGCATCAACGAGGAGTAGCGCAATGTTCCTGACGCTTTACTTTCCCCTGGCGGCGTCGTTGTCCGTGCAGGATCTGCCGGACGGGTTTCTCAACAAGATACGCGACGGCGATCTGCAACCGGCGGGCGCGCAGGCGAGCCGCTGGTCGGACCTCGCGCGCGGCGCTGCGGGCTCGCCCGACTTGCTGCGCCTGCATGCCGACATGCAGATGGCGCTCGGCATCTGCGATGAAGCCGAAGAACAGTATCGCCGCGCGCAGAAGGCGATCCGCTCGCCGCGTCAGGCGATCCGCGCGGCGTCGTGCCGCAACGCCGGCTGGCAGGCACTGTTTCGTCACCGGCTCGCGACCGCGCTGTCGTGCTTCGCACGGCTCGTCGACGAGCCCGACGTCGACGCGGCGCAGCAGATCGAAGCGCGGCTCGGCATTGTCGGTGCGTTGCACGAACTCGGCCGCTCGCGCGATTCGGGCGACGCGCTCGACGAACTCGCGGCCGCGATCACCGACCCGTCGCTCGGGCACTGGCGCGAGATGATCGCCACGTTGCGCTTCGACGTCGCGGTGCAGCGTGAGTTACGCGGCGCGACGCTGCTATCCGATCACGCGTACTGGCAGTCGGGCCTCGGCGACCAGACGCTGCGCGGCGCGGGCACACCAGGCACACCCGGCGCATTCCGCTCGATGGCCTCCGCAAGCGACGAAGCCGATCTTCACGAAGTCGAAGCGTTGAACGTCTGCACGCCGCTCTTACGCCAACGCGTCGATTATTTGCGTCAGTTGCGCGCGCTGGCGCGTGGCGAACGCGCGGCGCTCGACGGCATCACCGCGCATCTGAACTGGGCGCAACAGCGCGGCTTCGGCGATTATCTGCGCACCACGCGGCTCGAAGTCGTGCTCGCCGCGCTCGCGTCCGACGCGCCGCAATTGGCCGAGATGCTGCTCGAGCCGCTGCATCGGATCGACCACGCGGCGTCGACGGGGCATCGGCAGCTCGAATATCTGTATGCGGTCGCGAAGACGCATCAGGCGCTCGGGCGCAGCCGCGAGGGCATGCTGTTTTTCGGCCGCTACGCGCTGATCGCCACGCAGTGCCTGCGCGACGATTCGCAGGTGCTCGTGTCGTATGCGGGCAAGGCCGCGCGTCAGGCGCCGCAACTGGACGACGTCGCCGCACGTTTGCCCGCGCGTTACCGGCGCGCTTATCGCTACTTGCAGGAAAACCTCGATCGACGCGATCTGTCGGTGCGCGAAGTGGCCGCCGAAGTCGGCGTGACCGAGCGCGCGTTGCAAAGCGCGTTCAAGCATTCGCTAGGTCTTTCGCCGACCGAACTGATTCGCCGTCTGCGGATGGAGCGGATTCGCGCGGACCTTCTCGACGATTCGTTCAACGGCGAGCGCACGGTGCTGTTCACGGCCAACAAGTGGGGCGTGCAGAATCGTTCGACGCTGGTGAGCGGCTATCGCAAGCAGTTTCACGAGGCGCCTTCGGAGACGCTGGAGCGGTGACGCGGCGCGTGCTGTTCTAAAAGGCGTGTTCGGCGTGTTTGGCGCGTTTCGTTCTCAACACAAGTGGCTTTGAGAACCGCGCGCGCCGAACATGCTCGATCACGCGGTCAACACATACTGCAAGTCGGCGAGGCGGCTCGACATCTGCGGATCGCCTGGACGCTCGAACGTATTGCAGAACACAACGGTGGCGTCCTGCGCGGACTGTGTGCTTTTTATCGCGTCGATCGCGCCCGCTTGCGTGGTCTGCAATTCGTGCTTGAGGAAGCCGTAGTTGGCCTGCTCGCTCGACGGATCGAGATGATTCGCGGAGCAATAGTCGAGATAGTCCTGTTTGCGCGAGCCGGTCCATTGCGCGATGCCATAGCCCGATTGCATGTTCGAGTTCGGCGCGCCGATTGCGCCGCCCTGGTTGATGCCTGGGTTCATCCCGCCGCTTTCGTGCCACAGATTCGCGACGACGCCCGCGGCCTGGTTGCGGGTCAGGCCGAAGTCGCGTTGCAGATTGGTCATGAAGTACTGCGCGGTTTTTTTGGCTTCAGGCGTGCTGGCCGAACTGGATTGGCCCGAGCCGTCGCCGGCCGGCACGCCGCCTGTCGTCGATGTGCTTCGGTAGCTGGCGGGCGCGGCGCGAGTTGTCGAAGGCCGCGAAGGCATGGAGGGCATGGAGGGCAGGGAAGGCATCGAGGGCATGCCGGAGCCTGACGCGCCGCTATCGCTGAAAAGATCGGCGAGAATCTGCTCGATCTCGCGCGCGATGTTCTCATCGCTTGCGCTGCCCGTGCCGGAACCGCCGGGCCCGAGCTGATGAATGAGCTGGTCTAGACGTTTGAGTTCGGCGGCATCGATCATGGTGGCCTCGCTCGGAAGGTAAGGGACGAGATCGGTTGAGCATGCAGGATCGAGCCAACTGTAGCAGCGGCGAATTTTCGTTTGATGCGCGGTTCGGAAGTTGACGCCGCTAAAGCGAAGCGGCGAGGCAGCGAGCCACGGCAGCTACAAGCTAAAGCTTCGACCGTTTCCCCAGCCCGAGCTTTTCCATGCCCTCATGAGCGTCGATCACGATCGTCGCGATTTCGCCGACGGTCACGCGCAATTCGGTCGCGCGAGAACGCATGTGCTCATACGCTTCGTTCTCGCTCAGCCGATGCGCGTCGATCAGAATGCGCATGGCCCGCTCGATATGTCGGCGCGCCTTGATCGCCTCCTCGAGCTTGCCGATCTTCGCGTGCAGCCGCTGCTGATAACCCGACGACGCGCGCGCCAGCACGAGTGTGCTCAGCACACCGGTCGAGCGATACGGCTTCGTGATGACGCCGTGCGCCTGCGTATCGAGCAGCATCTTCAACGCAGTCGGGTTCTCGTAGTCGGACAGCGCAATCAGCGTGGCTTGCGTGTCGGCGGCGCTCCAGTTGCCCGCGTTCCTGATTTCGGGGCCCACCAGAAAAAAGATCACGTCGGCATCCGTGGGCAGATGAGCCGGCAGCGGCCAGATCGCGCGAACCGGGCAGCCGATGCGCCGCAACTGCTCTTCGAGCACGCTGCGGTCGTCGCCGGGCGGATGAATCACCACCACGCGCAGCGTGCGCAGATCGTCGAAGATGCGGCGCGCGCCTGCGTTCATACCGGCTCTCCGTCGAGCCAGAATTCGGCGAACCCGTAGGAAGTCAGATAAGGATCGGGTTTGACCGGTTGACGGCCTTCCCACACGATGTCGAATGCGCCGTCAGGCCGGCACACCGCAATGCGCGGCGTGAGGATCGCGTGATTGTTCGCGCGGTCGATTCGCAGCGAGCCTTCGGGCGAATCGAATTCGACCTCGTAGACCGCGTCGACCAGTTTCGCCGTATCGAGGCTGCGCGTGCGTGCCAATGCGAGCGCAAACAGATGCACCTGGTTGTAGGCCATCTCCGACCACATGCTCGCGGGCTGGTCGCCAAAGCGCGCTCGCCACGATTCGAGAAAGCGCTGGTTGCCCGGCAGCTTCAGCGTGTTTACGTAGCTCGCGGAAATGATGTGGTTGCCGCACAGTTCAGGACCGATCATCCGCGTTTCGCCCTCGGTCATCGTCAAGCTTGCAATCGGGATGCGTGCGGGATCGATTCCATGCTCGCGATAGAGCTTGTAAAACGCACGCGCGCCCCGGCCAATCAGGGTCGAAAATACCACGTCGGGCTCGACTGCCCGGATCTGCTCGATGACGTCTTGCAGCGCCGCGGGGTCCGCGTCGCTCGGCAGATAGACTTCTTCGACAATCTCGCCGCCATGCTGCTCGACCATGTCGCGCATGATGCGGTTCGATTCTCGTGGATAAATGTAGTCGGCGCCAACCAGAAAAAAACGCCGGCCATGATTGCGCAACAGGTAGGCCGCCAGTTGCATGCTGTTCTGGTTCGGCACCGCCCCCGTATAGATCACGTTCGGCGAGTATTCGAATCCTTCGTAGATCGAGCAATACCAGAGCAGCGCGTTATAGCGTTCGATGACCGGCAAGACCGCCTTGCGGCTCGACGAAGTGGAACAGCCGAAAATGACCGTGACCTCGTCTTCCTGCAACATGCGCGACGCGAGCCGGCGATATTCGTCGGGATCGCTTTTCGGATCGTACACGACGGGGTCGAGCAGACGACCGTCCACGCCGCCTGCCGCGTTGACTTCCTCGATTGCAAGGACGGTGCCGAAAAAATGCTCCGACTCCGTAGCCGCCGTCACGCCCGTGCGCGAGAACAGCACGCCGACGCGCCAGCCCGTTTCGGCGGACAGCGGTTTCGCGGGCTGTTGCCGGTTCGTCTCCATCGTCTCCATCGTCTCCATTCAGTGTTCTCCTCGCTGCGCTGCGCTTTGCGTTCGGTTAGACCGCGGCGCGTTGGCTAACTGTTATTCCCGCACTTGCGATGATTGCCTGCTCGACGAACCCTGCGGCGGCGAGGCAGCGTGCATCGTCTAACGGCCGGCCGATCACCTGCACGCCGATGGGCGCGCCGCGCGCGCCTCTGAGGCCCGGCACATTGACGCACGGACAGCCGAGCAGCGTCCAGTTGCGATTGAACGCCGGGTCTCCGGTCGACGCGAGTCCGTCGGGCGCTTCGTCGGGCGCGCTCGGCGTGAGCAGCGCCGTGACGCCGTCGAACAGTTCGGCGAGCCTGGCTTTCGCGCGAGCCATCGACGCACACGCGTTCGCATACGCCGCAGCATCGACATTGGATGCGCGCGCGAGAAACGCAAACAGCACCGGCGACAGTTGCGCGCGATGACAATCGTACTCGAAGCCGAGCGTTTGCCACGCTTCATAGCTTTGAATCGTGTCGTGCGCGGCGATCAGTTCGGCCATCCACGAGTCGAAGCGCAGCGGCCGAACGCGGCCGCCAGCGCGCTCGATCGCACGTATCGCCGTGTCGAGCACGTGGCTCGCATTCGCCGAAGGTTCGGTCCACGGATAGGTCTCGGGTACACCGAACACGGGCGGCTCCGCGTTCCGGTCGAGCGCGAGCGGACGTCCGCTCAAAACCTGCGCGAGATAGGCCACGTCGCGCACGCTGGCGGCAAAGAGGCCGACCGTATCGAACGACCACGAAAAGCATTTCATGCCGGCCGTCGGCAGCATGCCGAGCGTCGGCTTGAAACCGGCGACGCCGCAAAACGACGCGGGCCGTATCGTCGAGCCGCCCGTCTGCGAGCCGATCGCGAACGGCGCGATGCCGGCCGCGACGGCTGCGGCCGAACCGGACGACGAACCGCCCGCCGTGCGGCCAGGGTCGCACGGATTGCGCGTGACGGTCGGCGCCATGTAAGCAAATTCGCTCGTCACCGTTTTGCCGACGAGCACCGCGCCGTTGCGCTTTAACAAGGTGACGATAGCCGCGTCCGACTTCGGCCGATGATCCGCGTAGATCGGCGAACCGTACGAAGTCACGAAGTCGTGCGTGTCGAAGATGTCCTTGACCACGACGGGCAGCCCGGCAAGCGGCCCTTGCGCGGCGGACGCGTTCGCGCGCGCAGTTTCGTGCGCTGCCTGGCGCGTGGCAACGGCGGTCATCGCGCGAAGTTCGGCGTCGACTTCCTCGATGCGCGCGAGCGATTCGAGCACGGCACGGCTGCTGCCTTCATGCGGATTCTGCGCGCCGCGCTCGAGCAGCGCATAAGCGGACTGCGGTCGATAAAACGATTGGGCAAGAGTCATGGCGTAAGTGCAGAGGAGAGTCAAACGCGCAAATGTTCGTAGATCGATTCGGCTGCCGCATCGTCCTTCGCGTTGCCTTCGTCGACGATCTCGCCTTGCTTGAGCACCGCGTAGCGGTCGGCAACCTTCAGCGCGAACGGCACGTTCTGTTCGATCAGCAAAAGCGTCGTGCCATGACGGCTGCGCTCCCATAACAGCGCATCGGCCAGCCTGTCGATCACCGAAGGTTGCAGACCCTCGGTGATTTCATCGAGCAGGATGATCGACGGGCGCATCATCAGCGCGCGCGCCACCAGCAGCATCTTCTGCTCGCCGCCCGAGAGCGTGCCCGCGTACTGGCGCAAGCGGCTGCCGAACACCGGAAAAATCGGCTCGATTTCGGCGAAGCGCTCGTCGAACACGGAGACGTTCACGAGCCCGAGCCGCAGGTTGTCGCGGATGCTGAGATCCTGAAACAGCGCATGTTCCTGTGGCGCGTAGGCAATGCCGGCCCGCGCGATGCGATGCGGCGGCAGCCGCGTGATGTCCTGCCCATGCACATGCACCGCGCCGCTTTGCTTCGGCAGATAACCCATGATCGTTTTGAGCAGCGTGGTCTTGCCCATGCCGTTCTTGCCGAGCAGCGCGACGGCTTCGCCATTCGCGACGCTGAACGACAGCTTGCGCAGCACGACCGACGCCTTGTATCCGCTTGTCACGTCCTTCAGATTCAACGCGATCTGGCTCACGACGCCTCCCGTTGTGTTGCTGCGCCGGCGGCTGCATCGCCTTGCGCGGTGCCGGCATAAATGGTTCTGACGAGTTCCGAGTTGACCACTTCGTCGAAATTGCCTTGCATCACGATGCGCCCCTGATGCAGCACCACGATACGCGTGGCGATGCCCGCGACGAAATCCAGGTCGTGCTCGACCAGCAGGCAACACAGCTTGTACCGGTGAGCGAGCGTCGCAAGCACGTTGCCGATCTGCGTGCGCTCGGTTTTCGTGAGGCCCGCGGTCGGCTCGTCCAGCAGCACGATGCGCGGTTCGAGCGCGAGCACCATCGCGAGTTCGAGCGCCTGCTGTTCGCCGTGCGAGAGATCTTTCGCGACGGCGCCGAGCTTGCGCTCGAGGTTCGTCGCGCGAATCACTTCGAGCGCATACGGCGGCAATGCGAGCGTGGCCGAGCGCCGCACGAGCGACGGCCGCTCGATCAGCGTGCCCGCAATGCGCAGACATTGCGCGACGGTCAGCGTTTCGAAGATGTTGGCGTTCTGGAACTTGCGCCCGAGGCCAAAGCGCACGCAACGGTCGGGCGGCAATTGCCGGATATCGTTGCCGCACAACATGACCGTGCCGGCCGAGCGTTCCGCGCCGTCGCTCATGCAGCGCATCAGCGTCGTTTTGCCCGCGCCGTTCGGACCGATGAGGCCGACGAGTTCACCCGCCTGCGCGTCGAGGTCGATGCCTTGCAGCACCTTCAGACTGCCGAAATGACGCGCGACGCCGCTCATGCGCAGCGCGGGCGCGGCGGCATGAAGCGCGTCGCCGTCGCGCACCGGCCGCTCGATCAGCTCCGGTTCGCGCGTCTCGCCCGCGAGATGGCGCAGCGGCTTGACGAGCAGCGGCACGAGACCTTGCGGCAACAACACGATCACCGCGACGAACGCGGCGCCCAAGATCAGTTGCCACGCGAACGGCATGATGCCGCTCAGATACGACGTGCCCACGTTGATCAGCAGCGCGCCGATCACCGGACCCCACAACGTGCCGCGTCCGCCGAGCGCGACCCAGATGATCAGTTGCGTGCCGAGCACGAAGCCGGTCAGTTCGGGCGCGACCACGCCGCTGAACGAGCCATAGCCGAAACCGGCGAGTCCCGCGACCGCAGCAGTGGCGACGAGCAGCCCGATCTTCACGAGCGACGTGTTGATGCCGAGATACAGGCAGCGCGATTCGTTGTCGCGAATCGCCGCGAGCACGCGCCCGCCGTCGCTGCGCACGAAGACCCACGCGAGTCCCACGACGACCGCGAGCGCCGCGCCTGCGATCCAGTACCACGCTTCGAGCGAGAGATCGAAGGTCTGATAGCCGGTCAGCCCCGAGCTCGATCCGGTCCACTCGCCGCCGGAGAGCAGCAACTGACTCAGCACGATGGGCAGCACGAGCGACATGACCGTTGCGAAGAACGGCGAAGCGCCGCGATAGAACGACAGCCAGCCGAGCAGGGCGGCGACGCCGGCCGTCACGGCAAGCGTGGCCGCGAGCGCGAGCAGCACGTATGCCGTCGAAAAGCCGCCATGCGTGAACACCAGGCCGGCCGCATACGCGCCGAGTCCGAAGAAGGCCGACTGGCCGAACGTCAGATAGCCGGTGTAGCCCCACAGAATATCGACCGTCACCGCGACGATCGAGAAGAAGAACGCCTGAATCAGCACGTTCAGCAGATACGAGCCGAACAGGAACGGTCCCGCTGCGATCAACAGAATGCCGAGCACGCCGATCATCGCAAGACCGCGCAACGATTTTTGCTGCGTACCTAAGCGCTTGCTGCCCGGCGACGAGTCGCGCCCGGCATGATCCAGCGACGCGTTGACTTTAGCCATGAGAGAACCCCCGCGGACGGATGCGCAGCGTGAGCGCGGCCAGCACGGCGATGGTCAGCCCGCCGAGCACCGGGCTCACGAAGGTGCTGACGAGCACCTGGCAGGCGCCGAATACGAAGCAGGTGACGAGCAGGCTCAGCATCGAATGCCCGGACACCATCACGAGCATGAAGGCACTGACGAGCCACGGCAGACCCATGTCGGGATCGACGCTCGATAACGGCGTGATGAGCACGCCGGCGAGCGAACCGAAGGCCGCGCCGAGGCTGAACGTGATAAAGCGGATACGTCCCGAGTGAATGCCGAGCCCGCGCGCGAGGTCTTCGTTCATGATGACCGCGCGTGTCTTCACGCCGAAGCGCGTGCCGGTCAGCAGCGCGGTCATGATCGCGCAGATGCCGAGCGCAACCGGAATCAGCACGAGGCGGTAGGCGGAATAGTCGGTGCCCGCAATCGACACCACGCCCTTGAGCGGCGTTTCGACGAACTGCACTTCGCGGCCGAACACCATTACGATGATTTGCCCGATCACGATGCCGAGGCCCCACGTCGCGAGAATCGCATCGAGCGGACGCTTATACAAGGGCCGCACGATGATCAGCTCGACCAGCATGCCGACCACGATGCCGACGACGATCGCAAGCGGCACGCCGAGCCACGGGTTGAGCTTCAATTGCGTGACGACGAAGCTCGCGTAAGCGCCCATCGTCAGCAACGCGCCGTGCGCGAAGTTGACGATCTTCATCACGCCGAAGATCACCATCAGGCCGGCCGTCACGATGAACAGCACGGCTGTGGTGGTGAGAATGTCTAATGCGAGAACCATGGTTGTCTCCAGTCGCATCCGCACGGCGAGCCGCGCGCTCAGGCGGATGCCTTGTTGCCGGTAGCGCCTACTTGATGTTCGGGCACTGCGCGCCCGGATCGACGTCCGGGAAAGTCTGCAGGATCTTCACCGAGCCGTCCGACTGGATCTGGCCGAGACGCATCGCGAGCGGCGTATGCCGGCTCTTGACCATTTCGATCTGACCGCGCGGACCATCGAACGATACCTGATCGAGCGTCTTGATGACCTTGCCCGGATCGGCGGAACCGGCTTTTTCGACCGCGGCCTTGTAGAGGAAAAACGCCTCGTATTGCGGCTCGGAGAGTTCGTTCGGCGTCTTCATGTCCTTGCCGAAACGCTTGTCCATCGACGCGAGAAACTTCTTGTTCGCCGAGGTATCGATACTCGTCAGATACGAGCCCGACATGTAGATGCCGGTCGCCACGTCGCCCATGCTTTTCGCGGTGCCTTCGTCGATCGCGAGATTGCCGTACGGCAGCGTGAGCCCCGAGCCCTTCAACTGCTTCGCGAGCGCGACGTTGGGCGCGCCGCCCGCAGTCGCGCTGATCAGCGCGTCGGGGTGCGCCGCGCGGATCTTCGAAAGAATCGGCGTCCAGTCGGTGCCGTCGGTCGGCAGATATTCCTCGCCGACGACCTTGCCGCCGTGCGCCTCGATGTACTTGCGCGTGAACTGCAGCATGCCGCGGCCAAACGCGTAGTCGTTGCCGACCAGGTAGAAGGTCTTCGCGCTCTTGGCCTTCGCGAAGTAGTCGACCACCGGCGCGACCTGCTGCTCCGGCACCCAGCCGTTCACATACATCCACGGATTGCACGAGCGGCCTTCGTAGAACGACGTGTAGATGAACGGCTTCTTGCCGCGCGCGACGATCGGCAGCGCGGCATTGCGCGCGGCGCTGGTTTCCATCGAGATGATTGCATCGACGTTCTTCTGGAAGACGAGCGTGTCGTACGCCTTCTGCGCGCCGACCGCGCCGGATGCGTCGTCGGCGATCTCGAGTTGCACGGGCCGGCCGAGAATGCCGCCGGTTGCGTTGATTTCATCGACGGCGAGTTGCGACGCCTGCACCACCGCGGGCGCGACCACGCTGTTCGCGCCGGACAGTCCAACCGCGACGCCGATGCGGATCGGCTCCGCGGCGAACACGTTCGCGCAGGTTCCCGCGCCGGCCATTGCCGCGACCGCGGCAACCAGGAAGAGTTTAGTGAACGGTCTCATGATGTCCTTCGCAGTGGTGGTGAGTAGAGTAGGGGAGTTGCACGAATACGGCATGCTTCATGTCTGAAAAGAAGGCCAGCGCGCGCCCAGCATCGGGTCGTACACGTCCGCGCGGCGATCGCGCAGGACGTGATTGAAAGCGTTCAGCGTGCGCGCAGCGCGAGTGCGTTTGACGTCGATCGTCGCGTACAGCACTTCTTCGCGGTCGACGCTCGCGGGCCCCGCGAGCGGCCAGCCGTCGCCGCCCACGATCAGGCTCTGACCGATGAACAGTTGCCCGCGCTCGGTGCCGATGCGGTTCGCGCACGCGATCGCCATGCCGTTGCTGTGCGCGGCGGCCATCGTGAGTGTCGCCGCCATCGCCGAGCGGTCGTCGGGCTGCGAGGGCATCGGCACCCAGTTGGTCGGCACGCATACGATGTCCGCGCCTTGCATCGCCGCGAGCCGGTAGGTCTCCGGAAACCAGCCGTCGTAGCAGATTGCAATCGCAATGCGCCCGAGCGGTGTGCCGAACACGGGCACGCCGCGATCGCCCGGCTCGAAGAAGCGGTTTTCGTTATTCCACAGATGCAGCTTGCGATAAATACCGATGTGGCCGGAAGGACCGGTGAAGAGCGCCGAGTTATAAAGACGCTTGCCGGCGCGTTCGGCGATGCCGGTGACGATATGAACGCCGAGGCGCTGCGCGGTCTCGGCGAAGAGCTGGGACGTCTCGCCATCGGGCAAGCCTTCGGCAAGCGAGAACGCCTCGTCGCGGTCCGCGAACACGTAACCGGTCGTCGCCAGCTCGGGCAATACGACGAGCGATGCGCCGTTACCCGCGGCGGTTTCCACATGCCGGATCAGCCGCGCCACGTTGGCGCGCTTCGCACCGATGTGCGGCTCCATCTGCACGCACGCGATGACGAGTTCCTCTGAGCCGGGCTTTGCGAGGTCGTAGTGCGACATTGCTGTTTTCGTCTCCCAAAACAAAAAGCCCCCTGACCAGCGTTGAAAACGCAAGGTTAGGGGGCTGCATAGCCTTCCATGTGTAGCACGGCAACGTTGCCGTGTGCCGCCACAAGATTCATGGCGACAGACTGGGAACGAATTTATGAAATCAAATTTCCCATGTCAAGCACTTAGGACGGTTATAGGGAAAGCACTTGTTTTGCTGCTTGCCGGTCGCCGTTTGCCATGCCGGCTTTACAGCAACTCCTGGTAGTACGGCGAATTCGGCGGCAGTGTCCCGCCCTGACGCCGCACGAACTGCTGCACGCCATGAGTCGCCGACGCCAGCGCGCCGCTCGCGAAGCCGCCCTCGAACGTCAGTTCCTCGCCGATCGCGATTGCACCGTCGCTCATCCGCAGCAGCGCGGCATACAGCGTGCGCGTGTTGTCGAGCTGGTCCGGTCCGTCCATCTTGAACGCGCCCCACTGATGACGCTCCAGGCCCCAGTGCGTGTACGCAATGCCCTCGCGGCTCTGCTCGACGACGTCGGCGAGATCCGCGAGCTTCTTATGCGACGGATTCTCCGGATCGCGCGAGGCCACGTTTCGAAGCGTCTGGATGAATAGGTCCATCTGTTCGCGGCCCGTCATGCCGGCGACCTTTGTCGAGTTGTCGCCGAGCGTATAGCTTGGATAAACCACGGCGCCGCCGTCGCGGGCAGGCACCACGTACGACTGCTGAAATAGTTCGTCCGCCTGAACATTGCCCGGCAGTTGGCGGTCTTCCAGCAGATCCGCGGCGATCTTCACGGCCATCTTGGTGGCGGGCACCACGCGAGCGTCCTTGACGGCGGCGGCGAAATCGTCCGGCAGCAACGGCTCCGAACCTTCCTGCGGACCGGTCAGGCCAAGACGTACGGCCTCGCGCGGACCGCCGGCAAAAAATAGTTCGTCGTACTCGGCGGTTTTCGTTTTCTTGCTCGTCTTGTCGAGCCACGTCACCTGGTACTTTCCGTCCACTTTCTTGATGCTCGTAACTTCGGCGTTGAGCTGGATCGCGTTCTGCTCGGCAAGCGAAACGGCTCCTTCGGGCAGATCGTCGCTATCTTCGATCACCTTGTAGAGCGGGGCATCGGCGCCGTCGACGAGCGCGACGTGGTCCTCCAGACGCTCGTCCGCGAGAAAACGGAATTCCTCCAGAAAGCCCGTGCTGAAGTAGCCCGAATAGCCGCCGACACCGATGCCCGTCGCGCCGAACGTGCGCCATTCGTCCTTGTTCCAGGTGATGCCTTTTTCCTTCAGCAGCTCTTTGAGGCCGGACTGGAACGTGTGGCTGTCGAATTTCTGCTTGGCGTCGTCGCACAGCTCGCGAAAGCGCGCGGTATCGCCTGCGTCGCGCGCTTCGCGGATCGGCGCGAGCAGCGGCTCGGTCATCGAACGCATGACGTCTTCCGCGACCTTGCGCATCGTCGCGTTCTCCGGCGCCTCGCCGGGCTGCGCTTCATACACTTTGCCGCCGATAAGGTACGACGTCTGCACCGAACTCGAATTGGGAAACGGCACATGCTCCAGGCCGTAGTGTTCGGCGAGGCTCCAGTAGAAGTTGCCGCGCGTCGTGTGAAAGCGCATGCCGCCCGGATGATAGGGCGTGGGGTCGTCTTCCCAGCGTCCCGACGCAATCCGTCCGCCGATGTGATCCGCCTGTTCGAGCACGACCGGCTTCACGCCGATGCGGTTCAGCGCGTCCGCCGCCATGATGCCGGCCGGGCCCGCACCGACCACGCAGACCTTGAGGTTCTCCGCGACGCCTTCGGGCAGCGCGCCGACCTGGCGGTTGTTGTCCCACCAGAAACCGGTGTAGTCGTACATGTGATCGAGCGGCATGGTCATGCGCAGATCGGTGAAGCGGTCCTTCAGCAGCGCTTTGAGATCGGCGTCGTCGCCCGCGGCTTGCATCGGCATGTCGAGCTTCTGCCGCGCCTCCGGCGTGCACGAATTGAGCAGCCGCGCGGCGGTTTCGGGCTTCATGAAGACGGCCGTATGCTCGAGCCAGTCGCGAACCGGCGTGCGCGGCAGATCGTTCGAAGCCTGGCGCGCCGTATCGCCGAGAAGGTCCGCTTGCCGCGTGCCGAGCGCTTCGAGCACGTCGCCTTGCTCGGCTTCGCAGAGCGCGTGCCATTGCAGCGTCGTCTCTAAGTGCAGTTGCTCGCGCTTCGGTCCTTCCTCCATGCTGGCGAGCAGCGTCAGATTTTTACTGACCGCGGGGCCGAGCTTGTTGCGATCGCGCGGCCAGTCGCCCACCGGCTCCTTGAAGTAACGTCCGACCGTCTGCGGCGTCAGCCGCGGCAGCGCGCGTCCGAGCATCGAAAGCGAGCCATCGCGAGCGAGCGCGCCGCAGTTCTCCGGCGTCAGATAGTCGCGCATGGAGATCCTGGCGGGCCATTCCTTGCTCCGCGCCGGCGCGGCTGTGTCAGTCTTCGATGCCGGCAGCGCCTGGCGCGGGCGTGCCGACGGCGCGGGCTCGCCGGAACCTTCGGGGCCTCGCGCTCTGGCAGTCGGAAGGCTGGGCGAGAGCGGTTGCGGTGTAGCCGACGGCGTGGCCGGCTCCTCGGCGGGAATTCCGCCGGGCGGCGGCAGGTGCGGGTTGTGGCCGGATGCGGAGGAGCCTGGTTCGATCTGAGGCATGTCGTATTTCCCTGGTTAAGTTGTCTCTATGTCGTGACCGCGTGAACCGGATCGCTGTGCAGCGAGTGCGAGTGTTAGTGCGGGCACGGGCCGCCGGCGGCGTGCAATGGATGAAGGGCGAGCGGCAATGCATGCAGTGCGTCGAGGCGATAGAGCCGGTCAGCGGGGTTCGGCGGCCGATGAGTGGTCGGCTTGCTGATCGCTTGCTAGTCGCCTGGTGCCTGCTTACTGCCGCTCATCGCGCGTCTGCGAGCACTTGGCAGCCGCACACACGCCGGCGACGGCAGCGTCGCTGCGCGAACGTTGATGCCGCTAGGAAAGGTACTATCGCGCGCGCCGTCCGCCCGCAGCGAAGCGAATCGCGTGACGGAGAAACGAACAGGGAAGGGAGAGTTGTCAGCGCTTGCAATGCGGGGCGATGCGCCAGAACGTATTAGTCATTCCGACGATGAGTGCATTAAACGCAACGCCAAAGGCTTGCGTGATCCAGGCCGCGACAAGATCAGCGTGGCGTATCAGAGTGTCGAACTATTGCCCCGTCAGACGATGTTCGACACTACGGCATATGCGCTGAGTTGCAGGGCGAGAGCGAGCCGCAGGTCTATGCGACGAATCGCCCATAGGCCATATCCGCGATACACGCTCACGCTTTTTGAGTTTCACCCGGCAGCGCGAAATCGAACTGCGCGGCGAGCGCGATGCCATACGCGAAGAGGCGATGATCGCCGCCGAGCGCAGCCGTCGCCCGGGCTGCCGAGGTCAGCAACAGATTGCACGCGGCTCGCATCTTGTCGCTGGCGCCGAGGCGATCTTTCGGACCCGACAACGTCAACGCGCCCGCGAGTTCGCTGTTCGGCCCGAAGACCGGAACCGACACGGCGGCCGTGTCGGGGTCGCGCTCGCCGTAGGACAACGCCCACAATCTTTCGCGTACCGCATCGTGAGTGGCTCGCGACGGCTTCGAAAATGCGATGAGTATTTTTCCCGACGCGCCGCGATCGATCGGAAAGCGCTCGCCTTCACGAATCGACACGCGCACCGAACGCGGCGGCTCGACGCGATGCAAGACCACGCGATATTCGCCTTGCCTGACGTAGAACGACGACGTCTCGCCCGAATCGTCCGAAAGCTGCCGCAATACCGGCTCGATCACCTCGCGGATGTGAAACGACTCCTGAAATATTTGGGCGAGCCGAAGCGGCTCGGGGCCGATCGAATAGTTACCGTCAAGCCTTCGGATAAAGCCGCCGCGTTCGAGCGAGCTCAGTAATCGAAGAATCGTGCTTTTGTAGAAGCCCGTTCGCCGGGCAATTTCGGCGAGCGAAAGCGCGCGTTCGCCCGGCTGGAACACGCCGAGAATGGCGAAGGCCCGGTCTAGTGCTGCTACGCCACCTTTGTCTGCATCGTCCGCTTGCATCTGGAATACCGTTCTGTTGTGCAGACCATCGTAGGGGCTCGCCGAAGATGCGTCAACTTTCGTCGGGCGTAACCCATACAAGGGTAAACACTGTCCACGTCGTTCTGCATAGAAGAACGTTATTCTATAAAACGGACACGGCGAACGGGTTTACCCGCTTGATGCGCAATCACCACGCTCCTATAGTTTTGTTTAACAGAACACCATTCTGTATAGCAGAACGATAAGGAGCATCTCTTGAATACGTCTCTCCCTTTACCGGTGATGATCAGTGAAGTCGGTCCGCGCGACGGCCTTCAGAGCATCCGAACCGTCATGCCCACCGACGCGAAGCTGCGCTGGATCTCCGCGCTCGCCGCAGCCGGGCTCAAGGAAATCGAAGTCGGCTCGTTCGTGCCCGCGAAGTTGCTGCCGCAAATGGCCGACATCCGCGAGGTCGTCGCGCACGCGCTGACGATCCCAGGACTGAACGTCGCGGTCCTCGCGCCGAACCTGCGCGGATGTCAGGCGGCATTCGAATCGGGCGTCCATAAAGTGACGTTGCCGGTGTCGGTGACGAACGAGCACTCGCTGGCCAACATCCGCAAGACGACCGA
This sequence comes from Paraburkholderia sp. RL17-368-BIF-A, assembly GCF_046054045.1. NCBI lineage: Bacteria > Pseudomonadati > Pseudomonadota > Betaproteobacteria > Burkholderiales > Burkholderiaceae > Paraburkholderia > Paraburkholderia sp. RL17-368-BIF-A. The sequence goes on from NZ_JARESN010000002.1 coordinate 633,140, forward strand.
TCAGATGATCGAAGAGGTCCGGCAGATCGTCGCGTTGCGAGACGCTGAATTTCCCGGCATTGCAATCGAAGCCGGTGTGTCGGTTGCGTTTGGCTGCACGATTGCCGGCGCGGTCAGCGACGACGAGACGATCCGCATGTGCGCCGCGATGGCGGCGTGCGGCGTCGATGAAATCGGCCTGTCCGACACCAGCGGCTATGCGAATCCGGCCCAGGTTCGACGCCTGTTTCGCCGCCTGCAAACCGAGTTCGGCAGCAAGGCGGGCGGCGCGCATTTTCACAACACGCGCGGCCAGGGTCTCGCCAATGTGGTCGCGGCACTCGAAGTGGGCGTCACGACCATCGACTCCAGTCAGGCAGGTCTGGGCGGATGCCCCTATGCGCCAGGCGCGACCGGCAACATCGTCACTGAAGACCTCGCGTTCCTCCTCGAAGCGATGGGATACGACACCGGCATCGACATCGATGCGCTCATTGCGGCGCGCTCGATCCTGGCCGAAGCACTCCCCGGCGAAGCCTTGTACGGACACGTGCAGGACGCCGGCTTGCCCAAGGGATTCACGTACGCCGACGGTCGCAGCCCAAGCGCCGTCCAGCCCGAAGCTTGCCTCAAAGGAGCCGCGCAATGAGCGATGCCCACAACAACCCGTCGCTGCCCTATAGCGGCGTGCGCGTGGTCGAGATGACCCACATGGTGATGGGCCCGACGTGCGGCATGGTGCTCGCGGACCTGGGTGCGGAAGTCATCAAGGTCGAGCCGATCGCTGGCGACAGCACGCGCGCGCTCCGCGGTTCGGGTGCGGGTTTCTTCAGCACCTTCAACCGCAACAAGAAAAGCATTGCCGTCGACGTTAAAGATCCGCGCGGGCTCGAAATCGTGCACAAGCTGCTGGGCGGCGCGGACATCTTCAGCGAGAACTTCAAGAGCGGAACGATGGACAAGCTCGGGCTCGGCTACGCCGCGCTGTCGAAGCTGAACCCGCGCCTCATCTATGTCTCGCACAAGGGCTTTTTGCCGGGGCCTTACGACCATCGCACGGCACTGGACGAAGTCGTGCAGATGATGGGCGGCCTCGCGTATATGACCGGACCCGAAGGCCGGCCGCTGCGCGCTGGCACGAGCGTGAACGACATCATGGGCGGCATGTTCGGCGCGATCGGCGCGATGGCCGCGCTCGCGCAGCGCGAACGCACGGGGCAGGGCCAGGAAGTGCAGAGTGCGCTGTTCGAGAACAACGTGTTTCTCGTCGCGCAGCACATGATGCAGTTCGCGGTGACCGGCAAAGCCGCCGCGCCGATGCCGAATCGCCTGTCCGCGTGGGCCGTGTACGACGTGTTCTCCGTGAAGGATGGCGAACAGATTTTCCTCGCCGTGGTATCGGACACGCAGTGGGCGCTTTTCTGCGATGCGTTCGGTCTGCACGAGCTCAAAGCGGACGAACGGATCGCGACCAACAACCAGCGGGTTCAGGCGCGCGACTGGTTGTTGCCCCGGCTGCGCACGCACATGGAGGCGTTCAGCGCGGCGGAAATCAGCCGGATTTTCGACCGGATCGGCTTGCCTTATGCGCCGATCACGAAGCCCCAGGACCTGTTCGACGATCCGCATCTTCTCGCGACCGGCGGACTCGCCGACGTGACCTTGCCGCCCGACGCAAGCGTTGCGGGACAGTCGGTTACCACGCGAACGGCGTTGTTGCCGCTGACGCTTGCCGGCGAGCGGCTGCGCCTGCGCGCCGCGCCGCCGGCGCTTGGACAGAACACGCAGGCGCTGCTGTCGGAGCTTGGCTATACGGCTGAGCACGTCAGGCAATTGACCGAGGCCGGCGTTGTCCGCTGTCAGGAGTGGCAGGCCGGCGATCGCCTCAGTCCATCTGCAAACGAGCTTGCCAGTGCCTGAAGCGGTTAGTGGTGAAAACCGCAAAGGCCGCAACCGCAAAAGTTAAAACCGCCAACGCATCAAACCGCCCGGCCGCGCCCATTCTCGCAGCGGACCGGCGAAGTCATGGAGACGACGATGACCTCAATTTCCCCCGGCATGGCTGCCGACAGCGTGAACGACAGTTCGCTCGAACAGCAGGCGGTGCGCAAGGCGGCGTGGCGTTTTATTCCGCTGCTCGCGCTCGCGTACTTCTTCAATTATCTCGACCGTACGAGCGTCGGCTTCGCCGCTCTGACGATGAACAAGGAACTCGGACTGACGGCGACGCAGTTCGGCTGGGGCGCCGGCATCATGTTCGCGGGATATTGCATCTTCGAAGTCCCGAGCAACCTCGCGCTCTATCGCTTCGGCGCGCGACGGTGGCTCGCGCGGATCATGATCACGTGGGGCTTGATGGCCGCCGCCACCTCGGCCGCGGTCGGGCCCAACAGCTTCTACGCGATCCGGCTGCTGCTCGGCATCGGCGAAGCGGGCTTCTTTCCCGGCGTGATCTTTTTTCTGGCCGTGTGGTTTCCCGCTCAATACCGCACTCGCGTGCTGGCGTGGTTTACCGTCTCGACGCCGCTTTCATCGCTGATCGGCGCGCCGCTGTCGACCTGGCTTCTGCAACTGGATGGCGTGCTGGGTCTGGCCGGTTGGCGCTGGATGTTCATCATCGAAGGATTGCCCGCGTGTGTGCTCGGCTTCCTCGTGCTTAAGATGCTCGCGGATCGGCCGGCCGACGCCAAATGGTTGTCGCCGATAGAACGCGAAGCGCTGCAGGGTGCGTTCGATCGTGAAGCATCGTCGGGACGCAAGGAAAAGCACTTCGGCGCGGCGCTGAAGGACGTGCGCGTCTACATCCTCGCGATGATCTCGTTCGGCTTCACGATGGGCTCGTACGGCATCGGCATCTGGCTGCCGCAGATGCTCAAGGGACACGGCATGAGCGTGACGCAGACCGGCTGGCTCTCCGCGGTGCCTTACTTCTTTGCCACGATAGCGCTGCTGTGGTGGGCGAAACGCGTCGATCGCCGGGGCGGAGCGATTGCGAATCTCGCGGCGGGCCTCTTCATCGGCGCGGTGGCGCTCGGCGTATCGACGCACTTTCACCAACTCGGCCCGGCGCTGCTCGGCGTGACGCTGGCGCTCATCGGCACGATTGCCGGACGAACCATTTTCTACACACTGCCGGCCCGCTTTCTGTCGGGACAGGCAGCCGCGGGCGGCCTTGCGCTGATCAATTCGATCGGCGCATTGGGCGGCTTCGCCGGCCCGTATCTCGTCGGCTATCTGAAGGACAGTTTCGGCACGTTCACGGCGGGGATGATGGGGCTTGCCATCGTGCTCGGCATCACGACGCTGCTGACGCTGTCGCTCTACGCATTCAATCGCGACCAATAAAAATGACCATGAACACAATCCGTTCACGAGGAAGACGCAACTTTCTCAGCGCTGCCGCGACATCGGTTGCGGCTTGCGCCATCGCACCCACGCATGCGTTCGCCACAGAGGACACGCACAGCATGAAGACCACCAGCAACTATCTGCCGGTTCGCCCGGAATGGCTCGCGTCGGCCACCGAAGCCGCGATTGAGCCGGAGATGCCGATCATCGACGCGCATCATCACTTCTACGAGCGTCCCGGCTGGATTTATCTGCTCGACGACTATCTCGCCGATGCACGTTCGGGGCATAACATCACGGCGTCCGTCTTCATGCAGGGACTGACGCGCTATCGTCAGAGCGGCCCCGAAGAGCTGCGCCCGGTGGGAGAAACGGAGTATGTCGCGAACGCCGTTGCCGCGTTGCCCGCCGGTTCGCCGCAGGTCGCAAAGGGCATTGTCGGTTACGCGGATCTTCGTCGCGGCGCGGCCGTGCAAAGCGTGCTCGACGCGCATATCGAGGCCGGCAAAGGGCGCTTTCGAGGCGTTCGGCACCTCGTGACGTGGGACGCCGATCAAACGCTGGTCAATCCGCTGTCCGCGGTTCCGCGTGGTCTGCTGCTCGATTCGAGCTATCGCGAAGGCGTCGCGCAACTGGCCGCACGCGGTCTTTCATACGATGCATGGCTGTTCTTTCCGCAACTCCCCGAGTTGTTCGACCTGGCGAAGACATACCCCGACATGCCGATCATCATCAATCATTGCGGCGGGGTCGTGCGCATTGCGAGCTACGCGGACAAGCGCAAAGAGGTTTTCGACAACTGGTCGCGCTCGATGCGTCAACTGGCGCAACTGCCGAACGTCTATGTGAAGGTCGGCGGCCTTGGAATGCGGATCAACGGCTTCGACTTCGAGAAGGGCGAGCGTCCGCCGTCGTCGGTAGAACTGGCCGACGCGTGGAAACCGTGGATGCATACCTGCATCGAGGCGTTCGGTGTGAACCGCTGCATGTTCGAAAGCAATTTCCCCGTCGACAAAGGCTCGTATCCGTATAGCAACGGCTGGAATGCGTTCAAGCGCCTCACTGCGCATGCAAGCGCCGACGAACGCGCGGCACTGTTTCGCGGCACAGTCTCGCGCGTTTATCGGCTTGCTTGACGACGGTCTTTCGAACTCGTTCACTACCGACGCCGGGCGAGAAGCGCAGCCGCGCCACCCGACGCATCGCGATGCCAAAGCTATTTATTGTCGCGACGCGCCTTGCGCCGCTCGGCGAACCGTTCGAAGGTCTGGACGACTTGCATGCAAACGGTAAGCACAAGAAAGATGCACAGCACGCGTACAACGGAGAACGCGTGCTTGATCCTCAGGGCCATCGGAATCGCTGTCAACGCCGTACTCCATAGAAAAAGCAAAGCGTACACGATCAAAACGACAGGACGACGGTCACAGCTTCGTTGTAGAACGTTCACCGCCTGTTACGGCCATGCCTGCCAGGAGCAGGCGTTGCGCTGCGCGTCCCGGATCTTCCGACACAAGCATACGCTGCTCTCTTCGCCCCTGGCCGCCCGTTTGTAGAAGCGCTCCGGCGGTCTATCCGCTGTGAATGAACCATGCTTATATCCATTTCAGCCGCTTCACCGCGAATCAATGGGTTGGACCCAGAATAAATCGAAAAATCCCCGCCAAGTAATAATATTATCTGAAAGTCAGTCTTACCGCTCCTTCCAAAACGCCATTTGCAAAACTTACCGCGCGATGTGTCCTTCCGCACGGAGCGATAACTTTTAGACTTTTATCGTCACGCAGGGTTTTGCGCATTGCATTTTTCGGCATTTAAAAGATGCGGCGAGCCTGATTTTCCTTTTTGTTCCATCGCGGTTTGCGAAATCCGCGTTTGCAGAAGCAGTAGCCTTCCTTGTTTGCTTGTTGATCGACAGGCATCAATCCGAAAAAAGCTAAGTCTCGCGTTGATTAGCAACTCGAATTGCGTGTTCGCGTTAACTGGTATTAATCCATTGTATTGCTTCGCGTATTGCGGCCTGAACGGTGTTCGCTACGGGCAAAAAAGAACGCGGCGCCCTGAAATCGATTACCTGGCGACGCTTCACGCATGACTTCCAGTTGCGCAGATTAATTTTCGCATTTTGCGTTTTAAAACGGACGCAGGCTCCAGGACACCCGGTTAATTGGCGCATATCTGGACGGCGAGCAGGGCGAATAAGTTGGCAAATCGTTAATTGGCGTGGGAGCCCCATGAGAATCGTTCACGTTACCGAGGCATTCGGAGGAGGCGTTCTGTCGATGCTCACGGAGCTCTGCAACCGCGCGGCGTCAGTCGGCGCGCATGTCACGGTGCTTTACTCGACACGACCTGAAACGCCCAGGAATTTCGTCGAACTGTTCCACCCCAAGGTCGACCTCGTGCACGTGTCCATGTGCAGGGACGTGCATGTTCGCAAAGATTGGTCGAGCGTGTGGGAACTGGCGAGACACATGCGGCGCGTCGACCCGACGGTGATTCATCTTCACTCGTCGAAGGCCGGCGTATTAGGGCGGGCGGCCGCCAAGATTGCGACGCAGAACGCGAAGGTTCTCTATTCGCCGCACGGTCTTGCATTCTTGCGTCGCGACGTTTCTCGCACGAAGCAGCTTGCGTATCTGATGTTCGAACGCATGGCCGACCTGATGGGCGGAACAGTGGTCGCGTGTTCGCCGGGAGAGCTGCGCGAAATCGAAGAGAAGGTGCGAGTGAAGGACTCGGAACTGATAGAGAACGGCGTCGACATTAGCAGCATCCCATTGCGCCGAATTCGCGACGACGGAGATGTGGTCATCGGAATGAATGGCCGCGCGTCGTTCCAGAAACATCACGAGCTATTTATCTCTCTTGCGAACACATTGCACGACTCGACCACGCGCTTTGTGTGGATCGGCGGCAATCGAGAAGAGGTGCCCGATGCGAGTCAGGCGTCGGCGCTTACATGCAGTGGCTGGCTAACTCGTTCGCGCGCTCTCGCGTTGATGTCCGAACTCGACATCTACGTGCAGACCTCGCGCTGGGAAGGCATGCCCGTGGCGCTCATCGAAGCGCAGGTCGCGGGCATCCCCGCGGTCGTGACGGACGTGGTCGGCAATCGCGACGTGGTCGTTCACGGCGTGACGGGATTCGTCGGGTCCGACGAAGAGATGCCGGGTTACGTGGAGCAGCTGCGCGGCAACCGGCAACTGAGAGAAAAGATGGGCGCGGCCGCAAGAGAACTCGCGGTCGCCAAATTTTCGATGGACATCATCTTTCACAGATGGCTGAGCACTTACGAGTCCACCACGGAAAAACGCAGCAGGGAAGTCATGGACACGCATTCGATCGGACCTTGCGATATCCAGCCTAACCCGGACAAGTCAGTGTAGTTCCGGCATTCGATCCGATCGACTAGTTGAGCGCACCAACGATTCAGAGAGACCCACTGTGTACAAAATTTTCTTGCTGCATCCGGGGCGGGCCAATTATCCCGAGCTCCTGGCATACCAGGACTACTACGCTGCACGCGGTGTCGATGTACTCGCCGGAACCCTGACCGACTACAAGGCATTGGAGAACAAGGCAGACTTTCTGGTGTGGGCAATCATGGGGTTCTATCCGAAGCAACTGGCGTCGGACTTCGTCATTCACGACTACCGGTCGCTGTCCGTCGGCGGCTCGGCGGGACTAAAAGACATCGCAAAGCGCTATCTGAACGCGCGGCCCAGTTTGCGGATATTCCAGAACACGCGGCAGCAGAACATCATGAAGTTCAACGACGACGTGCCGTCAGTGATACTTCCAATGGGCGTTCCGAAATGGATCTTCGATGTGCCGCAACAATCACCCGATGCCGAAGATATCGCCGACTTCTGCTATATCGGCGACATGAGCTTCGAGCGGGGATTTCATCTCGTCATTGACGCGTTCCTTGAGAACTTCCGCGAAAGCGATGTTTCGCTATTGCTCGTAGGCAAACCCGAGCCGCGTCTTTACGAGCGATACGCCGGCAAGCGCGGGTTGGTGTTCGCGGGCCCGTTGCCGCAGCGCGAGGCGCTTGCACTTGTCGCGAAGTCGTCGATTGCGGTGTCGTATTTTCCATACCACCGTCCGCATTGTTATCAGACGCCGACCAAATTGCTCGAGTATGCGGCGCTCGGAAAGAAGATCTTGTGCAATGACTCGCCGTCGAACGTCGCGTGTTGCGAGGATTTGCGGATCAACAGCATCATCACCGGCTCCTCCATCTTCGCCGGCATGACGATCGCCACCATGAAAACGGCGAAGCCCAATGAAAGGGCGAACTTCACGCAGCTTGCGTGGGACAGCGTGATCGAGAAGTCGAACATCAATAGCTATATTTCGCAAAAAATAAACTTGAGCCAATAAGAGTAACGCCGTCAGAGACAGAGAGTTCGTCGATCACCTGGGTGCCGGGTGTGAGAAACGGAGGTAGGACAAAGTGAAACTGTTTATTTTGCATACGGGCAAGGCGAACTATCCCGAGGTCGCCGCATACACCGAGTACTTCCAGAAGAACGGCTATCTTGTCGACTCGGGGACGATGGCCGAATACAGAAAGATCTCCGACCCGCAGAACTATGTGCTCTGGTGCATCATGGGGTTCTATCCACGCAGACTGCCGTCGCGCTACGTGATTCACGACTATCGCTCGCTGTCGGTGGGTAGCTACATTGAGCTGAAAGACACTGCGAAGAAGCTACTGCAGCCGCGTCCGGATCTCCGGATTTTTCAGAACGAATCGATGCAGAAGGTCATGAACTTCGACGACAGTGTGGAAACCATCCTGTTGCCGATGGGCGTGCCTGACTGGATCTTCTCGTGCAGGGGAACCCGCAACGGGTCGCTGCCCGCAGGAACCTTTTGCTATATGGGTGAAATTACGCGGGAGCGGGGCGTCGATGAATTCCTCGCGGGTTTCGCCTCGGCGCGGCGCGGTTCTGAAACCCTGGTGCTTGTGGGTGCCGTCGAAAAGGAAATTGCCGACGCCTATCAGGGCGCGCCCGGCCTGATATTCACGGGAAAACTGCCGCAGCGCGACGCGCTCGATGTCGTGAAGAACTGCGAGTACGCCATTTCCACGATTCCTTACTCGCGCCCGTACAACGTGCAGACGCCGACGAAGCTCCTCGAGTATGCCGCGTTAGGCAAAAGGATCATTTGCAACGATTCGCCGTCGAACCTCACGGCCGCTGCCGAATTCGGAATACTGTGCAAGGTAACGGGGCGCGACATCTTTGCAGGAATCGGTCACCTGTCGGATGAGACCGTGCCAGCGAACGACCCTTCCGGTCTCACTCACTTGCGGTGGAATAACGTGATCGCCTCGTCGGGAATAGACCGCTGCCTGAACGCGGCGCTGCGCGTTCATTGAGTGTCGTGCGATCGCGGTTATCCGCGCGCCGGCTGGCCGGAATGCGAGCGGGCGCTCCGGATCATAGAGGAGCGAGGCGCTTCCGACTCCCGCTCCGAACGCGATGAAAGCAGCAGATAGAGCATAAGCGGTGAGATCGGCGATAGGTGGCGGAGAAACGATCCATAGTCCGGTTCGAAGATCGCCTGAGTCGCAAGAAAGCTGACGATAAAACAGAAGCACAGCTTCCCGAAACGATCGGGCGCCGCCACCGCGCGTCTTCCCTGATACCGCGAGAACATCAACGCCAGCGTAAAAAACGTGCATATTCCGCCGATGGTCTGCGTCGCCACACCCGAGAGAATCAGCGGTAATGGCAGCAGGAATGTCCCGAGAATGAGCATGGCGTTCGTCACGTCCGAGACTATATTGCCACCCGGAATGATCTGTACGATAAGCGATCCCACCTCGTTCGGATATCTCGACTCGTTGACCATTTGGCGTGCGAAGTCCAGCGTTTCGCCGTATTGAATGCGGAAGTTGACGGCCACGCACGCGAACAGGACGACAGCAACGAACGCAAGAGACAGCGGCTTGCGCAGCACGGCGGGCCCGAAGTAGAGCAATAGCGCCGGCGCCAATGTAATCGCCCAGTAGGTACGAAAGAAAACGGCGATCAGCGCGACGCAAGCGGTGAATATGACAACGATGAACCGCGAGTCCTTGCACTGCAGAATCACGAGAACCGCCAGCGATATGACGATCTCCTTCGACGGCATGCCGATGTAAACCGTTTGTGCAACGAGCCAGAAGCAGGCGAGCAGGAACTCCGTGCCGGTCAGGGACGTCACGCCCGAACGCCAGATCGCGAGCACCAGTCCGACGGTGGACGCGAAGAATCCGATCAGGGATATTCCCGCCGTACCCGCGCCGAGCCACCGCAAAGTCCATGCGAGGTTGTCGAAGGAGTCGCCGAACGCTTCGAAGCGGCTAACCGTCACCATGCGTTCGAGGATAACCTGCTCGTCGAGCAGGAACTTGGCCGGCAGCACCGTTTCATGCGCGACGGCAACGAAGCAAAGAAGCGCGAGCAGCAGCACCCAGATTGTCGCCGACACACCGGGACTCGCGCTCGGCCCGATCAGCCCAGGTACTTTGACAATGCGCACGTTCATCCCCTTAGATTGCGACTGAATCCCGCGGCTCGATGCTCATGCCGCCTTTCGCCACGTTCACCGAATAGTAGATTCCGATGCATGCCACCAGCGTTCCCATAAAACTGAGAAGCAGCACAACGGACATGAAGTCGAGCCTGAAGAAGCTTTTGAAAGAGAAAATGACGAAAATGCTGGCGGCGCTCATCAGTTGAATCATCAGATCGAACTTCTGCTGCCTGAAGACGATAAAAACCTGTGCAAGCGAACCGAACACAGCCATTGTCAGGAAGTACGGCGAAAACAGCAGGTAGACTTCCATCGACTGCTGCCACAAATCTCCCATCTTGAAGTTGATGATGAGCGCGAGACCGAGGTAGCCGGCGGCAATGAGCACCACGCTCAACGGCATCAAAACCAGCGAGAACGATGTCGCCGGATTTCTGCCGCTGCGCACGTCCGTTCCTCTTTCCACCAGATCGATCAGGTCCCGGCGAAATACAGCCCCGAGACTCTGCGACAGAAGCGACGCGGGGAAATAGCCGACGCGATAGGCGAGAGCAAACACGCCCGCGTCGTGCGGGGCGAAAGCGAGCGGCATCAGGATCGCGATTGAGTAGATCACGACCGAATTAAGCGACGTTGTCGGCAGCGAGAACTTGGCGTAATCCAGTTGCAGCCGGGAGAACTTCAGGCACTCCGACGAAAGCATCGGTCGGGAAGCAAAAAGATAGCCGACCAACGGGACGACGGCCGAAGCAAAAAACACGAAGCTATATACCGCGAAGATATCCGGGCCGCTCCACGGGTGCCCGGCTGCCATCATCAGCGCAATAAATGCGACTGCGAATGCAACATTGGGAAATGCGCGCTGCACGGCAATGCTCAGGTACTTGCGCTCGCTCGCCAGTGCGGAAGACAGTGCCTGCTGGAGAAATACGCCGGTCGCGAGCACCACGACGGTCAAGTACTTCTGCTGGCCAGTGACCACCGCGACGGCGGCGAGCAGCAGAGCGATCGCCGTCGCAACGCAGCTCGAACTCACCAGCGCCTGAACGGCGAGCTTCTTATCCGCTGCCATGCAGGCCACTTCGAGCCGCAAGCCCAGCACGGAACCGGCGAACAGGCCAATCGCGTTCAACTGACTGAAGTAACCGAGCTCACTCGGCCCGCAGAACTTGCCGATCAGGATGACCGCAATGAAGTTCGCGGCCTGGCTAAGGACAACGCCCGCGATACTAACCACCGAATGCTTTACATTGACGATCATCTTCTATTTGGAGTTCGGTTTGGGCAAAGCCGTCCGGGTCATGCCGCATCGGCCGTGAAGGCTTTTTGCGGCATACCGTTGGACGCCGGTCAATTGCTAGATTTGGAATCGCTCGAGGCAGTCGCGTACTGATACGACAGATACCGGTTTCGCCCCGCATGCGAACCGAGGCTGTAGCGATAGGCCGCGGGATGAAAGGCGTTGAAGATAACGCCTTTGACTTCCACGTTCGCATGCCTGAGTTGCTTGACGGACTCGCGCACTTCATCGACCGAAGTCGTACCGAAGCGCGTGGCGAGGAACACGGTGCCGCAACGGTGCGCCACTACCGCCGCATCGGATACCGCGAGAACGGGCGGCGTATCGATCAACACCATGTCGTAACTGTCGCCGACCGATTCGAGAAGACGCGCCATTGCGTCGCCCATTAGAAGCTCGGCGGGGTCGGACGGCGTAGTACCGTTGGGGAGGAAGTCGAGTCCGGGCGCGACGTTACGCTGCAGAGCTTCATCCAGCGTGGCATTCGACGTCAAAACGTCCGCGAGCCCTGGTTGAGATTCCTTGCCGAAATAGTCGTTCAAATGACCTCTGCGCAAATCGGCGTCGATCAGCAGCACACGCTTGCCGGAGCCGGTCATCACGGCCGCGAGATTCGCGCATAGAAACGATTTGCCGATCTGTTCGCTCGGACCGGTGAGCAGCACGCGATTGTTGCCCGCTTCCAGCATTGAAAGCTGCAGCACGATACGCAAACTGCGCAGACTCTCGACCGACGGGTCTCCGGGAGAATGCGACGCCAGCAACAACAAGCCCTCGCTGCGTTCTGGCGAATCATGCTCGAGCGTTGCTTGTGTGCGCGACACCGGCACAGTCGCATACACGGTCAGACCGGTTTCCTGCTCGATGTCCTGAGGGTTCGTCACGCCGCCGCGCAGTATGTGGCGCATGAAAGTTGCGGCTATCCCCAGAAAGAGGCCGAGTACCGCGGACGCTGCGATCAGCAGCGGCTTATTCGGCTTGATGGGCTCCTTCGGTACGAGCGAACGGTCAAGCAGGCGCACGGTGCCGACTTTGCCGGCGCGCACGAGCTTCAACTGCTGCATGTTGTTGAGCATGCCGACGTAGAGATCGTTATTGACGCGCACATCGCGCATCAGGCGCAACGATTCCTGTTCGAGTTCGGGCAGTGAAGTCATTCGCTGCGAGACCGCGGCTTCTTTAGCGCTCAGCGAGGCAAGCTGTTGGTCGACGGCACGAACCGACGGATGTTCGCTCGTGAAAAGTGCAGTCAGCTCCGAGCGCTTCTGCTTGAGTGCCAGCGCGCTCGCCTGCAATTCGACGCTTTCGCGCAGATACGTCTTGCCTTCCTCGCTGATGTCGAATGTGCCGCGCTTGATTCGCAATGCGTTGTAGTTGCGCTCGGATTCTTCAAGCTCGCTCTTCAGTTGCGGCAGTAGATCGCTGAGAAACGCGAGCGACTTTTCAGCCTCGGCAGCCTTGCGCGCGATATTTGCCGCGACGTACTCATCGCCGATATTGTTCAGGATCTTCGCGGTCAGTTGCCGGTCCGTGCCTGTCAATGACGCGCCGATGATGCCGCTCTGCTTGCCTTTTTCAACAATGAACAACTTGTCTTGCAGGTTTTCCAGCGTCTTCAGTCGCGCGTTGCGCACGAGCACGAATTCGGTGCCGGGATTCGCATTGAGTGTTTGCACGCGCAGCGTTATCTTGCCGGTGCTCTCATTAGAAACGATCGTCTCGCCGACGCGTCCGTAGATCGGCGCATCAAGCTGCTTCTGGTCGACCACATAGCGGTCTCCGCCAAGCGAGGTCAGCTTGAAGTCATCGCCTTCGAGATCCTCGGGGACATCGAACGTCCCGACATCGATCGATTCATTGCCCCACGCAAAGCCGCCGACGCCGAGCAGGCCGGGCTGAGACAGGCTCTTGTTCCAGCGCGCGATCCAATTGCCGATTAGCGGAAAGCGTTTCGGCTCGGCGCTTATGTAGAGTCTGAGATTGTCGACTGCATTTCCCACGACCATGCGCGAGCGCAGTACTTCAATCTGGGCGGTGGTTTCTGTTTTAACGTCGAACAGACTAGACACGTCGCCTAGCAGACTTTTGGTGTTGGTGGGGCTCTCCTGTTCAACCTGCAGGAGAATATCCGACTGATAAACGGGCGGCGCGAGAAAGCTGTACGCGACACCGATTGCCAGCACCATGCTCGTAATGGCGAGTACAAGCCACCGGTTCGCGAGGACGACGTCGACGTAACGCACCAGATTCACGTCATTCTGGCCGGAGCCGGCAGCCTGCGATTTTGGAGAAAACTCGTTCATAGGGAACCCATCATCGAAGAGGTTTAACCGACTGCCCGCACACACATTGATGCGCAGCCGCCGATGCCAGCGAAGTTCCGTTGCCGGATGCTATTGGTCTGCTTACCGCGCGTAAGCGCCGCGGCTCATTGCTTTCCGCTCGGGTCAAGGAGCGTCGTTCGAACCCGTGGAAATGCCGATCAGACGCCTCTTTCTTGCCTCGATAAAACATGGCGGCAAACAAGGCTCATACGTTGTCGGAATGCTGCGACTCGTCACACTCGCTTCGTGCCTGAATGAAGCCGGGTCGCATGTAGAACGGTGTGAAGGCGGCGCACTGCGTGACGCGCACCGGTCAGCACTGCCAGAGTCTGCGGTGCCATTTTCGACGCGTATGTTCGCGAGCGCACAAGTTCTATTGGATCATTTGCGCTGCGTTTTCTAGCGATCGTATTCGCAAAAAGCAAAGCCGTTACGCGAAAGTCGGCGCACACGGCGCGTTTGTGGTTAACCGTACGTTCGCACCTTATCGGCAACGGTATAAGGAAGCGCACAACACGTGCTGTACTTCGTGATCTCAAGAGGTGACATGAAGCCGAAGCAACTAATGCGCACGATCTTTACGCACGCCATTCTTGTAAGCGGCTTGCCCGCGCTCACACGCTTGCTGCTATGGCGAGACCGGGTTGCGGTGCTTCTTTATCACGATCCCGATCCTGCCACACTGGATTCACATCTTGCGTATTTGAAGCGGTATTGCGATTTTGTTCCGATGTCCGAAGTAAATAAACCGGGTAAGGGTCGCCGGCGCGCAGCACTGACATTCGACGATGGCCACGTCGGAAATGCGGCACTGTTGCCGGTTTTCATCAAGCATGGCGTTCGTCCGACTATTTACATTTGCAGCAGTATCGTTGCGCACGAGCGCACTCACTGGTGGCTGACACCCGGCGCGCAGCATGCGGGAGTCAAGCGTCTGATCAAGCTCCCCAATTCGCAAAGGCTCGAGGAGTTAGCGCGGCGCGGATTTCAACAGGACGTGCGCAGCGACGAAGCACCGGTCAGCGGACTAAGCAGAGAGCAGATAGAAGCCATGCTGCCGTACGTGGACTTTCAATCGCATACGCGCTTTCATCCGACGCTCACGCGCCTCGACGATCAGGAATGTATCGACGAACTCGCGCAATCGAAGCGTGAGGTTGAGCAGTTGACCGGCTCACCTTGCGAACACTTCGCCTATCCGTATGGCCGATATGGATCGCGCGAGGTGGCGATGCTCAAGGCGACCGGATACAAGACCGGACGCACTACGGCAGTGGGCTGGAACGACGAAAGAAGCGATCCGTTTCGCCTGAGCGCATTCGATATCGAAGACGATTCCTCATTACCGTGGTTTGCCGCGCAAATGACGGGCGTGCCGCTCGCCTGGCGGCTTCTACCTTTGGGCACGGTCAAGTCGATACTGCTAAGGACGCTTAGCTTCGCTCGCCTTGGCAAGCCGCAGACGAATGCCGGTTAATCGCACAGTAAGTCGCAGCGGCCAACAGTTGTACTCCAACTTGCTGGAAAAATTGTGAGTGAACAAAGGCGCAACTTCCTGACGAAGATAACTACGACCGCGGGCGCGGCAGTGGCGGGGTACTTTTCGGCCAATCCGGCAACTGCGTCGAATGCAGTCAATGCACGTGGGCCGAATGGCGAAGCAAGCGTGCTGGACTTCATGTCAGCCGAGGCACGCGCTGACGCACGCTCCGGCGCGCCGTCGCTCGATCATAGCGCCGCGATACAAGCGGCTTTCAGCAGCGGCGCCGCAGTAGTGAATGTGCCAGGCGGGTACGTGTTCAAACTGACGAAGCCGCTCAAGATAGAGAAGACGATTCGGGTGATGGGCGGCGGCGAGTTGCGCTTTACCGCAGGCATCGCGAATGCGGCGGCGATCACGGTGACTGCTCCTGGCTGCGAATTCGACGGAGTCTATCTGACGAACCCGAACATGCTTCAGTCGAATAGCGGGGCGCGAAACGTCGGCATCATGTTTCGCGCAAGTCTGGGTTCCGTGACGCGCTCGACCATTCGCTATTTTCAGAATGGCATCCAGGTTGAATCGACCGGTGAGTACCACGACTTCATCATCGCGAATAACCGGGTTATCGACTGTATCGGCGCTGGCGGCGGGCCCACGCAAAAATCCACGTATGGCGAGGATCGCGGCGACGGTATCACGGTGTGGGGTTGCGCGGCGACGATCACCGGCAATCTCGTGACGGCGAAGGCGGGCCAGGACTGCCGCATCGGTATACACATGGAAGGGCTGGCGAACTACCATGCCGACTCTTTCCCACTTCAGGACAACATGTGTACGGTGGTCGGCAACGTCGTGCGAGGTCCGTTTCGGCGAAGCATCGTCACGGAAAACGTCAACAACTCGACCATCACAGGCAACACCTGCGAAGGCGCAAAGTGGTGGGGCATCGCTATCGTCCGATCGCTGGCGTGCTCGGTCACGGGCAATACGGTGATATTCGACCGCGCCGCAACCGACGGCACCGGCTCCGCATGGGACCCGATTCACGCCGGCATTGCCGTGTATGGCGGAGCGGTGCAATGCGTGATATCGGGCAATACCATCGATCTCACGCGCGGTCACGCGAGAGCCGCAATCTGCTTGCTGGGCTCGGACGTGGATGACGCGGTCGCGGTGGAGCAGCGGGCGGCGACAAACGGCACGGCTCGCGTCACGCTTGCATCTGCAAATCCGGCCGTCCAACTGGGGCAACTCATCACCGGGCCAGGCGTGCCGTCAGCGACGTTCGTTGTGAGTGTTGCGGGGACTGCGCTGCTCGCAAGCAATCCGATAGGCGCCGGCTCGCCGCTACTGACTTTCAAGTGGCATGAGCGCGGGCAGGGCACCGCTGTCACCAATAACAGTGTGCTGTGTAATGCCGCGGATGGCGCAATGGGCATTTTCGCGCAGTACCAGGATTCGCCGTCGATTCTCGGCAATAACCTGCGCTACATGGGCGCGCATGGAATCCATTGTATGGACGTGTCCGATCCCGTTATCAACGGCAATACTGTACTCGGTCAGCAAAGCGCGAAGCACGGCATCTATCTCGAGGCGAGCGCGACGGGCGCCGTGGTAGTCGGCAATGTCGTTGAAGGTTTCAACGGGCCGGGCGGAAGCGGAATTGCAGCGGCAAATCGCATCGGCGGCGTTGTGTCGGCAAATCTCGTGCGCCGTTGCGAGACCGGCATGAATCTGTCCGGCTGCACCGACATGTCGGTCACAGGAAACAGTGCGATGAGCTGCGGCACGGGCTATTCGCAGGCTCGCGGTTCGGGAATGCTGCTCGCGAGCAATGCCAGCGCGGGTTAAAAAAACAGCATCGCGGCACGCGAATTAATAGAGATCGCCGCAGTGCTTTCGCTTCGCGTCATCAAACACTGCGAAGTGTGGGGTACTAAACAAACCGAAGCCGCGATCTTCGCATACGATCGTTTGCCGTCGGCGTTAATCGCTACCTCCAATACGTGACCGGTTTTCCGCCCCCCGAAACCGAAGCAACGTAGCGATCGCCGACTTCCCCAAAGAGCTTTTGCGGAGGACGACACCTTGTTTGATCCGAAAGCTCTCATGCGCGCTAAAGCCGGCGAGTCCATCCCGCTTGAAAGATCGTCGCGTCGCGTCTTCCTGCGCGATATCGCATCGCTTGCTATCGCGGCGGCGCCTTTGCCGTCATATGCACAGCATGGAACCTCCGGTCTCGTCACGCCGCCTGTTCGTCTCGACGATACGCGGCTGGTCGATCAGGCCGGCACCGAGCGATTGCTCAACAGCTTGTTGCTAGGCGGCGTGACTGCGCTTCAAACCATCTATACCGGATGCAGTTCCGTATGTCCTTTGCAAGGAGCGCTGTTCAGCGCGGTCCAGGAGCGGTTGCCACAAATACGTGGGCGTTATCCGGTTCGATTGCTGTCGATAGGAATCGATCCGCTCTCCGACTCGCCATCCGCGTTGCATGCGTGGCTCAAGCGCTTTCAGGCAGGCCCTGCGTGGACTGCGGCAACACCCACATTGCGCGACATCGACGGCATGCGTATGGCCCTTGCAGGCAGCCGCCTGCCGCTCGGCAACATTGCGGATCACGCAACCCAGATCTACTGCTTCGATGCAAACGCGCGATTGCGCTGGCGCAGCGCGGATCTTCCGCGTGCAGATGAAATTTGCAATGCGCTGAGCGCATTGGGGCGCGCGTAGTACAACCTTCACTGGAGCAGAAACCGTGGCGCCAATTCCGTTTGTCAGATTCTTCTCGCGCTATGCAGGCAAGTGCATGAATGCATTTTTCGTCGCTGCACTGGCGTTGACGCTTGCCACGTTTGCCGGACGCGTAGAAGCGCAAACGGTAGGGTCGATAGCGCTCGGCGGCAATGTGTGCGCGGACGTCGACTCTGCATCGACCACTCCCGGCGCTTCGGTGATCTCCTGGGGCTGCTCGGGCGGCGCCAATCAGCAGTGGCGGCCTGTACCGATCGGGTCGCAGTTCCATTTCGTTAATCAGAACAGCGGCCTGTGCATGGATGTGAACGCGGAGAGCAAGGCTGCGGGCGCCGCGATCATCCAGTGGTCGTGCAACGGTCAGACGAACCAGACCTTCACCGCGAAGCCGCAAGGCAACGGCTACGCGATAGTGGCTGCGCATAGCGGCTTGTGTCTGGCCGCGCAGAGTCTCACTGGATGGGGTCAGCAAATCCGCCAGCAGACATGCAATGGCAGCGCGCTGCAGACCTGGCAGTTGAGCGGTTTGAATGTGAAGACGTTGCCGTCCAAATGGTCGGGGCCTTTCGGCGTGCCGATGGTTCC
Source organism: Paraburkholderia sp. RL17-368-BIF-A (assembly GCF_046054045.1). Lineage (NCBI taxonomy): Bacteria > Pseudomonadati > Pseudomonadota > Betaproteobacteria > Burkholderiales > Burkholderiaceae > Paraburkholderia > Paraburkholderia sp. RL17-368-BIF-A. The sequence continues at coordinate 651,450 of NZ_JARESN010000002.1, forward strand.
CGCAGCAGCAGCCAATCTTCCCGATGGCAACGTGCTGGTGTGGTCCTCCGATATGCTGCTCGATTTCACCTCGGGTGAAATCACGCCGGGAAAGACCTACACCGCAGTCTTCAACCCAACCACAGGGACCAACAAGCAGGTGCTGGTCAGCAATACCGGGCACGACATGTTCTGTCCGGGCATCGCGAATCTGCCTGACGGCCGCTTGCTGGTCAACGGCGGATCGAGCAGTTCGAAGACGAGTATCTACACGCCGTCGACGGGTCAATGGTCGTCAAGCAACCTGATGAAAATCCCGCGCGGCTATCAGGGCACCGTCACGTTGAGCAACGGCAGCGTGTTCACGCTGGGCGGCTCGTGGAATGGCGGGGAGGGCGGCAAGAACGGCGAGACGTGGACATCGGGCGTGGGTTGGCAAATCAACGGCGCGATACTCGCCGACTACATATTGACCCAGGACGCGGCCGGCATATTCCGCGCCGATAACCACGCGTGGTTGTTCGCGGTCGCCAACGGACGCGTTTTCCACGCGGGGCCGAGCCAGGCCATGCACTGGTTCGACACCGCGGGTAACGGCAATGTGACCGATGCGGGCAAGCGCGCGAACGATACCGATGCGATGAACGGCAACGCGGTCATGTACGACATCGGGAAGATTCTTGCGGTCGGCGGGGCGCCGAGTTATGAGCAGTCGAATGCGACTTCGAATGCGACGCTCATCGATATCAGCACCGGTACGGCGACCGCGACCGCGCTGCCTCCGATGAGCTATACGCGGGCATTCAGCAGCAGCGTCGTGTTGCCGAACGGACAGGTCGTCGTGGTGGGCGGCCAGGCGTTCGCACAGCCTTTCTCGGACGACACCGCGGTGCTGACTCCCGAGTTGTGGGACCCGACGACGAAGGTCTTTTCGCAACTCGCGCCGCAGGCCGTGCCGCGGACTTATCACAGCGTTGCGCTCCTATTGCCGGACGGCCGGGTGCTCAGCGGCGGCGGCGGTTTGTGCGGTGGTTGTGCGACCAACCATACGGACATCGAAATACTCACACCGCCGTATCTGCTCAATGCGGATGGTTCGGCGGCCACGCGGCCGACGCTCAGCAACGTACCGGCCGACGCGCAACTCGGCACGTCCATCGCGGTGAAAGCCACTACTGGCGTGAAGGCGTTCGCGCTGATGCGTTTGTCGTCCAACACACATGCAGTGAACAACGAGCAGCGACGCGTGCCGTTGAGTTTCACGATCGGTACGGCCGGCGAATTCATCCTGAAGATTCCCGCCGATCCTGGTGTTGTGATTCCCGGCTACTACATGCTGTTCGCGTTGAACACGAACGGCGTGCCGAGCGTGTCACGCACGTTGCGCCTCCACTGATGACGACGTCGACAACCTCGCGCCTCGCGGCTCGCTGGACGGTTTGCCTGGCGCTACTTGGCGCTGCGCTTTTTGCGCATGCTGAAGAGCGCTGCAAACCGGACGATCTTGGGTGCGCGATTTTCACCGGGCAACGTCCGGCAGCGGCGCATCTGCGCGACGACAATCAAGCGCTGCCGGAATGGACGACGCGATGCATCAATTGCCACACGCGGACGGAGCCGGCGCCCAGCTTTGCGCCGCCGCTGACACGCGGCTACTTGCTTGACGCAAAGAGCCGCCGAGGCGGGCCGCCGAGTCAGTATGACCCGGTGGCGTTCTGTCGAGCCATCGAGGACGGCATCGATCCAGCAAGCGTGCTGCTGCGTAAGTCGATGCCTCATTTCCAGTTGTCGCGTGCCGAGTGTGCGGCGCTTTGGCGGTTTGTTACTGGGCCTTGATGGTGAGGCGGTGAAGCGGCTGGTGTGGCATTGGGTGGGAAACGCGACATTTCAAATCAGCTGGCACATGCGATTTGTTGATAATTTATATTATGTCAACTAACGCACTGACCGAGCACAGCGCAGCGCGGGCGACATACCTCGGGCACTTTGCCTCGCTCACTATCCACCGGTCTCTTCTCCGCCCACCTGCCCCCTGACGACTTGCGACATCACGCGTGCACGATCGATTTCCAGCGCGGTCTTCGCGTCGACGCGCCCGAACAGATCGAGCAGCGGCGCGACGAGACCTGTCCAGCCGGTTTGGTGACTGGCGCCGAGGCCCGCGCCGTTGTCGCCGTGAAAGTACTCGTAAAATAGAATCAGGTCGCGCCAGTGAGGATCGTTCTGGAATTTTTCCGTTCCCCCGTAGACCGGTCGTTTGCCTTCCGCATTGCGCAGAAACGTGCCGGTCAGACGACGAACAATCTCCTGCGCCACCTCGAAGAGCGTCATCTGCTGCCCGGAGCCGGTGGGGCATTCGACCTTGAAGTCATCGCCGAAAAAACTGTACAGGTTCACCAGCGCGCGGACGATCAGCAGGTTGACCGGCATCCACACCGGTCCGCGCCAGTTGGAATTGCCGCCGAACATGCCGGTATTCGATTCGGCCGGCAGGTATTGCACCTTGTACTCCTGTCCGCCGACGTTGATCACATAAGGATGTTCCAGGTGATACAGGGAGAGCGAACGGATGCCGTGCGGCCCGAGGAATTCGTTCTCGTCGAGCATATAGCGCAGCACCCGTTCCAGCTTGCGCCTGTTCAGAATGGACAGCAGCCTGCGCTGGTTATAGCCGATGAAGCCGGTGTCGGTCGGGGCAATCTGCGCGATCAATTCGGGGTAGCGTTTGCGAAACTGCGCGATCAGCGCGGCGAGCCTGGGCATGCGCTCGAGAGAGTGCGCCTCGAACACCGTGGACGCGCACAGCGGCAGCAGCCCGACCAGCGACCTGATCTTCAGGCGCGTCGTCTTGCCGTCGGGCAGGCGCAGCAGATCATAGAAAAAGCCGTCCTGCTCGTCCCACATCTCGTCTTCGTGTTCGCCGCGTCGGTCCATCGCATAGGCGATCCACATGAAATGCTGAACGAACTTGAAGGCGACCTCCTCGTAGAGCGGGTCGTACTCGGTCAGATTGATCGCCATCTCCAGCATGGTCTGGCAGTAAAACGCCATCCATGCGGTGCCGTCCGCCTGTTCTAGCGCCCCGCCCGTCGGCAGTTCCGCGCTGCGGTCGAACACGCCGATGTTGTCGAGACCGAGAAAGCCGCCGGCGAATACGTTGCGGCCCGAGGGGTCCTTGCGATTGACCCACCAGTTAAAGTTGAGCATCAGCCCCTGAAACGAGCGCTCCAGGAAACGCGGGTCGGCTCGTCCCAGTTCTTTCTCATACTTGTACAGCCACAGCGTGGCGGCGGCGTGCACCGGCGGATTCACATCGCTGAAATTCCACTCGTAGGCGGGAATTTGCCCGCTCGGGTGCACGTACAGGCTGCGCAGCATCAGCAGCAACTGCTCCTTCGCAAAGTCGAAATCGACCTGCGCCAGCGCGATCGTGTGAAAGGCCAGGTCCCAGGCCGCGTACCACGGGTACTCCCACTTGTCCGGCATGGAGATCACGTCGGCGTTCAACATGTGAAACCACTCGGTATTGCGCACATCGCGCCGCGCGGAGTCGAGCAACGGATGGCTGCCATGCTCGCGCAGCCACAGTTCGAGATCGAAGTAGTAGTACTGCTTGCCCCAGAGCATGCCTGCCAACGCCTGACGATGCACCCGGCGCTGGTCTTCGGACAGCGATCTGGGCGTAATGCGCTCGTAGAACTCGTTGGCATCGGCGAGGCGGCTATCGAAGATCTGCTCGAAGCCGCCGAAGGCGTCGTCGAGTCTGGATGGCGCAAGGCGCAAGCGGATGGTCGCGCTGCCGCCGCCAGGCACCTCGCAGCAGTAATGGGCCGCTGCCTTGGTTCCGGTTCTTTCCGGATTCACGGCGTCGCGCTGTTCCGAGACAACGTACGCGTGGAACGCATCCTTGACATAGCGCGACGCGTTGGACTGATCCCACAGGCGCTGCGTATTGCTTTCGTTTTCGGTGAAAAGCGTCTCTGGTGCGCCTTCGCAGTGAAGCCAGTATTCGCCGAGATCGTGGTGCGCGGCCCGGATGACGCCAGCGCCCGCATCCTGCACGGACGGCTTGCGCTCGTCCTCGCCCCATGACCATGTATTGCGGAACCAGAGTGTCGGCAGAACGCGTAACGGTGCGGTCTCGGGTCCGCGGTTGTGCACGGTAATCCGCACGAGGATGTCTTCCGGAGCGGCCTTCGCGTATTCCACGAATACGTCGAAATAGCGGTCATCGTCGAAGATGCCGGTGTCCAGCAGTTCGTATTCCATCTCTTCGCGCGATCTTTGGCGATTCGTCTGGACGAGATCCCGGTACGGATATTCGCGCTGAGGATATTTATAAAGGTACTTCATGTACGAATGCGTGGGCGTGCTGTCGACATAGAAGTAATACTCCTTCACGTCCTCGCCATGATTGCCCTCGCTGTTGGTGAGGCCGAACAGGCGCTCCTTCAAGATGGCGTCCTGCCCGTTCCATAGCGCCAGCGCAAAACACAGCCGCTGCTGATCGTCACACACTCCGCCTAGCCCGTCCTCGCCCCACCTGTAGGCGCGTGAACGCGCATGGTCATGGGTGAAGTAGTTCCACGCATCGCCGTTGTCACTGTAGTCTTCACGCACCGTGCCCCACTGCCGCTCGCTGACGTAGGGCCCCCACTTCTTCCACGGCACGTTCGCCTCGCGCGCATCGTTCAGGCGTGCTTGTTCGGCTACATCCACGATTGCAGGGCCCATGTTTTCCTCCGGTACAGGTGAGCCGCGATGTGCTGGTCGTGATGAAACAGAACAGCCAGACCGCTGCTGCTCACGCTACAACCTTCGAACCACCGCCGCCATTGGACCTTAGTCCCATGCGCTCCGAGGAAACCGACGGTAAGCGGCCTTGCGAATGACTATTGGAAAAGCATCGATCCGGCTGCACGTGGAACTAATCCAGGTGCTCGCGCGTAGGTGCGGCTGCGAAGCGCGACGGGCACCCGGTGACACCGCCTGTCGTCGCCAACTCAGCCGCCAACTCAGCCGCCTCCGAAGGCACTGGTATACTCACCTGTTCCGCATATCGATACCGCGAACGGCCGGCTCCATACCGCGGCCTGTCCCGGCGTGAACAAATGAGTCACGCCAGAATCGCATCCCCAAAACGCAACCATCGAAGGCCCGATTTTCCATATCGAGTTCCCTATCGTTGACGCATTACTCGGAGGAGTCAAAGAAATGGACCTCGGAAGTATTTTGAAAAGATCCAGCCTCAAGGGACTCCTTTATTCGCTTGTCAAACCGCGGACCATCCAATGTGCGGGACGACCCATAGTCGACGGATACTTTCCTGATTTCGCCGGCAAAGGACGCGTCACGCTGGGAGAGAATTGTTGCTTCCGCTCGTTTCGTCTTCGGCAGCAATTCACGGTGCTCCAGGATGCCGTACTCGAAGTCGGCGACAACGCATTATTCAACGACGGTGTCGTTTTATGCGCCGCGAAATCGATCAAGATCGGCCACTCCGTGAAGGTCGCGGACATGGTCTATATCTACGACACGCACTTTCATCAGGTATGCCCGGATGAACCGCTAACCGAGGCATCGGTTTCAATCGGCAACAACGTGTGGATCGGTGCGAACTCGATGGTTCTGGCAGGCGCTTCTATCGGCGACCACAGTGTCATTGCGGCCGGATCGATTGTCACCGGCGCAATTCCTCCGAGGAGCCTCGCCGGCGGCATACCGGCACGCGTGATCAAGACATTCGAAGCGCCTGATGACTGGGTCCGCAGCTAGACTGACGTGGCGCCGCTGCGGCTTTCACAGCGCGGCTTTCACAGGCTCAACACGATGCGTCCCGACGTGCCCGCGTCGACGGCACGGTAAGCCGCGACGGCATCGTCGAGTGCATACGTTCTGGCGATGGCGGGCGGCTGATAACTGCCCTCCTCGAACCCAGCGCGCAAGTCTTCGAGAATCCTGGCGGCCGCGGTGAGGTCCCGCTTGAGCGAATCGACGCCCACTAGCCGGCTTTCATTGTGATAAAAATCGGCCAGGTCAAAGCTCACCTGACGACGATCCGTCGCCGAGATTTCGATCAGACGTCCACGCAGCGCGAGCATTTTGACGGCCGTTTCGAACATCGAGCCGCCCACCGTATCGAACACGACGGATGCGCCGCCATCGCTCGCCGCACGCAACTGCGCGACGGTATCGCCGAGGCTGTCGACGGCGGCATCGACATACGGGTTCATGCGCGCGCCTCGCGTCACGCCAATCACCCTTGCCCCAATGCGCCGCGCGATCTGCGCCGCCGCGCCGCCTACGCCGCCCAGCCCGATGATCGCCACCGTGTCCGCGTTCGTGACCTGCGCCGCTTCGACTATCGCGCACCACGCGGTCACGAAGTTGACGCCGATCGCCGCCGCCTGTTCGTGCGACAGGTTGCCCGGCTTGCGACAAAGGCTCGCGACGGGCACCGCGATCTGCTCGGCGTGTGTGCCGTCATAGGTAAAGCCGGCATCGCCCGAGCCCCACACTTCCACGCCGAGCCATTCCTGCGGGCCGTCGATAACGATGCCCGAATAGTCGCGCCCCGGCGTGCGCGGCAGCGTCGTCTGGCTCATTCGGCCGGCGACATTCTTTACGTCGCTCGGATTGATGGATGCCGCCCGCACCTGAACGATTGCGGTATCTGCACCGGCCGAGGGCGCCGGAACTTCGTCGACGAACAAGACGTCCGGCTGACCGAACTGCGCAAATCTAAGTGCCTTCATGATGACGGGAACGCTCCGATGGATGAGATGCCGTCAATGATGCATCAACGCGGCGGCAACGCCCCAAAAAATTCGCTCGACCAGATCCGGTTTGTCGAGCTGAGCGATCCACCACTCCAACGCGCGGCCCATTTTGTCTTCGCGCCACGCGAGATAACAGTTTGTATATTCACGCACGCCCGCGACGCGTCGCGTCACGAGCTTGCCTTCGCTTATCGGGCCTTCCGCCACGCGATCGGGCAACATGCCGACAGCGATACCTTCGCACAGCGCTTCGACCTTGGCGGCGAGTGTGGGCACGACGATCACGCTCTGTCCGTCGTGCCTTGCGACCGATTGAGGCTGCAATTGCCGGGACGTGTCGCTTATCACGACGCCCCTGTATCGCGCGATTGCCGCGCTTTCCAGCGGCTGCGGCAAATCGGCAAGTGGATGGTCGGGCGCAACGACGAACACATGGCGAAGGGTGCCTATCGGCCGGGCTGCAATATTCGATGCATGCGGTGGCTCGCCGAATGCGCCCACCGCGAGATCGGCGCGCTGCGTCACCAGCGCGTCCCATACGCCGCCAAGCACCTCGGTCGAAAGGCGCAACTGCGTCACCATTCCAAGGTCATAAAAAGCACGAACATGCGGCCATAACGATGCGGACGGCAGGATTGCATCCAGACATATTCGCAACTCGCTTTCCCAGCCGCTCTGTATGCCCTTCGTTTTCGCTTCGAGATGCCGTGCGGCTGCCAGAAGCTGACGCCCTTCATCGATAAGAAAGCGCCCTGCCTCCGTGAGTTTCGCCCGTCTGCCGCTGCGGTCGAAAAGCTCGACCTGCATGTCGCTTTCCAGTTTTTGCACGAGGTACGTTAGCGACGAAGGAACGCGATGCAACGTTTCCGCAGCTTCAGCGAACGTGCCTGTACGGTCGATCGCGTCCAGCACCTCCAGAACTTCAAACGAAATGCTTATCGGCATAGGTATTCATGTGCTCAAGGTCTTGCAGGTAATGTGCAGCCGAATGTCGTCGCGTTCGTCGCATGCTGCGGGGGCATAAGGTTCGTATCAATACGCGGTCTTTGTCAAGGAAGGCCGTTCAAGCGGGCAAGCAGAATCCATTCGCATACCGGTAATGCATGCGATGCCAGCGCGGTTAAACTGCGGACTCCAGCGCCGCTTTTCCGCGATGCATCGCAATCATCATCACAACACTCAACGGAATTTGCGTCCCATGCGTGTACTACTGGTTGAAGACGACGACCTGATCGGCTGCGGGGTCGAAGCGGGTCTGCGTCAGGCGGGTTTCACGGTCGACTGGGCGCGCGACGGCCATAAAGCCGGCCTCGCGCTC